>PBNZ01000016.1 GCA_002723275.1 Planctomycetaceae bacterium
TGCTGTCCTTCGCCCTGCTGTCCTTCGCCCTGCTGTCCTTCGCCCTGCTGTCCTTCGCCCTGCTGTCCTTCGCCTTGTTGCTCTTCGCCTTGTTGCCCTTCGTTCTCGTTAATCTCTTCGGTCAGCCGATTTGTCCGCTCGGCAATTTTTCGTTGGCCTTCAGCAAGTCGGATGGGGTCGTCGCCGCCTTCGGTACGTCCTTGGATGCTGCGCTGTTGCCGCAGGATGCGGGTGACTTCCTGGATGTATTTTTTAATGCGGTCCTGTTCGTCCCGATTGCGATCTGCTCGGTTTTCGCTCAACAACAATTGCAACAGTGAATTAAGGTCATTTTGCAGTTGGTCTTGTTCCTCAACCGCTCGAGATAGTCGTTCATCCTTGAGGAGTCGAGCAAGAAGATCCATTTGGATGCGAATGTTCTTGTCTTTGCTTTGAGCAATGGCCTGTTTGAGTAAGGCCGATCTCCGAGGATTTGTGCTCGCATCGAATTCCGCCATTTTCAGCATCAACATTTCCAACTGTTGATACTTTTGGGCCAATCGGGCTTGCTGGTCAGCGAGATTGGCGTCAGAGCCGGAGTTCGCTTGGTCCGCCTCGGCAGGCGCTGGTTGAGCCTGAAGGGAAACGGAGCCAGAGAACGACAGGCATGCTGCCAAGATTGCAGCAACGAATTGCCTCGTGAAACGGAACTCAACCATTTTCGTGCTCCCTCAGCACTTGTGTCTTTATCACCTAATTCTACCGGGGAATTGTTCCACCGACTATCTCAACTGTGTGGGTGGTTGCCCCTCTGTAGTGTACCTGTTTGTGACGGCTTTCCCGAGAGATTTGTGTTGCCTGGTGTGGCGCGTTTGATTTCGCGCCCACGATGTCCGCTAAATCTGATGGAAAGCTTAGTTCTTGATTACTTTTCGTTATCGCCCTCGGTTTCGTCGTCATCAATCTTCGAGCAGTGAACGAGCCTTTTGTTTGCGTTGATCGTTGGTTTCGTCCGCAATTTCCGACTGCTCGCGAATGATCGAACGAACCAAGTCGACTAATTCGTTGTAGGTTTCCAGTTCGAGCATTTTGTTGAGAACTGCCTCCATGGCTAAAAGCAGCTCGTTCGCTTCTTCAACCGCAGCAGTTGTTAGTGG
Source organism: Planctomycetaceae bacterium (assembly GCA_002723275.1). Classification (GTDB taxonomy): domain Bacteria; phylum Planctomycetota; class Planctomycetia; order Pirellulales; family Pirellulaceae. The sequence continues at coordinate 1,137 of PBNZ01000016.1, forward strand.
CTGGTCGGCTACGTTGGCTTCGAATTGAGCTTGGAGATCGACAAGCGTTTGTTGCCATTGTGGGAACTGTTCGATGGCAATTTGGCTCAGCGGGTCGATGATCTGGTTCTGCAGTCGGATTTTCCGTTCTTCCGTATCGACTCGATTGTTGATAATTTGTTCACGGATGTTTTCGAAGGCTGCTGCGACGCCTTCAATTTCTAGACGTGATTTATCACCTTGCTGGTTGGCTCGTTGCACCTGGAGAACGCGAAGCGACCAGATTTGTTCGTTCGATACGTTTTGGTCTCCGGGTTCAGCGCTTTCGTCACTGGCGTTGGGTTGTAAATCGGCCTGTAATCGCAGGAGTCGATCTCGAGTCGACTTCATTTCGGAAATGACTTGTTCGAAGCGTCGCTTTAGATTGAGTTCGTTGGCTTCCAGCAAGGCGAGTAATTCATCCGAGGTGACGACATCCAGGGAATACTCGTCGCCTTGCCCGACGTTAGCGGCATCGCCGAGATCGTAGAGGTCGTCTGATTTGACGGCCAGGATGATGCTCTTTCCCGTCTCCAATCGCCAGGCATTGCTTTCTTGAGTTGCCTGCTCCCGCAGGTCGAGCACTGCTTCGACTTGTCCGCGTTGAGCGAGGTCGAACTCCACTTTCCGTGTGGTTTGTTCTTCAGAGGTGATGTCGAACCAGCTTTTGTTGATTCCGTAATCATCGGTAATTTCACCTTGGAGTGGAATTCGTGCCTGCGGAGTGATGGCAGAACCGATGCCCTGCATGAGTACGTCAATGCGAGGTGGAAGGTCGGCAAGCGTTGCGATGGCGAGGCGGTAGGGTTGTTGGCTTGAGATGCCATCTGTGTCAACAAGGGAGATCTGGATCCCTACGGGTTCGCTTAGAGTTGGCAGTTGGTAATCGAACTGTGAGGTTTCGCTTTCCGGTGAAAATTGAAGTGTTTCGCTTTCGCCGGTATCGAGATTCTCTAAGACGACCTCGCGCAACGGTTTGGAGCTTGCTATGGTGAGTCGAACCTCGGAGCCGATGGGAAGGCTGGTGCCGGGACGCCAGGCCTGTTTGCGAGGTAAACGGGCTGTGTATTTCGGGAGTTGGCAGTCCATCTCAACACCCGTTACGCTCGGACTTTTCACAACCTGGATATCCAAGTCTTTGACGCGTGCATCAAAGCCAACGACGTCAAAGGAAACGCTTTCGAGCATTCCTTTGAAGGGTTTTCCATCGAAGCGATAGTGTTGATAACCTTCGCGGGATTCGCCGTCCTTGCTCATGTTGACGCGTCCCGTTTCGCCACCGTCCAGTTCGTAATAGATCACGCAGAGTTTTGGAGGAGGAGTGGGACGACTGGCGTCTGCCCGTACACGAACCACGAAATCACTGCCTTCGGCGACCTTGAGTGGAGTCTGTTCGAAGCCGAGCACTTCAATCGACGCTCGGCGCGGCCAGGGCGCGTCTGAAAGCATCAGGATTCGGGATGTCCAGGTCGCAAATGCCTCGTGGGCAAAGACAGCAAAAGCGACGACTGATCCAAATGCGAGTGTGGCGCATATCAATTTGCGAAGTAATGGCGAGCGGTTAAAGACTTTGGAGACCCGTACCTTGTTCGTTTGGGAGACTGCCTCTGCGACGGACTTTTCAAACATTGAGTGATGCAGTTCGAGCGGTGATTCACCCTCTTCGGAAAGATCCACGGCTGTCATTAAGGCATCCCGGAATTCGGGATATTGTCGTTCCAGTAGGAGTGCCAGACTGCGGTTGGCCAGTTGCACAAAGGCGCGGCGGAGAATCCAACGGTACAAGATGTAAGCCAGGCCAGCTGAAGTGGCCAGCAACACGAGAACGCGAGCCGCTCGCGGCATTTCGTCGGCGCCGGCGAGGACTGGGAGGTAGTCCATGCCCAGGCTCAGCCAAAACGCGACGACAACCCAGATGACAGCCAGGGCGAGTCCCTCGAGCCAAACGTAGACGCGCACACGCCGCCGTAACTTTGCGAGCAGTTTTTCGACGTTTGGCGGAATTGAGTTGGGTGCGTTGGACATCTTGTTCTTCACGTTCAAGCTAACTTGTTGAGGCGACGAATGAGCCATTCGAGGCTAAGTGCCCCACAAATTACAATTAGCAACCAGGTCATTAATCGCTCTTCGAACTCTTTGTCCGGCGTACCGGGCAAAAATGTCTCCTGGTCCTTTGAAGGAATCTGGTTGGTTAACGGAGCGACGCTTTCGCGGCCGAGAGCAGCATCGAGACTGACGAAGTAGACGCCGTTACTCGCTTGTGCAATCTCACTCAGTAATGCGTCGTTACGCTGTGGACGCTCAATCTCTCGTGCGGGCAATCGCACGCGAATTTCTTGGACCAGGAGCTCGTCGTCTGATCCGGGGATTGGCAGTTCAATGCGGAAGTCGCCTTCACGCGCGGTGGTGAATTGCCCTGTGTACATTCCGGGACGTTCTGCGTTGGTGATTTGTCTTAGCTCAAGCGGTTCTCGGGATCCACTTTCATGAACCACGGATGCGGTGACTGCAGGAATCTGTAACGGTTGGAATTGTTCGTCCGATAACGTTGCTCGGACGGTGATCGTGTCGCCCAGACTTGCACGTTCCTTGTCGCTCAAAAGAATTCCACGACTTGAGTCTCGGAGTAATCTGCCTTGGGATACGTAACGAATCAATTTTGTGTAGAAGGTGTCAAAGAGCCGCTCCTCCGTACCCCGCAGACGCCACATTTCACCGCTGGCAAGGAAGAAGACACGGCCTGCCCCATAGAATTGACCAGCCATGAAGACGGGTAGTTCTGCGTCCAGGGCCGTTTTTGGATCCGAGAAGTAGGCGAAGACTTTGGCGCCCGGTTTAACGTCTTTGATCGCTTGGAATCCGTAAATGCCCTCGAATTCATTCCAGCGTTCTGCACTCGCTTCGGGAGTGTCTTCCAGTTGCAGGAATGGTGCCCGCTGTCCTTCGTCGCCGAATTGAAGTGGCCAGGCGGTATCGGAAGTGGTTCGGCCCAGGAAGGCACTCGCGCTGCTTCTTCCAAAAAAGGTGACCGGATAAAGTGCCTTAATGGTTTGCAGTTTTTCAGAGTCGGACCCTTGTCGCGAGCGAGTCCACTGGGGTGTGAAGACCGGCCCGGCGACGACAATCAGGCCTCCTGCCTTCTCGGAGACCCATCGGTTGAGCAGCTCGATCTGTTCCGACGAAAGCTTGCGCCAATCGGGATCGAAGGCGAGTAAGCAGTCGTACTCGAACATCGCTTCCGGCGTGTCGGGGAATTCCAGAAGGACGTTGTTGGCTTCCTGGGCTGCGCCAGCTGGAGCTGATTGCAACAAGACATCCAACGTGGTGTTTTCATCTCGGAAGAGCAGGTTTCTGACGAAACGATATTCCCGGGTAGGACCTCCCGCTAGAATGAGTACGCGATTCTTGCGTTCCACAACCTCAACGGTTGCCGATCGCTCGTTGTCGCTCTCATTTAGATCCTCTTGAGGTGCTGACACTCGCAGTGTCCAACGTCGCCGGCCCAGGTCTTCGGGGTCAAGTTCGAAGGTGATCGTTTGAATTTCACCGTCGGGTCCCAGGTTGACTCGTTCTTCCGCTGCCAAGACTTCGGTATCGTCCTGGAGTTCCGCGTCAGTGCTGACTAGTTCGGCCTTTACCGTCCTGCCTTCGAGCCCGTCGGCCTGGAGGTATCCCGTCATGGTGAATTTGTCGCCAGGAAAGACCCTTGCCGGAGCTTCCAAGTCGACGACTCTTACACTTTTCGGCATCTTTTCGGAACCAGAGCCGATCGGGAAAACAGGGATATTGGCTTGTTCCGCGATTTCGGCTGCGAGTTTGGCATCGAGGCCGGCATTGCTGCGGCCATCACTCATCACGACGATGCCCGCGGTCGGACCGCCGCGTTCTTTTTCAACCACCCATCGAACGGCCTCACCGAGCTGCGTTTCGGTTCCTCTTGGACGCAATTGCTGCGGCCATTCGACGACGATCTCTTCCGGGATTTCCGATGTTTCTTCGAGATCGTCGTTGTTGGTGGGGGCTGGTGGAGTTGCGGAGTCGTCAAAGGCGGTTGTCAGTGGAACGTCGGGATGTCGAAGATTGGTGACTGCAACCACGACAACACCAACGATCAGCAAGACACCGGCGAACAGCAGAGCCCAGGATTCCCCTTCTTTGCCTCTTACTCGAGAGCCTAAGATCCAATGAAGCACACAAGCAACGAGGGCCAAGCCTAGGATGCCTGCGGCAATTTGGTAGAGTCCTGCTGCTTCCCGGTGTTTCTCTTCCCAGGATGGTTGCGAGCCTTGGTTGGTGTCTGAATTGTCGACGATGGTTTCCTTCGGGAACGTGCCAAGCGATTCAGGGATGGCCGTTTGATCAAAGCGATAAACCGTGACCTCGTGCTTCTGCCGTAGATCGTCAAGCAACGAACCATCCGAGAATTCGGTGGCAATGCTCGCCAGTCGACTCTTGGGAGAAGTCAATCCTTGAGCGGTCGCATCGCTCAGTCCCATACTCTGGCTTGTGTCGACCAGAATCGAGACGCGTGAAGGTTTGACCAGTTTTCGCTCTGTCCGTTTCTCGATATTCAGGAAAAAGACTAAAAGACCAGCGAAGGCAGTCAGTCGCAAAATCATCAACAGGACGCCCGTGCCCTTGGGTAATTCTGCGGAATCCCGACGGTAGACAGAAATCAAGAAAACGGCGATCAGCAAGCAAACCGAAATCAGTGCCATCCAATGCCACCACTGCGTCATGGCATGCAGACGCGTGACATCGAAGAATGTTCGGGTCTCGGCAAAGATTGGCCAGGCGTTGAGCGAAGGAAATGTCATGTGGCACCCCCTGCTCTGGCCAACGGCTTGGCGTGGTAGCTGGCCGAATAGGCCAGCAACTGTTCGATGATAAGAATGGCAATCAGAACCCAGAGGATGAATTCACTCCAAGAGCGACCAGGAGTGGTATCCGCCTGGAAGAGCAGTTGATCAGCATCGGTGATCGTTACCTTCACAGGCTTCAGGTCTTCGATCAAGTCGGCGGTGGATACAATTGAAAGATCGCTTTCCAGTGGATTTATATTGACCGAATACCTGCGGCGATTGGGGACGCCATCAAGGGTTCGGATACTGGCTTCGTAGATCCCACTCTTGTTGGTTTGCTCGTTTCGTATACCGGTTTTTGTATCGACACCAAGTTGAGCGGAAAGGACCGGTGAATCACCGGCTCCCACCGGTTCCGCCGTGAGTTCCACTTCGGCTCCTGGTCCAGCGTTACTTGGTAGGGCAACCGTGATCTCAGGACGATACTTGGCGGAATCGAGTTGGATTTCAAGGGGAGCTCCAGTCAGCCGCTCCCGTTGGCTCTGACCGCGTTCCGAAAGATAGGATTGCATTTGTAAGGCAACGATGATGAAGCTTGGTTCCAATGCCCAGTTGTTCCATTCGGGAGCAAGGGTTGTCAAAATCGCGACAACTCGTCCATCGCCGAACGGACGTTGTAGCATCAACGGCTTTCGATTGCGCAGTGTTGCCAGAATCTCGATCGGCGACCCCGTTGGGGGACTCCAGAGGTCAGGCGTCGCGATGTATCGATTGATCCGGATCGACCTCGCAAAGGGATTTCTCTCACCCAGCAAGACTTCGAGGATCGGATTTTCTTGGAATTGAACGTCTGCAACGTTGGGATCATTCGCCGCTGGAAGGTTAACGGGCCGCGTCAAAGGAGCCGGGAAGAGACCGTTCCCATCGGCGTACCAGTTGTTGTAAAACGACGCGTTAAAATTCGGACCCATAAAGATGGCGAGGCCGCCACCGTTCCGTACGTATTCTTCCAGATTTCGTGCCGCTCGCTGGTCCAATTGGCCAACGTTGAGCAGATAAATTGTGCGGAACCGCTCCAGTTCTTCGATGGCCACATCGCGTAGATACGAGGGGGGCTGAGACTCGGGCAGGATTCCGGTCCTGGCTTTTGTTCCGGGTTGGAAAATGGATTCCAGATAGTACAGGGCTTGTTGGTCGACGCCACCGTCCACGATCAACGCAGGCTCCCCAATAGGAAGATCGATGACGCACCAGCGGCGGTTGTCAGCTTCGATGGCATCCAGTGGCAGGCTGGTCTGAACGGTATGTTTTCCCGTTGTGGGAAAGTAAACTTGAAATTGTCGAGTAACGGTTGCGCCTGGATTAATTCGTTCGATGAGCAGGTCGGGCAAATCGGAGCTCTCTGGAGACGACTCTTTTCCGTCGGGCGACATGCCGTGAAAAGTGGAACGAACCTGGATGGGTACCTGTTCAGCGGGAGTATCGGAATAATTCGTGACCTTGACGTTCACGAACAAAGGAACTCCAGCGGCTTGAGTTCCCTCCATCGGCTCGAGGCCGGTAATCGCCAGGTTCGCCGAGGAGCCATTCGCGCATCGAATGAATTGGATCTCGGCACCTGACTTGGATATCTTCGAGAGCTGATCACGGACTTCACCGGGTTCCGTCCAATCCGTCTCTCGGAAATCCGAAACCAGGTGCAAGATCTGTTTGTCATCGTCAGAACTTGCGATCAGTTGTTCCGCGATTCCCAATGCAGAAGTGGGACCGACTGCGAGCTCGGTGACATCAAAAGAACGGCCCTTTTCTTCGAGTTGGGCTTCCAGAGCTGAGTTGATTCGCACCGCATTAAGATCCGCTACATCCGGTCTTCCAGCGGATTCGTCGGACGCTGGCGGAGCGATCTCAATGGCACTCACTGCTTCACCGCCGCGTGATTTTGAGTAACGAATCAGAGTGATCTTTTGTTCTGTATCGTTAGCCCCCGCATTCGCGGTGATTTGTCCAATGGCCTGTCTCGCGCGGTCGAAGGCTTCGCTGCCACCCATGCGATCGGACATCGATAGGCTGTCGTCCAAAAGCACGTAATGATGGGTCGTTTGACGGCCAAACAACGAAGAGAGCTCGTCATTGGTTACAAGTTTGGCCAACATCGCAACAACCGCTGCAATGGCCAGCATCCTTAGCAGCAACAGCAACAGCTGCTTGAGCCAAACCCAACGACGGTGTTTCTTGTAGCTCTTTAGAAGGAAGTCCATAGCAGCCCACTGAACCCGCTTGTGACGCATCATGTTGATGAGATGGATCACCAGGGGAATCAGGACCAAAAAGAAGGCCCAGGTCAGCGGTTGATAGACAAACTGCATAGGAAGTTAATTCTGAAGGCTGTCACAGTGATGTTTGGAGATTTTAATTTCGGTTGTGCACGCCGAGTCGATTTGACAGGAATTTGGCAAGCACTGCGTCCAAAGGGTCACTGGTTCGGACCAGTTGGTAATCGATGCTGTTCTGCGCGCAGGTATGACGCATCTCATCCAGAAACTCCTGCAACGCCTCGAGGTATCCCTCCCGCAGGGCACGCGGGTTGCAGGTCAAGGTGGCGTCAGACTCCAGGCCTTCAAATCGAACCGGACCATTGAAGGGAAACTCAAGTTCATCATCGTCCATGACGTGAAAAACTAAGACGTCGTGTCCGCGCTGTCGCAGCAAACGAAGCCCTTTCAGGGTGGCGGCTGGATCGGCCAGAAGGTCGGAGATCAGAATCATCAATCCGCGTCGAGGATGGCTCTCGGCAACACCTCGGAGGATGCTGTAGATCTCTGTTTTATCCTTGGGTTCGCTAACGGAAAGTGCCTCGACGACGGACAGTAAGTGGGTCTGCCGTGTGCGGTACGGTACGTTTCTCCTCAGGGAGTCATCAAAAGAGACGCAACCAATCGCGTCGTTTTGTTTGAGCACCATGTAAGCCAAGCTGGCTGCAATCGTGCAGCCATACTCATACTTCGACATTGCGCCGTTGCCGTAACGCATGCTATTGGAGACGTCGACCAACAGCGTCGCACGTAAATTGGTGTCTTCTTCGAATTGCTTCACGTAGAGGCGATCTTGTCTCGCCCACACCTTCCAGTCGACGTGGCGCAAATCATCACCCGCCGCATACTCGCGGTGTTGACGGAATTCGACGGACTGTCCGAAGTAGGGACTGCGGTGCATGCCGGAGAGGAATCCTTCCACCACGTGGCGTGCTCGCAATTCCAGTCGTGTAATCCGTTTAACAGCCTCAGGATGCAAAAATCTTTTGGAATCGGGCATCGCTGGTCAGTTCATCTTCCTTGGTTGGAGTGGACTCGAGTAGTCGATCAATGATGTCGTCCGGAGTAACCCCGTCGCTCTCGGCTGCGAAGTTGACGACGAGTCGGTGTCGTAATGCAGGTTTGGCGAGTGCTTGGATATCCTCGGTCGAAACGTGCGTACGGCCCTGAAGCAGAGCCCGCGCTTTGCCGCCTAGGATCAAAAACTGGACTGCCCGTGGACCGGCTCCCCAGGCAGACATCTCATCGATGAATTCTGGAGTCCCTGCCGCCCCGACGCGAGTCTGGCGGACGAGCGACAACGTGTAACGAATGACGTGATCGCTGATCGGAACCTCTCGGACAATCTCCTGGAGCTTGATGATCTCGTCCGCGGAGAGTACTGGCTGCGTCTCGCTCATCTGGTTCGTCGTCGTACGCTTGGCAATTTCAAATTCTTCCTCGAAGCTGGGGTACTTCACGAAGACCTTGAACATGAAACGGTCTTGCTGGGCTTCCGGAAGCGGATAGGTCCCTTCTTGTTCAATTGGGTTTTGGGTCGCCAAAACAAAGAATGGATTGGAGAGCTCTCGCCGTTCTCGACCGACCGTCACCTGCCGCTCTTGCATTGCCTCAAGTAACGCGGCCTGGGTTTTCGGCGGCGTTCGGTTGATTTCATCAGCGAGGATCACATTGGCGAAAACGGGGCCTTCCAGAAAACGACGTTCGCGAGCTCCCGTGCTGCGGTTCTCCTCAATGATCTCCGTGCCCGTGATGTCGGCGGGCATCAAGTCTGGTGTGAATTGAATTCGGCTGAAGGAGAGGCTGAGAGTGTTTGAGAGCGTGCTGATCATCAACGTTTTGGCGAGCCCCGGGACACCTTCAAGTAAACAATGTCCCCGACTGAAAAGAGTGATCAAGAGCTCGTCAATCACGTCGTGCTGGCCGACGATAATCTGAGAGAGTTGACCGAGGATCTTTTCTCTTGCCTCGGTCAGCTTCTGGATGGCTTCATGTTGAGAACTGTTCATGCAGTTGCCTTTCGACTTCCTCGGTAATAACACCCGTCGCGGTCCGTAGCGACATCGTCCACTTCTCATCTGCGATCGTCGATTCGGGGCTCGAGTCATTCCGGAAGTCGCCGATTTTCCGGCTAAGTTGACCCTGCGGAGCCTGATCTGCTTAAAAGATAGGCGCCGAATCAGCGAATGCCTAGGTGAATCTGTCCTGGTTCAGCCTCCAAAATCGTGGTCTTGATGGGTTAAGTTGAGATGCCATTGATCGTGATCATCGGGGAAACCGATTGTGACGGTCACAGGGTAAATGATGACGGTCGCAGGCGGATCGGAGATGTCTTCATATTGGTATTGGAGACGCTTATGGTTCCTCCGGGGCAGGGGCTGGATCAGCCATATCCGGGTCTTGTAGGACTCGGATGATTCCTTCTTCAGCGATTTTGCCCCGTTCCTGGACTGGCTTGCCCAGTGCACCGAGCACGGCTCCCATGATTTTTGTAAGTCCCGCTCCATCTGCCGTTGAGGCCGCTGAACCGGTTTGGGCCGGAGGGGCAGGCGGTTGTGGTTCGTGAGTAAAGACCAGCCGAAATCGTTGGGCTGGGTAGAAGTTGATCGAGACACTTTTGTCAGCATCGTTGCCACTGAGTGAATAACGATGGTGGCTGAAGTTGAGTTGTTTCTCGTCAAGGACGATTCGCCCGTCTCGTTTGTCAATACACATCGCTGCCAGTTGAGTCCGTCGAGAGGCGGTCTTGCGAGACTGCTGAAGGAAGGTGAGTACCGGGAGGTCGGGTGGTTGATTCAGCGGCAGACTGTAGCCTTCGATGACCGCCGGTATATGCCATTGTGCTTCTCGACTCGTTCGGTCAAACGCATATAAATGAACATCGATCAGCGGAGCGTTACTGTTTGTGAAGAGGATCTGTTGTCCTTTAGGTGGGGGCTTCGGTGCGAAGCCGACCGCCAACAACCATTGGTCTTCGGATGGCAAAACATAGATCTCGCGCGGCTGTTTCTCTGCCTTTTGTAAATCGTGTTCGAGGAGTAGCTCTCCATTGGTAACGTCGATCAGGCTAAAGGTTGTAATGTCCTCGTTCGATGTGACGATGCCAACATGGTTTTCGTCGGTGACATAGCCTTTCGAAAAGGCCTTGAAGGAATGCTCCCAAAGGACTTCCTCTTTCCAGGGATCGAGGAGTTGCAGGTTCCACTGATTTTCCCCGTCGGTATCGGATTCGGTCCAAGTCAGGATATTGCGGCCGACCAGCTTCCACCGCTTTTCTTCCGTCGGGATGCGGCGCTCACCAATTTCTTCTCCGTCGATCATGCGAAAGACGCGGGCTGTTTCTGTGTTTCGGGCTGCTGCAAAGACGTATTGGTCGTCACCCCAGATGATCGAATAAGCGGACAGGTCAATGCGCGACCACAAAGTTTCTCCACTGAGCGGCTCGACACAGGTTAAGCGAGTGCCCTGTTGATAAACGACCCCTTCGTGGGTGACGGGGCCCAGTGAAACGTTGAGTCGTCCGCTAATGCGTGGTTGGCTTTGGCCCCATGCATTTTTAGTCGCCGAGCTTCCGCTGGAAATCGATCGGCGGGTGGCGCTCGAATAACCCCGTTCCGCAGCGTTCTTGGGCCAAAGGATACGTTGTGTGTCGGGCTTATCTTGGTTGAGGATGTTGACCGCTGTCACTCGATCAGCGCTGCTTAGGTACAGGAGATGTCCGAGCGTCTTGGCCGCGAATTCATTTCGACCCCGCACTTGAGAAATCAGTCCGCCACCGATGCGAGCCTGTTCGCGCCCCAATGAGTCGTTGACGATCAGGTTCTGGAAGTTGGCAGCCAATTGAATCCTGGGATTGAGCAGCCCCGCTTGATCGATCATGGGAATCGGTTGGGATGCGGTGGGGCTCATCCGGCTGAAGGCGGTTGAGTTTCGCTTGGTGGGCTCCACGACCACACGACCGTAGGGCCAGCGTTGGGTGTCGCTCATTTCTAATGCAACTTGACTTTCATCGGGCAGATCGGCGACGAGCTGTTTACCTGTCATGCCGTTCAGGCAAATTTGATCAGGCCATTGAGTCAATAGCTGGCGATAGCAGTCAGCCGCTGCCTTCGGGTGGTCGCAGCGAATCATGATTTCAGCGGTTATCGCCCAGGCAGCGCCGCCGATTTCGGGGCTTGGGTTCGATAGAAGTGGCCCTAGCATCTGCTCTGCCAATAAGAACTCTTCGAATTCCATCCGTCGCTTCGCCAGCTCTAATCGTAGCGAATGGGTCTCCGGGTGATCACCGAAGGTGGTGAGCAGTCGTTTCATGCTGTCGGTGTCGTCATTTACCATGGCTTGAGCGATTCGATCGGTAATCTGAGCCTCCATGACCAATCGTTCGGCATCGTTTGCCAATTGTAAACTTTCCCGAATTCCAGCTCGGACGAATCGATCGCGACGGATGAGGTGCGATCGAGATTTACTTTCCAGCAAGGGTAAAGAAGACGGAGATTGTGCGTTGGTGGAATGCGATCTGAATTGATGCCCTGACAATTCCATGTAGGCGTCGAATGCCTTGCGAGGTTCACCCGATTCAAGGAGCCCTTTTCCCATCATGCGCAGGTACTGTTCGCGTTGAATGGGACGATCAATCAGTCCATTGACTTCGCCGGCTAAGGCGACATTTGCGGCATAATCATCTTCTAAAGCATCGAGAAGTGTTTCAATGAGCAAGCTTTTGGCGCTCTCTCGACGATCATCTTCCGGCGCGTAAAGTTCATAAGCTTGTCGCAAGTATTGCAACGCCTCGTCACGTTGACCGTCATCGAGTGCGAGCAGTCCTCGCTGTTCGATGCTCCAGGGGTCTTCCGGATCTTTCTCCAGTCGATTTTCGACCAACAGTTTCAAACGATCGCCTCTGTAAAACGCGGTCAAAAAGTCCGGTCCGAAAGAAACGATGTGATCCCGATAGCTCAATAGATTCCCGAGTCGTTGTTCGGTCCGGACCGCCTCGGCGATTTTACCGGCATCAATGTCGATTTGAATTAGCTCTCGAGTCGTTGGCAGAAAATATTGATTGCCACTTAGAAATCCGCGACCGCTGGGAACCGCGGCAATTCCTGTGGTTTCGCGTTGACTGCTGACGGGGAGCGACCAGATTTGTTTCCCGTCTTTCAGGCCGTAGGCGATCACCGAACGCTTGCCCACCATGACGACGCGGTCCTCGTGAACACAGGCCAAGTAGAGACTCTCGTCGCGTGGTTTTGCCTCCCACATCGGTTCGCCCGTGAGCAGATCGAGGCAGTGGAGTTCGTCACCCTCAGGAGGAGTCAATAACACGCGACCATCTGCGAGTGTCACGGTCGCGTCAGTCCATTTGCCTCGTTTCGTCTGCTGCCTTGAGCCAATCACATTGTTAAATCTCAGATTGCGCGTGAGGGATTGGAAATCGCGTTTGTATTGATAGCCCCACAGCAGAGATCGATTGGAAAGGTCAACGGCGACCACCGCTCCGGCCGAAGTCGGGCAGATCAGGATGCCGTCCGAATAGGAAGGAGTGGCGGCAGAAAGTCGTCGCGTTGGATCGAACAAGATGCCGGCCTGACCCACGTGGGCCAATTGTTGATTCCAGCGAATCTTGCCGGTTTGAGCGTCAAGAACGAATAAACTAATGTCGTTGCGGATCTCAGCCAAAACGTATAACTCGTCGTCCAGGACTAAAGGTGCGCCCAGAAAAAAAGCACCCGCCAATTTCGGCTCGTCTTCGCCATTGATTCCGCCCACGCGCCACAGATGTTTACCCTCAGTCTTGATGTCCAAGGCGACAAGCGTGTTGTAATCTCGTGGTTGATTGAGATTCAGTACCTGGCGACCGCCGGCAAAGAATTGAACCTGAAAGCGATTGGCCGATAGCTGCGTGTAACTCAATTCATCAATCAAGAAGAGCGACTTACCGTCGCTGGTCATCTGGCCGTAGGCCGAATCTCTCCAGAGCCGTTCTTCAAGTTGATCTCGCCGCGAATCGGGCATCTCCGTCGAGCCACTGTCGGCTTTAAGAGAGTTGGCGAGTGGCTCGGCCCAGGGATATTCCCAGATTCGCTTACCGGTGGCGAAGTCCACGGCCATCATGTTGTCCGAAGTTCTCATCATCACGACGCCATTCACGATGATCGGACTTCCGGCCGGTAACGAAGGAGTGCTCTCCTCCAGATGGGACGAGATGATTTTCTGGATGATCGCGTCGTCATCCGGCGTGCTCGCAACGTTTACCCGCCAGCGTGTTCGCATTAGCGGAAGCGATCCGTCAACCTGTGCGTTTCGTGCCGGGGAGCCGCGATGCATCTGCCATTCGTTGGCAATTCGCTGGAGGAGATTCTCGGGAGTTGCGAGGACTCGGTCGAGCCATTCCAAGGGTGGCTCGCCATCGAAAATCGGTACCTCTTGTCCACGAATGGTAAAGCGAGCGTTGGGGCTTCGTTCCGCAAGCGAAGTTAAGACTGTCTCGGCCTTGTCCGCATGATCGCCTATTCGCCAGGCACTCGCCAAGAGTAAGGATAACTCCGGATCATACTTTCGCCTCGCAGATTCGACCTCCTCGAGCTCGCTTAGGCACATGGCAGCTGCCAAGGGGCGACCTAAATCGAGGTAGCTGTGACCCAACAATAAAGTGGCCGTATGGCCCGCCTTTGTATGAAAGAAGCGTCGAGATACCTCGGCTAACGCCGCCAAGTCGGATGCCTCGAGAGCGGTTCGCAGTTGTCGACGCGCTTCAGCACCAAATTGTAGTTCGTACAACTCGCGGCCTTGCGGTGGCATGGTGCCCAGTAGGGTTCTTGCTTGAGAACGCAGGCTCGACTGCAGATGGTTGTCCGCCGAGCGGCCAACAAAATAATCCTCAGCCATGTCTTCTTGCACCTCTGTCGGGTGCAACAAGGCACTCAGGTGCTCGATCGCCTCGCTGTATTGATCGTCCTTCAACGCTCGTTCAGCTAATTTCAACTGCTGCTGATATTCACGTGGGGCGATCACCAATACCTGAGCCGGTTCGGGCGCTCCCGGTCGTTGACCATTGACAATTTTGGGGACTTGGACGATTCCGACCAAAATCACTCCAGCGACCAAAGCGGTCATCGCTCTGAGAGATCGGGATACGTGCATATGGGCCACTCCATGAACTGACGAAAGACAAACTGTCTGCTGTGCGAGCCGATTTTGCAGGCACGGCCGGACCATTCTGTCTAGATTTGTCCTGTCCTCTAAGTATTTACGATAACGTATCTTACGGAATTCGGAAATCCGAAGCGTCTTGCCAAAACTCACAGTCTGAGGTCGGGCTCGCATCGTCAGAGTTCCCCATGGATCGGTTCTGTGGATCCACTTCCACAGCCTTCATTCTACGGCGGTCGGCCCAAAAAGGCGTATCTCTAGTGGCTGTTATTCTTGGCCCTGAATTGCAAAATGTTCAATATTTCCCGGGATTTGGCCCAATTATGGGTTGCATTAATTGGGGGCAGGGAATTTAATCATCGCGTTCCGCTTCAGCGGACGGACGTTAAATAGTTTTAGACCTGACAAGGAGGGTCATTCTCATGGCGAAAGCGACCGCAAAAAAAGCACCCACCAAAACCGAGATTTTGAACAACATCGCCGAAGCAACGGATCTGTCTAAAAAACAGGTTGGCGAGGTGATGGATGCCCTGAGTGAAGAAATTCGCAAGGCAATCGCGAAACGCGGCGGTCCCGGTAATTTTTCAATCCCCGGCCTCTGCAAAATCGTGGTCCAGCGCAAACCCGCAACCAAAGAACGTAAGGGCCTCAACCCCTTCACGGGCGAAGAAACTGTCTTCAAAGCCAAGCCGGCTCGCAACGTGGTCAAGATTCGACCGCTGAAGAACCTCAAGGATATGGTTAGCTAGTTTCGAGCTACCTAAGTCNATATTATTTAAGGCATTACGCCGCATTGTGGCCGAATTGACCGAATCGGTGATCGGCCCAGCGGCGTTTTTCATGCGCTGACATTCCTCCTGCCAATTCCACCCCGGTACGGACAATTCCACCCCGGTACGGAAATTCCGCAGGATTCACGATCTGCATTGNCGCGGGCGGTTGTTCCTCGTGTTTCAAAGCCTTGACCCATAAAAAACGCCCATAGGCGAAAAGCCTATGAGCGTCGTGAGGTGGTCAGGGCCAGAATTGAACTGGCGACACGTGGATTTTCAGTCCACTGCTCTACCAACTGAGCTACCTGACCTCTCAAGTAAGTGACGCATGTTAAAAGGTCGGGCCTTTGCTGTCAATTGGTCCCTTGAATGTCAACAAACCGAGGCGTGCTAAAGAGTTCGGGCATTTCCAATTGCTTGACATGAGTAGTCTGCGGCATTAGGATAAATATTTGGAACAGGTAGATTTTCCTTCTCTTTGCGCACGAGATCAATCGTGACTCGATTAAGGTCTGTCGACGCGCAGGTTGAGGGTCGCAGTGGCGGCCGTTGGCCTCAGAAAAAGGAGAGGTTGACGATGCGCCGAGCCTACGCTCATCTCAGTCACTTTATTTGGGCATTTTTAGTTGCGCTTCCTATGGTGGTTGCTTCCCCCCCATCAGCGCACGCCTACACGACTGAAAGCCCCGAAGTCAAGGCGATGGTCAACAAGGCACTCAAGTACCTTGAGGATCAGGATGAATTGCCTCGCCGGTTGGGCGGCAAATCGTTAATCGGATTGGCGCTCGTGAAGGGTAATCGCCCCAAAGATCATCCCAAGATCCAAGAGGCGGTGNGTGCCTGCCAAAAGGCAGCCAAGAATATTCAGCAGCAAGCCCGGCCCGATATCCTCTATGACTTAGGTATTGCGATCATTTTTCTGTGTGAGCTCGATGCAGAACTGTATCGCGCAGAAATCAATTCGCTGATGACAGCGATGATCAATTGGCAAAAAGTTTTTGGTGGTTGGGGCTATATCGAGGGTCACAACTTGAAGACGGGTGATACCTCCATGACTCAATATGCCGTCCTCGCCATGTGGACGGCCGATCGAACACGAGCTTTTGAAGTGCCGATCGATTCGGCGGTGAAGGTTTGTAATTGGTTGATTCGCACCCAGGACGTCAGCGGGGGCTGGGGATATCAGGGAAAAGACCCGGGCAGTTTCCAACGAGTTCCACAACTCGATGTGCAACATTCGCTCTCAGCAGCAGGTGTTGGCAGCGTTTATGTTTGTGCCGACCTGCTGCGACTTGTTCAGGCCACACGGAATGCGAATGCCGGTTTGCCACCTGCACTGCGGATCGTTCGCAAGGAAGCCGCACGGCCTTCACAGGGGCCGCTGACCGACGACGTGAGCCGCGATCGTTTACGGAATTCGATGGCCGGCGGTGACCAATGGTTTGCAAAGAACTTTGATATCAACAACGAACTCGAATGGGTCTACTACTACATGTACGCGCTGGAACGCTACCAGAGCTTCAAAGAATTGACGTCAGGAGTCGAGGTTCCCGAACCCCAATGGTACAACGTGGGTGTTGAGTACTTGAAAAGGTATCAACGAGAAGATGGTGCCTGGAGTGGCGAGGGAGGACCCCCGATCGACACCTGTTTTGGAATTTTGTTTCTGACCCGAGGTACCAAAAAGTCGATCGCGAAGGCCGCCGCTTACGACGGCCGTTTAAGAGGTGGGCGCGGCTTGCCCACGAATACAGCTGATGTTGTCATTGGTGAAGACGGTCAAATTGTGAGGACCCCGTTCCAGGGCCAGGCCGAAAGTTTGCTCTCGATTCTTGAGGCCGGTGGCAACGACGATATCGATCTTTCAANCCAAGAAATCCAGATTCAGCTGAGTAGCGATCCGAAACAACGGGAACGTGAATTGATAAGGCTGCGACGCCTGGTTAAGGCTGACGAGTATATTGTGAGGCTCACCGCAATTAAGGCGCTTCACGAGACGCGAGATCTGGACAACGTCCCCGTATTTATCTTTGCCCTAGGGGATCCGGATCCCAGAATTGTGCGGCGAGCTCGTAATTCGCTGCGATTGTTAAGTCGCAAGATTTCAGGGTTTGGATTGAATGATGATCCTTCCGGTGGTGAAAAACTCAACGCGATCGAGAATTGGAAGGATTGGTATCTCACCATTCGACCGGACGCACAGTTTTTGAATTAGATTCCTTCCGCAGAAAAAAATTCCAGTGAGCTCTCGTACCCCATCGAAGTCGACACCCCAGCGGCAGCCGGTTCACGGTGATTTGCTCAAGGTCAGCGCCTATGACCGCGCCGCCAGTATGCTCGTCGCGGCTTTGGTGATGGTCGGTGTGTTTGTCACGCTGTTGTTCATCGTTTGGTTGACGACTCGAGTTTTTTTTGTGCCCTCCGCTCCCGAAGTTTTCCTCGTCGAAGATGAGCCGGGAACAACGAATCCTGAGGGCACCGCGCGTGACATTAATGAGCCGGGAATCGAGGAGTTAACCGACATTATTGAACCGGATATTACGGAAACGTTGGCAGCGGTGACTGAGGCAGTCTCCTCCGTGGCGGCCAGTCTGGATGCGGTCGATGGTGTCATGGCGACACGCGGGAAAGGAGCCGGCGATAATCGAAAACGCGGAAGCGGGGATGTTATTCCGCGCTGGCAACGATGGGAAATCCGATTTGAATCAACCACCTTGGAGTCTTATGCCAAGCAACTCGAGTTCTTTGGGATTGAGCTGGGTGCGTTGGGAGGTGGTCGAGGTGGTGTGGACTACGCGCAAATGAAGGGTGGTAGTCCGCAGCAACGTTCTGTCAACGCTGACGCAAAGGACGATCGTCTCTACTTTATCTGGCAAGGCGGGAAGTTAAAGCAACAAGATCAGGCACTGCTTCAACAGGCTGGAGTTTCCACAACGGGGCGCGTCGTCTGTCAGTTTTATCCCAAGTCGATCGAAAACCAATTGGCTGTTTTGGAAAAACAAAAGTTAGGTTCCAGACCCCTTCGTGACGTGAAGCGAACTGTGTTTGGTGTGCGACCTGCGGGGCGCGGATATGAATTNTATGTCGTCGAGATAGATTATCGCGTCTAGGAAAGGCGACGACTTTCTCGAGTTTTTAGGCGAAATGATTTCCTGGGTTATACGGTGAACAGATGGCTTCAGATTTGATGATTCTTACTCCCCTCGCCCAGCTCGATATCAGTGGATTGACGGGCTACTTGGCGACCTTCATTTACATTGTGTTGGGCCTTATCGCGCTTTGGGGTGCGTTCTGCGTGNTGATGGTTTGGATGCGAGTCGCGCGGCAGCGGTTCCGGAATGAGGAGGAGCAATCTGCATTCCTCGCGGAACTTCAGGCTCCGCTCACAAGCGGCAACTATCAGGCCGCGGCTGACCTATGCGACGGCGATCCTCGGGCTCTTTCCCAATTGGCCTTGGTAGCCATCAATAATCGAGAACTTGGCTACGCGAAAGTCAAGCATCTCGTCATGGATCGCTTTCAACGAGACGTGCTTTCGGATCTCGAGCAGCGTTTGAGCTGGGTGAATACCGTAATCAAAAGTGCGCCGATGGTTGGACTCTTTGGAACGGTGGTCGGCATGATGGGAGCCTTCGGGAAATTGGCAGCTGCCGCAAACGTGAGTCCGGATGTCCTGGCCCAGGATATTAGCGTCGCATTGATCACGACCGCGAGTGGCTTGGCAATCGCCATTCCGCTCGTCCTGGTGACCGCTTCGATCAATATTCGAATCCGGAAGATGGAAGACCTGGTCGGTTCCGGACTCTCACAGGTTCTCGATACGCTCCGAGACTCCATGGCGAAGGCCGCCTAAGTAACGCGGGAAGTCTCAATGACTGATCTTCAAAAAGAACATGTTGTCGATGTTGCCGATGACCAACCGGTCATCCGCCGGCGCCAATTGGATGATTCCGAAATGGATATCACGCCAATGATCGACATTACTTTCCTGCTGCTTATCTTCTTCCTGGTCGCAGCCAGGCTCGACGAAGATACTCCCGTTGAATTGCCTCCAGCGAGACATGGGACTGCAGTGGCTATCAAGAGCTCTGTGATTTTGACGGTTGCTGCAGGGGATGGTGACGTTGCCGAAATCTATGAAGGCGATGGAAAAGCAGCCGATCGGCTCATTTCGTCCAGTGATCTCGAGGCCCAGCAAGCTGCCATTGTCGCTTACATCGAGGAAGAAGTTGCCGGCGGCAAGGAAAGTGTGCTGATTAAGGCTGAAAAAGGAGTCAAGCATCGAGATGTTGCTCGCGTTTCAACCGCGGTGGGGAAAGCCGGAAACGGTGCCCTGTACGTAGCCGTATTGGAGGTGCAATGAGCGACGGTATGATCCGATTTCGTTGTCCGGTGTGTCAGGTACGTCTGGCCGCTGCAACTGCCAATGCGGAGCAGTCGATAGAGTGTCCTGAGTGTAACTCTCGCCTGGTCGTGCCCTTTGAGTCCCAACGAACATCCCCGGATGCTGAATTGTANGCCGACGAGGCGGCCATTGAATTTCGACGAGCAGGCTCGAAAGATGAAGGTGAACTCGACATGACGCCTATGGTGGATGTCACCTTCCTGCTGCTGATTTTCTTCATGGTGACCGCAGCCTTCACGATGCAGAAGTCTTTTCAAGTACCGACTCCCGATCAGGACGCGCCGAGCGCAAATTATCAGGAAAGTCCCGATGAGGACGGCGTGATCACGGTTCGGATCGATGAATACAACACGTTCTTCATCTCGGCACCTAACCTCGATGAAGAACAAGAAGCCCCTAGCGAACAAGAACTGTTAAGGCAGTTGCGTGACGCGAAAAAAGGCGACCGGGGAATCGTGCCCAATACATTGATCGTTGAAGCGCATGGAGATGCGACTCACGATCGAGTGGTCATGGCGATGGACGCGGGTACGGAAATCGGAATTGAAGAGGTGAAATTACGCACCGTCGATGATGAGTAATTGGACGAGTCGTATTGAAAGCACTCGATGAAGTGCGGGAACATGGAACAAGATGAGCGCACTGGATCTTATTGATCTACTAGAGAACAAAGATTTAATCTCCGAACGGCGAGTGAAGAAGTTGCGCCAGCAGGTTAATGCTGCGTCCAAGCCGATCACGGCGGCAAATCTCGCAAAGTTACTGGTGAAGAACGGTCACTTGACCGAATCCCAGGCGAAAAAACTTCTTCAACAGCTCGAGCAAAAACAGGTCAAACCGGAGGAATCCGATACGCTTGAACTGTTGCCGGATGAACCGGTGCAGCCTCAGGACGATCTCATTGACTTGGATGAACCGGTCCTTGAAGAGATTGTCGATGATGGAGATGCGGTTGGGCAGCCCGTGGCAATTCCGGAAAGCGGCGATGGGGTCTCTATAGACGACGTCGATGCTGAGGGCGCCGACGACGTACTCTTTGACGGTAAGTCGGCTGAGCCGATGGATTCGATTCTCGATGATGAGCTTGGAGGCGGTGACGAATCGGCGGTGACCGTCGGACGCAAGAAAAGTGGCCTCAGAGCCATGTTGAATCTTCCCGAGAAAGGGAAACGGAAAAAGTATTCAACCAATCAGTGGGATTCGCCGCTGATGTTGGCGGGTGGCGGTGGATTGTTGCTGATGATCTTCGCAGCCATCGGACTCTGGTTCTATTTAACACGTGGCACAGGAGATGAGGCCTTTGCACTCGCCTATGAAGATTATCGGAATGAAGCGTATGGCCAGGCGGTCAGTAAGTTCGATCGCTTCGTGTCCGACTACCCCGAACATCCAAGCGTAAGTCTTGCCAAGGTTCGTATCGGGTTGGCGAGAATCTGGTCGGCTGTTGATCGACAGCGTTGGGAAGATGCACAGCAAACCGCTCGCACTGAACTTGCCCGAATTGAAAGCGAAGAAGCATTTGGTGAAGCGCGTAATGAATTAGCCACCATTCTCCCCAATATTATGAATGGTTTTGCCGATCAGGCCCTTGCCGCAGAAGACGTTGCAGACGCTCAAAACAATCTGGAATTGGCGCGGGGAGCATTCGATGACGTGAATAATCCCACTTACATGCCAACCTCAGTACGGCAGGGGCAGCAGCAAAGAATTGATCAAATCCTGGAAAAGCTCGAAGCCGTTGAGCATCGGATTAATCAAGATCAGGAATTGGTGAAAACGGTTGCCAGTATCGTGCAGGCGGCATCCGAAGGACGTATTGCTGATGCGTACTCGCTCCGGAAAACTTTGCTGAAAAAGTATCCTAGCCTCGAAGCCGATGAACGGCTTCAACAGGTGATTCTTGAGGTGACCCAGCGGGAGCGAGAGTCGGTATCGAAAATCTCGAATCCACCGACGGTCGCAGATCAAGATCATGATTTCCCGACTGAGTATTCTGTAGTCTTGGCAGATCGAACCGGCGAAAAGGCATCCGGCGTCTCAAATCGGTTCGTGATTGCTCCCGTAGAAGGTGCCGTTTACGGCCTCAAAGCTGAATCCGGAGAGGTCATTTGGAGACGATATGTTGGTCTGGACGCATCCTTTACGCCGCTGCGAGTTCATAACGATCCAGGCGCCGACGTGCTTATGGTGGATTCGATCCGTGATGAATTATTGCGGGTCAAGGCTGCTACTGGTGAGTTGGTTTGGCGGCTTGCCGCGGATCGACCGATTCTCACCGCAGTCATCAAGGACGGCAAGCTGTTCGTTGGATTCGGAGACGACGCGTCGGGGGCTTTGGCGCACATCAACCCCGAGACTGGGGAACTGCTGGGCGGTGCCGAATTTGCGACGGGTTTGGCGGCGGGGCCTGTGTTGGATGATGAACTGAATTTGATGGCACAGGTCGGATCCCATTCCAGTATTTACCTGCTCGATCAGAATCAATGGACCTGTCTGGGAGTTCATTATCTCGGGCACGCGGAAGGCACGATTGCTGTACCTCCGCTTGCGATGAAAAAACAGCTCGTGATTGCCGAGAATCCTGGACCGGATTTCAGTTTGCTTCATGTGCTGGAACATGATCCCGAAAATCCCGGAGTGCTTCGACGTGTTGTTGACCCGATTCGCTTAGGCGGACGCGTGATGGTCGAAATGCAGCCCTTGGGAAATGGCCGCATTCTCGTGTTGACCGATCGCGGGAATATTCACGTGTACAAGCTCGACCCGGCAAACGCGGTTGAACGGGTGCAGGAAGTTGCCAGTTTCTCAAACGCCGTTCCGCCCGGAACCTTAGCCTTCCCCTATTTCGACCAAAGCGTTTTGTGGGTTGGCGATACCCAATTGTCAAAATTCGAACTGCAGACTCTGCGCAACTCGCTCGCTCGAAAATGGTTTCGTTATCGAGGTGATGTCTTTACGGCACCCATTCATCGGATCGGAGATGTGCTGTTCACCGTCAGGAAAGAAGACGGGCGGGCAGGCTCTCGGGTAACCGCGCATCGGATCGATTCGCGGAATGACGGCCAGAAAGATGGAGAGGAAATCTGGAGTACTGATCTGGGAGTTCCGGCTGCTGGTAAACCCTTTGTTGATAACGTTGCTAAGGAAATCCGGGTCGTTTCGTCTAACGCGAGTCTTTATGCACTCAATGGAACCGCGATCAGAGACGGAATCATCGATACGCCGAAAGACCAAGTCGTGTCAGGGCAGTTGCCAATTATCCGTGAGTCGCTCCCCTTGTCCAATAATCAGTGGGCATTCTTCGGGCGGCCAATTTCGGACGGATTTCTGCTCTTTAATCCCGCGTCGACAGCCAACAGTTTATCAGTCGTACGATTGGATTTGCAGGACTCGAAGCCGTCCGCAATGCCAACACCCTTTAAAGAAGGCCTTTTGGTGGGTTCCTCCGCTGGGCCGGTTTATTGGCTTGATGCTAATACGGGGCAATCCAAATCGCATCCTTTCCAGCCTTCGTTGCAACCGGGTGTTGAAATGGAATGGCTTTCACCCGCGGTGACGGAGGATGGACTATTTGCAGTGATTGCTGACCAGAATGGGCGAGCCTATAAGTTGACGGTTTCGCAGGCGTCGTCTCCTGAACTCGTTGCCTCCCTCGATGTGAGTACCGAAAAACAGCTCATCGGGCCTCTCGCAGTGTTGGGGGAATCGGTATTTGCAACCGCGAAAGATGTCGGGACGGCCGTCATGGTCAGTTTTAATTCGGCCGATTTACAGGTCCAGCATGAATGGTCTTTGGACGGTGAGGTGGCCTGGGGGCCGAAACGCATGGGCGACGGTGTCCTCGTTGCAACCGATGCCGGAGAACTCATTCGCTGGGGGAACGAGCCACAGCCTATCTGGACCGTACCTTTGCCTTACGGGCCTCTAGCTGGCAAACCGTTGTTGGATGGAGATGCAATTTTGTTTGCTTCTGTAAGCGGCATCATCTGGAAAGTCGATGCGCAAACGGGAGAAGAATTGGCAAAAATTGATGTGGAAGAGCCTCTCGGGACGGGCCCGGTGGTCCTTGGGAAACGACTTCTTGTTTGTGGCGGTGATGGCACTGTCCATATCGTAAGTGCCTTCTCAAATGAATAACGATTCGCGATTATCCGTTTTCGGCGTACGTCTGCGACCAATCGATGCACGATTGGGACGCTTCGTGTTGCGCCTCATGGGGATCGTGCTGCTGCTCGGGAACGGATCGTTATGGGCTCAAGAAACGAAAATCTATGAACAAGAACCCTATGATGTGATCACGTTGAATGCTGCCAATCAAGGACGTATTCTTCGCGTGATGCCGCTTGATCTGCCGGAGCGTCGTGTCGTTCCCAGTTCAAATCCGAACGCGACTCTGCGTATTCGGTTAATGGACAACCCTGACGAAGAAATCGACGTTGCCTGGGGCGGCATCGAGAAAATCGATCTTTTTGAAGATCGTGTTTTAAGAAGAGCCCGTCAGTTGGTGCGAAGCCGTGAATTTGATGACGCGTTTGAACATCTGGGTTTTCTGCAGAATAGTTATCCGAACACGGTTGGCTTGGAAGAGACCGTTGATTCATTGCTCTTTGCCGAAGCGTCGGCACTCTATCGTGAACGTCGATTTGATCGCGCCATTCTTTTGTTGAATGAAGTCTATCAACGCAATCCTAACCGGCGTGGTTTGGTGACCGCGTTGACTCGAGTAAGCCAGGCGCTATTCGCTGAACGAATCAAGAGTCAGGACTATCGCGACGCGAGACGGATTGTTCAAATCGCGGATGATCAATACGGAAGCAATCTCGCGGATTCGGTCCGCAACTGGAAGCGGCAGTTGCAATCGATTGCAGAAAATGTCTTAGGAGAGGCCAGGCAGTATAGCGATGACGGGAACGATCGAGCTGCCTATGTGAGCAGTCGCCGTGCCTATGAAATTTGGCCTGATACTCCAGGCGTTCGTGAAATGATGGTAAACACGGCGCGCCGCTATCCAATTCTCTCGGTGGCAGTCAGCCAACGCTATGCACCGTCAAATGAGCGCCCGATGTTCAATTGGGCCAATCGCAGGGCAAGTCGATTAGAGTATCGCCGTCTCTTCGAATTGACCGGTGTGGGACCCAACGGAGGGATTTACGAATGCCCCGTTGGAAAGCCGACGATTGCAGACGATTATCGAGGCCTGTCCATTCAGATGCTCGACTTGGGGGGCGATTCCGCAGCCTATATCGGCATGGCCGTTTCCCGACGCTTGCTGGAAATCGCCAATCCAGAACGTCCTGCTTACGATCCCGCCTGGGCCATGGTCTTTCGATCACTTGATCTGGTCGGGACGTCGGATCTGCAATTAACGCTCCGCCGCCCGTCGTTGACGGTCCAAGCGCTTTTGGACACCGACGCTGTCAGCGGACGAGTGCCCCAGCTTCGGCAAGCCTGGCAGCCTTATACGCTCGATTCATCTGAGGAATCGCCAGATCGTCAACGCTTCGTTTTGAATCCGGATTATGCGTTGGTCGTGTCGACACAACCTCGTGAGGTCATTGAGCGCGATTTCGATAATCCGAAGCAGGCGATTCAAGCGTTGCGAAGTGGTGAAGTTGATTTATTGGATCGAATTTTTCCAGCCGATGTTGAACAGGTGAGCCGCGACGAAACACTGGTGGTTCAGCCTTATCGGATCCCTTCGCTTCATGTGCTTGTCCCCAACCAAAATCGGCCCCATCCAAGTAATCGAATTTTTCGCCGTGCGATTGCCTACGCCATTGATCGCGAACAGATACTGAAACGAGATTTGTTGGGTGGTTTTGAATTGTCCGGTTGTGAATTGATCAGCGGTCCGTTTCCGCTGGGAATCGCAAGTGATGATCCGCTCAATTACGCCTACAACACCAATATCGATCCGTTGCCTTACGATCCGCGACACGCAAGAACGCTGATTCAGCTTGCACAAATCGGCCTGGAAGTGGCCGCAGAAAAGGCCAAGCAGCCGAAGCCCCAGCTGGATGAGATTGTGGTCGCACATCCGCCCAGTGATATTGCCAGAATCGCTTGTAATGAGATCGTTGAAGATCTCAAAGTGTTGGGACTTAAATGTGTCTTGAGGGTCCTGGCTCCGGGGGAAAGTCGCCCTGCTGATGATGCGTGGGATTTTCTTTATCTCGATTATCTGATAGGCGAACCTCTTGTCGATGCGCGACGTTTACTCGCCTCGGACGGGTTTGCCGGCTGTGCTAGTCCTCATTTGAATCTGGCGATCAGACGCTTGGACCAATTGAATAAAGAAGCCGATGCACCTGAACGATTGAGGGTTGTACATCAAATCTGTTTCGACGATATGTCCGTCATTCCGCTTTGGCAGATTCAGGATCGACTCGCTCGTCGAAAGATTGTCGAGGGTGTCGAGCAACGCCCTGTTGCGACTTACCAAGACATCGAAAAGTGGAGCCTTCGCCTGGAAAAATGACATCATGATCGGATGGCTTTCAACTTGTGGTGTACCTGGGCCGACCAGAGTGATCTGGGTCTTGGTCTTCTCGTTGATTTATGCAGCGCCCGGATACGCTCAGTCGATTTGGGAGTTGACGCCCTATAAAGTCAAAACTTGGGTGGTGCTTGAGTCTCGTCCACTGATACCGCCGACCGCCGCAGCGCAACTGGATCATCAGTTGCGCCGCTCTGCTGACTCGACGCTTGGTGCGGTTTGGGACTTGCAAGTCGAAGAAGCTCCTGTCGAATGCCGAGGTGATTATTTCGCGCTTCAAGAACCCGCTCCCGATTCCGTGTTGACGCAATTTCCGGCTGTCGACGGTTTCGATAAGCTGATGGTTGTGGTGGTGGTCTGCGACGATAATGGATACCGCGTTAACGTTGCCGAACTCGATGTGAGAACGCGAGTTTGGAGTGCGTGGGCAAGTCAACATGTCGACACCTGGGCTCGGGTCGCCGATGTGACCTTCACTCTGATGTGCGAAACGTTCGTTCCGCTTGCGCAGATTCGTCGAGTGGAAGATGATCAGGTCACGGCCTATGTACGAGCCGGCGCGTTGTTGCGTCCTGAGTCTTCCGTGCGGCGGTGGAACGTGCCAATTGAAATCACGACGGGTGATATTCTCCAGCCCGTGATTCGACGGGCAGATCGAAATGGAAAAGTGAGCTCTGACGGAGTCAAGCCGATTCAGTGGACCGTGTTGCTTGTTGAAGAACAAGTGGGTGGCGAATTGATCTGCAAGACACTGTCGGGATACAAGCAACCCTTCAATGTGCGACGTAGCGCTCGAGTCGAGCAATTGGCATTGTTGATTCGGCCCAAATACGACACGACAACGCTCCGATTAACCGATCGGCGAAATCCTGAGCAGCCATTGGTTGGCTACGATATTTACTCTCGCAGGCCGGGTGCAGAGGTCTCGGAATTCATGGGGCGTACCGATTGGCGTGGCCTATTGCAAATTGATTCCGACGAAGAGAGTCCGGTGAGAGTGCTCTATGTCAAGAACGGAAATCGTTTGCTTGGCAAGTTGCCGGTGATTCCTGGACAGATGCTGGAATTGACCGCGCCGCTTCGCAATGATGATGGTCGTCTGGAAGCGGAAGGAGTCGTGTTGGGGCTCAAGGAAAACCTGATCGATCTCGTGGCGAGACGCGAAGTCTTGTCGAGTCGGATTCGGGCGCGAATCGAAGATGGAAAGCTCGCCGAGGCAGAACAACTCCTCGGAGAACTTGGGCGACTAGAAACCAAAGATGAATTCAATAGTCGCATCGATCGACGCATTCGGAATAGCAAGGATGACGTCAGGCAGATGATCAACGCGTTCAAAGTTGAATCCCGAGCCTTGTTGGACCGGTATCTCGATCCAAGTCGTGTGCGAGAGCTGCAGTCGATGCTTGACCAAGCCCGTGCAAGTGATGCCGGGAACGGTTGATCTCAAGCCTCTTGAGAACGCCGCTGATGGCTTTCTCGAAGCTGTTTTCTCGCGGGTAGCTTTTCTCGCTGGTGGCTCAAGTTGCCCGAGAGAGGCTCTCTGATGCTGCTGCTCGGCCAGAAATCTTGCAGGTTTACTGTGCCCTCTTCGGCTTTGTCGAAATTCCCCTTTTTTGGAGACGGCTTAAGTCGTACATTGCCTGCGGGTGATCCGGGTCGCCCGTCATAGTGGTCAGTTGTGCGGAAGGATAGCGGTCGATGCCACAGAAGCAGCAGCCCTTGTTCGGCAAGAAAACGCTCGTGTTGGGAGGTTTGCTCCTGGCGGTCGGAGCGATGGTAACGCTGATTGGCGATCGACTTTCGCTGGATTACCTTGCGCAGCAAGAACAGGTTCTCCGCCAGTTTCAACTGGAATACCCAGGGTTGGTGTATGTGCTCGCCGTCTTCGTTTACGTGGCTGTGACAGGGTTGTCATTGCCTGGAGCGACGGCTTTGTCATTGCTATACGCCTGGTTCTTCGGTTTTCTTCCGGCAGTGGTATTGGTGAGTTTTGCATCGACCGCCGGCGCAACCGTTGCCTTTCTATTGAGTCGCTATTTTTTCCGAGATGCGATTCAGACTCGATTCGGTGGGCAATTGAAATCGTTCAATCAGGCATTGGAGCGAGAAGGTGCTTTCTATCTGTTCACGTTGAGATTGATACCCGCAGTTCCATTCTTTGTCATTAACGCAGTGATGGGATTGACGAATATCCCAACACGGACCTTCTGGTGGGTCAGTCAGGTCGGTATCTTGGCTGGGACTTGTGTGTACGTGTATGCGGGAGCTTCCATTCCACGAATCGAACAACTCGCGGACCCCTCTCAGTTGCGAACGCAAGATATCGTCGAGCCTCGACAATTTGCCAAACTACTGGATCAGGATTCGACGAATCCCGCCGGGTTAAAATTGCGATCTAATTTGACGGAGCAAGATCGGAATTGGTTGGATGCCTTCAGCGATTCTTCCGGAGACGTTACCGAAGAACAGTTGAATGAACTCGTGGCTATGATCAATCTTGTCATCAAGCGCCCCAGTTTCAGTTTGGAGAATGGTTCGACGCAGGTGAATGGAGAAGATAAAAAAGTGCCGGCCTTGGAAAGTCGAGAGATGGAGAGGCAGGTGACCAAGGCTAATCGCGAGCTCTTGGTGAAGGCCTTCCCGAGACACATCCAGTCGGTCCGGCCGATCATTAGTCCCCAGCTTTTGGTTGCATTTTGTTTACTGGGGATATTTCCGATTGCCGCGAAACGTACGATGCAATGGATTAGAGCCAAGAAACACGAGCCCGAGGATCATGTCGCGACCCATCCAGCTTGAACCGTTCGACGAGCAGAACGAGAAACTTGAATCCCATGTTCGTCCTCCCAATTGGCGGAATCCCAAGCCCGACGGACCGTATAACCTCGTCGTTATCGGAGCCGGCACAGCTGGACTTGTAACCGCTGCCGTGGCTGCGGGCCTGGGTGCCAAGGTAGCGCTTATTGAGCGTCAATTAATGGGTGGAGACTGTCTCAATGTCGGATGCGTGCCTTCCAAGGCCTTGATTCGAGCCGCTCGGTCAGTCGCTCAATTTCGTCGGGCAGGCGATTTTGGAGTCCAGGTGCCGGATTATGTGTCCGTCGATTTCGAATTCGTGATGCGGCGAATGCGCACGCTTCGCGCTGAGATCAGTCAGCATGATTCGGTCGCACGGTTTTCGAACCTGGGGGTCGAGGTCTTCCTTGGCAATGGTCGTTTTATTGATTCGGAAACCGTTGATGTTGATGGGACTCGTTTGAAATTCAACCGAGCCGTCATTGCCACCGGAGCGCGAGCATCCGCTCCGGCAATCCCCGGACTTGATCAGGTGTCCTATTTGACGAATGAATCGATCTTTTCGCTGACGTCACTGCCCGAGCGACTGGGGGTTGTTGGAGCCGGACCCATCGGATGTGAGTTGGCTCAGGTGTTCGCATTACTGGGCAGTCACGTTTGCCTCTTGGAATCCGGGCAAGGCATTCTCTCGCGAGAAGATCGTGATGCGGCAAGCATTGTAGAGCAGCGGATGAAATCGGATGGTGTCTCGATGCTCTGTTCTGCACGTAATCTTCAGGTGACTGACGCTGAGAGTGGAATCCGGCTCGACGTTGAGGCTGACGGAGAATTTCATTCCCAGCAGGTCGATCAGCTCCTCGTGGCCGCAGGCCGCGCACCGAACGTAGAAGGTTTGGATCTTGATAAGGTCGGGGTTCAATATGACGTGCGGCAGGGAGTCCATGTTGATGATCGGTTGAGAACGACCAACAAGCGGATTTTTGCCGCAGGTGATATCTGTTCTGCCTTTAAATTTACGCACGCGGCTGATTTCATGGCTCGGACTGTGATCCGAAATGCCTTGTTGCCAGGTCGAGCGAAGATGAGCTCGTTGGTGATTCCTTGGTGTACCTACACATCGCCGGAGTTGGCTCACGTTGGCTTATTGCCGGGGGATTTAACAGAGGTGGATACGTACCTGCAATCGATGGCTCAAGTTGATCGAGCTGTTCTCGATGGCGAACAAGACGGTTTCGTGAAGATCCATACCGCGAAAGGAACGGATCGCATTGTCGGCGCCACGATTGTTGCTCAAAATGCTGGCGATCTCATTGGTGAGGTTTCTTTAGCCATGACGCAAGGCATTCCCTTGCGGAAACTTGCGTCGGTGATCCATCCCTATCCGACTCAGGCTGAAGCGATCCGTAAAGTTGGAGATCTGTACAATCGCTCCCGTCTGACTCCGTTCGTGCAGAAAATGCTGCGTCGATGGTTCAAGTGGAATCGTTGATGCCGCTCAGGGCAACTCGCAGGAATGCCGTTTTATTAAAGCTGCAGAAAAGCAAAGGTGATCAAGCTGCCAGCCAAAAGTGACAGAGGAATGGCGATCGCAAGTGCACGCATCACGCTGGATGAGACCCGCACGTCATGGCGGACTGAGCTGGGCGGTGGCGATGGAGGTAGCGGCGGAGCGAGGTCCGTCTTCGGTGGAAACGTGTCCTGGATTGCAAGGCCTTCTGTGCTTTGTGATGCCTGGCTGATTTCACCGGAACTCACGGAGTCTCTTTCCCGACCTGGTGAACCGATCTCCTTCGATAACTCGCCAAAATCCTCGACGGTTTCCTCCCGACCTGACGGCAGCGGAGGAGGTTGCCATGGGGACTTCGATATCGTTGGATGCGGCAACGCCGTCCCGTCTTCCGCCCAAGGCTCAAGTCGCTGCACGACTTCATGAGCCGTTTGGAGCCGATTCTCTGGCGATTTTTCCATCATGTCGGCAATCAAGTCGACGAATTCATCGCTGATGTCCGGGTTGAATTTGCGAGGGTGCCACGGCGTCTCTTCGCAGTGTCGTCGCGCTTTGTCCCGTGTGTTTCCACCCGGGAAGGGAACCTTACCGGTAACCGCGTAGTAAAGAGTGCAGCCGAGTGAGTAGATGTCGCTCACGGATGCGACTTCGTTCGGGGTTGTTATCTTTTCTGGGGCTAGATAATCGGCAGTGCCGACAATCTTGCCAGCGCGAGGATCATTCTCCTCATTCAAAAATCCCGCAAGTCCAAGGTCTGAAACTTTCACCAGCCCCTCGGGTGTTACCAAGAGATTGCCCGGTTTGACGTCGCGATGAATCAGGCCTTCGGTGTGGGCGTAGTCCAGTCCCAGAGCAGCCTGGGAGATGACCGATGCACCCTGTTTCATCGTCAATGGGCCCTGAGAGCGGACTAACTTTCGTAGGTCGGTTCCTGGGATATATTCCGTAACGAGAAAATAAACGTTTCCGTCATGACCAGCGTCATAGGCGCGAACGAGATTACGGTGGTCAAGTTGTGCCTGCGTCTGGATCTCTCGCTTGAAGTTCGAGATGGCGTCGCTTGTCGATTTGCTCTGCGGCAATACCTTGATCGCAACCTGACGCCCCATCATCTGGTGAAGAGCGACAAAGACCTGTCCCATGCCGCCTTGGCCAAGCCAGTCGGTGATGACATACGGACCCAGATTCAAACGCGAATTCCCCTGGCGTAACTGGGCAGCTTGATATCCCGTCAGGATACCCATCTCCGTCAATTCGTCCGCAATCAGCTCATCACCGACTTCGACCGCCGGTAACGCACTCAGTCCCCCTGTTTCGCGGACACGGTGAATCGCTTGATCAATCTGATCCTGCGATACCTGACCACTCAACAGGGCAGAACGGACGAATGTGGATTGTTTTGAATTGACCACTCGAGCGGAGCCTTGCTCTCTTGAGACAAGTTCAAGCCGTAAGAAAAAACGGTTCAAGATGTCATAAAGTGTACCATCTTGAAATAGTTCTGAGTATCAAACCCTGAAATCTTAGGGACCTTTCGAGCATTGTGTCCATGAATCAACAGGCTGCGCGATGAACGTTTTCATTGGAACAGCTCATTTTGCCTGTTGGGCTGCAAATTCATTCACTTGCCGCGGCCAGTAGTTGGGGACGGGTGCCTCGATTGTAATTGATCTTTGTTGAACTGGGTGCTGAATCTGGAGGCTTCGAGAGTGCAAGGCAATTCCCTCTGGGAATTTAACTTGGCTTCCATATTTTCGGTCACCCAGGATTGGGCAGTCGACGGCTGAGAGCTGGACTCGAATCTGGTGTTTTCGTCCCGTGAGCAGTTCGATTTCGAGCAGAGAGCGATGTCGACCAATGTCACGAAGTGTTCGGTAGTGCAGCAAAGCCTCTTGGGACTCATTAGCATCGGGCCGACTGATAAGAACCTTGCGATGTCGCTCGTGTCGTTTCAACCAATGCTGAAGAGTTCCCTGTGGGGGATCGATGTGGGTGTCAATCAATGCCCAATATCTTTTTTCCACCGATCGGTTGCGAAACTGGTCGCAAAGTCGATTAGCGGCTTTTGAGGTTCTGGCAAAGATTACAATTCCCGTAACCGGGGCATCAAGACGACTGACGACGCCGAGAAAAACGTTTCCGGGTTTATCGTATTTCTCTTTGATGTACTGTTTTGCCAAGTCCACCAGGCAAGTTCGGTCGGCGGGCGCACCCATCGTCGGCACCGATGCGGGCTTGTCGATCGCGAGCAGGTGATTATCTTCGTAGAGAATACGGAGTGGTGGAGTTTGCATATTGACGCTGAGCTTGACGAGAAACGCTTAATAATAAGCGACAGAACACGAAACTATAACTCCCCGGCAATTTCGCCGACAAGGTCCAACATGGTGAGAAAACTGATTCTGGCGAGCCAGTCGCCACGGCGACGCCAATTACTTGAAGAAGCGGGCTTCGATTTTGAAGTAATTCCTCCGCATGAAAACGCAGAGTGTGGGATTTGTAGTGGCGAAACGCCCCCCGAACTCGTCGCTCGTTTGGCATTCCAGAAAGCTCAGGACGTGGCCAAATCTTTTGCCGGAGATGCCTTGTTGATTGGATGTGATACGGTTGCCGAGTGTCAGGGGCAGATACTTGGAAAACCGGTGGATCAATCTCACGCAAAGCAAATGCTGACCTTGATGTCTGGACGAATCCATCATGTCTTTAGTGGTCTCTGTATCTGGAGACGTCCCGACGATCGATATTGGTTGGAATTTGATGTGACGCGTTTGCAGATGGATCCACTTGAGAAGGAGCAACTCGAAGACTACCTGGAGACAGGTGCCTGGGAGGGAAAGGCGGGAGCCTTTGGTTTTCAGGATGGGCTCGATTGGGTGCACATCGTTGAGGGCAGCGAATCGAATGTTGTCGGCTTACCGATGGAATTGCTTGGCAAGATGTTGTCGGTAGCAGGCGAGGATCAAGAATTATCAGGGGATATTTAGGCCAAGAAGACGAGGAGCGTGTGCGAGTGATGAGTGGACATCCTGGTTGGTTGTTGGTGGGATTGGGTGTGTTATTGATCGTCTTGGGTGGCGGCTGGATGGCCTCTGCTCATATTCCCTGGTTAGGGCGATTGCCCGGTGATATTTCTTACCAGGGCAAAAATACCCAGGTCTACTTTCCGATTGTCACCTGTTTCATCTTGAGCGCCGTCTTGACCCTGGTGCTTTGGCTATTCGGACGCATGCGTTGACGCCGGGACGAGGGTGAGCGTCGCTGGCGAAAAGAGAAGGTCAGATCGGAACGAGGATTTGACCAGGTGGGCCCTGGCGTCGGGCCCGTACGGCAATACGCGAATCATCCGCTACGCAGAAATTAACCCGCCATCGCACTGTGTGACGTTGCTAAGCCTTCGTTATCGGCGTCGACGACCGATGCTCCAGAAGCCGATCACTGCAGAGGCAAGCAGCCAGATGGAGGATGGTTCGGGGACCACTGCCACGGCTGCGACAGGTCCTTGTTCGAAACCGCCGTCGATAAAGGCCGTGACAAAGTCGCTAGAATCAAACTGGAGATCGCCATTCCAGTCGCCTTCCTCCCAGCCTGCATTGTTCGCATCATCGACTTCGTACTTTCCTGCCTGGAAGGCGGAAACAAAGTCCGTACTTGAGAACTCCCCGTCGAGATTTGAGTCACCAAACCAGGTGCGTTTGAGATCCTTGACCCAGAAGGTATGGTCACTGGTATCAAGGTCGCCATCCTGGTTCACATCAAATTGCGGGCGATAGTCACCCGCCTTGATTTGAAGCGTCAAAAGATTGATGTCATTGGCGGTCAAAAGTCCGTCGCCATCAAAATCGCCCGGTTCACCACCACTCGGCTCGCCAGTAATGGTGAGGCTGTCAAAAACTGCAAAAGCAAACTCAGGGACCGGGGCGACTGAGCTGAAAATATCCCACATCGTGAGAGCCACACTTCCTTCGAGAGCGACGTCGTCACCGATTGCGGTGTCAATCGTTCCGATGCTCAGGTCATCAATTGCGAAATTAGCGGTTCCATTATCTGCATCGACATCCGCAGTGAAAATGTGCCATCCAAACCCCAGAGTACCATCCGGGGCAATGACGTCTTCGTTGGGCACTTCAAAAACATCATCATCGAGTTGTTCTACCGGTACTTCCATACCCAGAAACGCTTCCACAAGATCAATGTCATTGTTGTTCTGAGACAAAATGTCGTATTGTCCGCTCTCGATGAACTGCTCGGCGCTGTCCTTGAACAGTCGGTAGTCGCGAGATGAGTCGCCATCGCCGTCGGCGATCAAGCCGGCGCCGTTGATGACATCACCATTCGGATCGTGGCCGATGAACAATCCGCCATATTCGGTGGTGCCGACTCTTCCCGGGTCGGCGTAGTAATTGATCCAGACCGCGACGGAAACCTCGTAGTTTCCGCCGAAGGACAAGTCTTTAGGACTCACTGAGATTGCTGCTGCGGCACCGGCGTCAATGTTCGCCGCTAGCCGGATGCCCTTCGAGTCGTCGCTGTCCGGAGCATTGGGGATTCCGTAAATGCTGTAGTCGAAGCCGAAGTCGACGCTCGTGTCATCATCTTGCACAGTGTTCCAGAGAGCACGGTTGTTCATGTTGACCTGGACAGTGTCTTGAGCAAATGTTCCTGTGCTGAAGACTACGAGAGCAAGTATGCCGTAGCAAAACAATCGACTCATCATCCACTCCCATTTGTTGGATTGGGCTGTTGGCGATAGAACAAAACGGTGCCGCGCGTTGTTCCGTCTTTCGCTCGTTCGCTAATCGCGACTGGAATCTCTTCTTAAGATCTGATTGTATCGATGATGTGGGTGGCGCGTACTCCAATATTCAAAAGGTTGACGATGCGATCATTCGCTTGAACCAGTTCGACGTTTTAAGTGTTCAGATTTATTGACGGATTCAGTCGGTCTGGGAAAAGTGTTCAATCGTTGTAGGGATTCTTTGTATCCGCGAGGTCCGTGTTTATAGTGGAATTAAATGTGCTTTTGCATTTTTTGGGTCACCGCACCTTCGAGCTCTCATTATGAAGTTGTTCAGTAAGCAAAAAAGATTTGGAACTGCCCTGCTGTTGTGTTGGGTGGTATCCACGGTTGAAGCCCACGCGGCCGTCTCGATTTCCGAATTGATCGCCTCTCAGGGATCAGTGGTTTCTGGTGACAAACGCTTCGACCAATTCAGCTTTTCGTCAACCGGTGACATGCCTCCAGCCGACCAGGTGCTGGTTGTTTCCCGCGAGGATTTTTCTGGTAACTACGGTATTCGTTTGTTTGGAGCCTTTCTGGATCATCCAGGCGACGGTCCATCCGAGCTTACCGTGGGTTATCGCGTTGCCGTGCTCGATCCAGATCGTCGTATTGCCGGTGCCACGTTGGCGGGGAATCCGACGGCGATTCGTACCGGAGCGGCCGTGATCACGGAGACATTCGGTGATCATGGGCAATTACAGATTTACGACGAAAATCCCGGCTCCTCGAAGTTCATTGATTCGATGACGTTTGATGAAGCTCTGCCTGAACTCGACGTCGAGGTGTTGCTCGTTGCGGAAAGCCTTGTCACCGGAGAAAATGGTGGTATTACGATCTCCTTCGTCGATCAGAACTTTTCGCAATCCGTGATTCCTGAGCCGGGTTCCATCGTCGTGTGGATGGGCATGGCTTTGCTCATTGGAGTTGGCTCGGTGAGCATTCGCTATCGGAAGGCCGTCGAGCGTTGCCGCTAAAGAAGTCGCATCGACCCCATGAAAAAAACGCCTGGTGATTCACCAGGCGTTTTTTTCATGGGGGAAGGATCGATCATCGATGGGGATGATCGCCCGCTGTCATTAGGGAGCGATCAAGAGTCGACTCGGTTGTTCCAGGTAGGATTTGACATCATTCAGGAACCGTGCTGCCGTCGCTCCATCGACCAACCGGTGGTCATAAGAAAGGCTTAAGGGCATCATCAGTCGCTTGGTGATCTCGTCTTCAAAGATGACCGGCATCTTGCGGCTGCGACCCAGTAACAAGATCGCGACCTCCGGCACATTAATGATAGGGGTGCTGTAGGTTCCCCCGATCGCGCCGAGATTGCTGATGGTGAACGTGCTGCCTCGCAGATCCTCGAGCTTGAAATCGTTGGTTCGAGCATTTTCAGCGATGCCCGCCAGAGCTCGTGCGATATCGGGAATCCCCAATTCGTCCGGGCTCCTCAACGAGGGGACGACAAGACCTCGCTCCGTATCGACTGCGATGCCAACATTAACGTAGTTTTTGTAGATGATTTGCTCATTGGCTTCATCGATGGAGGCGTTGATGGATGGATTCGTTTTCAGGGCGAGTGCTACGGCCTTGATCACGAAGGGCATCGATGTCAGCTTGATTCCTCTAGAGGCATAATCTGCTTTGCTGGCTTGGCGGATTTCCTCCAGTTCGGTGACGTCTGCATCGTCGAAGTTGGTGACCCGTGGGCAACTCGTCCACGACTCGTGCATTTTGCGCGATATCGTCTTGCGGATTTTTGTCATCCGTTCGACGTGGATGGGGCCCCAGTCATCGGACGAGGTTGAGCTGCCAGCATCGGAAGCTGCAGGAGCCGTAGGGCTGGCTGGATCAGCGGGTGCAGAGGAAGCCCCCTGCTCGGGACGTGCTGCAGTTGAGGTGTGTCGTACTACGGCGAGCACGTCTTCGCGTGTGATGCGTCCGCCGTGACCTGTCCCCGTGACGGTTGACAGATCGATGCCAACTTCGCGAGCGAGTCGCCGAATGGCGGGGCCTGCTGGCGCCAGATGTTGATCGCCTGAAGCAGGAGCCGTTGTCGGTGCCGCAGAGGCCGCCGGCGGAGCCGGAGTGGGCGCGGCTGGTGCAGGCGTAGCGGGCGCCGGAGCCGGCGTGCTTGGAACGACCGGTGCCGGGGGTGTTGAGGCCACCGGCTCTTCTGCCTGAGTTGGTTCTTCCTGCGATGGCTCTTGGTCCACCTGCGGTGTCGCCGGTTCAGCCGAGGGTGTCGACGCGGCGGGTGGTGGCGTCGAATCCGCGGGTTGCTCAACGGCCTCCAGCGTCAACAGTGTCGTCCCAATGGCCACATTGTCGCCTGAGGCGATATGAATCTTGATGACCTTGCCAGCATGTGTGCTCGGAACATCAACGGTTGCTTTGTCGGTTTCGATCTCGCAAATCGACTGTTCCTTCTCGATGGTCTCGCCTTCCGAGACTAAGACGTCCAGGATGTCTCCGGACTCGATTCCATCTCCCAATTCGGGCAATTTGACTTCGATTGGCATGTTTAGACCTGATTAGTGTGGGGAGCAACTGATCCCATGACTGCAAATGAGCGAGCCGTTAAGCGAAATACGGATCTACCTTTTCAGGGTCAATTTCAAGATCCTTGATCGCGTCGGTGACCTGTTTTGCATCGATCTTTCCTTCTTGATGCAACTGGTACAGAGCTGCAACGACGATACTGGGGGCGTCGACCTCGAAATGTCGGCGGAGTGCCTCGCGAGTATCGCTGCGGCCCATGCCGTCGGTTCCCAGCGCGAAAACTCCCCCGGGTACCCAGGGAACGAGCTGTTCTGGTAACGCCCTGACGTAATCCGAAGCCGCCACAAATGGACCTTGGTAGCCCTTCAAAGCGGATTCGAGGAATGAAACACGAGGCTTCTCAGTAGGATGTAGCATATTCCAGCGTCGCGTGGCGTGAGCTTCCCGTCGGAGCTGGGTATAGCTCGTGACACTCCAGACGTCGCTGGCGACTCCGTATTTTTCGGCCAGAATACGCTGAGCGTCCAGCGTTGCTCGGAGGATCGCTCCGCTGCCGAACAATTGGACACGAGGTGCGCCTTTTTGGGTTTCGCAGGCGGAAAGGTGGTAGATGCCCTTGATAATGCCTTCTTCGACTCCCTTCGGCATCTCAGGCATTTCATAATTTTCGTTCTCAACCGTAATGTAATAAATTGCGGTTTCACCATCCTGATAAAGGCGTTTGAGACCATCGAAGACGATCACCGCCGTTTCGTAGGCGTAAGCCGGGTCATAGGCTCGGACGGTTGGGTAGGCGATGGCATTCAACAGGCTATGGCCATCCTGGTGCTGTAGTCCTTCTCCATTCAGCGTTGTTCGCCCGGCAGTGGCTCCCAGCATGAATCCCTTGGCTCTCATGTCGGCTGCTGCCCAGATCAGATCACCAATTCGTTGGAAACCAAACATGGAGTAATAGATGAAGAAGGGAATCATGTTGATGCCGTGTTGGCTATACGCGGTTCCTGCCGCATTGAAGGAGGCCATGGAGCCTGCTTCCGTGATTCCTTCTTCAAGAATCTGGCCGTCTTGAGCTTCCTTGTAGAACATGATCTGCTCAGAATCGACCGGCTCGTAAAGTTGGCCTGAATGCGCGTAAATGCCGACTTGGCGGAATAAAGATTCCATCCCGAACGTGCGGGATTCATCGGGCACGATCGGCACGATGGATTTGCCAATCTTCTTGTCTCGCAACAGATCGCCGAGCAGCCTTACAAAGCCCATCGTGGTTGAGAGCTCACTGTTGGTGATCTTCTTCAGGGTTCGCTCATAATCCTTGAGCGTTGGTACCTCGATGCGCGGATGTTCTGTCGGTCGAGATGGAGTCGGGCCGCCCAGTTCCTCTCGGCGAGCCGCGAGGTATTTCATTTCGACACTGTCTTCCGGCGGCCGATAAAACGGTGCCTTGGCGACATCGTCGTCGGAAATGGGAATGCCGAAGCGACTACGGAACTCTCGTAACTCATCTTCATTCAGCTTCTTCTGCTGGTGAGTGACGTTGCGGCCTTCACCCGCCTCGCCCAGGCCGTAGCCCTTAATCGTTTTCGCCAGGATGACGGTCGGTTGCCCCTGGTGTTCGATGGCTTCCTTGTAGGCGGCATAAACCTTTTCCGGGTCATGGCCACCACGCCGCATGCGTTCCAAACGATCATCCGAGTAATTCTTTACCAGCTCCTGCAATTCCGGATACTTGCCGAAGAAATGTTCGCGGATGTAGGCGCCTGGCATCACCGTGTACTTTTGATACTGGCCGTCGACAACCTCGCCCATTCGCTTAACGAGCAAGCCCGTTTGATCCATTTCCAGCAAATGGTCCCAGTCATCACCCCAAATTACCTTGATGACGTTCCAGCCTGCACCTCGGAAGATCCCCTCCAGCTCCTGGATAATCTTGCCATTGCCACGAACCGGACCATCAAGTCGCTGAAGGTTACAGTTAATGACGAAGGTCAGGTTCTGAAGCTTTTCACGAGCTGCCAGCGTGATCGCTCCCAGCGTTTCTGGTTCGTCGCATTCGCCATCACCTAGGAACGCCCAGACGCGTTGATTCTTCGTGTCCTTGATGCCACGATCCGCAAGGTACTCGTTAAAACGAGCTTGGTAGATCGCCATGATGGGAGCTAGTCCCATCGAGACCGTCGGGTACTCCCAGAAATCTGGCATCAGCCAGGGGTGCGGGTAAGAGGAGAGTCCGGGGACGTCCTGCAACTCGCGGCGGAAGTGATCCAGGTTCTCCTCACTAAGACGACCCTCCATGAAGGCGCGTGCGTAGGCACCGGGGGAGGCATGACCTTGGAAGTAGATCTGATCGCCGTCGTAACCCGATTCGCCGCGACCGCGGAAGAAATGGTTGTAACCAACTTCGTAGAGGGTCGCGGCCGATGCGTAGGTCGAGATGTGACCGCCGAGGCTCGGGAAATGCTTGTTCGCCCGGACGACCATCGCCATCGCGTTCCATCGAACGATGCTCTTAATTCGACGCTCGATCTCGCGATTTCCGGGATAAGCCGACTGGCGGTCTCTCGGGATTGAATTGATATAGGGAGTGGTTAACTGCAGTGGCAGCTCAATCCCTTCGTGAACGGCCCGATTTTGTAGTGCGGCTAGCAAGTACTGAGCTCGCTCTCGACCTTTGCTATCGAGGACGTACTGCAGGGAATCTAGCCATTCCTTCGTCTCGGCAGGATCGGCGTCACTCAGTTGCGGGCTGACCGGTTTGGCCAGCGGCTGCTCTCCGTCACCGATGATCTTTGCTTCTGCCATGGGATCCTTTCACATATTCGTTAGTTGGCATAACTCGCCAGTTTGCCACGGATGGCAATCCGTATCAGCTCGTCGAGAACGACTGGGACGGCAGACAGACGGATCAGCCCGTCCTTATCGACAGCTATCCGTTTCGGTTGAGGGTAGCGGCGTTATACTGCGGCAGATACGCCCGTATTGTCGGAAACTGGGGGGATTCCGTAAACCCGTATCGGGGAGATCGTCAAATTCTTGTAACACTATTTACGGCAATTTCGGGGGTCCGAGTCAACGTCTTTTTGCAAATCGGTGCTCAGATCGTTAATTTTGCTTAGCTAGCTTCTTCGCGGCTTGTAGATTTCTACCGCGGAGCCAAAATACACCTCGCCAGCATTCATCAGCGTTTCGCTCAAGGTCGGATGTGCGTGAATCGATTCGGTAATATCCCGAACATCACAGCCCATTTCAATCGCGAGAACGGATTCGGCGATCAGCTCTCCCGCACCCGGCCCGACGATCCCACAGCCGAGAATTCGGTCATTCGAGGGGTCGATGATGATTTTTGTGAGACCCTCGACGCGACCCAGTGCTTGCGCTCGTCCGCTAGCAGCCCAGGGGTAGACGGAGACCTCGACCTCCCGTCCGGTCTGCTTCGCTTGTTCCTGTGTGAGCCCTGCCCAGGCGATTTCGGGATCGGTGAAGACAACGGCTGGGATCGCCGCCGGTGCAAAGCTCGCAGCTTTCCCCAGCACGGATTCAATCGCTACCTTTGCTTCGTGTGACGCTTTGTGGGCCAGCATGGGTTCACCGACCACGTCGCCGATCGCGAAAATGTTCGGTTCGGCGGTCTGTTGTTGGGCGTTGCAGGCGACAAAGCCTCGTCGATCGGTTTGGATCTGGGTGTTTTCGAGCCCAATGCCTTGACTGTTGGGGCGACGTCCGACGGAGACAAGTACGCGGTCGTAAAGCTCGGTGCCATACTTATCGGGGCCCTCGAAAGCAACTTCGACCTGGTCACCCCGTTCGCCCAAGGAGCCAACCTTGGTGTTCAGGTAAATGCGGTCTTCCATCAGCTTTGTGAGGCGTCGGTGCAGCGGTTTTACCAGGTCGCGATCAGCGCCGGGTAGCAAGCCGTCTGTCAGTTCAACGACGCTCACTTTGCAGCCAAGATGAGCGTAGACGGTGCCCATCTCGAGTCCGATGTAGCCACCTCCCACGACCAGCATGCTGCCCGGGATTTCTTCGAGCTGAAGTGCTCCGGTCGAATCCATGACTCGATCCGACTCAATGGCGAGCGAACCTGGTCGAGCCGGTGTTGAACCGGTAGCCAAGATCAGATGATCGAAAGAGAGCTTGCCGTCTTCCGGAATGGAAGCGTCGTCGCCAGACAGCTGGAGCGTTTTGCTGTCGAGTAAAGCACCCTGGCCGTAAATAATGCGGACGTTTCGGCGCTTCGCCAATTGCCGCAGGCCCCCGGACATCTTCTCGATGACCTGCTCTTTTCTGGCTCGAAGCTGCTCTAGGCGGATCTGGGGCGAACCGAAATCGACGCCCCAGTCTTCGGCAAGTTCGTCCACTTCGCTCATGACTCGAACGACATGGAGCAACGCCTTGGAAGGAATACAGCCTCGAAGCAGGCAGGTACCTCCCAGCCTCGGGTCCTGTTCGATAATAGTAACTTCAAGGCCTTCGTCAGCGGCGATAAAGGCGGCTGCGTAGCCGCCCGGGCCGCCGCCCAAGACGGCGAGCTGTGTGTGCTGCATGTTTTATCGAGAGAGGAATTCGACGACGGTGTTCACGTCGACGGGTAGGCTGACGTCACTGGCACCGGGAAGCCCTTGGATATTCGCCCGAAGCGTTTCCTTGTCCACGCTGAGCCATTCTGCGGATTCGATTTGACTCTCCTCCAGTTGGCTGCGGTAGATCGGTTGCAGGTTCTTACGGGGACGGACGGTGATCACGTCACCCGGTCGAAGCTGATAGGAAGGGCTGGTGACCTTCACCCCATTGACCTGGAAGTGGCCATGTACGATCCCTTGTCGCGCCTGTGGACGCGTCTTGGTAAAGCCCGCACGTCGGACAATATTATCGAGACGACGCTCACAGATCATCAGTAGCTGCTCGCCCGTGTTGCCCTTTTGACGTCCGGCTTTCTCAAAATAACGACGAAGCTGTCGTTCACCGAGGCCGTAGTAATGCTTGATCTTCTGCTTTTCCATGAGGGCTTGACCATAGTTCGACGGACGTCGAATACGGGTTCGCATGCCGGGAGGATGTTCACGTCTTTCAGACGCTCGAACAGCACCTGAGCTCTCGTAAACCATGGAACCGAGACGACGGTTGATTCTCGCCTTTGCGGCGTGATAACGACCCATTGACGTTTCTCTCCTTCTGATCCCCGACCGGTCTCACGGTAGGCATGGATCTTGCAAATTGGGGGGTGACGGCGCGGGTCAGATTGCCCTGAGGCATCTGTGAGGCACGGCGGCCCCGGAGTTTCCCGAGCGCTGGGGTTAAACACTATAATCTTGCTGAAAACCGCCTTTGATACAAGGGGTATTACGAGCTGGCGCTCATCGACCCGATCAGGATCACGCCCGCTGAAACCACGGCCCCCTTAGCCGATGGCAAGCTGACTGAGCTCTTGCGGTTCCCGGAAAGTTGCCCAGGTATCCGGCGACAACTGCCGAAACGCCTTTCTGATGCGATCTTCGCTCAGGCTCCGCCCTTCCACCTGCCGAATTAAAATTCGTCGAATTTGCCCCGGAAATGCTCGGGCTACCTGGCCGTACGTCTCCGGATCCCGCTCTCCCGAATCACCCACCAGGATGAACTCACGGTGCGGGAACATCTTCACAATGCTCCGAATCACACTGCCCTTCCCCGATCGCCGCGCGAACAACAAACGCAAAATGCTCGGATCCCGCAGGCGAATGTTCCGCAGATGGAACGAACCGGGGGGAAATCCAGCCACCTCCATCAGCTCCTGCAACGCCTGGTAGAGCTGCCAAGGGCTTGACGATACGTAATGAAACGCTGCCCCCTGCCCCGCCCAGGCACGGTAGACCTCGGGCATCCCTGGTATCGCTTCAAATGGATTCAGAAATGTGTTGCGAAGCAAGCTTCGCCGATCCGCAACCTGGCTGTGTTTGATCGTGTCATCGATGTCCGAAATCACCGAAAGCCCTGTTTGTCCGATCAGCTGGGCTTGGCCGGACATTGGCTGCTGGGTGGCCTCTCGGTCGTGAATCACGTCCACAGGTACCCAATGGTTGGGAGACGGTTGGCTCGTGATCGCTGCGAGTTCGCGGTTTGAGAGTTGTAAAGATCCGCGGAAATGGCCATTACGCTCCGACGGCCGCTGAAGCATCTGTTTTTGATCCCCGACCCGGACAGCCACTTGTTTTCCACGTTCCGTATCGACCAAGAATAACGAGACTCGATCCCGGAAGCGTTTGGAGTGAAGTGCCGAAGCGGGCACCTGCATCAGGCGCTGGAGGACACGCAATAACATGCGTCTGCGTAGTGACACTCGGCCCGGCCCAAACACCACACCGGATACGCCGACGTGCCAGCACTTTCCGTCAGCGGAAAGATGCCCAAACGTTGGGTATAGCACGACGCGATCTTGTCGCTCGAGTTTCGATCGAATTGCCTCATCCACTGGCAGAACGGTCATGCGTCACATCGAAAAAAGTCGGTTTTCACGGTGTCGGCTTCGGGCTCCCCACAAAGGACCGCGAATTCTCACGTTCATTCAACATCGAAAGCTGCCAATTGACTAGTACTCTTCGATGTTTGTCGCCGGGCGAAACCGGTTGATCCTCCCCCTGATGCGGTGGGTGTAGCCTCTGCAGATGTCGAATCCTCCCTGCCGTTTCGCCAAATCCGAGGCAAAACTGTCAATTGTTAAAATTCCAAAAACATCTTGGACCGTGACCAACTAACATGGCTGTTCATCACGAAATAAATCGGTTTTCAACACTTCCATCAACATGCTCTTCATCGTTTCGCTTGTCTACAACTTCGTCATGACTGGGCTCGACGTCATCGCCCTCATTTGCCTGGGATCGCGCCGGAACTGGCGAACAGCAATTGGAGTGCTGGGAATTTATTTGTTCTCGATGTTGGTCTTGGCAGCGCTTTTGGGCGGCCCCTCCTTTGCCGCAATCCGATTTCTGGCATTTGGTCTCTTTCTGCACCTGCCGCTTGTTCTGGTTGGCATCGCAATCATCGCTCGACGCTCTGCAAAGAGTTTGTCGATCACAGCAACCTTAACGGCACTGATCGTGCTCGCTGCCGCTATCGACGCGGTCTGGGTCGAGCCGCAATGGTTNGAAGTGACGCGGCACCGGATCGTCAGTGAGCAGGTTGATCAGCCAATTCGCATCGCCGTCGTT
Source organism: Planctomycetaceae bacterium (assembly GCA_002723275.1). Classification (GTDB taxonomy): domain Bacteria; phylum Planctomycetota; class Planctomycetia; order Pirellulales; family Pirellulaceae. The sequence goes on from PBNZ01000016.1 coordinate 45,846, forward strand.
GCGGACCTGCAGACCGATCAACTCACGGGATATGAGAAAAAGGTGTTCGATCAGCTATTCGATGCCGAACCTGACGTCATTTTGTTTGCTGGGGATTACCTGCAAGCTGGCTCGGACAGTTGGTTCGAATTAGCGGAGCAATATCAGTTGTTTCTCGGAGGGTATGACTGGAAAGNTCCCTTGGGGGCCTATGCGGTAGGTGGCAATACGGATCACCCCGAATGGATCCGGATTTTTGAGAAGACCCCCGTTCATTGCAGTAAAAAAACGGAGGTCATCCGGAACGATCAAATTCAAGTGACGGGGCTATCGATGGCGGAGTCATTCGATACGACGTTGCGAGTACCGGCGACCAATCGTTTCCATATCGTCTTAGGACACTCACCTGATTTTGCTCTGGGCGACATTAATGCTGACCTGTTGGTGGCAGGCCACACTCATGGTGGCCAGGTTCAGATTCCGTTCTGGGGCCCAATCATCACGTTGTCAGCGGTGCCAAGAGCTTGGGCGTGCGGGATTACTGAAATCGTACCAGGGAAGAATCTGGTTGTTTCGAGAGGGATTGGGATGGAGCGAGGTGATGCCCCGCGAATTCGTTTTTGGTGTCGACCCCAGTTGATGATTATCGATGTGGTGCCCCTCGGTCATGCGTCGAACAACAAGCCTGTTCACGGGCCCTCTTGAGTGTTGAAGTAACGNGTTGGAGAACGAAACGCCTGCGGAGGGACTTTGTCTCCCAGGCCATTTCCATCAGCCAAGCGAATGGCGATCCCTAAAGGTGTTCGTCCCGGCCGTGCGCCTGGAGTCCAACGTCCTTCTCCCCAGTGTTCGCCCAATGCGAAAAGGTTGAATTGAGTCACCTTTCTGCTCGAGCGGTCAATTTCCAGGACGCCCTGCCAGGCCCCGATATAGCCGATGTCGCTCTCCGGGGCCCGCAGCGAGAATCTTCCACGTAATTCCAGCTTCACTTTACGGCTGTTGTTCAGTTGCCGCTCGGCGACAAGAGTTACGCTTTCCAACTCGTTCGCTTTCCAGTGTTTTGGCTCTCCTCGCGTATTGTCGACAAGGTGGAATCGTGCCAGCCGATTTGTCACTGAGACAGGAATTTCAAAGGACTTTTGTGAGTCGGCCAGCTCGACGATGGAGTTGATTTCTTCCGGAAGCAGCCAGACATGGTCGTAGGCTGGATGGGTCCCTCGAGCAGGATTGTCGTGTTGCCAGGCGATCAAGTGGCCGTTTGGGTCATGATCTAAGGCGCGTGAAACGACTCGAAGAATTGTTGCATTGGCCGGAGGCTCAGGCGCATACCGATGGTTTGGCACCGATGTCGGTAAATCTGGAATTGCGATTGAGTTGGGTTGCGTTTGNAACGGACCCAGTGCATTCCAACGCGATAAGGCCTTCTCAATGACACGTTGAGTGAGATTCACATGCTTCGCGCTATTACGATGCCCTAGTAGCTGCCCGGTCGCCGTAAAGATGTACAAGCCTTGAAGGCTCGCTTTCGGGTCGGGTTGTGGGCGGATCTGATCAACGATGGAGCGGAAAAATAGTCCGGTCTGATCCGTGCGGCGTCGCTGATACCAGTCATCCGCCGCGACTGGAATTAAATGAGTCTTGATTAACTCGACTACCCTGGGGTCGGAAAAGGCGAGTGCACGACCCGCCACGCCATTGTTTCATGTGCATCCCAAAGGATGTCCATCCATTTCCCAAAGAAAGATCGGCTTGCCCTGCTCGGCAGCTTGTTGTCTGGCCTTCCACAAATCCGTCTGCCAGGGGATCGAACGCCACCCGTCCTCCTGAAAGGTAGGTTGGCAAAGTCGGTCAATCTGTTTCACGTCAAAATCTGACAGCTCAGCGCCGTTTAGGTTTTGCGCAAACAAGCAGGCGAGTGCGGTCGTTGAACAGAATGCTGCCAGGTGGCGACGCCAGCGGCCAAGAAGTGATCTCCCAGGCGTGACCCGATGTTGGAAACCGTCTAGCGATAAAGAATTACTCGTCGACGTTGTCGAAGGGATTCTCATCTGCTTCATCAATGTCGTCTTCCTCAAAGTCTTCGTCGTCAAGGTCATCCTCCTCGTCGAAATCTTCATCATCTTCGTCGGACGATTCACTTGAGTCTTCATCCCTCATCTCTTGTCCATCGAACTCCTCTTCCAATTCTTCATCGGAGTCTTCCACTGGCGGTGCCGACTTCAAGCGTTGAACACTTGAATTGAGACGACTGTCATACTCGCCCTTACCGCAGCCGGTGACGACAATGCTGATTAGGAAGAGACCGATGGAAAACAGGAGGAATAGCGGTTGTTGCAGCTTCTTCACGATGGCTCTCGAATGAATGGGAGTCTCAAGTGGGGGACTTAAACTGACGGCAGGGTCAATGACCTTGCGGTTCAGGATAGCCAAGAAAGTCTAGGTTGCCCATACTCGCCATGCCGTTTCGTACTCAACAGTGCTCGTTCGCTGGGAGAATTGTGCGAGCGATGCCATTTGAGATGGGGCTCAGACGCTGTTCTCTNCCCTCGGTTTGATTCGCAGTTGTCGCCTCATTTTGGCGATGAGTCGCGCGTTGGAATCCGTATACCCCTCCTAAATGGGCCTCTTTTTCATTGCCGCTCGTTCCGACCTAGGATTAAGCAGGCCCTCGGAGAAATATCGATGAAATCACATCAGCGTCGCCAGATTATGGTCGATCAACCAGTGCAGGGAGTTTTGACCGCTCGCGTTGCGATCTATTGGAGCATGGGGATGGGAGCAACTCTGTTTTCCGGGTGGATCTGGCAATTTTGGTATCCATCCGATTCCGAATCATCTCTATTTCCCACAGGAATCTTGCCGGCAGTGATTGGATCGTTGGTCGTACTGCCCCTCGCGATTGTCGACATGATTCGAGTTAGTAATCGATTTGTNGGCCCCGTTCACAGCCTCAGAAATCAATTGAAGTGCCTCTCTTTGGGCGATTCCGTCCGACCGCTGGAACTGCGAAAGGGAGATTATTGGAACGACCTCGTGAGGCAGTTCAACGAGGTCGTGAAAGTGAGAATTGAAGGCCAAGGAGCGTCGCTTCGAGACGGTTCATCCGTGGTTGAAACACCCTCCAAGCAGGACGCATCCGTTAGCGATCATTGCGGTTGCCCGAGCGACGNCTCCGTCCCCGCGGACGTCGGCTTTTTTGGCGACCTGCCGTATTCTTCGCGATAATGTCCTCGATCGCTTCATTCCAGGATGGAATATTGCGGCGATTCTTTCGATTGGGATCGTCTTCGCGATCTTCATCACGAATGTCGTCGTCGATTTCGACGTCTGAATCCAGTTCGTCGTCGAGTTCATTGTCGCTGCTGGACGTTTCGCGCTGAGGGGCTCGTGATTCGCGATTGGAATTGCGGCCACCGCGACGGTCTGAGTCTCGATCGCGACCACCACGCCGGCGAGGGCGACGACGCCCACGCGATCGGGGAGCTTCACTCTCGTCACGAGTTTCCTCAGCTTCGACCTCATCGTTGAATTCCAGGTCAGACTCGAGTGANTCACTGACGACAGCTTCTTCGTCTTCATGTTTTGAGCTGGAACTGTCTTGTTCATTCGAGGTTGTATTGCGGTCAGAACCTCCACGGCGTCGTCGTCGACCACGTCGTCGTCGACGACCACCTTCCTTGCCTCTTTCGTCGCCGTCGGATGGACGATCCGAATCACCATCTTCAGACGCTGTAACCTGGGCCTCATCAACCAGAGCATCGTCCTGACGATCTTGTTCGTCTGTCTCGACCTTGTCTCGTTCCCGGTTGCCACGTCTTGATCCGCCACGTCGTGAACCGCCTCGCCGTGATCCACCGCGCCGTGATTCATCGCGACTGGATTCACCGCGCCGTGATTCATCGCGACTGGATTCACCGCGACTGGATTCANCGCGACNGGATTCATCGCGACTGGATTCACCGCGACTGGATTCACCACGGCCGCGCGATCGTTCACGCCGCCGACCGCGTTCTCGTCGACCACGTTCTCGCTTCTCGGGCCGTNCTGTCTCTGCGTCAGACGAGTCTTCAGGTTCGGCGGTCACTGCAGGCTCAGGAGCAGGCTCTGCCGGTTTTGGCGATTCGGACTTTTTCGGTTTTGGGCTTCCCCAACTGCTGATGGTCCGTTGGATCTGCGCCAAAAGATCTTCGCCTTCTTCCTCCTTGGGGGCCTCGGCCGGTTGCTCCGTGGGCGTTTCAGAAGCAGCGGCTGCGGGAGCGGGTGGCTCCGGTGTGCTTGCCGCTTTAGCGATCGGTTCGGTCTCTTCCGCAGTCGGAGCATCCAAGCCTAGGGATTCTGCCACGCTGCCCCAATGCTTTTGGTCGGGTGCCGATTTAGGCTTCGACTTTTTGGGTCTTTCTCGGTCGGCCTTGGTTGGCACTGCTGCAGCAACTTTCTCCTCGGTAGGAGCTTCGCTGACCGGTTCGGATTCCGGGGGCGTTTCCGGGGTCGAGGGTTTTGCCCCGAGAAGATTTGCGAGAAACTGCCAATGACCACCTTTTTCAGAATCGCTCATGACCTTTGATCGTTTTCCATAATGGGAAATTGTTGCGGAACGAGAGAGCCGGGTGGAGCTCGGGGGACCGCAGTGTGTACCGCCGGAGGCGGGACTTTACCATCCAAGCAGGCCAGTATACCGGGCTTTGGCCGTCGCGTGAAGTCGAACGCAGGCCACGATTTACGCAGAAAGTGAGGGTTCTTAAGCTTCGTTTTCGTTTTCCTGCTGGCAATCAGCCGCGTATGATTGCCCTGTCCTCGCTCCGATTCACATCTATTTGGATCCGTCCGTGATCCCTGAGGGCTGGCCCAAAACCGCATTTTCAGGAGGGTGGCTGGACGCCCGTATCGCCACACCGTTTAGAGCAGTTCGAGGGAGATCGATCATGATCCAAAGCCATGAATTCTTTGAAGATGTGGAAGTCCGAGGTCACATCATTGATAGTTTGATTCTGCCCAAGATTCTCGACGTGATCACCTCATCGGGCTCCCAATTCCTGATTCGGGATATGAATGTAGGCCAGCGGCGCCAGGACCCGAGTCGTGTGTTGATCGAAGTTCAGGCTGGCTCGCCTTCGCATTTGGCAAAGGTGTTGGATGCCATTTCTGATCATGGAGCGATTCGCACCAGTCAAACGGACTGTCAGCGGGTCGTGGCCGACGTGTCAGGAGCGTTTCCCGAAGATTTCTATTGTTCGACGAACCAGCGGACAGAGGTCCGTTGTGAGGGCCAGTGGATTCCCGTAGATGACCAGGAAATGGATTGTGGAATTGTTGTGGATCCTAAGGCGGGGACTGCTCGCTGCCTTCCGATGGTCTCCGTCGAACAGGGGCAGCAGGTCGTTGTTGGCCACGCAGGCGTGCGTGTTTTTCCCGTCGATCGACCAAAAGAGGCCGGTTCCTTTGAATTCATGAACAGCGAGGTTTCTACGGAGAAACCCAAAGGCGTTGCCATTCGCACCATCGCTCAGAAACTGTTTGANGTGCGACAGCATGGAGGGAAATCACTGTTTGTCGGGGGGCCGGCTATTGTGCACACGGGCAGCAATGAGCTTCTCTGTCGATTGATTCGTGATGGCTTTGTGCACCGTTTATTTGCTGGGAATGCGCTGGCCACACACGATATCGAGCAGGCGATGTTCGGAACGAGTCTTGGTGTTCAGCTGCACGATGGCCAGATCGTCGAGGCAGGTCATGAACACCACTTGAGAGCGATCAATCGAATTCGCCGCGCCGGTGGAATTCGTCAAGCCGTCGAGCAGGGAGTCTTAGCAAGCGGCATTATGTTCGAATGTGTCGACAATGATGTGGATTACTTGTTGGCGGGAAGCATTCGAGACGATGGCCCCCTGCCTGATGTCCTCACCGATATGACCGTGGCTCAAGACGAAATGAGAAAGCAAGTTCGAGATGTCGACTTCTGTTTGATGGTGGCTACCACGCTGCACTCAATTGCAGTCGGGAATTTGTTGCCTGCGGCAACCCCGGTTGTTTGTGTTGACATCAATCCGTCGACGGTGATCAAGCTCAAGGATCGTGGTTCGTTCCAGACCATCGGACTTGTCACGGATGTTGCTCCGTTTATGAGTCAGCTATTGCATGACTTGGAAACGTTAGAGAATAACGGAGGGCGTTTCGATGGCTGAGATCCTCATGTGCCCCCCTGACTTTTTTGGGATCGAATACGAGATCAATCCTTGGATGGATCGAACTCGTAATGCTGACCACCAAACGGCAGTGCATCAATGGCAACAATTGCGATCAANCCTGTCTGATGCTGGTGCAACGATCCACGAGATGCAACCCGTCGCTGGACTTCCCGATCTGGTATTCACTGCAAATGCTGCGCTCGTCTATCAACGTCAGGCAGTGGTTTCCCAGTTTCGTCCCCTGCAGAGACAACCGGAGCAGATGCATGATACGGAATGGTTTAATGGACACGGGTATCAAGTGCAGGAGCTTGATCAGGGGCTTTTTTTTGAAGGTGCTGGGGACGCTCTGTTTTGTGGGGAAACGCTTTGGGCGGGTTACCGCATGCGAAGTGATGCAGTCGCTCAACAACGAATCGGTGAAGTGTTGGATGTTCAGGTCCTGCTCTTGGAATTGATGGATCCGTACTACTACCATCTTGACACTTGTTTTTGCCCGTTAACCGAAGACACTGCGATGTATTTTCCAGGCGCCTTCGATGGTTACGGTCGGAAAGTCCTGCGGGAGTCGGTCCGACACCTCATCGAAATTGAAGAGCAGGAAGCTCGCTCTTTCGCGGCAAACGCTGTCGTTGTCGGAGATGTCGTTGTGACCAATATTGGATGCGACAAATTGCATCTCAGGCTGCGGGCTGAGGGGTTTGAGCCGATCGAAACACCGCTGGGGGAATTTACGAAGGCCGGAGGCAGTGCTAAATGCCTTACGCTGCGATTGGATGGTGAGGATGCGGCCAGTTGGGCTCGCGGGTGAGCGAGGCATCCAGTTTGGCTCGCGCACGCAATCTGCAAAACGGAGTCCGTTCAGGGCGAGTCTGGGTGTGATTCGGAAGCCCTGTCCAGTTGCACCGAGCGTCAATGAAACTATATGCTGTTTTTGTGTAAATCGCCGTCTTTCATCACGACTTGAAGTCGATCCCGCTCCATGAGCATCTTGAGATCTTCTAACGGGTTGCCATCGATTAGAAGTAGGTCTGCCAAGAAGCCTTCTTGGATTTGTCCCAATTTGTCACCCATGTCCATCGCTGCGCCGCCATGCTTCGTCATGGTAAGCAGCGCTTCCATCGAATCGAAGTGGCAGTATTTGATCAGGTGATCCAAGTCTCTTGCGTTGTTGCCATGCGGGGTCAGTCCGAACCCGTAGTCACCTCCACCTAAAATGCGAACTCCTCGCTTCCTTAATTCCGTCAGCCCCTCTGCTGCTCCGGCGAGTTCCTCGCGGAAGCCAAGCTGTTGCACTTGTTCTTCTGTGAACCAGTCTTCACCTTCGTAAGCGGCTATCGCGGTAAAGCCAATGTTAGGGCTGACAAAGACCCATTGTTTATTAGCTTCCAGCAGATCAAGCGCCTCTTCATCCAGAAAATTTGCGTGATAGATCACCTTGATGCCGTATCGGATACAGAGCTTCACCGCGTCGGCGCTGCGAGCGTGAGCACTCATGCGGCGTCGGTGAGCATGCACGACTTCGGCTGCCGCTGCTACTTCCGCTTCCGACATGACGGTTGAATCCGAGGGAGCGTGAGGCACAAATGTGTCCCCGGAAATTACCAGCTTGATAATGTCGACACCTTCGCGAATCAATTCGCGTGTCTTTTGTCGGAATGCCTCAGGACCATCGAGGACGATCGCCATCGAAGAAAAGTCGGGCATGTGCTCTCTGCGAAGGTCACCAAGTCCTCCCGTCACCGTCAACCAGGGGCTGGCTGCTAGAGTTCGTGGCCCCGAGATTTCTCCCGCATTGATAGCGTTTCGAATGACCACATCCACACGCGGTTTGGCGGCTGCTGCACTAATGCAGCTCGTAATTCCACAGTCGAGATAAAACTTCGCATAACGCATCGCAATCAAGGTTGTTTCTTCGGGCGGAACCATGCCAATCTTGGCAAGGTCGTCCGAGTTATCAATGCTGAGATGCGAGTGCGATTCGATGAGGCCCGGCATCAACGTCATGGAGTTGCCACCATCGATGACGAGGTGGTCCTCCCGCGGAATGGCCGGTTCTCCTCGGTGGATGGATGTAATCCGATTTCCCTGGACGAGTACCTCGCCTGGATAGGGCATTTCGCCGCTACAGTCGAGAATACGAACTTGCGTGAACAGGGTACCTGGCATGAGTTGTCTCGCATTCAAACAGAGAATTAAAAGAGATGAAAGCCACAGCGGTTTAATGACGTCTTGATCAAGCTGACGTTAGTTCTCACCCTTTACAGCAGAAAGCATCTGGTTTGCTGCCTGACCCAGAAAAATCGTATCGACGCCGCTGCATACCAGCGTGCAGCCACGTTCGATATCTGTCCGGACAGCCTTTGGAGTCACTCCAAAACAGCCAACCGGCAGGTTTGCCGAACGAGAAACAGAAATGACGCGGTCGATTGCCGCGACCACTTCAGGATCGTTGATCTCGCCCATCTTCCCCATGCTGGCGGATAAGTCATAAGGGCCCAACTGGATCGCATCGATACCGGGGACCTTCACAATCGCTTCAATGTTTTCAACGGCGGTTGCATGTTCCGCCTGCACAATCACAACCGTTTCGTCGTTGGCCTTTGACAGATACTCTGTAAATTGAAATCCGTAGCCGTGGGCTCGTGCCAAACCCACGCCTCGTGAACCCTCCGGTGAGTATTTTGCCCAACGAACGACGTCGGCTGCCTGTTCGGCCGTATTGACCTGCGGGACAATGATCCCGTCCGCTCCCAAATCCAGGACGTTTTTGATAGGGGCCTCGGCCGCCTCGGGCACGCGCACGATACCGGTTAGCTGACCTCGAATTGCCTGCAGTATCCCCATGATGTCACGCGTCTCAAGAGGGCCATGTTCACCGTCAATGAATAGCCAGTCAAAATCGAGTCCCGCAAGTAGTTCAGCGGTGGATGCAGTGGGGAGCGTTACCATCGTTCCGTAGAGAGTCTCGCCTGCGACAAGGCGTTCTTTGAACGTCGACATGTTTTCAAGCACCTTTAAGGGCTGGTGATTGCTGCCATCGAATACCGGGGTCGTGGCGCAGTGTTCAATAAATCAGAGCTGCCGGATTATAACCCGATCAAACTTGCCGGGGGTGAGGCACACGCGCTTCGCGGTTGATTTGGAAGGCGGTTCGGAGAGAGCAGAGCCCATGGTTGGGNTGCCTCGAATCACCGAACATCCTTCATGGGTTGAGCTTACAGCTAATTTGAGCTCGCAGCTAAATTGGCAAGCCGCTTCGAAGCGAGCGGAGATCGGGGCGAGTAAAGAGCTGCCCGAGGTGGTTGGTAACCGGGGTGAGTTTGTTTATCATTCAGCCCAGTCATTGCTGACGAGCGTTTCCAAGCATCATTCCGGTTGGAAACGCTCTTTGATGGGAGACGGCTTGGATCAGGGATTGTTGGTGCGTCGCAGCATCATGCTGCCGTTGTTGGCGACGTCAAACATCGGTCGATGATAACGATAGCAACTGCCGCAGGCGAGTGAACCGGGATACCAGACGAGGTTCAATGCTACGTTCCAGGCTTCCTCGTCGTTCGCACCGTTCTGCTTGGACTCAGAAGGAATCAAGTAAGTCCAGTCGGTCTCAATAGCCCAGCCATTGTGAAGAGGGAGTCGTGTAATCGCACCGATCAGGCCATCGGATTGACCCGTGAATCCTGCAAATACCTGTGACTCACCTGTGCCACAGGCCAGCATGCGAGTGCGATAGAAGAATCGATATTGGTCTTCCGTGGTCCACGTGATGGATTCTGTACCGGCGGTTGTAGTGGCTACGACGGNGTCTTCATCCAGCGACTTAGCGAAGCGGAAGCCCAGACTCTTGGCCGGTGTAATGGCAAGGCTGAGTTCACCTCGGATTTGAGTGACGTCGGTGTCGTAGTACCAGTCATCTCGCATGTAATCGAAGACGACGCCACCCTGCAGCCCACAGTCGCCTCGGCGAAATAGACCCAGTGTTACAAACGCCTGGTTCCGATCCTCTTGGGTGAATGAAGCACCATTCAGATTGCTGTTGGCCAGTTGGAAGCCGGCCTGCCAGCCAATGGTGGGTGGTAAGATGATGTTCTTGGCGGCCGTTCCATAATTCAGGCCGTAATGAAATCCAAAGCTGCCGTCCTCGCCTCGATTGCCGGCATTCTTGAACGCGTGTACTCCGCCAAGCAGCGAAAGATGGTCGACCCAGAAGCCGGGCAAAATCTGAGGGCCCCAGCCATGGGAACTGAGGCATGGTTCGCACGAAGAGCAGGACTCATCGATGACGGTACCCGAGTCAATTGACTCGCCTTCAAATTCCTCGACCACCTCTTCGAGGTTGGAAACTTGCTCTGCAAAGGAAGTAAGTTCAATCTCACGATCCTGTTGCAAATAGTCAGAGCTGGCTTGATTCGCCTCAGCCCGTCTGGCTTCCGCGGCAATTTGTACGTGTTTGGGTGAGAAGCTTCTCGTCACGTAGCTGGAGCCATTCGTGATGCTGTTGATGCCGAACGGTTGCTGTGCGGCTGCGGGGTTGGTGCTCAATACCAATGAAGATGTGAGCACGAAGATCAGGCGAAGGGCATTGTGAGCTGACAACATTTGATAATTCCGTGACCTGGCGTTCCAGAAAAGAGTGATCTCTCACACCGTATATCGGCATCGGCAAACTCGGGACTTTCGTCAAACTCAGTGTGATCCTGAAAGTTGTGTCAGTTTTCCTTGCTTTCCTAAAGCCCCGAGGGTACTTGGTTCGTGTTGCGCATCGTTCCAGGATCCCCTAGAGGTAATCGAGTGGGTAGCAAAGGTTGATTGGGGAGCGCAAGGCAGGCTTAGCGGTTGTCTGGGTTGTACGGCTCGAAACGGAAGTTCTGATCGTACGGGTGTCGCCGGTTCGATGACTTGTACCACACAACGATCAAAAGGAGAGCGTTTCGCATTCGAACTCGTGAAACGCGAATTGACCCAAGCAGTTCCTTAGGGAAAGAGGAGACGGCAGGAATGATTTCTCGTCGATCAATAACATTGTTAGTCGTGGTAGCAATCGTTCCGCTATCCACTGCAGATGCCCAAGTCCGAAAACTTGGTAGTGTTCCAACGGAAAACTCCAAACTGCGAGCGGCCAGCTTTGAAGGCGGTGGTTGTAGTGACTGCGTTGGTGTTTTTCATCGCGGTCACTATGGTGGAGTCGTTTGGGGTAATCAATGCATGGACTGTTCTACCAGGCGTCCGCTTTTCCCTCCTTGTCCGAATCCTTGTCGGACAACACTCGTGGGTGAACTTGCGTTAAGCGTTAAGCACGCGGTTGATACAGGGTTAGGCAATCTTTTCCACTGCGTGTTTGATTGCCATCACTGTGGCTCGCAGGATTGCTCCTCTCACTGTGACGATGGNNACGAGGTTTACGAGAGTGGAGAGGNTGCTGAAATGAGTGAGCAGCCGCAACCAGTTCCTGAGCACGCCGATGAAAGTGATCCTTTCACCGATGATCCACTTCCCCATGAAAATGGTACGAAAGCGACAATGCGATCGGTGATGCCCGGACCGAGAGTTTCCGGACCTGCGAACACGCGACGATCCGTTCGTCCAATCAATTATCAGACGGAAGCTCCGCAACGGGTGAATTCCCGTTCGGCTTCGCGGCGACAACCCACGTCAGCCAGTCGTCGAATCAAGGCTCGAACGGCGTCGACCAGTCGATCCATGCAGGCCGTCAGAAATGCTTCACAGAATGATGCGAAAAATCTCTCGCGAACGACGGTGAGGAAGGCTTCGTCGTCGAAAAAGAAGGTTGATCGGCAGTCGCTAAATCCGCTTCGACCTCAGACTGAATCGGAATCCACGATTCGCTTTCGNAGCTAGGTTCGAATCGAGCATCGTCTTAAAGTTAAGCGTCCGTCGGGGATCGAACCGGCGGACGTTTTTTTTGTCGGTAGGCCATTTAGAGCACGCGGCCGAGTGTATCGTCGAGGTCTTGGATCAAGTCATCGACATCTTCCAGGCCGACTGAAATTCGGACGAGGCTATCGAGGATACCATGGGCCACGCGATCGGCGGGATCGTAACTGGCGTGAGACATCGAGGCGGGTTGTTCAATCAAGGATTCAACAGCACCGAGGCTAACCGCTAGTTGGAAGAGCGTGGTCGATTCAACGAAAGCCTTGGTTTGCTGGTAGTCGCCATCGATTTCAAAGCTGAGCATTCCTCCGAATCCGCCCGTCATTTGGCGGGCAGCCGTTTCATGACCAGGATGCGTGGCGAGTCCGGGATACAGGACACGTTTGATGCGCGGGTGGGCGTCCAGGAAGCTGGCAATTTTCCCGGCATTTTTACAGTGTTCGCTAACTCGCAGGGCCAGAGTCTTCATTCCCCGAGATAGCAAATACGAATCGAATGGGCCCAGGACAGCGCCGGTCGCATTTTGGATGAAGTAAAGGTCGTCGTATAACCCACTGTCCTGCACGACTAAGGCGCCACCGATCAGGTCGCTGTGGCCGCCCAGGTACTTCGTGGCCGAGTGCATGACGATGTCGGCTCCCAGTTCCAAGGGGCGCGTCAGGACAGGTGTCGCAAACGTATTGTCGACGGCAACACGAATACCGCGATCACGTGCCAGATCGGAGCATGCCTGTAAATCCGTGATGGACATTCGTGGATTGCCAGGCGATTCGAGCCAGATCAGCTTGGTGTTGTCCCGGATGGCCGATTCTAGATTGGATGGAGCGGTGGAGTCGGCCAGAGTGACATCAATGCCGGAGCGGTTTGCGATTTTGTGCAAAAGCCGGTAGGTCCCGCCGTAGATGTCGGTTCCGGCGACAATATGATCTCCCGAGCTCAGCAACATTGTGACGGCGTGAATCGCCGCCATGCCGGATGAGAAAGCCAACGCTTTATGGCCTCCCTCTAGAGCTGCGAGCGTCAGTTCGGCATTATGTCGAGTGGGATTGCCGCTACGGCCATAATCGAACTCACCCCACTCACCCGCTCCTGGTTGGATATAGGTCGACGCCAGGTGGATCGGTGGAACGACGGCGCCCGTTTGCGGATCTTTCGAATTGCCGACGTGGATGGCGCGGGTTCGAAACTTCATGTTCTCTCTCTTTCTGGCCGGTTGGAGAGCTGCGGCACGAGACGCAATGGGTCGCGGACCCGTTGGTCACGGCAGACTTCCGTTGTCTAGTTGTGAACCTTTATTGCTCTAAGGCTTGGGCCAGGTCAGCAATGAGATCGTCGGCGTCTTCGATGCCACATGCCAGTCGAATCATGTTGTCCGGAATACCCCATAACTNTCGATCCTCGGGAGTTGCCTGGTAATAGCTCATCACCAACGGTTGCTCGATCAAGGACTCGACGCCTCCTAGGCTGGGAGCGATTCGAAAGATTTTTGCGGCATCGACGATGTCTGCCGTTGCGCGCCAATCGGCGCCCTTGACGAGAAACGTTACCAAACCTCCGAAGCCTCTCATCGTGCGACTTGCAACTTCGTGATACGGGTGCGAAGCGAGTCCGGGATAATAGACCGCTTCGACACGTGGGTGAGATTCAAGGAATTCGGCGATGGCCTGGCCGTTTTCATTGTGACGCTGTACCCGCAGCGCAAACGTTTTCAGTCCGCGGGCCAGGAGATAGATGTTATGGGGCGAATTGATGCCGCCCATAATGCCCCGTAGATTTCTCACAGGTTCCATCTTATCGCTGGGGCCGACGATCACACCTGCCAGCAGGTCGTTGTGACCTCCCAGGTATTTCGTGGCGGAGTGCAGGACAAAGTCGACGCCATAATCGATGGGCCGAACATTGTAAGGTGTGGCGAGAGTTGCATCGATTAACGTATCGATCGCATATTCTTTGCCTAATGCCGCGAACTGGTCCAGGTCGACCACGCTGAGGTGAGGATTGGTCGGGGATTCGCTGATCAACATCTTCGTGTTGTCGTTAATCGCGTTCCGCATGGCCTCGTAGTTGCACGCCTCAACTTGTCTCGTGACAACGCCAAATCGAGAAAGATGTTTGGTGCAGAATTCGCGACTTCGGTGATAACACTCATTGAAGAAAATGACTTCATCGCCGGCGTTGAGTCTCGCCATCAAAACACCGACGATCGCCGACATTCCGCTCGAAAACAGGAGCGCCTCGTCTCCGCCGTCGAGTTCGGCGAGCTTGCGTTCAACTACCCGTTCACCCGGGTTGCCGTAACGGCCATATTCTTCCCGCTGTTGGTCTTGTTCGATGTAGTCGATGACCGATTGCGAATCGGGAAAGGTGAACGTGGAAGCGCAAAAGATCGGGTCGGTAATAGAATCGCCCGGTTTTTGGCGAGCCTCACCTGAATGGACCGACTGAGTGGAGGTGCCTCGGCGACGTGAGGGCTTTCCCGTTGGATTGTCGGAACTCATGCGAGAAGACGACGAAGATGAAGTTGTGCTCATAATTCTCGTGGGTAAGAGGATTGATCATCCAAACGAGATTTGAGCAGCGTGCAAAAAAAAACCGCAAGCACATGGCTGCGGCGGATAAAACACTTATCAAATCGAGTCTGCTGTTGGCAGTATTCGATGGCTCTTTAGCAGTGCGTTTGGCTGCAAGCGGCCGCAAATCCCATCTGGTGGCATTCTAGTCGTAGGACGCTCTCGTTTCAACCTGTCGGACCTCTTAGCCAGTAAAAAAATATCAGTTCATCTCAGGCAGCTGTATTCCCGCGTGAATTCTGTTTTCTCATGATTCATGCTGGAATTTGACGGTTTTCTCGACTGATCCGGCCGCATAAAGTTTCCCATACGTTAGTTTCGGGTTTTGATGTCCAAACATGGCTCGATTCGCCTTGCTTTCAATTCGACGGGGATTTTCCCGCCTGAATGCGGCGAAAGCGAATAAAATGAAACCTAGCTTCGAAACCGATTTCAGGAGGGGGAGGTAAGATGCTTTCGGTACGATCATGGTCTCTGCTACTAATTGGTGTTGCTGTCAGCTTTAACGCGAGAACCGTATCTGCGGAGAGAACTCCCGAAGAATTGGTGCAACAACTTGGAGATGCAAAGTTCGTAAATCGACAACTCGCCTCGGAGGAACTCACCCGACGAGGTTTGGCGGCTCTCGAGGCAGTGCGGAATGGTACGGAAAGTTCCGATGGCGAAATCCGATATCGATCTAAGTCCGTTCTCAGAGCGATCCGTCATCTCGAACGCGAGCGGTTGATTAACGCGTTCATTGCCGGGTTGGAGGTCGATGCGGCTGAGGAATTACCGGGCTGGAAGGACTTTCAAAGGTTGGCGGGTGAGTCCGAACAAGATCGTTCTCTTTATGTGCAGATTCTTGAATCGGAATGGGCTTTCCTCGACGCGGTCTATCAGAGCGACCGTACACTAGCGAGTTCTCTGCTCTCGAACCGTTGTCAAACTCTTAAGGCGATGCAGAACCGCAAGCCCGTTACCATCGGCAATCTGGCTGCCGTTTTGCTGGTTGCCTCTCGAGAGGATGTGGATCTGACAAATCAGACCTCCCTGATCAGTTTGCTCTACAGTAACTCTGATCTGGATCGAGCGATGAGAATTGGAACTTATCGAGTGGGCTTGCGTAATCTGCTGGGGGCATTTATCGGAAAACCCACCATTGATCGAACGCTCGTGCAGCGGCTCAATTTCTCGCTCCGGTACAACGTCCCCGAAGGTGCTGTACCGGCTCGGATCGTGTTGGCAGACCGACTAGGGATGCCTCATGATCGTCAGTACTCCATTCTGGTACTCGCGAAATTGGGTGAAGAGATCGATGAGAAACTGATTTCCGGGATGTTGGACGATTCTGGATTGGTCGCTTCGCATCATCGAATCAATAATAAGCAAATTACCACGCAGGTTCGTGATATTGCTTTGGCCACGCTGATCCACAAATCGGGAGAGGATTTCAAAGATTATGGAATGGCCAACGTTTCGCTCAACTCAATGAGTGTTCTGAATCAGGCAACGGTCGGCTTTACGAACGACGAGGCGAGAGAAGAAGCGATTGCCAAGTGGCAACGTCGTCAGGATGACTGATCGTCATTACGATCCTCGATTGGCTTGGTCGGCAGTTCATAGCACGCTGCTTCTTGTCCATTTCTGACGAGCAGGTACTTGTCGAACAAACAAAGATTGTTCCACGTTAACCCGTCGACGACTTGGAGTTCCGACAATTGCTGGTGCTTTTCCGGCGTGGCCGGTACCGTCAGCAACTCTCCGTCTTCCGTTAAAACCAAAAGCGTGTTGCCAACCAGAAGCACTTGTCCGTAGCTGCAGCGAGCCTTCCATTGCTTCTCGCCGTCAGTGACGTCAATGCACTCCAGGATCGTATCGTTGAGGCCGTATACGAAGCCTTCGTGAATGACGACGTTGCTGAACTTGGTTTTCATCGCATTTCGCCGAGACCAAATCTCCTCGGTGGACCACCCGTCTTCCGTACGCGTGACTTCGAAAACGGCAGCCCCTCTTCCGTACCCCTTGGAGATGAATACCTCGCGATCATTGATCGGAATGGCCTGCGAAGTGTTGGCATTCGCGGATGAACTACCAGGCCAGGAGAAGTCCCAGAGCATCTCTCCCGTCTCAGGATCATGGCCACAAACCGACGNCTCAGCAACGTGGATAATCTGAGGCGTGCCATCGATCATTCCTAGGCTAGGCGAAGCATAACTCACCTGACGGTCTCCACCTCGCCAGATTTCAGCGCCCGTCAATGGGTCGAAGGCCATGAGAGAAATCTTGTCGCCGCCCTTAGGACCACCCACCGGCACCACAATTTTGTCATTGACGATTAAAGGAGAGCCGGAACGGCCCCAGGCGACGGCCGACTCATCCTCTTCAACGCCCGCAAGTTCGAACAGATCCTGACTCCAGATCTCCCCGCCATCCGAACCATCAAGGCAACGTAAAACGCCCGTTGCACCCAACGTGTAAACTCGGCCTTCATGAATCGTCGGTGTTGAACGCGGGCCAATTCCGCCCATTACCGTTTCGTGGCGACTCGGGATTGAGTTGGCCCAGACAGGTTCACCGGTTGAAATTTCGTAGCAAGAAGTGATCTCTTCATCGCCCCGTTGTTCGAGCGTTACCGCATAGCCGTTCACCGCCGAAAAAGCAGACCAGCCTGCGCCAATTGGCCGTTTCCAGACGAGCCTGGGCTTTTCCGTTCCCCAGTCAAAGTTGAATCGATCGTCGGCAACAACTTGGTTACGGTTGGGACCAAGGAATTGAGGGAAATCGTGGATGGTTGTGGTAGTCAGGTCAATTCCGGTGTTGGAATCCACGGTTGCTTCGATACTTTCCAGTCCTGTATCTCGATTCTCTGACCAACGAAAAGCGATCACAGGAATCAATTGCCCTGAAACTCCTTGGACGCGAAAAATAACAGGAGAAAGCACTAGCAGTGTCAGGCAGACGCAGAAAACGGTGAGACGGATCTTAACATCCACCTTCGTCAAAAAAGTGAACCATAAAAAGGTGATGATCGCCGCCAGAANAGCTGAGCCTGCNGTAATGATGTTGCGCAAGGCCATGTCGACNGATTCTTCGGTCTGCCCCCAATAAGCAACGCCCGCAACCGCAATCCATGCACAAATTGGGATCATGTTCGAAATGAATCGGAGTGCTTTTGAAACCGCTGAGGATTTGTCTGAAGACATGAAAAGCCCGCTGTGCTCGTAAAAAAATCGTTGACAATGTACACCGACATTGTCGGAAGCTGCCCCATTTTGGACAAGGGACATATTCCGCACAATTCATGGGCCGGCTGCCCACTCCCTTTGGCAGGCTTGGTGTCTTGAGCCGGGGGAATCGATTAGCTGCCGTTTTTCCTGCGAAGCCGAAATAGGGCCAGGGAGCCAAGCAAAAATAGGGTAAGAGTTGTCGGTTCGGGAACGCTCGCGATCCGTATCTCGACGTTGTCCAAGCCAAATAGCCAGGATGCGGCATTGTTTGTTTGCGAGATCCAACGAAGTCGAAGGGTTGCGTCTTCAGGAAGATCGNCGTTGAGCCATNCGCTCGAAAATTGAGTNCGGAAATTGGGNTCGTTTCCATTAATGATTCGATCCTCCGGCATCACCAACGTGCCCGTNGAGATAATGCCAAAGTCATGCAGCGGAANCAGGCCATCTCCAGTATCGATCTCGGCAAGCAGTTGAAAGGCGGCTTCGCCCGTTTCGCCTCGACGGATTCTCGAAGTCCAGGGCTCAAGATCGAACGAGACCTTNAAGAAGCTCGCCGCACCGTCCGCAACCAAGCCCCGGAATTGAATCTCGCCTCCGGTACCGGCTCGCGATATGCCCGCGACCAAGGCTCGGTCAGGATCGTCTGTGACGCCCGCGTTGTAGATCCCCGCGTAAGGCCTCGCACGAGGATAACTGTATGGATGAGTAATGGCGTCGTTGAAAACGATATTGCTGCCGGTGTACGTCCAGCCTGTGGGCAAGGCGACTGTCGTGTCGGTGGCGTCGGTTCCTAAGGCCTCGTCGAAATCCTGCTTGTAAACGACATCATTGACCGAAATCCGCTGAGGTTGTGGCGGTGTGGAGGGGGGAATCGATGGACACGTCTCACACGTTTGGGCGAACATCCAATCGTACATCTCCTGTGTCTCGTAAACCCGGAACCAAATTTCGTGGCTCCCAGTGGGCCATTCCGTGTAGCTTAGTTGTAAATCCGCGTTCGTATATTCCAGGGTTGTCTTTCGGTCAGACAANCGAGGCCAATCTATTTCGGGAGCATCGATCACCTTCAGGAGTCTTTCAATCGTATGGCGACCCTGCGATGGACTAACTATCGAATCNTTGCGAGCATGAAATGCCCAGACTGGCTGTCCCGACACGGTAGACGCGTCAAAATCGTTGTCCGGCCAAACGCCTGCGATCGGTACACCTGCCGCAAAACGATTCGGATATCGACTCAACATGTTCCAAGTGCCTCCACCACCCATCGATAATCCGGTGATGTAGACTCGCGTTGGATCGGCATGAGTGTTGCCAAGGATTTGGTCAACCATCCGCAATGCATTCGAAGTGCGTTCGCTGTTCCATCCTTGCGATGGCGTTTGAGGAGCATACAAGTACATGCCTTGTTCCCGAGCCATTTCGAATAGATTGTCGACGTTGCCGTTGATCTGGCCAGTATTGTCCACGCCAACTTCCCCTGCGCCGTGCAGAAATACAATCAAGGGACGTGGGGTATCTCCCGTTGCGGCTTCCGGTGGAACGTAAAGTCGGCCAGGCAGGGTCGCCGTGCTTAGGTCCACGAAATCTTTCGCGCTTGCTGCCTCAACGCCGTTGGGGGAGGTGAAGAACGCGATCGTCATCAGAAAATAATGAAAAAAGATGGCAAGACGCAAAGGGACAGCCTTTCTGTCGGGGAATGGAGGACTTGGCAACAGGTTGTGGAATTTGAGGGGCTGACGATGTTTCAATAAAAAAACGGCACGAAGTATCGGGGGCGGCGGGCCACCGTGACTACGTACCGTTTTGATTAATCGAATTAGCTGCTCCAGGTTTCGTTGCCTCGATCCTACCAGAAACCCCAGTGATTGCCAGGGAATTATGTTGCGGGTCGGGGTGGCTGGTTGCGTCTAGAACTTGGCGACGAATAGAAGGGAGATTTGAAGGTCTACGATCCGAACTCTTGTTCGTAATCTTCGAGAGAAGCGGCGATCACCTTTTGAGCGAAGTCGCAACCGTAAATGCCGTCGATCGTGATTCGAGGTTTTTCGCCGGGGACCATTTTGTAAGTACTGAAGTAGTGAATGAGTCTTTCGACTAATGCGTCGGGGAGGCCGCTCACGTCCGTGACGTGGGCCCAGATATTGTCGTTAGCAAGGACGGCAATAATCTTGTCATCGGCTTCTTCATTGTCCACGACCTGTAATCCACCAACGACGCGAGCATTCACAATCACCTCGGATCGCGCGATGGGACGTTCGCTGACCACGCAGATATCGATCGGATCCATGTCGCCACGCAACGCATTCGGTGAAAGTGCGCTGACCCGTTCTGCACAGCATGTCCGGGGCACGAAACCGTAGAGAGTGGGGGGTTGGGACGAGCCTCGTTGTGGCCGATCCACGCGCAGGTATCCTGTCGTTTTATCAACCTCATATTTAATGAGATCAAATGGCGTTATCTCGATATAAGCTCTCACCTCGCGAGGGGCATTTGGGCCGGGTTCAAGGCCGTGCCAAGGGTGAGGTCGCCATTTGTAAAACGGTTCGCTGAACGACATGTCGCGTTGTCCGGCAAAAAAGAGGTTGAATTTCAGCCATTGCTTGGTTGCTTATAATGGCAAGGGATCTCGATCTAGGCAAGTCGTCGACAGCTGATCAGGCGACGTTTGTGTCAAATCCGAGGCCCACATCGTTTAGCACAGCAGTGCCGACGGTGCCATCGGTTATCTCAAACATGGACGGATAGCGATCGGTCCAGCCAAGGTTACCTGCCGGGCAGTATTGCCGACCATTTCCTTCGATTGCTGCAACGGTCGGAATGTGAGCAGCCAATGCAGCCGAATGCAGGAACGATGCACCGGGACAAGTTAAATCTTGCACGCAAAGAAACATTCCATATTTTTGTGCCGCCGCGCCCATCAGGAGTGCCTCGCTGTGTCCCTTGCATGCCTTGAGAGCGACCCCGGAGTAACCTAAATCGCGACTCATGAGCAGACTTGAGAGATCAACGAGTGATTCGTCGATGACGACGGGTTTGATACGAGCGGCTTCGTGCATCCGCATTTCGGGAGTGTCTTGTAAGTACCGACTGGTCGGCTGCTCGATGTATTGGACTCGCTCGAGTCCTTCCGGTGCTCGATCCTGCAACTTGGCAAGGAATTCGAGAACGTAACCAACATTCTGGCACCGCTCATTGAAGTCGAGTGAATAGGACCAGCGATCGCAACCTCGCCGAGGCTGAGTTTCCGCAGCGACCTGATCAATGGCGACAACTCGATCGACATCCCACTGAAGGTCGTCACCATTGAGTTTGATCTTCATGTGCCCCAGGCCATCCGCAACAATCCATTCTGCCAGTGTTTCTGGAAGCCCATCGTCGATGCGCGTTGTGAGATCATGATCCGTTAATGGATCCGAAGCGCCGACAAGATGATAGAGCGGCATTTTAGATTTGGGAGTTCGGAGCGTGTAGCGATCTAAATACTCTCCGCGAAAGTCGTCGCCCAGCCAAGTGCTTAAATCGGCGCTGATCAGATCCGGCCCGAGTAAGTTGAAGCTGTTGGCCTGTAAGGTCTGTCCGTAGGCATCGAATACCGCTGCCTCCCAAGGGCTTGCAGACACAAGTTGCGCCAAGCGTGGCATGGGTTCCGCCAAATTGCATGTGTCGACGGAGCGTTCGGCAAGACCCGTGTATTCCGCAGCAAAGGCGGTTGTAATTTCCAGGGGATGCCCTTGGAGATCCGCACTGCTACCCTGCTCCGCAACCCGCCGAGCTAGATCGACCATCGCACGGAGCGTGTCGTCATTCGAGAGGGTTGATGACGGCCATGCCCACACATTGCCCATCGGCATGGAACCGAAGCCGCGGCCGCGCCGCCCATCAACTGTTTCAACGTCAACAACGACGTCAAAGATGACAACGTCCTCAACCACGCGTCCCCCAAATTTCATGGGTGAGCGATATTTGATTTGAGTTGTTTGCGTCGAGACATTCTGGATTCGAATGTCGGTCGTCTTCGGCATGCCACACCTCCGAGGGAACGAGGAAGGCCGGTCATGCTAACCGTGACGCGCGGGTCCGACAACGGGGGCTCACCGCCGATTCGACACGTTGAGTTGGTACTTCACCCTGGAATTAACGCTGCAGGGTCCCGAGCGCGTCGTGCTGAGGAGGCAGGATTGTCGCAGGATCGTAGGGTTTTACGACAATCGTTGCGGTGGGACGGTAGGTCAAGTGCTCTTGGCTACCAACCGTCCTGAGTTCTTGTTCTGCATTCAGCGGCAGGCTCGAGGTAGGCTCGAAATTCTTGCATATCCCCTTCGCCGTTTTCGATTTTAAGTCAAAGAAGGAATCACCCGCTGTAGGTGGCGGTTGGTTGATCGCCTGTTGATGATTCGTACCAACGACTGGATAAAGCGAGGGAGGCTGCTGAACCGGATTTGCCCTCGCCATCGTAAATGGATTTGGTGCGGTTTGACCGATCGGCCGTAAAGCGAATCGATCCTTCTGGAGTAGCTTGTAGGGATAATTTGAACTGATAAATAGCGAGCCACCATCCCACATGGATCCGTTTTGATCACGCCAGATAATTGCCCCACCGCGCGTTTGGTTGGGAGTTTCTCGGAAAGGCGTCAACGGATGGCCGGGGCCCGCGACGTAAAAATTATAGTTGGGAAAACGAACGATGATTTCGCCCCCATAGGTAATCGTGATGCGATGGCCACTGTTCTCCGTTTGAGCAGTGACAGGCTGACTTACCAACATTGTCGAGCCGAAAACCAGAAGAAATGCCACCGATGCCAACAGCGTTTTTCGTCGTTGAAACGTTGGTAGCAGAGCCGAAACAAGCATCCTAGCCATACGGCACCTCGCATTCAGTGCGACCGCGGCCTCCGCTCCGCGGCAGTATGTGATCACACTGTGATACACCATCGGGCTTATTTGACAAATAGAATTTTGGGCTCGAAAACGTGCTATCATGTGCAACGTTCCGAAATCATCGGTGCGGCTCGATTGAGAGCGATACCGTGAAAAATCGATTCGCTAATAAGGAGTGAACTCGTGGCTGTTCAGATTGGAAGACTGGGTGATTTGAGTGTTTTGGCTGTCATCGGAGTTCTCTTTGCTATCGCATTGCCGGTTGATGCCGAGACGCTCGAATTTGAGAGTCGCCAGCGGCGACCTGTGAAGGAGCAGAGTCTTCGAGATCATGTGACAGCGCAAACCATGCGATGGCAGCCCGAGCAAACGGCCGTTGTTGTCTGCGACATGTGGGACCAACATTGGTGTCAAGGAGCAACTCGCCGAGTGGCCGAGATGGCACCTCGCATGAATGAGGTTCTGAAGTCGGTTCGGGATGCCGGAGGCTTGATTATTCATTGCCCGAGTTCCTGTCTTGACGACTATCGTGACACACCACAACGGCAACTTGCGATTCAGGCTCCAAAGTCAGAGGTGAAGCGACCTTTAGAGGCCTGGTGTCATCTGGATTTCGGTCGAGAAGGATCATTGCCGATTGATGATTCGGATGGTGGCTGCGATTGCTTGCCCGCTTGTCCCCATGGTGCGCCGTGGACGCGTCAGATCGATACGCTTGAGATCGGAGCCGGAGATGCCATCACGGATAGTGACGAGGCATATCATCTCATGAAGCAACGCGGCATTACGAATGTATTGGTGATGGGTGTTCACACTAATATGTGTGTGCTCGGTCGACCTTTTTCAATTCGTCAACTCATTTACCAGGGCATGAACGTTGTCTTGGTACGTGACCTTACCGATACGATGTACAACCCTCGCATGCATCCTTTTGTGAATCATCATACTGGAACCGACCTTGTTGTGGAGCACATCGAGCGGCATTGGTGTCCGACGACCACGTCGGATCAGTTAATTGGTGGCGAGGAGTTTCGTTTTCAAAGCGATCACCGGAAGCAGTTAGTTGCCGTGATCGGAGAGCAAGAATATCACACCAACCGAACTCTTCCCGATTTTTGCCGCCGTATGCTCGCCAGTGATTTTCGATTGCGTTTTGTCTATGCTGACGAGTCAGATGGTAATCATTTTCCCGGGATCGAAGCGGTTGCTGATGCCGATGTCCTTCTTTTGAGCGTGCGAAGGCGTCTGCTCAAACAACCTCAATTGGCCGTGATCCGACAGTATGTTTCCGACGGCAAGCCCGTTGTCGCTGTGCGCACAAGCAGCCATGCTTTCTCGCCAAGATCGGGAACGGTTGAGGAGGGGCGGGATATGTGGCCAGAATTTGATGCGATGGTGTTGGGGGGCAATTACCAAGGGCACCATAACAATAAGCTTCCATCGGATCCGCTGACATTTGTTCATGCGGATGCCGATCAACGGACGCATCCAATCATGAAAGCGGTTCGACCGGATGAATTCCCTGTTGCTTCTTGGTTGTACAAGGTCAGCCCGCTTGCTCCATCAACGCTTCCACTCGTCTGGGGACGGGTTAAAGGACGCGAGCCGCGCGAGCCGGTAGCCTGGACGAATGAGGCCGAATCGGGGTCTCGGGTGTTTTACACTTCAATGGGTCATCCCGAAGATTTTCGGTTGCCCGCCTTCCAGAGAATGCTCACCAATGCGGTGCATTGGGCAGCGGAAACTCAAGAGTCAAAGGCGATTCGGTAACTTAACGCCACGAGACGATTGAAATGCCGCGGGGCATGGTCTTGCTATTCATCATGGCATCGGGTGAGGAGACGACGCTTCATTGACGCTGGCCGCAGTCGGAGCAGACAGCCACGTATCGGGAAACTCCCGCACCGCCGTGCGTGCGGACTTGGACGATGCCACCGCAGTGGCTGCAATAATCGTCGGCGTTGGTCGTGGGTTTGTCCTGACAGGCTGCACACCGTGTGATGTCTGGGAAGATCTCCAATCGTTCGGCCGGGATCACTTGGCCGCACACTTCACAGCTCTTGGAATCCTGGAAATCAAAATCGTCTCGAGCCGCTTCCAGGATAAGGCCGGTCATCGTGCAATCCTTGCACCGCATCGTAGCCACCTCATTTTCGAAAAGAGCGAGCAGCATGCCCCAGTCGGGCTTTGCTTCGCGTCGTAGTTTTCCGACGGCACGTAATGCTTCGAGCATTTCTTCGGGACCGACGATTCGTCGCTCATTGCAATGGGGGCACCTCAGTTGCTTGAGGATGTCATTTTCAGGCATGCAGAGGCATCCTAGTTGGGGCGAGGTAACAGTGTCTCGATCTCTTGCATGGCCAATAGATCATTTTGTTTGCTTTGCATGGAGAATAGATTTTGCAGGTTGTGAAGGATTCTCGCGATCCATTCGGTGTGCGATGCGAATCGCACGATTTGAGAAGCTACGACCGGGTGGCGGACCACTTCTTCAATGTAGGATTGTGCTTCGTCGACGGTCAAGATCATCCCTCCGTGAAACGGATCAATGATCATCTCTTCCTGTCCCACCTTCGTGTAAGCCAAAAAATGGCCCGGGCAATTCAATCCTTCGACTTTCAGGCCGATTCGTTCGCACGTGGCCTTGTAGATCAAAGTAAGCGTGATGGGGATGCCACGACGTGATGCGATCACGGATGGCAGGCAACTATTGCGGGGGTTGTAATAATCGTCCGAATTCCCTCGGTAGCCAAGGTCGTCGAACATGAGCTCGTGTACATTGGCAATCAAGCCCTGTGGGTTGCCGCTAGGCACTCGATGCAGAACGGTTTTTGCCATGTCATCCAGGGTTGCCTCAACTTTTTCTAGCGAAGCATCCCGGATCAGGTGGCTGGAAATGGCGACGGCGGCTCGAGTTAGTCCGTCGGTGTTGTCGATCTCAGCAACGGCATTCTGGAAATCCCGAAAAGCTGTAGGGTTACAGTAACGCGGGGTTTCGGGCGGCATACGGGAAGACTCGCGGATCTCGCTTGCAAAGGTTAGTTTGAAATCGCCTTGTCAGAATGATTCGTCGCCGCTTTGAGCCGCAAGGGGCGCTTTCTCATTTGGAGAAGCCCCAGGATCGTTAAGACGCAGCCGGTGACCATCGCTAAGGTCAGGGGTTCACCAAATAAAAGGACGCCCGCCATCGCAGCCATGGCCGTTTGTGATGCGTTTAAGGCGTTGACGAACATCACAGATGCTATCTGCAAGGCTCGGGTTAACGCCCAGAAAGCAACGAGATTGCAGCTTCCGGCTCCAAGCAACGCTATCCATTCCTGGCGATTCATATCGGCGATCGGTAGGCGACCCTCGCGCCCATAGACAATGGATCCCAAGAGGACGACTCCGACCAGTCCAACCGTGAATAGGAGGGAGAGCTGTGGCGTACCGCGATTAGATGAAAATCGGATGGATACGTTCAGAAGACTGTACGCGATACCCGCCATGCAGGCGGCTCCAACTCCGGCGATCACCCATGCATGCGACAAAGGCGAATGTTGGTCTGAGGCGCTTACCGCTTGATTGGCAGTCATCGCGCCCAGGCTCAGAATGCAGATGGCGATGACGAGAATCAGGGAGGCCATCGCCATGCGGAAGGTGACACGATCCTTCAGGATCCAATGGCCCATCAGGGCGCCGCTGGCAATCATCGCTCCTAGCGTTAAAGGCACGGAGAGCGCGAGGCCAACCACACTGAGTGACCATTGGAAGCAAACATTGCCCGCAAGTTGACCGATGATTGCAACCAGCAGGGTCCGCCATACGTCAGGGGTGCTAAAGAAGAGCGATTGGCGATTGAAGATGCGTCTCAGCATCAGCGGAGTGCACACCAACACGGTCGGCAACGCTTTAACGCACGTTACCCAAGTGGGGTCTAGGTGAGTGACCGATCGCAGGAAGATGTTGGCCAGCATATATCCCGTGGCTGCAACGAGTCCGCAGCTTGTTGCCACAAAGCCGATGTGATGGGCAAGAGGTTGACTCGGCTCGTGATTACGTTGAGTCACGGTCTCGGATGAACGGTGGGAATTCAACGGTTTAGCTTTGAGGAGAATAGAGCAGCGGGAAAAATTGCCCACTCAGGTGTTCGCCGGTGGGGACTGCGGGAATGCCTTGCAGGAGAGGTTCGTCGGATGCCGAACAGACGCCGTCTCGAACCGCGTTGATGACGGTCGCGCGTCTCGGGCGAGGTGTTCGGTTTTCAAAGGAGCCGTGCATCATCAAGGGGTGATGGAAGACGCACTCTCCCGCCTTTAATTCGACCGGATGGGGGTTGTTGAATTGTTCCCACTGTTGGTCATTCAAGACTTCACGGATGGCGTGCATGTCGCCAGCAAGGCCAGTGATCGGCAGTAAATCCCAGAGGTGGCTGCCAGGGATGTAGTTCACGCAACCGTTGTCGATTTGGCTCTCATCCAGGGCGATCCAGCAAGTGAGATGGGCCATGGGATGAGTTCTTGTCCAGTACGAATAATCCTGGTGCCATGCGACTACACCTCCATGGAGCGCAGGCTTTGAGAAAAGTTGATCGTGCCAGAATCGGACAGGCCCCTCTAATAATTGACTTGCGGGTACGGTAAAGGCCTGGTGCCAAAGCAAGTCGTGGAATCCTGCACCGAGTCGCCAGGCACCCAGCGCGTGGAACAAAACGGTGTCGGGGTCTGACGATTCATTGGAGTTGTATTCGTACCACAAATCGCTTTTGGCGATTTCCTCGCGGTGGAAACTCTCTAATTCGTTTCGCAACGCATCGATCTGTCCGTCATCCAAGACTCGGATGCCGCTCAGGAAACCGTCCGTTCGAAATTGCTCGAGTTGTGCATCGGAAAGACGAAATGCACTCTCCTCAGCCACCGTTGGGAATAGGTTGCTGATGGGCTTGTGTTCTTGAGATAGATCGTTCAGTTTCACGGAATTCCACCTTTCAAGGGTGTCGCTGATACTACAACGCTAATTGATTTTCTCGATGATGGAAAGGCGGGCCTTTACCGGTGCCTGGCAAGATTCAATGGAAACGGTGATGGCAATTGGGGCTCGACGTGTTAACCTTGGGGCGACTTGAATGAAGACTTTTGATGAAAACGAGCGGTCCACTTCAAAGAGAGGAAAGAATGATTCGAATGCGAGCCACCGCCTGTGGGATCTTGACTTTGTTGTTGCTTAGCGGAGTGTCTTGGGCGGATGAGCCCCAGGAGATTGTACCGCTGTGGGCTGGCAAAGCGCCCCTGGCTCAAGGTGACGACGACAAAGATCGACCTAATCTGAGAGTTCACCTGCCAAAAGAACGCAAGGTGGGTGCGGGGATCGTTGTCTGTCCGGGGGGAGGTTACGGGGCGCTTGCGATGGGGCATGAGGGTCAGGAAATCGCAGACTGGTTGAATGGATTTGGCGTTGCTGCATTCGTTTTGGATTATCGACATCGCGGGAAAGGCTACGGTCATCCAGCTCCCTTGTTGGATGTGCAACGCGCCCTGCGCGTTGTCCGATACAATGCGAAAAAGTGGGACGTCGATCCAGACCGACTTGGCGTCCTTGGCTTTTCTGCAGGTGGGCATTTGGCTTCGACTGCGGGAACTCATTTTGATCGTGGGAAACCTGGCGCTGCGGATCCTGTTGACCGGCTCTCCTGTCGACCCGACTTTATGGTCCTCTGCTATCCCGTCATTGCGTTTGATGAACCGTTCACCCACCGTGGCTCGCAAAAAAATCTGTTAGGGGAAGATGCTTCACCAGAGCTGATTCGGCAATTCTCGAACGAAAAACAAGTGACTGCCGACACCCCTCCAACCTTTCTTTTTCACACGGATGCCGATGTCGCAGTTCCGCCAGAAAACAGCATTGTCTTTTACTCGGCGCTGAAGCGAGCGAAGGTTCCTGCTGAATTACATGTTTATGCAGATGGAAGGCATGGTGTTGGACTCGGGCGGGATATTTCTGGTACCGCGACCTGGTCGGATCGTTGTCGTGAATGGATGGCCAATTCGGGCTTTCTCTCCGCCGAATAATGCCAATAAAAAATGCCTCGGCGAACATGGTCGCCGAGGCATCTCACACCACAAGGTGCAACATCTGAGGCATGTTGCTTCTAAATTCGAAATTAGAAGCTTGCCTGCAGACCCACAGTTGCACCATGAAAATACAGGGTGCCTCCCGTGTCCAAGGATGCTGAACCGGGAGCCAGCATGTCGGTCACGGGGATCTGATCGGGAGCCAGCGCGATGCCGTCTAGCCAGAGAATGTGGTAACCGCCGTAGATCGACAGGTCGTTCGACAGTTCAAACACTCCGCGTAATCCAATTTCTGCCATGAATACCGCGTCATCCGCTCGGGCGCTGATGCGATCGACCGTGGCCGGAATTAGAGGCGTTAAGGCAGGGGCATAGGTGCTCTGATCCGCGTTGTTATAGAAGACACCGAGTCGCACGAGGCTATCGATGTGAAACGGACCACCGCGATTGATTAATTCGGCATCTCCGCCAACTTGGAAACCATACATCTGGTTGTCCGCATCAATCTCATACATCTCCTCAACGACAGGGGCGGTGGCCGAGGCAAGAAAGTCGTCGTTAAATTCGAAGTAACGGAATCCGGCCAGCATCGTGAGACATTCATTCCAGCGACGACGCAGGTTGAGCTCGGCGCTGATCAGTTCAGAACTGTAATTGACCTGATAGATCGTGCCGGGGCCGGTGCTTGGAAATGGGAGGCCGGGACCAGTCAGCACGGGCGAATTACCGCCTTGTCCATGCGTGCTCCAGGAGTCGATTCCGAAGAAGCCGCCCTCGATGCCCCAGCAGCAAGCCGTTTCATACATGAGATGCACTCGCGGAACGGCCCGGTGATCGAACTCAAGATTGGTAGCGTTCAAGATGGAGCCCCCGGTATTCTGATCGCTGATCAAAACAAGCGGGTCCGCCGTGGAACGACGTAAAAACATCGATTCGGCCCAGACAGTCCAGCCACTGCAGCAGCGAAGACATGGTTCGCAGCAGGAATCGAGATCGCAGCTGTCGCAACTTAGATCGCACGAATCGCAGCCGGGAGCGTCGCAGTGCGAAATGAGAAAGCAGCTTCCTTTTGTTCGCACGCAATTCAATGAAAACATCGAGCGAATATCGCGGAACTGGTGGAATAACGATGGCGTGGACAAGCAGGCGGGAACTCCACAAGACGGTTTCGCACAGCAGTCCTCTGAGATGCCACAGGATGGTTCGCAACCGCAAGACGTTTCGCAACTTGCGTCGCATTCGCATGATGTGTCGCAGGTTGTGTCACAGGTATTACAAGGATCTGACTCTTCGGAACCGAACGTCGCCGTCGTATCGAGGGTCATTTCGTACGAGACTGTCGACGGAGTGTTTTCCTCGACGAACTCTTCAATCTCTTCGAAAGTGAAGAGGTTGACTTCGTTCGCCTGCGCAAACGGCGCGTATAAACATAGAAGTGCAAAGCCAACGGCTAGTTGGCTGGCCAACTTTCTCATCGTTTTATCCCCCGTGAGAGAGAGGCAACCGGTCAACGCCGTCATAGACGTGAAGTGGGACGGGCCATGAGCCTGCCAGGTGGGATGGCGAAGGAACGGCTCAAGGGGTGACGCGGACCGGTGTGGTGTGGTGAAGGGTGGTGTGTCTGAACAATTAGATCGACCGGTGCGGGCGCTATTTCGATTGTTTTCGATAGGGCCGAAACAACTGGTGCGTTCCGTGAATGCGTAATAATCCGCAAGCTTTTACAAGGGCCGCTAGCGTGGGAGCCAGAGAGGCTCGCGAACGCGGAGACGAAAACGCTGAAAAACCGCTATCTCAAGCGGTCCGTTGGCGTGTTTTGGAATACGCTGCACCAAAGGCTGCCAAGCCCAGCAGACTCCAGATCGCAATCGTACCGGGTTCAGGAATGACCCCGGAATTGAAAGTGAGGTTGCTGATAGCAAAGCCTTCCCAATCCATATTCATCCCTTCGTCTGGAATGTAGATCGAAATTCCAGAAATGACATTCCCTCCACTGCTGTCATGAACAGAGTAACGATTGGTTCCGGCTTGGAGGTTTCCAATGGTGCCGAGGCTTGCCCCGTTGGCAGTATAGGCCTCAATCAACGTGGGGGAATTCGGATCCAGATCGCCAAGATCAAAGCAGACGTGGCTTACCGGATGATCAAATAGGATAGCCAGGGGCGTCGTGTAGTACATACCGTTATTGGAGCCACCAACAACGATTGATCCCGGATTAGCAAAATCGAAAAGCGTTTCGACGTTGGGGGCGTTAGTCGCCAGTGCCAAAGGTGCGTTGGGAGCAGTGTTACTCAACGAGTTTTTGATTGAGCCGAGAGTTTGGCCGTCGAACATGCTGCCCAAGCTAACCGTGATTTGCTCGTAAAACGGTTCACCAGAAACGGTGTAAACCGGATTGACGATTCCGAGCTGGTCGAAGATGACCTCATGTCCCTCGTCACAGTCTTGCGGAGATCCTAAGGAAATCGCCGACCAAGCGGGGGCGGTGATTGAGAAAGCTAGGAGGCAGGCGAAAGTTGCAATGCGTGACATGGAAGTCTCGGCGGAAGTGAGCCAATTCTGGACCAAACTTTTGGTATTCCAATTCCATATTAAATCGAACTGACCTCACTTCAACTCTTTATTTGACCGGTTCTTCCGACCGAGTCGAAGGTAGAAACACAACGTCTCGGTTTCTATACCTCTTCGTTTATTCACCGAAACAGAGACGGTTGAATTTACAGTCCCTGACGATTGAACGGATTATTCTGCAACGGTCGCGAGGAGCCAGGGCTGACGAATGAGCCTTGGGTTGATGGGTCGATTCTTGGCAGATGACCGCCGATTCTCGAAAGGTTTCGTCACGGTTTCCGCTTGGCTTCGTTCTAGACGTCCTCATTCACGACAGGACCCCTGTCTTCGGAGATGCCAGCTGTTCAGGTTTGAATTGTGAAGGTCCGAGCGAGGGGGCCGCCGAGGCCGAGATTTCGTGATTGCGCAGAAAACTCTCCTTTGCCGGAAGACCGCTGAAATGGGCAGTATCGGTTATCCGCATTTCGTTCCAGTCACTGCGTGAGCTACCTTTTGGCAGTGGGTGAGTGAAGAGGAATCCCGTCGTTCGGAGTTCCCGTTCAGAATGTGAGAGGTGCCTGTTCATGAGTTGCCGAAGATGTTGTCTGGCTTTATTTGTTTTGATCGCACCGATCCTCGATTGCGGTGTCATCGCAGCGGAAGTCGAGGCGTTTACTGAGCCATACCAGGAAGTCGAATTAGCGATCGGAGAGTCTGGGATCCTGGACGAATTGCGCGTCCGAGAGGGTGAGCGAGTCAAGGAATCCCAGGTTGTAGCTCGACTCGATACACGGGTGCTCCAAGCCTCGCTCAGGATTGCCCAATTGAGAGCCCAGTCGATGGGCGCTCTCGACGCGGCAATGGCCGAACTTGAGCTCCGAAAAAATCACCGTGATCAGTTGCGAGTGCTGCGGAAGAAAGGACATGCGAGCCAGCGCGAACTGGATCGTGCGGAAGCGGATTTTCGGATCGCTGATGCGCGTCGGAAGATGGCCGAAGAGGAGATTCTCCTTCAGAAACTGGAATGCCAGCGGATTCAGGCACAGATCGATCGGCGCGTGCTTCGGACTCCGATTGATGGTGTCGTCAGCGAGATCAGTGGCGACGTCGGGGAATCCTTTTCAGGGACCGAGCGTTACATCATGAAGATTGTGAAGCTAAATAAACTGCGGGCCAAGTTTTCGTTGTCGCCCGCGGAAGCGTCTGATCTGAGTCCTGGGGATTATGTCAACGTCAGATTGACCCAGCCGGCGAGCGTCGTTCAGGCGCGAATCGAGACGATCCTGCCGGTGATGGATGCGAAAAGCGGCACCTTAGCGGTGATGGTGGTTGTGGATAACGAAGCCGAGCGGCTGCGCAGCGGAGGACGTTGTTTTCTGCAGATTCTCGAGCACGCCACTTCAACTCGGTTTACACGGGACTGATCATGGCGACGACCTATCACAATGAGGTTGATACGAGCGGACAGGCGGTTCAGTCTGGTCCAGCGATTGATTTGCGACATTTGGGAGGACAGTTGCATCAACTCTTGCAAGAGGCGGATTCAGAAGAGGCTGCAACGGAGGAGCTGTGCGATCTGGTACGTCGCCTTACACGTTCCAGAGCCGTTATTTTTTTTGGATGCGATAGCGATGCGCGGCTGGCGGTCTTGCCTGATTATCAATGGCCAGAAAAAATTGCTGATGCTACGATCAATCAGTGTTACTCGCTGGCATTGAACGCGGTGCAAACGGGTGTCGTGCAAATCGTTACCGCGACTGAGAATAATCATTCCTATGCCATCGCCACGCCCGTTTGGCGAGCAGGGAAACCTTCCGAAGTGCTGCTGCTGATTACGGAGATCGAAGCGGAATTATCTCAAGCACTTCCAGCGCTTGTTCAGTTGCTGCAATTTGTGGCGGCCTACGCGGCGCAGTGGCGAGGCCGGTTTGGCGGTTTGCAGCAGACCGTCGAAGCCAATCGGATCGAAAAAGCCTGGGAGGCAATTCTCGCAGCTGAGATACCAGGGCAGTTCACTGCATCGGTCAATCGTTTGGCCGACGGTTTACGGCAGGCGACGGGGGGTTCACTTGTCGCCCTGGGGCTCTGTCGATCCGATGCTGTGGTGAGGCTGGCAGGCCTGTCGAATGAGCTCGACTATGATCGTGCCGCTGAACTCTCTAAATGCCTCGAAGAGGTCATGTCTGAAGCATTGATTGGCGATGAACGACAGGGTCGGAGAACCTCGCTGAGTGAATGTCGGCAAACAGATTCCGTGCAACAACTAATGTTGCGAACGGATGCCTGTCAGTTGCGCCGCGGACCTCTGCGGGATGCCGCTGGGAATGTCATCGGGGCCTACGTGCTCACGGGAAAAAGTCTTTCCCAAGGAGACGACGACCGATTGTTGGCGGCCGAAGGGTTGGTGGGGACTCAGCTCGACCTGATTCGAAGGGCACGTCGGCGGCCGTGGCAATACGGAACACAATGGTATCGAGAACTACACCATCAACAGAAACAGCTTGTGTGGGGTTTTGCCGTCTTGGCCGTGTGTCTCGTTTTTCTTTGGCCATGGCCGCACCGGTTAAGTAGCAAGTGCGAGATCCAGCCGACTCATCGTCGCTTCGTTGCAGCTCCCTACGAGGGACGCCTGGAATTCGTGTTGGTCAAGCCCGGGGATGGGGTAGAGGAAGGGCAGGTTTTAGCCCGCATGGACGCGCGTGAGATACGATTGCAACGCGCCAGTGTAGAGGCCGATCTCATTCGTGCCGTTAAGCAACGTGATACCGCACTCGCCACTGGCGATACCGCGGCGGCGCAAATGAGTCAGTATGAAATGGAGCGATTGCGTTTGAAGTTGCAGCTGCTGCAGGAGCGGATAGATCATCTGGAGATCAAAAGCCCGATACAGGGAATTGTGATCAGCGGTCATTGTGAAGAACTGGAAGGAGTACGACTTAGCCTGGGGCAGACGCTCATGGAGGTTGGTCCCCTTGGCAAAGAGATTAATCTGGAGGTCGCAATTCGCGATGAGGATATTGCCTATGCTGAAGTTGGCCAACAAGTTCAATTTCGACTGGATTCTCTGCCCCACACAGAGCTATCCGGAGCCGTGACGAGAATACATCCTCGTGCAGAACAACAGGGCGCCGACAATGTGTTTTTGGCCGATGTGCAAATCGACCTGAACGAACAACGACTTCGGCCAGGTATGAGAGGTCAGGCCAAGATTATTGCACCGTCGCGATCACTCTTCTGGCTTGTATTTCATCGTGCCTGGGAATCTGTACTGTTTCGATTGGGGCTTTAATCGTGGCTAATCGCGAGATGCTGGCTCAAGGTGATCCTTTGCTCGTTCGTGCATGCTTGCGAACGGATGTTAAGTGTTCGCTGCATCATGCTAACGGTGAGCCCTATTATCTGCTTGAAGATCCACTTAATGGGAAATTCTATCGGTTGGGCCTGAGGGAATGGTGTCTTGTGCGCGAGCTTGATGGAAAGCGCGTTCTGCGAGATTGTGTGCAGCGAAGCCAACCCCATGTTGGACCCCAGGATTCGGAAGTGATCGAGCGCGATGCGGTGGCCTTGGTGCGGTGGCTGGTTCAGGTTCAGTTGGTTACCTTGGACAATCGTGCGACCCATCCGATTTATGAGTCTGCTTCGGCGACTCGTCAGGCCCCCAAGCCCTTGTTCAATCCACTCTTCCTGAAGATACCTCTGTTCAATCCTGATCGGATGCTAAAGCGATGCTTGCCCTATTTGTGTTGGTCCATCAGCCCCATTGCTTTCGTGGTATGGATCGCCGTTTGTCTTTATGCATGCTTCGAGATACTGGGGCAATGGGACCGATTCGTAAGTTCAGCGACCACCATCCTCGCACCTCATAATTGGCTGTGGTTGTTTGTTGTCTGGTGTGTTTTGAAGGCAGTCCATGAGTTGTACCATGGCCTTATTTGCAAGAAGTACGGTGGCGAGGTTCCCCGCTGTGGGATCATCATGATCCTGTTTTCACCGATTGCCTTTGTGGATGTGACGTCGTCCTGGAGATTTCGTTCGAAGTGGCATCGCATCTATACGGCGGCGGGAGGAATGTACATTGAACTGTTTGTGGCAAGTGTGGCTGCGATTGTTTGGGCTCGAACAGGCCATCCACTCCTGGCGCAGACATGTCAGAACATTGTTCTTATGGCCAGCCTTTCGACGTTGTTTTGTAACGCGAATTTTTTGATGCGATTTGATGGCTATTACATACTGACGGATTTGCTCGGTATTCAGAATCTCTACACGAAGGGGCAGCAGTATCTTCGCTATCTGAATCGACGGTATCTGTTGGCGTTGCCAGTTCAGAGTCCGCTTCAACGGCAGGCTCGGCCCGGTTTGATGAGGTGCTACGCCTTCGCAGCACTTATCTGGCGGTGGTGTTTTTATGTTGGAATTCTTGTCGCAGCTTCCGTGATGTTTCGGGGGGCGGGATTGGCCTTGGCCGTTCTTGCAGCAGTCACGTGGTGGGGCCTACCGGCCCTGAAGTATCTCCGGTATGTCCTCTTTGGGAATGAGGACGAGAGCCCGAGCATCTTCCGGTTCGGAACGGTTGTGGCCGTTTCCCTGCTAATTGTGATATTGATCTTTCAATTGCCTTGGCCAGGAGGAGTTACTGCTGTGGGAGTCGTCCAGTATGACCCACTCACCGTTTATCGTGTCAAGAGTTCAGGCTTTGTCGAGGAAGTCCATGTCCAGTCCGGAGACCTTGTTCACCCCGGCCAGGTATTAGCGACGCTTCGAAATCTGGAAACGGAATTGGAGCTTGCGGAAATTGATTTGGAAATTGAAGAATCTAAAGTCAAAAGTCGGATACTCCATCAGGATTACGATGTCGTTGCCTTTCAGGTTGAAACCAAGAAACGCGAGAGCCTGCAAAGGCAACGAAAAGAGCTCCAGCAGCAAGTCGATGATCTTGCGGTTGTCGCGACTGTACGTGGCCGAGTCATTGGACGAAATCTGCAGTCCTTAGTCGGGCAATTTCTCAAATCCGGGGCTGTGCTGATGTCGATTGGTGACGAGTCACGGAAACAAATACATCTGTCAATTGCTCAGAAAGATGTTGGTTTTTTTGAGGAGCAAATCGATAAACGTCCCTTGGTGCGAATCAAGGGAAGGTCGCAGCCATTGCGACACGCCGTCTTGGTACGCGTCGATCCGCGCGCGAGCCGGAGTCTTGCAAGTCCCGCTCTTGCAGCACCTCATGGGGGACCCTTGGCGGTAGCCGTTGACGGTAACCCAAAAGAGAGTGGATCCGGTGAACTCGAAACTCTCCAGCCTCGTTTCTCGGGGGTTCTGCTGGTCCCTCCGGAGCGAGCGCAATGCCTGAACGCGGGCGAATTAGCTCATGCCCGAATGCTTGCTGAGGGAGATACGATCGGCCAACGTCTTCTCGGTGTCTTTCGGCGATGGCTGAGTCGGCAAACTCAGCTGTCGACCGGTTGACCTCCACCAGTGAAGGTTTGAAAGACACTCCTTGCTTAAGGCCAAGTCTACTCACGGATGTAATACCCGAGTCAGGATGTGACAATTCGTTCCTTCCCTGAAATTTTCTTATTTTTTGATGTGCGAACGAGTTTCGCGGTCGAAGCTCCAGGTTTCCTCTGTACTCGGAAAACCGTTCTGGGCTACGATGCCAAAAATTTGGCCGTCAGGTGATCTCTGGCCGTGCTGTTATTTCGGAAGGGATTATGAGTTCGGATGGACCCGAAAGGCTCTCTTGGATGTCAGGACGATCGGCGCTATTCTTCGCTTCTCGACAATCGCGATTGCGCTCTTTTTCACCCTGGGAAAAGTCACTTGGAATCCGTCTGTGCGTGAATGGTTGCCAATCTGTTGGGCGATGAGCAAACGAACCGAAGAGTAGCAACATACGCAATTCAACAAAGGGATAGGTTGAACGATGCGAGAGGAAAATCCTTATAACGCTCCGGCGACGGTGCTTTCGGCGGGAAAGAAAGATAAAACGCAATCCTCGATTGTTTGGGCGCTGGCTGCTGTCGCTTGCGGTGGCGTCTTGGTGGATTATCTCACCACCAATGCAGTGCCGCATGCTCGGCAGCTGTTCTGGGTATGTATCGAATGGCTAACTTAAGCCGGGGCTTGCATGGTTTTAAGGCAAGCGTCTTCGTCATCGTGTGGACGTAGCTCCCGGACGTAGGATCCCGACGGTTCCCCCCTCCCCTGTTTCGCCGGCCTCGTCTTATGGTTTAATTGGAGTGTTGAATGAAAATAAAGCCTCGATGGGAGCGACAGTGAAAAATGCTTACCGTCAAGAAAGCAATGGACCGGCTACGTGAAGGTAATGCGCGATATCTCCGAGGTCTTCAGAGAAGCCACCTGTTCGACAATCGCCGAAAAGAATTGATTTCGGGACAGGCTCCCTTTGCCGTAATTTTGAGTTGTTCCGACTCCCGGGTCCCACCGGAAATCGTTTTTGATCAGGGCCTAGGAGATCTCTTTGTGGTGCGTGTGGCTGGCAATGTTGTCGATCCTGTATTGATTGGTTCCGTTGAGTATGCCGTAGCGAATCTTTCAACTCGGCTTGTCCTTGTTCTTGGGCATACCAATTGTGGTGCCGTCGCAGCGACTGTTGACGCATTGAAACAGCCGGGTGGAGATTGTTCTCCGAATGTGGCGTCGCTTGTCGAGCGCATTCGCCCGAGCGTGGAACCATTACTGCAAACCGAGATTGGAGATGATCGAGACGAATTGATTCGACAGTCGGTTCGAGGTAATGTGCAGGCATCGGTAGAGCAATTGAAGGCGAACTCCGCGGTCCTTCGAAACGAGATCGATCAAAACGACTTAGCAATCGCCGGAGCGGAATACTCTTTGGAGACCGGCGAGGTCGACTTTTTTCACGAGTGTCTGTCGTGATGTCGCCCCTTGGGTTGTGATCGCTTTCACCTGTTTTGGGCCGTTTGGTTAACGCCGCTCACTCGCCCGCGGATTGGAAGAAAATCTGCCAAGGTTGGTGAGGTTCTCCAAGGGACGCTCATGACGTGNGCGTCAGCAGCAGGTGTCGCCGCATTAGGCGAGTTTATGGTTCAACAACTTCCACCGCTGGCCGAACTGTTCTCACCAGACTACATCACGGCACGGCGACGATTTCGTGATCGAGCAAGCCGGCTTCAATGGGAATCGAAAGCCATTCCGATCGGGTTGTACGCTGGTGTGGGACAGCCGTTGACGATCGATTTGGCGTCAACACCGAATTCAGGGGCTTCCAAGCTGCTTGTTCTTTCCTCAGGGGTTCACGGTGTCGAAGGTTTTTTGGCTCTGCAGTTCAGCTTGCACTCATCGAGTTGTGGGAACAGTGTGGGCACCCCGATGTCCGATGTCTCTTGATTCACGCCGTGAATCCGTTCGGGTTTCAGAGGGGACGTCGGACCAATGAAAATAATGTTGACCTCAATCGGAATTTTCTTCTGGAGGGTGAGGTCTTTCAGGGTGCACCTGTTGGATATGCTGAGCTAGACGCTATTTTGAATCCGGCAACTCCGATCACTCAACGTGACCTTTTTACGGTCCGCGTTGTACCGCTGTTGTTGCGCAAGGGANTTGCTGCACTCAAGCAATCAATTGCGGGTGGACAGTATGAATTCCCAGAAGGTGTCTTCTTTGGTGGGAGTAAACACGAACGTTCGGTTCAATTGTTGGCGGATCATTTTCCGCAGTGGATTGACGGAATTGACGAAGTGGTCCACTTGGATTTTCACACGGGATTGGGGCGGAGTGGCAGTTGGAAATTGTTGTTGGATTATGCTCCGACGTCGGATCAGATTGAGCGGCTGGATTCTTGGTTTGGGCCGGCNTCCTACGAAGTCAACGATCCGTCTGGTACGGCCTATGATGCTTGCGGTGGTTTCGGTAGGTGGTGCGTTTCGAACGCCAAGTCGGTTGATTACCTGTTCGCTTGTGCTGAATTNGGCACCTTTGGGCCCGTTTCGGTTTTAGCGGGTCTTCGGCGTGAGAATCAATTGCATCATTGGGGCGCAGAGAGACCAGAACTCGTTCGTTCTGCCAGACAGAGGTTGGCCGAATTGTTTTGTCCGGCATCACCAGTCTGGCGCAGAAAGGTGATTGACGACTCGATTCAACTGGTAGAACTCAGCGTCAATGGCCTGGTGTCCTAGACGCAGACGCTCCTGCTGTCGGCAGCGGAGTTGAGGCATTACCGCCGCGTCGTCGACGGTCGTTCCACCGTTGGCAGGAATCGCGGTGGAGGCGAACTGCGAGAGTTGAGGGTTGCATCCGCAGGGGGATGTGGGATCAGTTCGCCGTCTTTGTCCGTTTTCATCAGCGGTGAGCGGCGACCCGAAGAAGCGGCATCAAGGTAAATCTCTGGAATGTCTCCATCGTAGAAACGAGTGAAAGAAATCTGTTCCGTTTCGAGGAGTGTCCCCAGAGCCCGTTGGTAGGCCATTTGGGAGACATTGAAATTCAGTTGCGAGTTGGTGAAGGCAAGCTCGGCGGTACTGAGTCGTTCTTGGGCATCAAGGAGTTCTTCCAGGATGATGCTCGCAGAACGCGCGTCGCCGGGAAGCAACGTCCAGCGATCATAGAGGTAACTGACCTCCGCCTCTTCTCCGAGAACAGCCTGGTAATTGGCGTGCATTTCGCGGAAGGACGTCGTTACTTCTCGCACCGCCACTTCAACTTCGTAACGGAGCGATGACATCGTGGCTTGGACTTGAGATTCGAGTTGACGTAGTTCGAGACGGCGACGAGTGAAACGGGCCCGTGCACGACGGTTGCCAAACGGCTTTTCATATTGCAAACCTACCGTGTAGCTCGGTTCTCCCGTTTGATATTGGTCGAGGATTGCACCGCCAATGTTACTGTTCCCGCGTAAGCCGCTTACATACGACTCAACAACCATGTTCAGGAAGGGAAGGAGTTCATTGCGGGAAACATCGAGTCGAACGCTCGCTGCACGCACCTGTTGAATGGCTCGTGATAATTCAGGGCGGTGTTGAAAGGCGGTTTCAACCGCGGAGCCAATTTGCATGGGTTCGTGAAATTGATGCGGGCGAGTTTTAGGGATCAGTTCGGCGTCGACCGAGTTGCCAAGTTCCGGATCATTCACCAGAGCGCGAATACGGCTTTCGGAGTTACCAATCCCCATTTTTGCTCGCTCAACTTCCGCCACTCGACTCGCGACCGCAGCCTTCGCGCGAACGATTTGGCTTCGGAGTACGTCCAAGTCTTCTCGACGTTGGAGCTCTTGAAGCACCTCTTGAGCGGCCGCACGAAGTCGTTGCTTCTGGAGGAGATTCGAGCGCTGAAGATACAATTCCCAATAAGCGCGAGTAATCTCGAGGAGATGATTTTGCAGTTCGGCTGAGAATTCATTTTCGGATGCTTCGGCATCGATTTGAGCCAGCATGGTCAGCCTGCTGTTGTAGGCTCGGCCAGCACCTTTCAGGATGGGCTGAGTGTAACTGAATGTCAGTCGAGCGTTCCCTTGATCAGGCGGAGTAAAAAAGACAGAGTTACTGTCTCGGTGGCCAACCTCTTGGGCGATCTCGAATCGGCCCCCCATGCGGTTCTTGCGTCGCACTCCCGCGCTGGTGGCAAAGTCGTCTTCACGGAAACGCGTCGGGCCACCCGTCTGCAGAGTATTTCCAACAGGGTCACTGGTGTCGACAAATTCGGATTCAACGAAGGAGGCCCAGTCGAACTCTGCTTCGGCCTCCACAATCGCCGTTTCGCGAATAAGCGGGACCTCCTTGATTACTCGGATTTGAGACGAGTGGGTCAGGGCGCTGAACAGTATTTGTTCGAGCGTGATCGAAATTGGCGTTTGCTGGGGATTGAGCGGTTGGTGAACCGCAGATTCCCACCACGTCTTGATCGATCCCTCCGACGGATCGGCATGCGGATTCGGCAGTGTTTCCAGGTAATTGTTGGGATTGGATACGGGCGGCTGAATAGGCGCCAGCCTTTCCAGCGTCCGTTGCGTAAAACGCGGATGGACCTCTGGCTCGNCCTGTGCCGAGTTGAGAGCGATACAAGACGCCACCCCCCATGTCAGTGCAGTCCTCAAGCCCCAANACGCCGTGGCGAAACATTGAGTTCGGGAGGGGTGGTTCACTGCGTAAGCGTCCATATAAACGGAATAGATGGCAAAGATGACCGCATAGATTGCCCGGTATGCCAGACCTTGAAGAGAACCCTGGGAGTCGCTATCGAACTCTTCGACCGCCTAAGCCGACGCGAACAGATTTGATACCGTCAGCCGGGTAGTTCGCACAATCTGTCNCCCGAACGCAGTCGCTAAACTTTCTGTGACCGTCACCGACAATGACATGGGGGATCGTGACTAACTGTCGAGCTTAGACAGGGATCCACAGGATCGCGATCTGTCGAATGTTGACATCGGTGCGGCGAGGCTTTAGCTGGATCGTTTCCAATTCAAGCTGTAACGGATCCATCTTTTGGCGAATCGTTTCGATGTCGACGCGGCATTCCTGCTCGATGGCGTCCAGCNGATCTTGATACCCTTCAACCTTCCGTTCCGCTCGCTTGACGTCCCTCGCCTGTTTGGAGGCTCTGCCAATTCCTCGAGCTGCTCGGGACGCACGGCCGACATTCGTGGNGCTGAGCAGTTTGCGTCCCAAGACGGTACTCAAGATATTGGAGCCCACTGAAATCAGGGAATCCATGCTGGCCCGATCTGCCTCATTTTGCTCGCGTTCGACGGCCTCTCGGGCGCGTGCGATTCGGTTCTCCAATGCGCTGATCTTGCTGGCGTATTTTTCTCGCATCTTGTCCACGANTTCGTCTCGTTTCTCTCGGGCTTGTTCGGTAATGCGGATGCGGAAATCGCGTTCTTTTTCTCCCGGTCTCGAGTAGACGCCAATGGCCGGACATTTCCAAAGATCATATCGACGTGTGCGGTAAAGATGATCGCCAAGTGATTTCTTGCAAGCGGTCATGCCACGCGACTTGCTAAGTACGGTCGGGATGTCGTCGTAGGATGTGGTGTCTCCCTGAGGTTCGGTGGATAGAGCCGTGGGGGACATTTCGAGTGATTGAGGGTGGCTCCAGTCGATATCGACAGCGTCGTTTGGGATCTCGACCGACCAGATTATCTCCTCATCAGCCGCCAGATCTTTTCGGGAATCCACGAAATGGACCTTTGCCATGACGAGGAGTTGCGGCGTGTAATGGATCTCTCCTGCGTTCGCCTCGGTTTGCCAGAAATATTCGGGCGTATCATTGGGGAGAACAGGGCGCGTTGTCGAAGGATCGTTGGGTGCGGCTGTTGTGGTCGTTTNGGGAGCAGCTTTTTCCACGGGTGCAGGNTCCGAGCGGGGCTCCCGAGACTCCGTTAAACGTCGGATTTGATTTCGGGTCATCGGTCCGGCAAGGTAAGACAATGCCCACCGAGTTTGGAATATCTCCGNACCGTCCTCGTGGACGTTGTGCATCAAGAAGACTCGCTTTCCGACGTTGGAGAGAGTTTCGGACATGGCACGCCGATCAAACGGTTCCCCGGATTCGGCAATGGCCCCTTCGAGTCCGTCCAAGACGCGATTCTTGTCTCGTTCGGTTTGGAGTCGACCGAGGAACCAGGTTCCGGCATTGGACAACCCCTTATAATCCAGATCACCTGGGTTTTGAGTCGACAGGACAACACCGAGGCCGAATGCGCGTGCCTGCTTGAGTAACGTAAGGAGCGGTTTCTTGGATGGCGGCTCTGCCACGGGTGGCATGTATCCAAAAATCTCATCGATATAAAGCAATTCGTCCACGTTGAGCGTTTGGCCTTTGAGTCATGCAGCAAAACCAGGTGCCGCCAGCAAATTGTTTAATGACATCGCCAACTCGAAACGTTCCTTTGAAGGGTCGAACGAATCCAAGTCCATGGCACCGACGCGATCAAACGGTGGTTTCTGAACCTGTTGAATCAAGTTGCCTAAATCGAGGTCTTTGCCGTTGTGCCAGGATTCATCCAGAATGCGCGTGATGAGAATATGTTCACGAGATCGAAGTGGATCGGTGTCAATGCCTAGNAGGCCAAGCAGGCTGTTTGCAGTTGTTGTGACGCGGTCACGCAGTAGATCGCCGTCCTCTCTTACTGATTCCGCAGGGGTTGCGAAGGATGAGAGAATGGAAATCGGCAGGCCAGCGTCGCTGCCCGGGGTATAGACGTTGAATTGGGCCGATTCCCCTAGCCGGCGAATCCGTTCGGGAGCTTGGTCCCAATCCGCTAATCCCTCNCGCCAAGTGTTCGCAGTTTGCTCGGCAAATTGTTCGACCGTCATCTCTTGCCGNTGAGCATNGCTCGCGTCAATNCATGGTTGAAAATCTTCGGGACGTAGTTCGGGGAAATTAAGGAGGAGATTGGCCAGGTCGCCCTTCGGGTCGATGATCAGGGCCGGAANNCCGTCGATCGCCGCCTCTTCAAGCAGACCGGCACCAAGTCCCGTCTTCCCACTTGCGGTCATCCCGANGATCACGGCGTGCGTGACGAGATCCTTGGAATCGTATAGAAGGATGTCTTTAAGTCGGGTACGCTCGGCGAGGTCGTAAGACTTACCGAGATAAAAAGCGCCAAGCGCTTCATAGTTCGAGGGTTCGGCCGGCACAGGTCGCTCGAGGTAGACAATCCATGACTCAAGAACGTCACCNCAGTCTACAAAAATTGGA
Source organism: Planctomycetaceae bacterium (assembly GCA_002723275.1). Classification (GTDB taxonomy): domain Bacteria; phylum Planctomycetota; class Planctomycetia; order Pirellulales; family Pirellulaceae. The sequence goes on from PBNZ01000016.1 coordinate 89,840, forward strand.
GGATTCGAACAGCCATTTGGTCATGACGCTCCCGGCTCATCTCGCCAGCCATTGGTTGACCGCTGAAAAAACATCATCGAACATCGGTTCGGTGAGTCGTCCTGTGAAAGTGTTTTGTTGACTGGGATGGTAGCTTCCAATCAAAAGCCGATCCTCGCTTAGCTGGAACTGTTCCCCGTGGCCAAAGCTGGGCATCTTGCCCTGGTAGAGTCCGTTTCGTTTGGCATGTTGAATCGTTGCTTTCCACGCGATCTGTCCGAGTACGAGGATAGCAGGCGGCTCAAGCATGGCTATCGTTTGATCAAGAAACGGTTGGCACGATTCGACCTCATCACGTGTCGGTTTATTGTCGGGCGGAGCACAGTGACAAACGGCTGTAATGGCACAGGAACGAAGTTGCATGCCGTCCGTCCGAGAGACGGATTGAGCCTGGCTGGCAAAACCCGCTCGCGACAAGGCGCGATAGAGCCAGTCGCCGGAACGGTCGCCGGTAAACATGCGGCCTGTTCGATTGGCTCCGTGGGCTCCCGGAGCCAGGCCAACAATTAGAAGATCAACGCGAGGNTCACCAAAGTTGGGGACCGGACCTGCCCAGTAATCCCAGTCCAGATATGCTTTCCGTTTCTTAAGACCGATTTCTCGACAATACTCGCGCAAACGATCGCAGTTTTCACAGCCAATGATTGCCTGGTTCAGCTCATCCCACGCTTTTTTCGACATCGATGCTTCTCGACTTCATGTCTAGNTTCTTNCGCCGATCAAAANCTCAATCCGTTCACGGCGATAAGCGAAAATATTCCGGAGCATGCGTTGGACAAAAGCCGCGTGAGCAACTTTTCCGAGGGGGCCCCAGCCAATGGCGTAATCAATATCATCGGTCATTAACGTGCCTCCCTCCACCGCCTGGAATTCGTGTCGATGACGCCAAAGTTGATAGGGACCAGAGATCTGTTCATCCACGAAGTATTTAGGAGGCGTGTAGTCGGTGATGCGAGTCTGCCAGCGAAACGGAATGCGGCATAGTTTGAGTTGGTAATCAATAAGCGTGCCCGTTGCCATTTTGATAGGAAGTGGCGTGACGATGCGGAAATCCAACGACGCCGGAGTAATTGCTTGGAGGTTGGAGGCGTCTTCAAAAAAGGAAAACGTTTCACCAAGATCACGTGCGATGAATTGTTCTTGGTGCAGATGATAGGGTGGCGTTGATCGCGTCATTCAAGATTTGAATCTGCGGATTGGGTGGCATGTGAAGGGTCGTTGACGATCGGCGACNAGACTGGCGATGCGTTGTCACCGACATAGGCATCCAGGATCTCNTGCGGNCGATAACGGTTNTTGTACGCCATTGATTGGCAGGACGCAATCCAATAACCCAGATAGTGATGCTTCACCTTCAGGGTTTTGATGCGTTCGAATTCTGCCATCAGGGAAAAGACACCAGGTGCTTGAGGTCGCCAGCTTGGCGCGTGAAAAAAATAAATGCTTGATGCTGACTCATTCGTGATGTCGACGAGCCCCAGGCCGATTAGTTTATTCTCCAGATAGTAGCGAAATTCCCTCGCAAAGGAAAAATGTCCGGTGTGAAAGTGGAGGACGAAGTCNGCCAGATCAACTTGGTTGGTTCGCCAACCACGACGGCGCGTCATCTCGTCGTGGTAGTCGTTGAACAACTGAATGATTTCGTCAGAGATTGATGGTTTGCCAAGTTCCACGCGAACTTTTTCATTGCGGCGGTAACTGCGTCGTTGGCTCTTGGACGGCCGGAAAGTCTCGACCGGAACACGCAGACTCTTGCATTGATTGCACGAAGTACAGGCTGGACGAAAGAAATAGATGCCTTGGCGACGCCAGCCTCTTTGCAGCATCTTGTCGTATTGAGAGGCCGATAGTCGGTCGATCAAGCGTACCTCATACCGTGCAAATTTATCGTGGAGGTATTCGCACGACTCGGGAGGCATAAGGATCGGCAGATCGGCGTTCCCTTCCGCGTTACTTTGAGGCAGAGTCATTGCACGGTCATGACAGGCGGCTTAAACCTGCGGCTTCCACTCGGGGGCATATTGCCGAGACCAAAGTTGAGTCGCAGTATCGTTGTTCAGGATTCTGCCGTTCGCAGTATCGCATTCAATGGCCTGACCCACGCGGTGGGAGATGTTGCCAAGGTGGCAGAGTAGCGTGCTCTTGTGACCTTCTTCGATTTCACAATGAAGTCCGCTGGCATCGCCACGACNGATGTTCGACAGGAAATTGTCGAGGTGGGCGGTGTGACCTGCGTTCGATTCGGTGANTTCATGAACGAGTCGATCGGCGCGATCAAAGATTCGATACGTACCGGGCTCCATCAACTCGAGTGTTCCCTCCGTACCGTAGAACGTCACGAAGCCCGATCCGTGTTTGTTGCAACTTAAACCCTGCCATGAAATCGCACGGTCTCCAGGAAACTCGAAGCAGACGGTGTGAGTGTCGGGGGTTTCCTGGTCGTCCTTGAAGGCAAAGCGACCACCACTCGACGTGACCCGGCTTGGGTAATCGACGTCGAGGCCCCATCGGCAGAGGTCAATCGTGTGAACGCCATTNTTCCCCAACTCGCCATTGCCCCAGTGCCAATGCCAGTGCCAGTTGTAGTGGACGACATTGTCTTTGTAGGGACGCTCTGGTGCGGGCCCCTGCCAGAGCTTGTAGTCAATTGTGGCAGGAGCAGCGGAGGGTTCACGGTAGCCAATTGAGCCGCGCGTGGCATAGTACCAGGCCCGGGCTAGATAAACCCTGCCAATCGCACCCTCACGAAGTGCGGTCATCGCAGTACGAGCACCCGGACTNCTACGGCGCTGGGTGCCGACCTGGACAACGCGTTGGTGACGGCGAGCAGCGTTGACCATCATTTCGCCTTCCGCGGCGTTGTGGCTGCAGGGTTTTTCAACGTAGACGTGCTTGCCTGCCTGGCAACCGAGAATTGTTGCCGGACCGTGCCAGTGATTGGGAGCCGCGCAAACGAGAGCGTCTACGTCCGGATCGTCTAGAATCTCCCGGAAATCGGTGATGCCCTGGGGTTCATCCGACTCGAGGTCGGCAAGGCATTTATCCACCCGCTGGCGATCGACGTCGCAGAGATATTTCAGCGAAACATCTTCTCTCGTTGCAAAAAGCTTTGCCAACGCTTTGCCACGATTCAAACCCATGATCCCCAGCACGACGCGATCATTCGCCGTGTTTGCCCGAGATTCTGCCGCGGTGGATAAATAGATGCCGGCGGCACCCGTGGCGGTTGCGGATTGGATAAACTTTCGACGGCCTAATTTTTTCGACATACTAATACGCTCCTTTAAAATGGTCATGAGGAACGTCAACGTGTAGATTAGATGTTCGCCTCAAATGATGATGACACGAAAATTGAGGAGAATCAATGGTGCGCTGCACTTTGACGAGACGTTTCGTTGCAATTGCCCTTATCGCTTGTGCGTTGATTCCATNGGCAGCAACGAATCAGCTCAACGGCGAAGAAATTGCGATCGATGGCCGCCGCTTCACGATTCCGGACGGAACGAGGTTGCAGCGAGCCGCGAGCCCGCCATTGGTGATGCGGCCCATTTGTGCCGATTTTGATCCGCAGGGGCGACTCTATGTCGCTGATTCCAGTGGCTCAAATGAAAACGTCCAGGAACAGCTCAAGAAGAAGCCTCATCGAATCGTGAGACTTACCGATTCAGATGGAGATGGAGTCTTCGATCAGTCAACCGTGTTTGCTGACAAAATGATGTTCCCCGAAGGAACACTCTTTCACGATGGTTCGCTCTATGTCTCGGCGCCACCAGCAATCTGGAAACTGACAGATCTTGATGATGATGGNATCGCTGACCAGCGTGAGGTTTGGTTTGATGGCAAAACACTCACCGGGTGTGCGAACGATCTGCATGGTCCCTACTTGGGACGTGATGGTTGGATCTATTGGTGCAAGGGAGCGTTCGCTGAGCAGACCTACGAACGTCCCGGAAAAGAGCCATGGGTAACGCGAGCCGCACACATCTTTCGGCGCAGGCCCGAAGGAGGGGTGATCGAGCATGTGATGACCGGGGGTATGGATAACCCTGTGGAGGTTGTGTTCACTCCGGGCGGAGAGCGCATCTTTACCACGACGTTTTTGCAGCACCCAGCCGGTGGACGTCGCGATGGGATGATCCACGCTGTGTATGGTGCTGTATATGGGAAGGTTCATNGCGTAATCGATGACCATCCGCAAACCGGTGGACTGCTGCCAGCGATGACGCATTTGGGAGCCGCGGCTCCCTCTGGGCTTGCTCTGATTGAGTCGAACGCATTTGGTGAAGGTTTTCGGAATAACCTGCTTGCGTGTTCCTTCAACCTCCGCAAGATCAGTCGACATATCCTCCAAGAGAAGGGCGCTACATTCACTACGGTCGACCAGGACTTGCTCTGGACGGACGATCTCGATTTTCATCCAACCGATGTTCTCGAGGATGCGGATGGAAGTCTGATCGTCATCGATACAGGGGGCTGGTACAAACTGTGTTGTCCCACGTCCCAGCTNGAAAAGCCTGATGTGTTGGGAGCGATCTACCGACTCTCTCCGGCGAAATCGCGAGCGCCTCAGGATCCTCGTGGTAAACTAATTCGGTGGGATACTTTGCAGGTTACTGAGCTCGCCCAGTTATTGGGAGATGAACGGCATGTCGTAAGGCAGCGTGCGCGGGATCGATTGGTNAAGGCCGAAGCGGTNGAGCCGCTAAGACNATTGATTCAAGAGAGCGATNATGCAGGTACGCGTCGAGCTGCGGTTTGGACATGTATTCAGATTGCCACGGATGAAGCTCGCGCAAGCGTTCGTCTCGCATTGACTGACAAAAACTCGCAGGTGCGACAGGCTGCCGCTCATGGTGCCAGCGTCTGGCGCGATCCGTTTGCCTTCGCCCCACTCTTGGATTTGCTGGCCGATACGAATCGAGCCAATCAGCGGGTGGCTGCCGAAGCGATTGGTCGGCTCGAGAATCCCGAAGGTTCGCCCCATTTACTCGCCGCGCTCGAAACTGTCGAAGATCCGACAGTTGAGCACTCTTTGATCTATGCGTTAATTGAGATTCATGCCTCGAACGAACTCAAGGATGATTCCCCGCTGATGGCAGCCTTAAGTGATTCCCGTACCCGAGTGCGTCGAGGGGCGATGATCGCCATGGATCAAATGAACAAGGNTGAATTGGTGAAGGCAACTGTTTTCGAGGCGTTTGATGCTGACGATCTGCGCCTGAGAGATGCGGCTGTCTGGATTGCTCGACAACATCCTGATTGGGGAAAGGAGATTGTCGACCACCTTCAGCCGCGTATCGGGACGGCGAACGAAGCAGATTCATCCTCCGCTCAATTAATTGCTGTGCTATCGAATTTCATTGCTGACCCCACGGTCCAGCAGGCGATGGCCGACCTCGTCGTCGAAAAACGATCTTTGCCAGCCACTCGCAAGACGATACTAGCCATCATGGCCAATAGCCGCCTCGGAACCTTGCCACCCAGTTGGCTCGAAAGTTTGCGGATGTTACTGGCGCAACCCGACTCGGAGATGGTCGAGCAAGCACTGCTCGCCGTACGTCAGGGCAATCTGGCAAAGACCGCCCCCAAGTCGTTGACTCAATTGATCAATGCCATGGCCAACGATCGAAATGTTGATAAGCCGTTGAGAACTCTGGCTGTCGCAACGATTCCCGGCGGGATGGGCGCGATGCCGGACGAACTGTTTGCGGTTGTGAAGGCGGAACTTTCTGTCGATGTCGAAATCGATCGNAGGCTTACTGCGATTGATGCGTTGGTGAATAGCCAGTTGAACGAATCTCAACGGCGGATGCTTTTAGCCGAGGTCCGACGGATCGGACCCATGGAACTCGGGCCATTGCTCAACGTCTATCAACAGGCCAAAACAACTGACGAAGGTCTCCTCTTGATCGATGCGTTGAGAGAGTCCAGNTCGGCAGCGGCATTGCCCGCTCCGGTGGTTGTGGCAAGTGTTGCACATTTAAGTGCTGAGGTGCGTGAGCAAGCCGATGAATTATTAAAAGAGTATCAGGTCGATAACGAAGCACAGCAACGGAAGTTACAGGAGCTATTGGAGTCGTTGCCCGAGGGCGACGTGCGGAGGGGGCAACAAGTTTTCAACAGTGCGAAAACATCCTGCATTGCCTGTCACTCGATGGGATATCTCGGGGGAAAGGCGGGACCCGATTTGACCCGTATCGGAAAAATTCGTTCTCGAAAGGATTTGCTCGAATCTATTGTCTTTCCCAATGCCAGCTTTGTGCGAAGCTATGAGCCAATTGTGCTGACGACCACCACCGGTCGCACCGTGTCCGGCATTCCCACGGAAAACGACTCCTCGGGAATCACCCTCATCGACACGCGAAGACGTTCGTTCTTGATTCCCCGAACCGATATCGAAGAGGTTTTACCTGGGAAGCAATCGATTATGCCCAGCGGGCTTGATCAGCAGCTAACTGAGCAGGAGTTGTCGGATCTGATTACCTTTCTTCAGGCTTCTCAGTAAGCGATCAGCACCTTTGGGGGGGGTGGGCTTGGAAGCAATCGCTGATCGACCGCGCAAAGTCTATCTAATTGAATTAGAATCAGGCTCAGAACATTTTTAGATGACCAGTCCCTTGGATGAAGGATAGACGGCAATGACTCGTGCTCAAACAAAGGCTTCACGAAGAAACTTTTTGAAAACCTCGGCATGGGTCGCCACGACGATTGGTCTGCCGACGATTGTTCCAGCATCCGTGATGGGGCTTGAGAACAAGCCCGCTCCGAGCAACCGAATTGCGATGGGATTCATCGGGACCGGCGGTAAGGGGCAACACAACATGCGTGCCTTTCTTGGCTTTAACGATTGCCAAGTCACGAGCGTCTGTGACGTGGATCAGGGGCGCATGCAAACGGCGAAAGCCGCCGTGGACAAGCATTACAACAACGGCGACTGTCGCGTATTTAATGACTTCCGTGAGTTAGCGGCGCTCGGTGATCTTGATGCCATTTGCGTATCGACCCCGGATCACTGGCACGCTTNAGCGAGTGTTGCGGCATTGAATGCAGGAAAGGATGTCTATTGCGAAAAACCCTTGGCGAATTCGGTCGCNGAAGGTCGTGCAATCTGTCGCGCTGCAGCGTTAAACGATCGAATTGTTCAGACGGGTAGCCATGAGCGTTCTGGTGCTGGGCGCCGTCACGCCTGCGAACTGGTTCGTAATGGGCGGATTGGTAATCTGCATACGATAAGAATTAATCTTCCGACCACGGATGCCCATCACCTTGATGTGAAGAAGTGGCAGCAGCCACAACCCGAGATGCCAGTCCCAGAAGGACTGGATTGGGATATGTGGTTGGGACACACTCCCAATGCAGCTTATACCGAAAAGCGGTGTCACTTCTGGTGGCGTTTTATTTTGGCCTATGGCGGTGGCGAGATGACCGATCGCGGAGCCCACGTTATCGATCTGGCACAATTGGGCGCAGGTAAAGATCACACTGGACCGGTTGAGTGCATTGCGAATGGTACGGCGAACGCTTCTGGTATCTTTGATGCCTACATGGACTATGTGTTCGTCAATATTTACGACGATGGATTAAAGATGATTGGTGCCACGAAGGGTCCCCGCGGTGTGAAGTTTGAGGGAGACGAAGGTTGGATCTTTATTCACGTGCACGGCCAAAAGGTCGAGGCGAGTGACCCGCGGATTCTCGAGTCGAAAATTGGAAATCGCGGAATTCAGTTGGGACGGAGCCCCGGCCACCATCGGAATTTCGCCGATTGCGTGAAAAGCCGGGAGGATACGATGGCAACTGCCGAAGTTGGGCATCGCACGGGAACGATCTGCCATCTCAACAATATCTCGATGAAGCTTCGTCGGCCGATTCAATGGGATCCGGTGAACGAAGTGGTCATCAATGATGATGAGGCAAACGCATTGCTAAGACCGCAGATGCGAGAACCCTGGTCGATTTAGTGTCTCAAAGGCTTCTTTTGCCTCAGCTTGAGTCTCCGTGAAGAGACTGATGGATGCATATTCAGATTGTCACTCCGGCCGCGCGCGGATCGCGGATGGGAAACCGGATCACCGCGGCGCGTTGGGCACGGATCCTCAAGCAGCTTGGCCATCATGTCCAGATCGGCACTCGTTACGAGGGCCAGTCTGCGGATTTGTTGATTGGGCTGCATGCCCGTAAGAGCGCTTCGTCGATTCGGTCTTTCTGCGAGCGTTATCCGAAGCGACCCTGTTTTGTTGCCTTGACCGGGACAGATCTCTATGGAGATTTACAGCGATCCACGATAGCTCAGGATAGTTTGAAACTTGCAAGTCGATTGGTCCTGTTACAACCTGCGGGGGTTGAGGAAATACCGGTTGCCTTGCGTGGACGTTGTCGTGTCATCTTTCAATCGGCAGTCGGAATTCGAAAGGTGCCGCCTCTGCGGCGAAGCTTTGAAGTTGTTGTGGCGGGACATTTACGGCCTGTGAAGGATCCCTTTCGGACTGCCTACGCCGTCCGCCAACTGCCTGCTTCCTCATCGATCAAGGTGACTCATGTCGGAGCCGCTCTGTCGGATCGTATGCGGGAAATGGCGGAAGCTGAAATGGATCGTAATGCGCGGTATCGCTGGGTTGGTGAGCAAACTCATGGACGCACTCGGCGAATCATTGCACGAGCACGTTTGTTGGTGTTGAGTTCCCGTATGGAGGGTGGAGCGAGTGTGATTGCGGAGGCACTCGTGAATGGGACGCCCGTGATCGCGTCTGATATTTCGGGNAATCGAGGAATGTTGGGGGATCGTTGCCCTGCCCTTTTTCCGCTCGCAGATACGCGTGCGCTACGTGAGTTGCTCGTTCGATTCGAAGCGGATCGAGAGTTTGCGCGGGAGATCACGCGGTGGTGCCGTGATTTAGCACCGCAACATGCTCCCCGAAATGAAGTGCGCTGTTGGAAGGAGCTTCTTGCGGAGATCAAGTGATGGTCGCCACCGTTTCCAACGCATGGATATTTTTGGTCGGTTAAATCGAAACGAGTCGCGTGTTGACTCCGTCGTTCATTTCAACTTGCGGATCAGCCGTATCGCATCCCTTGGCGTAACGCGGTATGAGTGCTCCGGCTATTTCTAGGACCTCTTCCCTCTGATAGCCTGTGCCAACGATAAGGACTCGCGATCCGGAGAATCCTTGAGGTGAAAGTAATGTGGTCGACGGTTCGTGTTCGGCTTCATGCATGTAGCGAAGTGATTCGTTATCCGACTCATTTCGGCCGATAACGATCTTGGTGTTCTTGTCGAAGCGGAAGTGTCGGCCGAATTTCAGTAGGTCGAAACTCCAAAGATCGTTTCGATCTGTGTGTTTGAAGAGATCAAACACCTTGCGGCTAAAACGGGGTTCAGTCAGGGCACAGCCCGTCGAGGGTGCTGGAATGCTTTGCAGTCCGAGTTGCTTGGCGAGATCGATGAGACCTTTGCAACTGCGGTCGGAAAAGTCATAAATTTTTTCGCGGTCGACCGAGCCCTTGCGTTCTGGCAAGGCGGCAGGTAGCAGCTTGGCAGAAAGTGGCCGCAGAAGACGGTCGTCCAAATCGGAATGGTGGGAAATGATCTCGAGATCACGCTTCTTCTAACTCTTGGGACGCTGACCAATGACCTCATGGCTCACCATGGAGTCCGCGCCAAATTGGTCCATGTACTTCGCGGCTCTACGAAACATGTAGACGCGGCAGTCGACAAAGGCATTCGCTCCACGGCCATAACCAAACGAAGGCTTTTCGATCAGATCGAGATAATCTTCTTCCTGGCTCCCAACGGTGAGAGTAAAACTAGTTCACGCGCCGCCTGTCCTGCCTCGTTCTCGCAGCAAGTGAAGATCGTTTTGAAGTTGACTCCCTCAACCTCAATGCCCTGCTTCTGTATTAAGCAGATGGCAAGCATGCTGTCGAGCCCACCAGAGAGCAATGTGATACAACGTCTTGGTATGGATCAATTACTGCTGCGACACGTGGTCAGAAACACGCCGGCAAAATATAGGAAATCGGTTAGTTGATATTCACCGTCTATTTGGTTTCATTGAACCGCGGTGCGTCTCCATTGAGTTCGGCAAGAGCGTTTGCGGCGGCACGTTGTTCCGCGGTCTTTTTGTTTTCACCCCAGGCGGGGTGAAAANTGCGGTCATTGAAACGAGCTGCGACGCAAAAACGCTTTTCGTGATCAGGGCCTCGCGATTCCATCAAGGCATAAGTCGGTGTTGTTCCGAAATCTCGTTGCACGATTTGTTGCAGTAACGACTTGTAATTGTCGTCGCTCGCCCCCGATGCCGCTAGCTCGATTTCTTCCTGAATGACTCGCCGTACAAACGTTTTGGCCGCCTCGTTGCCGCCATCAAGATGAATCGCTGCCACCAGAGATTCGAAGACGTCGGCGAGCAGTGAACGAGGCACGGGCTGCTCGGTGGAGATTCCCTTGCCCACGATCAAGAGAGGTTCCAGACCCAGATTCTGGCTCAACTTTGCACATGTTTGGCGGCTGACGACCACCGACTTGATACGGGTCAGCTGCCCTTCGAGATAATCTGGGAATTGCTCGAATAGCATTTCACAGACGACATAACCGAGAATTGCATCGCCCAAGAACTCGAGCCGTTCATTGGATGCGAGTCGGTGTTGGGCTCCCGAAGCGTGCGTTAATGCTGAGCGGAGTAACGACTGATTCTGGAAGCAGTAGCCGATTCTTTCTTCGCATAGGTCTAGCCGGGATGCGATGTCGGAAGATGTATCGGCTTCAGAATCCATAGGGTCTCTCAATGATTTTGGCCAAATTGATCAACATTGGGCCTAAAGAAAATCTAAAACGAAAGATGCTATTGTGCTACCCTACTTTGCCAGATTTCCATGTAGCCAAGTTTTCTTTGCATGCTGGAGCGATTCTGCGACTGGAGGCAGTCGTGACGTCTACGCGCTTGACCTCGAATNGGTAACCTCGAAGAATTCATGGTCGTACCTGTTGGCCCTTCGGCAAGTTGCAGTTGGGTAGGACCTTTTGACGGGAAAAGGTCGAACACCCTAGGGCTGGCAGGAATATCTCAAAATGGGTTCTGGTGCATGTGTCGAATTCCGCGAATTGCGTTGGGAACAATCCAGAAGAAAGTCGATCTACAGCCTCTTCTCGCAGCTCTGCTAAAGGCTCTGGAGCGTGCGGATCGAATCGCTCAACTCTTTTCTTCGCAATCCTGTTTCAGGAGTGCAGAGTCGTTTTCGCGATGGGGTGGAATGCGACAACGATACTTGGACAGCTGGCTAATGAGTCCGGCCATGTGTCGGCAGAGTTTCTGTCTTGGCGCGAGGGGCTGCGATCTCTCGATTGTCTTTGGTCAATTTGCGACCGAATTGGAATCGGAATTGCCAGGGGGGAGTCTGGAGCGACTCTGTGAGTGGCTCGAGCTTCCGCGGATTGTTGTTCTGGATGTTGGCGAAAGTCGCCACTGCTACTTTCCCAAAATCCCTGAGATGACTTGCGGAGTGATTTTGCTGGGAGTCCGTTCGATTGAAGATCGAGTCTACTGGCAGACCTACCTTGAATCGCATTTCGGAGTTCGTTTGATGGGTACGCTCGCGGCCACGGCAGCAGAATTGTCGGCTTGGCAGCAGGAAATCGAACGAGACGGTCGGAATCGATGGGTTGAACCCTTCGCCGATCAGATGACAGCCGGGCTCAATTGGAATCTTTTTTCTGAAATTGCGACGAAGGTGGAACCCTTAGATCCGGCTGATGACGAATGGACATTTTTGGAACGATCGTCGAATGTGAATGTTGCGATTGCCTACGATGACGCCTTCAACTGTTATTTTCCAGATACGCTCGACCTTCTTGAAATGCAGGGAGCCCGATTGCATGACTTTTCTCCGCTGCGAGGTGAGGGTCTGCCTGACCTGTGCGATCTAGTGCTGGTGGGATGCGGGCAACCTGAACGCTTTGCCGAGAAACTTTCAGGCAACCATTGCATGAAGCAGGCATTGCGTGAGCATGTTAATCGTGGCGGACGTCTCTACGCGGAAGGTGGTGGACTCGCTTATACTTGCCAGAGTCTGGAGTGTGAGGCTGGGCAGTTTCCGATGGCCGGCTTGTTGCCCGCAAAGGCCCGTTGGCAGACGGGTGAAAGCCATCCGGTGGAAATTCGGCTTGATAGGGCCAATTGGTTGGCTGACATTCAGTCGTCGATCCTGGGTTATCGGAGCACTTCCTGGTCGATCGAGCCCCAAACGGGACTCCAGTATTATTGTGACGATCCGCAGTTTCGGTTCGATATTGTGGGCTACCGAGGGGTCCTTGGCAGTCGAATGCTCCTCCATTTCGCCTCGCAGCCAAGGATGATGCAAAATTTGTTACGGCCGGTTCGCGAAGTTGAGTGCTAAAACGGTACAAGACAACGCTGAAGCCGCCTGTCGTCCTTGAGACATTGGCCGGACTTGATTAAAACCATCCGAAGAGAGGCGAGACTGCCTCGTCGAACCTCGTTCCCATTCGGTTGAGAGCTCCGAGAATCCGAACCTNTGATTTTTCTGAGGTTCCGGTTGGAAAGCACGACATGATCAACACGCTCTTCCTGCCCGAACTGCGAGAGATGTTGAAATCTCAGAACGCAGGCGAATTGCGGGAATTCTGCGAGGCGATCCACCCCGCTGCCACGGCGGATTTTATGTCGGGGCTCACGTCGCACGAAGCTTGGCAAGTGCTGAATCACGCCAGTCCCGGCACTCGAGCCGAAATCTTTCATTATTTCGATCGTGAGCGGCAATTCGAGATTCTTCGCGAGCAAGATCGTGAAAGCGTCGTCGAGCTTGTGGCCAACATGGCGCCCGACGATCGTGTCGACCTGCTGAACGAACTCAAGGATGATTTCGCCGCGGAACTGGTCGATTTGCTTCCGCCCGAAGACCGTCTAGAAACATTGCGGCTCAGTGCTTACCCGGAGGATACGGCTGGCGCGGNGATGACGCCCGATCTGGTCAAATTGCCGGAAAGACTAACGGTCACCGAAGCCTTGGCCGAATTGCAACGGTTGGCAGGCGAAGTCGAGACCATCTATTACATCTACCTAGTCGACGATTCTGATCATTTGCGTGGTGTCCTTTCCACACGCGATCTTATCTCCTCACTTCCGAGTCCTGAAAAACAGCTCAATGAGATCATGGAGACGGAACCGATCACGGTGGATGTCTATGATGATCAAGAAGATGTGGCTCGCAAAGTTGCTCAGTATGACCTCCTGGCAATCCCTGTCGTAGACGAGCAGCATCGGATGTTAGGCATTATTACGCATGACGATATCATCGACGTCGTTCGTGAGGAAGCTACGGAGGATGCACAGAGGATCGGTGGTGTGGCACCCCTTGAATTGGGCTATCTGCAGACACCCATCTGGCGACTGTTTTGGAATCGAGGAATCTGGCTTCTGCCCCTGTTCTTTGGCGCCTTGTTAACGGCAGGAGCAATCCAGAATTACGAGNTTCAACTCGATCAATGGGGATTCCTCATCTGGTTCCTGCCTTTGATCATCTCATCCGGTGGAAACTCAGGAAATCAATCCGCGACCCTTGTTATTACGGCGCTGACCAGTGGCAATATCAGATTGTCCGATTGGCTTACCGTGATGGTTCGAGAGATCTGGATGGGGCTGTTGCTGGGGACTCTATTGGGCCTGGTGTTCTTGCCCGTTGGATTCACCGTGGCACGTGATGCCATGGTTGTCGTTCCCATTACACTCGTTTTGGTCGTGCTGTGTGGCACGATTGTCGGCTCCGTATTGCCATTAGTGTTTCAGCGATTGGGCCAGGATCCTGCGTTGATGAGTAACCCGTTTGTTGCAGGGATCGTGGATATTGTTGGCATCATTGTGTACGTGAATGTCGCAATCATGGTTTGCCCCGCTCCCACGTAAGAGCGATAGGTTCCAGTGACTCGATCCTCCGTCGCGAGATCTGCCCCTTACGGTTCTTGGCTCTTGTCTTTCTCTCGTAACGCCTTTTTCCAGGCTCGTTTGCCACCGACAATCGGTAATTCGAGTGACGTTTTGTTGAGATTAATCGTCAGCTCAGTGCCAGGATTCGGCCACAGCGTGAAGTCTTGATCGCTGGAAAAAATCATGAGGGCAATCTGCTGCCCCTTAGGAATGATCTGGTCGTCAGGTTGCAGGTCGAAGCTCATCGAATAGAACTTGCCAGGAACTAAGGGTTCCCCGTCTGTCAGTGACTGATGATTCTGAGGGTCTGCCCAGCCTCTCGTAATGATATTGTCCGTGATCTTGGCATTGCTTCGTTTGTTCCATGGAAGTGAGACGAGCCAAACAGACAGATTGGCGGCTTCGCGATCACAGGCGAGTGAGATATTAATCCGGGGCGTTCCCGAAAGGTGAACCGATTGTTTTAGTTCTGGCGTCAAGTAAATCAGCCGATGCTCGGTCGATTCAGCTCTGGCCAGTGCCTCTCCATCAAAAGAATAGTTGTCAATCAGCGTTTCGTTGTTTTCTGTTTTTCGAGCCTTGGTGTTTAGTTTGCCCTGTTTAGGGGCATCGCCCTGGAGATGGAAAAGGACTCGCTTGGCTTTTGGGTGAGGATAGTCTTCGTAGGCGGTGGGTTTATCTCGTTCTGCGTTTTCTCGAACGATCCAAGATCGCGCGTCNTCTTCGACGCCGTTTTCAACACCATGTAGATATCGAGTGAACCACCGATTCATGAGCTTCATCGGAGGGGGTCCACCGTGACCTCCCTGGTGAAAGTAAACCTGGTGACTGAGTCCCTTCTTTTTGGCCGCCTCGAGAATGCGAACGCTATGTTCCGGGACAACGTTCCAGTCATTGAAGGCATGGGCCATCAAGAGAGCAGCCTTCATGGGCTTCATGTGGTTCAGGTAGTCTCTGCCCGCCCAAAAGTCGTTGTAATCGCCGGTGACACGATCAAAGTTCTTCAGCATGGTCTCATCGCGGACTCGCATGTCACATGAGGCTCGCATTTTATCCGGACCACTGTGGATATACTCATAAAGGCAGTCGATGTCCTCGCCCATGTAACCAAAGGGATGGCGGATAAGGCCGTTCGAGCGGTAATAGTGGTAGTACGAAGTGTTGGGGGCGATGGGAATAATGGCCTTAAGTCCATCGACTCCGGTGGTCGCGGCTGCCAAAGGGATGGTTCCGTTGTAAGAGGTGCCCGTCATGCCAACATGATGGTTTGACCAACCCGCATACACTCGATCAAATCCGTCAGCGGTGGTGAAGCCGTCGGCGCGTCCGCAAAGCCAATCAATGACCGCCTTGGGTGCCAACGACTCGTTAGCACCCCCAACAGTTGGGCACCCCTGCGACAAGCCGGTGCCGGGTGAAGACGAATGGACCACGACGTATCCGCGTNGTACCCATTGCTTCGCGTGCGACTTGGAGATGATGGGGCGCATGCCCCGTCTTTTGACAGGCGGTTGGAAGGTGCGGTCCGGCGGTTGTTGGCCAAGCTCCTGGTGCGGATCCCAGAAGTATTCGGAACCTGCCTGGCCCGTTCCTGCAAAATAAGGGCTCGAAATGTAGACCACCGGCAATTTGAGACCTTCGGATTCTGTTTGTCGCGGTCGTGTGACGCTCACGTGCATACGGTCAAGACGACCGTCATTGTCTGAATCAAATTCCGTTTCCACCCAGAGGTCATGTCGAATCCAATAATCCGGATCCTTGAAGCCGTCTACGATCTGGGCCTCGCCGTCTTTGAAGATCGGTACGGTCCGGTCGAGATCATTCTCATTGCTCGAAACGTGTTGTGCAAAGGTGGACAATGACAGGAGAATAATAAAAGTGTTGTTCAGTTTTTTCATGGTAGAGTCGCAGATGAAATGGAGTGATATCATCCTTATTTATACCGTACGAGCGGCTTTATTTCCGGTATAGAATCGGCAATATTGCTAAATGCCTGCGGCGAGCAAATCGGAGTGTAGCTTTGAAGAAGTTAGTTTTTCTTAGCAACGATCCGGCCGTCAAGCTGCGGGAGGTGATTGCCTAGCTCCCTCCAGTAAGATTTCGGCAACTTTGTGTCACAAGAAAAACTGTCTTGCGAAGTACGCAAGGCACGGTCCTCAAATCACTCGCCCGTTGAAAGTTGACTCTGAGTCGCAGCTAGCGAATGATGGTCAAAAACAGGAATAAATGATTGACACATCTTGAAGCAGATTTCATTGTTGTCGGAGCGGGAACGAGTGGCTGTGTGGTCGCTCACCGTCTCCTGGAGCGAACGGATGCGACAGTGCTGCTCTTGGAGTCAGGACCGGCGTATCCAGCCTTTGTTCTNGATGTTCCTCTGGCTAGTTTAAGTTTGCGGCGAAAGTGGTCATGGTCATTGCGTTCTGTTCCGCAAGCAAGTTTGTTGGGACGATCNATCTTGTTTCCGATGGGACGCGTNGTAGGCGGCAGTTCCGCAGTGAATGCCATGATTGCCGTGCCCGGGATGCCGCAGACATTTGATGCATGGGGCGACGCTGGCGACGAAGGTTGGCGAGGATCCGAGATGATGCAGGCCTTTGGTCGGGCCGCTGCAGAAGACGGTTCAGCACCGATCACTATTTCAGAATCGCGACACCGAGCTCCGTTTTCGGAGGCTTTCCTCGACGCATGCGTCCAGTCGGGGCTGCAACAAACTCGGCTGCTACGCGGGGACGCTGCTGAGACATGTGGCTGGTTTCCCGTCTTTCAGAACCAAGGAAAACGTCAAAGCGCCGGGCAAGAGGTTCTCGCCACCAATAGCCATTCACAGCGTTTGCGGTTGTTGACTGGAGTCGATGTGCGCCGTGTTGTGTTTGATAATAGGATCGCGAAGGGAGTTGAACTTCAGTCTGCCGGTAAACGAGTTCAGGCACATGCACGCCAGGGTGTGATTTTGGCTGCCGGAGCTCTCGGGTCACCTAAGCTGTTGCTCTGTTCGGGGATTGGATCGGCAGATGTACTTTGTGGAACAGGTGTGAATCTAGAAGTCGATCTTCCCGGAGTCGGAGAAAACCTCCAAGATCATTTCGGGGTGCCACTCGTCTATTCGTCGAAGCAGCCAAGTCCAGGCCGGAAATCTCATTGGGTTACGGCCGCTTGGCAATATCTGCGATCTCGGGATGGAGTGATGGCCTCAACATGTGGAGAAGTTGGCTGTTTTTTGACCGTTGGGAATGAGAAGCAACCATCGATCATCGAGCTATTTGCGATGTTTCAAACGAATCGCGCACCTCAAGCTGTCGAGTTGATGTGTGTCTTGTCCCAGCCCATGAGTTCTGGATCAATCCGCTTGAATCCAGACGATCCCTGGGGAGGGGCGGTGATTGACCCAAACTATCTTTCTCATTCCCAGGATTGGGATACCCTCATCAAGGGAATGCACCGTGCACGAGAAATTGCCAGCTGCCCTGCCCTTCGCAGTTTCTGTGTGGCGAATGAATTGCGGCCAAAAGGGATGGACGATCGGGAATATATTTCAACGCATGGGACAACGTTTCATCATCCCGTGGGAGGGTGTTGCATGGGGCAGGATGACATGGCCGTCGTAGATCCGGAATTGCGAGTCCGTGGAACAGATCGATTGTGGGTTGCTGACAACTCCATTGCTCCCTGTATCACCAATGCCCATACTGCGGCGCTTGCCCTGATGATTGGCGAAAGAGCCGCTGATCTGATCACTGCTGAAACGAAGAAATCCATCTAGATCTGAGTGACGGCAGCGACATCGAATACCTGTGAGTTCTCAAGAGCGTTGAATCGACTGCCCATCGTATGCCGTAAATGCCGAAATCCACGGCGAGACCAGGGGTTTGTTAACAATCGACGCCAGCTGGGATGAATGACAACCGCGACACGGATGGGGGTCGATTCGAAGCCCGCACCTCGTTTAAATTGTGCGATTGAGGCCTGGCGAGGAATCATATCCCGTCCGGAGCATACCCGTGAAATATCAGGACGGGCAATCATGATTCGCCCGAGTCCGTGAATGACTTTGTGAGATGGGCGAAAGTCTGATAATTCTGAATGGTGATGCATCATTAAACCATCGCAGCGATTGCCGTCGATCCAGGCGACGATGAATGCTGCTAGTTTGCCATTCACAAGACACCCAATCGTGACGAGGTTTTCATCCTGAGACACTACTTCGCAGAATTCCGCCCAACGATGTGGGTCTGCATAGGAAGCGGCTACGTCTTGTCTTTGACGAGCTGTGTCACGATTGATCGAAAGACCCTCATCCCGAAGTTGTTTCCAGTCAATTTGACGAACCTCGCATCGGTTCTCGTATCGCTTGAGATGCTGCCGAAACTGTCTTTTGACTGAATGGATTCCATAGTTTGGATCTTGAATTGTGTAGGCGATAGAATCGACACCAGTTGGTAGTGACGTGGCGAAACTTCCTGCCAGAGCGCCGGTCTCCTGCAGGAGGTCGTCTAACTCTTCGCGGTTGACATCGAAGATCTTGCCGCACGGCGGTTTGATTAATGTGAATCGTCCTACCTTGATCCAGAGATTATCGCCACGTTCGTACGTGCGATTTCCGAGGCAACGGTAGAGCGGGGTGAGTGGATGCATGGCTTCAGCTGAGAAGGAAGTCGTAAATCAAATACGAAGCCATTGTAATGGAAAAGAGAGAGCTTCTTTTTCTTTTCTGTTGATCGCGCCGTGGCGATCCCGCGTGCGATTGGTAGGTAGAAGGATTCCCTTGTCCATGATGGATGTGGAGGACAGATTTGCCGTCTGGTCTTGTCCTCCTCGCTTCCCGCTGCGATCGGCTACTGACGGTTGTCCGTTAAATATCAGGAGCCGGTTCACCGAGATAAAGCTCAAGAATCTGACTTTGCACCTTAATGGCTCGGATCAATACCCAGATCTGTTCCTGACTGAACTTGTCAGGATCGGATTGGGCAAGGTCCTCAAGCTCTTGAGTCATGGCCGCATGTTGATCCGTGGCGGCTTGTAAGCGAAGGCTCATGTCCTGCCAGGCATGGGTTAACTTATGGGTGTCCTCAAGCTCCTCAACGCTCTCCGAAGCGTTGGATAGCAGAAGGCAAATGCGAGCGACTTGTTGAAGTTCAGCCGCGGGTTCGATCTTTTGGACAGTCTCGGCGAGTGTTTGGCAGTTGATCATAGTTGCGTCGTCAATGGGTGCGGGGATTCGTCTGAAGTCTATAGGGGAAAGGCCTAGGGCATTCGCGTGAACTCACGCTCGTTGTCATAATTTAGCTTAGGAAATGATCCCGGTAGGACGGACTTTCATTTAACTTTTTCAAGAAAGAATCGCGTTGTAGTGATGCATCAAACGACCGGCTGCCGCGTGTCGATCAAATGCCTCAATGGCTCGC
Source organism: Planctomycetaceae bacterium (assembly GCA_002723275.1). Classification (GTDB taxonomy): domain Bacteria; phylum Planctomycetota; class Planctomycetia; order Pirellulales; family Pirellulaceae. The sequence goes on from PBNZ01000016.1 coordinate 109,224, forward strand.
CTGCGGGCCGATTTTTCCAGCTCCTCACGCCTCGTTGGTGAGGACAGTAATTCTTGGAGGCTGCACGTTGCCTCATCGAAACGATCTGCTTTAAACAAAACGGCAGAATCGCTTTCAGGTGGGAAAATCTCGACAGTCCCCCCCACGTCCGAGGCCACAATGCAACAGCCGCTCGCTGCGCCCTCGAGGAGCACACGGCCAAGGGGCTCTTGACGTGCGTAATGCGCCAAAATGGTCAATTCCCGCAGAAGCCGATCGACGTCCTGTCGACGACCTAGAAAATGGACACGGCCCGGAAGTTCACGCTCTGAAAAAGCATGGAGCCCTTCTTCGTACTGCACGGCTTCAGGTTTCTGAGAGTGCCGTTCGCCGACAATCACGACATGGGCATCCCGATTTTCCATCTCACGGACCGCCTTCAATAGGTGGTCGAGTCCTTTCCTCATGCCAATTTGTCCGATTGCACCGATCAAAGGGGTTTCAACTTCAAGGCCCAACTCGCGGTGAAGATAACCCTCTGCGGGTTGCGGCTGAAAGCGTTCGAGGTCGACTCCATTGTGGAGCACGTGGATCGAATTCTCGGGGATCCCGAGCGATTGATACCAGTCTCGCGTTGCGGCAGAAACGGCGATGAGTCGACGGTGAGTGGTCAAATCAGCCTGGATCGTCTGATTGACCTTGATCATGTCCCGCAGATGCCCCAGGCTCAGTTGGTCCAGAGCAGCGCAGACCGGCCCGCTTAGCCGACTCATCGAAAGGCTATTCGCGTGAACCAACGCCGGTTGGACGTAGGAAATCAGATGGCTGAGTTTTTTACGGCGATCCGCCAGGGAGAATTGTTGTGCGGGTAGATCCAATGGAATGGGCTGAATACCTGAAATCTTCTGCAACGTTTCCCAGAGCGGCCCCATACTTGGCGCCGCTACCTGAACATCGAACGACTTTTGCAATTCGTCCAGTGTACTAAGCAGCGAATGTTCGCCGCCGTTCAGCGTTGGGTATTCACACAGGATCAGGACACGCGGTTGCGCGGTTTCAGTCATGATAGGGTACTCGGTCGATGGCCGATCGGATTATACGCAGAATGTTGGCCAAGAGGGCTATAGGGTTGGCTTGGAATCGTGTTAAAACCAAAGTTTGCGAATCTAGATCTTGATTTGCGTTATCGCCCCTTACGGAGTCTCAATCAGTATGGCTCGAAAGATCGTCGCCGTTGCCTTTGATCTCGATGGTTTAATGGTTAATACCGAGGAGCTTTTCATCGAGGTGGCCAAACGAATGGTGCAAAAGCGAGGGCTTCAGCTAGATATGAATCTCATCCGGCAGATGATGGGCCGCCCGAGTCGTGTTGCCATCCCGCTGATGATTGAACACTACGATCTGTCCGAATCGGTAGGAGAGCTTGAGGTGGAGACTTTCTCGGTTCTCGATAGTTTGCTCGATGAAAGACTTGCCCCCATGCCGGGACTGGTGGATCTCATCGGACATTTGGATTCGCTTTCCATTCCTAAGGCGATTACGACCAGTAGCCGACGCGCATTCGTGGACCGAGTTCTGAAGCTACTGCAACTCCCCACGGAGTTTGCGTTTTTTCTGACGGCTGAAGATGTGACGGAGGGCAAGCCAAATCCAGAGATCTATCAACGGGCTGCGGCAGGCTTCGGGATTCCGCCTGAAAAAATGATGGTACTCGAGGACAGCGAACTTGGGTGTCGTGCTGCGGTTCGAGCCAATGCGTTTGCGGTGGCCGTACCCGGAGAGCATAGTTGCGGGCATCAATACGACGGTGCATCGCTGGTCGTCGACAGTCTTGCGGACGAACGGATCAAGGAAGCATTCACGCAATCGAGTTAGCTTTGCGGTCTCTCGTAACGAATGTCCAGACGATTTGATGGTGCCTGTCCGCATTGTTGCCCCACGGATCGAAACGATCCAACTCGCTTGATGCAATTGAGGTCGGAGTAAATTCAGTTGCGTTTAATGGCTTTACCGAAAGTACTGGGTCGGCAAGATCTACGACTGTTTCTCTGGAGCCGCAGCACTGGGGGGCAACGTCGATCGTCGAGGCCGTCGAAGCGGACGAATTGGATTACCAGTTTCTTGCCGAGTTGTTTGAGCAGCAGCGAAGCCCGTGTCCGATTTGAATCAGAAAAGCGGTAACAAATCCGTCATGGTTTGCTGACTTTTTGCATGCTCGCGGCGAGACGCGGGTTGAAGTCTCTGTGTGTGCTTTGCTATGTTGCAGGGGCGGGTCAAATGTCGGCCGCGATGCTTCAGCCATCTTTCTCAATGGTGTTCTTGAGGCCGGCCACGCGATTCATTCTTCCGAAGATTGCGGGGTAAACAAAACGTATGCGTAATGTCATAACCTTGGTGCTGGGGGGCGGACGTGGGACACGTCTGTATCCGCTGACAAAGTACCGCTCCAAACCGGCTGTTCCGCTTGCCGGCAAATATCGCTTGATCGACGTTCCGCTTTCGAATTGTATCAATAGCGACCTTCGTCGCATCTATGTGCTCACGCAGTTCATGTCAGTGAGTCTTCATCGACATATTCGACAAACCTATCGGTTTGATGCGTTCAGCGCCGGTTTTGTCGAAATCCTTGCTGCACAGCAGACGATGGACGGGACGGATTGGTATGAAGGAACGGCTGATGCTGTGCGCAAAAATGTACGTTACCTGGAACAGTCCGATGTCGATTACGTGTTGATTCTGTCTGGGGATCAGCTCTATCGCATGGATTATCGGGAACTGATCAAGACGCATATTGAATCCAAGGCCGATGCGACGATTGCTGCCATTCCCGTCGATCGTTCCGAGGCTGCTGGGTTGGGCATCATGAGGTTGTCCGATGATGGTGCAGTTCAGGGATTCGTAGAAAAACCAAAGACGGCCGAAGAACTGGAGTCGGTTCTCATGGATCCGGCTTGGGTGGATGCGCGTGGCATTGAAAGCCGCGGTCGTGAATGCATGGCCAGCATGGGGATCTACGTCTTCAATCGAGATCTGTTGGTCGACGTACTCAAAAGCACGACACATCAGGATTTTGGCAAAGAGATTTTTCCCACGTTAATCGAGCCGAAGAACGTTCAGGTTCATCTCTTTGATGGCTACTGGGAAGATATCGGTACGATTCGTGCGTATTACGATGCGAACTTGCAATTGGCGACGGATCGACCACCCTTCGATTTAGTCTCTCCGGAGGCACCGCTCTATTCACGCGCTCGTTTCCTGCCGCCTTCCCGATTAGATGGTGTTCATGTTCGAAACAGTCTTATTGCAGACGGATGTCGGATCTCGCAAGGTGTCAAGATCGAGAATAGTGTGATCGGACTGCGGTGCACGATCGGCGAAAATGCAACCATTCGAGATTCGATCATTATGGGGTCCGACGAATACGAAACTCGCCTCGAATTGCGGGATGATGATCGGCTCGAACGTCCGCACGTCGGTATCGGGGCCGATTCCGTCATCGTGGGCTCGATCGTCGACAAGAATTGTCACATCGGGCGCGGTGTTCGCATCGAAGCCAAAGAAAAATTCGAAGGCGTTCGAGAGCAAGGGCCTTGTGCCATCTGTGACGGGATTCCCATTATCGTAAAAGATGCCGTTGTCCCGGACGGTTGGCAGTTTCCCTTCTAGCTGTAATATCGGCCGGTTGCAAATACCGACCTGCCGAGCCACTTTGTAACGATGCTCGAATCGTTCGTCGCTGACACGCACGTTCGCTGCTTTTGCGGAAGCTCCCTCGGACTAGGAGCCTCTCGGCGGTCGCGTCATGACCGCTCGCTGCAGCTGATGTTTCCGATTCAGAGATTCGAGTTGATTGGGATCTTTCGATCGGAATCGTGTTTTGCCATCCGGGAGCTTGGTGAGCACCTGATCAAAGTAGTCGACAAAAGCTTTGCGTTTTAAGAGCCCTTGATTGCGATAGGTGATCGGCATCGAGAACTCCAAACGGGGCCATTCATCTCGATTTAAGATGGCCGACGGGTTCTGCGACCAGTCTCCGATGTAAAGTCGAAGCACACTTTCCGGACTGCTCAAATAGGGGTCTCGAGCGCCACCGGGAAAGGTTTGCGCGATCCGGGCTGCGACGTGATCAGAATCGACTTCCAGCGGATGATTGGATCCAATCAAGCAAATCATGCCTTGATGAGCCTGAACACGGCCCCACCAGAGAGAAGTGTGAGGAAAGACACTTGCGAAACTGTTCGCAATCATCTCAAACTCGGACTGCCCGATTTGGAAAAAGCCGATCCATTGACAAAACAGACCGTCTTCCTGTAAACGATCACGAATGACCTCGTAGTGGTCAACGGTATAGAGATAGCCGCTCTGGCTTTGCCAGGGGACAAATAAATCCGAAATGATGACGTCGTATTTGCGATTGGAAGCGAGCAGAAAGTGTCTCGCATCATCGATGTGCACGTTAACTCGCTCATCATTGAGTAGCTGATGATTGTAGTCGCCAAACAATGCAGCAGCCTCGACAACTTCGGGAATCAGTTCGACAATGTCAATCGATTCAATGTCGGGATGAACAACGGCTGACCCAGCGGTGAGTCCGGTGCCGAGGCCTAGATAAAGCACGTCCTCGGGGTCTGGATGAATGAGTAATGGAATATGACCTTGCCGATGTTCTCGATCCTTCGACAGTCCCGTGTCGCCGTGTTGATAATGAATGTTTTCTCGCAGAGCCAGGAAATTGTCCGAGGGAACCCCCACGACATCGATCCATCCGTAGGGGCTTTGCCACTGCTTGAGAATCTTGACTTGAGTGCCCTCGGGAAGCGTCCGTGCCGAAAGGCCCGTGCCTACCGAAACGCCCGCCAGGAGCATCACGGCAACAAACGATGCGATGCAATGCGTCCGCTTCCCTGCAATCCACCACAGCCAAATGGCTGGGAGATAAGCCAGAATTGCGAGTAAGGCAAAGCTCCACCACAGTCCCAAAAGTGGGATGATGACGAAGGCGATCAGGAGTGATCCGGCGGCAGCGGCGAAGGTGTTGGCAGCCGTTAGGCGCCCGACAACGCGTCCTGCGCCTGCTTGTGCGTCGACTGCACTCCATACCGCAGGCAAGACTAAGCCGAGTAACAGGACGGGGATCGCCACCACGGACAATACCAGGAGATAAGCGGCCGTCATGTGCTCGCCAAATGTGGTCCCCTCGTCGAAAAATTCAAGTCGGGTTCGATCCAGGAATATTAAGACCGAGATACTCAGGGTGATCGCACCAAGGCAGCTCGCCCAGCCAATAATCGATTCAGCGGAAATGCGTTGATGCAATCGGGATACAATGAAGGCGCTGATGGCGAGTGAGAGCAGAAAGACGGCTACGATTGTGCCGAACGTGTAGGTGCTATTGTGAAACACCAACGCGAACATCCGTGTATACGCGACCTGAAGGCCGAGCGTTACGCCTCCGGACAAGGCCGCGATGAATGTCCACTGCATTGTTAGCTTCGAGCCAGGATCGGACTTTGGACTTTCCGAGGGGGCTTGATCAATCGCCTCGGAGCGACGTGTGGAGATCAGAATCGCGAGAGCAGCACAGAGAGCCGAGATTCCTGCGGCGATATAACTGCTGCGGGCGACGCCCGCGTTTGACAATAGATAGACGGGGGTCACCACGGCGCCCGCCAAGGCGCCCAGCGTGTTGGCGGCGTAAGCCAAGGAAACACGACCGATATCAATCCCGTGGCGAGGAGAAAGCCATTCCGCCATCATCGGTAAAGTGAGGCCTAACGCAAAAGTGGCCGGGAAGATAATCGTGAGGCCGAAGATCGCACGAATGATTAATTGGATTAACGGATTGGAGTTGCTCATCGCTCCTATGAATTGGCTTTCGACCACGCTTAAGACGGTCGGCACGAACAAAGCCCAGATTGCGACAGCGATTTCAGCATAGCCGTAGCCGCGGAGCGGGTGTAGGCGGGAACACCAACGAGCACCCGCGAGATAGCCTGCTGCCATTCCCAGGAAGTAGCTCGCCAGCACAATGGATGCCGCGTAAACCGTATGCCCAAACAAGAGCCCGATCTGACGGGACCAGGAAATCTCGTAAACCAAGGCTGCAAAGCCGGATAGAAAGAATACGAGATGAATAATCGGTGGTGGAGGTGTTGGGCGTGCTTGTTTCATGAGTTCCGCTGCTCTCGAGATACTCTTTCTTTAAGATAATCTCAACTCAGCAACGTCGCTCGGCAGTTCTCTGCTTTTCCCTAACTCCAATAACAAAGGCCGCCCCACAAGAGGCGGCCTTTGTTCGATTGTCGCGATGACACGCGTCTTAACGGCGTCGTCGTGCCAGGCCGAATAATCCTAACAGGCCAAACACTGCAAGCACGATCGAGCCGGGTTCGGGAACCGCGGTGATCGACATGTGCGAAACCTTTTGGTTGTTAGCGGCTTCGACAGGAACCAACTGGAGGAATCCTTCATCAACCGTGATGGTGATGTCGAATTCGTCGAAGTTATTTCCGTCGCCTTCGTCGTCGATGAGAACACTCATGCTACCGCCAACAACGTTGATGTCGTTTTCTTGATCGGTGTGGTTGGGATCGCCAGCGACGAGATGAACGTTGTATTCGCCGTTCGGGATCTCAATCTTCCAGCTGTTGACGTCGCCCTTACGCATGTGATTGAGCGTATCGTACAGCTCGCTTGGCGAAGCAGCGTTGTTACGGTTTCGGTTTGCGTCTTGGGGATCTGGATCGCCAGCACCATTGAACCAGCCGTAGTTGTAGCCATTGCCGCGATCGCCGAAGGCAGATCCGTCGTCTACCAGCCAGGAATCTGCGAATTCGGTACCATCGAGGTGTCCGCCTGGACCCCAGCTGATGTTGATTTCAGCGGATGCACCGCTGACACATACGCTCAAAACAAGAGCACTAAAGAGAAGATTTCGGGATTTCATGGTCAGTTCCTCAGGTGTTGGCATAAAAAAAAACGCCAACACACAAGGCCGACCGTTCATGACGGGCTGCCTGATGCGATGACGTTTTTTTATGCGTTCAGTAGCGTTCCAGTTTTATTTCTTCAAAGATGCATCCAATGCATGCACGGATCCCGCTTTTCGTGCAGGTCCGGAGCACCAGCATAAAGCACATAACCCTCATGGCAAGCATCTTTTTGTCAGAAACGAAAAAAAAATGCAGTGTGTTCATCTCCTTTTACATTCAGCGTTTTCCCAAAACGAAGCTGACCATGAACCCGGATTTCTGGCTCGCTAAATCCACTGCGTTCACTTCGTTTCAGTGCTCCACGACCAAACGACGGAACACGGCACGTGTAAGAGATAAAGCCCGACGTCCTAAGACAGTTACTTTTTAGTTTGCTCTTGAGAACGTTTTGAAGCGTGGCTCGTTTGCATCGGCAACTGCAATCGAAGCTTGAGTTAGATCCGGCGCGGGAAGCTTTAGAAAAGCACTGTTCCAAAGTCCGTGAGTGACGAAAGCGACCTGCTAGAGCCGCCGTATGTGGAAGCCACCATCCACGTTGAAGCGTTCGCCCGTACTGAACGGAAAGGCTCCATTGACGATGCTTGTCACGGCAGCGGCGACGTCAGATGATTGCCCCCAGCGTCGGATTGGTGTCAGACCGTCTTCAATGAGAGCATCGTATTTTGCCTTGACGGGCGCCGTCATGTCACTGGCAATAACGCCTGGGCAGATCTCAAAGACTCCGATGTTATTGTCCGCTAAACGGTCGGCAAAAAGCCAGGTCATCATTTGCATCCCAGCCTTGGCAATGCAGTAATCCGCTCGATTCAGGGAAACCGCGTAGGCGGAGATGGAGGTGATATTGATGATATATCGCCGTTGCGAGTCTGAAGTCCGCCCGTTATCCAACATTTGATTCGCAACCAGTTGTGAGAGAAAAAAGGGGCCCTTGAGGTTCGTGTTAAATACCTCGTCCCAGCCCTCGGACGTGGCTTCGAGCAGGTCTTTTCGACCCACCGAGGTAATGCCGGCATTGTTAACGAGGACGTCGATGCTCTCGAAATGTTCAACGGTTTTGTCGACGAGTCGCTGACGGTCGGTGGGTTCTGCCACGTTTCCCTGGACGGCAATCGCCTGTCCACCGTTTGCCTTGATCTCGTCAACGACTTCTTGAGCTGCGTCTGCATTGCGAACGTAATTCACCGTGACACCAAAACCATTCGCAGCAAGTTGAGTTGCGATGGCTCGTCCAATTCCGCGTGATGATCCTGTGACGATGGCACTGGGAGTAGGCTTCATTGCTCTTTCTCGGAGGTTGGTGCTGCCGGCACAAGTATCGGCGGTAATGGGAGCTCTTACGTTGCTTGATAATCCTTGTGACTGTTCGTGTCAACGCGTCCAGCCTGAAGCGAATTTCTGATCGCTTGCCCCCAAGATCGTCAAGACGGTGTGTCGCCAATCCAGGTCGTATGCGGAATAAGTTGAGGCAGCCAGTCGTTCCGGGGATGGCAAGGATCGCCAAAAAAAAGGCGAGGCATTATGCCTCGCCTTTGGTGTTCCCTGGAGCACCGGAGAGCGATCGCTCTCCGGTGCCCAGTCTGAAGCTTCACCGCGAAGCACTTAGCGGAACGGTTGACCCAGTTACCGTTGAACCCGATAAGTTGTACGCTTCAACCCAGGAGGGAGGGCAGCATTGAAATCCCGCATGTATTCAATGCTGACGGTGAAGCCCTCGCGTTTCTTATTGACTCGCCTTATCCCAGGAACTCGAAATCTGTTGGAGATCGAAACCGAGGGAACGCAGGATCGCTATTGCAGCCACTGCGTCGTCGACGCTGGTCAGTTGTTGATTTCGTAAGTGAAAAGGTTGTGAGCCGACCAACATACGAATGCCGTTGGGCTGCTCGTTTACGGCCGACGGGTACACATCAAAATGATTTGAAGGTCCTGCGGTCGTTACGTTTGCTCGAAGTGTCGAATCAAAGACATGTGTCGTTGACTGAGGGAGGGATATAACAACATTGGTTTGTTGTGCCAATGTCAAAATATCATCGTGTGTCAATTTTTTTTCTGATTCCTGGTTGGGTGTGTGAAGCAGCACTGAATCGCAGCGGCATAACGAGATTAGCTGCATGTTGGACTCGCATTCATGGCAGTTCCATGAAAGCACAACCGTCTTTTGTGGGTCTGTTTTTGCGAGAGCTAGCGGTACCGTCGTTTCAACTGGGTGATGACATTCGTAGAGCTCAGCGGAAAGGCCCAGGCCTTTTATTGCCTGATGGACCATTTGTGCCGGAAGTGCGTTGCCGATGATCACAATCGTTTTGCCGCAAAGCTGTTGCCGGTTCCAGGCAGCGAGTTCCCAGAGTGCCGCTCCAGCGTGAGGGACCTGAATCGAGAATCGGCCGGCCCATGGTTCAATCGGAAAGGAGCTGACAATCCCCAAGGCTCCATGGGCAAATGCCTCATGGGCCTGGAGTCGTTCACTTTCAGAAGTCGGCTGTAGGCCGCGACCAAGAAAGACGACGTCACCTGGTTCGACAGTGTAATGGGGAACGCAGATACGCTGGATCAGTTCCAGGTCACCTGCGAGGGGTGGCATCTCGCCCAAGCGTAATTGACCAGACAGGATTTCGGTCAGTTCACCAGCAGTTAGCTGCATCAGTCCTTTCGCTAGACAGAGCGAATTCCTTCATCAGGCGGGGTTCCACGGACAATGACCAATATCGTCCGCGTGTTGGATCCAGTAACGTGCGATGTCTTCGTCCGAAAGTTGCACTTGGTCGGGACCTGGTGACGGGCGTCCGCCGGCTAGCAGGACAATGTCGCCCGGTTCAGCCTGGGAGAGAGCCCAGCAAATCGCCTTTGCTCGGTCAGGCATTAAATGGCCCTGCGAAGGTCGGTCGAAGCCATCTAATATTTCATGGGCTGAGTTGAGCGCCATTTTGCGATCAAAGCGACTGCTTGTGAGAACGGACTCGTCCGTGAATCGTTCGAGGAGTTGGCCAGTTCTGGCTCGCGCTTCTCCGCTGACTCGGTGGTCTACGCCAAGTACGACACGCAATCGACCCTCGGTCACCTCTTGGAGTGTTTTGAGCGCGTTTCCAAGCGCCTCAGGGCTGTACGATGCATCGATGAAAGTGCCGAATTCCTGTCCGCACTCAATTCGTTGAAGTTTCGTGCGAATCGACTTGATGCTTTCAATGCCTCGCACGATCTGGCTCGGATCAAAACCGAGCGTGAGTGCGACGCCTGCCGCTGCCAGGCAGTTGTAGATGTGAGCGTCACCGATGATTCGTGTGCGAATCGCGATCGATTCGTCTCCGGCGTCGAGCAAAAAAGTCTGTTCGCTCCGGTGACGCTCAACCAAGGTTGCCGAAAGCTCTGCTGGATTCTTGAGTCCAAAGGTCAGGACTGGCATGTCAAGCTTTGCGAGAAGTGCTCGACTCGCAGGGTCGTCCGCATTCATGACTGCGAAACCACCCGGCTTTAAGTATTGCAGGATGCGCGCCTTGGCGTGGTGATAATTTGCCAGCGAACCGTGCCATTCAATGTGCTTCCTGCGAATGTTTGTAATAATAGCCGCGTCAAGACTCATGCCACTGAATTGCCGCGTTGCCAGCGATCGACTCGAGGCCTCAAGAAGAGCATGCGTGGCTCCATGATTTCGTGACTTCGCAAGCCAACTGGCAATGGCAGCTGGGCTGGGCTGAATGTCGAGGGTACGGGGGCTTCGGGTTGTCGGCGCAGGCCCCGTGGCATGCATCGAGCTTGTGTGGACTTTCGCCTCAGCGAAGATCCCCAGCAGCAGTTGCTGGGTCACCGACTTTCCAAACGATCCCGTAATCCCAATGGTTCGCATGGCCTGGCATGGATTGCCCGACAAAGCGTGGCAGACCTTTCCAAAGGCCTCCCGGACGTCTCGGACAATGAATTGGGGAACTGAATTGGGGAAGATTCGTTCCGAAAGAATCGACGTGGCGCCTCGATCAAGAGCCATCGAAATGGATTCTTGCGTCTGGAGCTCGTCATCGTCTCGGGCCACAAACATGTCACCGGGCTGACACTGCTCCGGTTGCATGCAGCACGAACTAACTCGAACCTCTTTGCCACCATGCCAGCGACCTTGAGGCACGATTTCAGAAAGACGTAAACCACCGGGGGTAGTCGAGAGATCTTGCATGCTACTAAGGCCTCCTTGCCCTAGTGCGGCGGGAACCGCAAGGATGGGTCGAAGCCGCTCCACCTTCCTGGTAGTCACGGTCGACGACGGTACAACTGGGTCCTTGGTTTGAAGACGAACTCACCTTCATCGAATACTCGTGCGGTCGAGTACTGCGTGCGAATTCTCAGGAAATGACCAGGGGTGTCAAGCCAGGTTTAGGCTAGCGATTCACTGCAGTCACTATGCCCTTTTCCTGCAGTCACTGCTGGCAAGACTTGGGCTTGATGAACGTGTCTACGGGTGAAATGGCGGGATTTCCGCAACCCGTTCTCCGTCGATCATCTCTTGGAGATAACCACAAAGTCGATTGACAATTCGTTCGAGAAATTCATCTCCCTGTGCGGCCGTGGCTTCGAGCGGACTTGCGTCCTGCTGGTCTCGCATCGCTTCGTCGCGAACATTCTCAGGGAATTGGCTCAGAGCGAACGCCGTTTCAAATTCCTGAGCGTGTCCTGGCAAGTCGTCGGGTAACCGTTGCCCACTCTTGAGAAGCGTGGCATCTTCTTCGGTTAGCACATCCCAATAGGATATGAATTGAAGGTTCACTTGGAATTCGCGAACGAATTGGTCCCAGATCGCCTCACAGGGTTGTATGTTGCCGCCATGGCCATTCAGGACCAGGATGTTTGTAAAGCCAGCGTGGATGACGCTTCGGATCAGGTCGTTCAGGACGGCAATGAAGGTACCCGGGCGTAGCGTGAGGGTTCCCGCGTGGGTCATGTGGTGTTCACTGACCCCGACCATAATTGCTTCAGCCACAATCACGGATGGTGTGAGTGAATTGGCAATACGTTCGGATACGGTGGTGACGCTCCGCCAATCATGTTCCATAGCGAGATGTTCGAGGTGCTGTTCGATCGCTGCGATCGGAATGATGCAGGCTTTCAGTTCACCGCCCTGCATTCGCTCTCTGAACTCACGACGAGTCATCTGGCCGATACGTATTGCTTTCGCTGACATGAATTGATCCATCAAGTTAGATTGCTAACGGGCAACGTCAAAAATCAACCTCGTAATATTCCAACGCCCACTCCTGCATGTAACGGACTTGCGCAGGTCGGAGTCGGTAAACAATCAGTTCCGGGTTGTCGATCGAACCCAGGTATTGTCGCAACAACGGATTCTCATCCCAGATCGCTTGTAAAAGAGGACGCTCGCTCACGATTTCAGCAGTACCGGTAATCCGAACTTGGTTGTGGTTCTTGTCAAGATAGCACAGTTCGAGGGCAGGATTGGCTGCGAGTTCGCGAGTCTTGTTGTAGCGTTGAAGATTTGCAACGTAGATCGTGAAACCATCGCTGCGGACAGGAGAGACCGGACGCACCCGCGGTTGGTCACCGTCGCAGGTGGCCAATTGCGGGAAACGGTCCTGGCGTATCACTTCCAACGCCAAGGCACGGACCTCTTGTGGATCAAGGGGCTTGGGTTCAGGGCGAGTCATGAACCGGATTATACGAGATCGAGCGTTTGCAGTCGCCGGTCCTGGATTAAGCCGCCGCTCAACCGCGTCGAAGCCGTCGGCGCGATGTGGGCCAGCGTTCTTTTACCCGTTCATTGCGCTCCTGACCGGAACGCCGTCGGTTTGGACTGAGCCGTCTTCGATGACGAGCTGCGTCCGGGCTTGGCTGCATTCCCTGTCGTGACGCAGAAATACCGCTGCGATTTTGAGTCTCCATACGGTCGCCGCCTTTCCGCCTATTAGTTAGGCTGCACTTCTGAATCCTGATTTCTCCGTAGCTGGCAACTCCCTATATTGTCGCGATCGCGGCGCGGTTCGCAACAAGGCTGCCACTTCTTTTGTAAAAACCGAATGCTGCACGGGGGGGAGAATACCGCTTGCTCGTGGGATTTCTTGCGGTACTTATGGATTTGTCAGCACCGTTAAGCTGCGGCGAATGTCATTCGCAGTAGGACGTCCGCTACTGCGGTAGTGGAGGCGGCGGATCGTATTTCCATAGAAATGAAAGGGCCGGTAGGGACGATGGATGATCTCCTGGGAGCGAATCCTTTCTGCTTGCCTGCCGCGTGCGACGATTTCACGCTGCCAGCCCGGTTCCCGGCCAAAGCTCGTTTTTTCTGAAGAAACCCAAAAAGCAATGAAAACAATCAAGGACAGCCGTAGGCGAGACACGGAGCCAATTCTCCATCAAATTATCGGTATCGATTCATGATCTGCATCGAGGGAGTCGTTCGCCGGGGCCTCAAATTTCAGAATTACCGGTTGGGCGCGAGGCGAATGACTGAGGTGCAGAAATATACCTTAGAAAACTGGGCACGGCAGATTCTCAAAACGATAATCAGTGCTGGCCGGGAACAGGTGGTTCAAACTCGGGAGCGAGGGTTAAAAAGCACGAAATCTGCTGTGTTTTTTTTCACCGTGAATTCGTGGTGTTTTCGTGACCCAGCGATGTCGGCCAATGAGAAGTCGAGCGAGGAGTTAAATGGCCTGGGCTTGAGCGACATCGCATTGCTTCTGGCTTCAGCGAATATCGGCCATCGCTCGTCTTGCATCGGCACCGCCTTTGATTCCTGCTCCTCTTCGCTGCTTATTCAATACAAGCATGTTTTTCGTCTACGTTACTACCGCTTTCTGCGACTAGGAACTCCATGATCGCGTCGCTGACGCTGGAGTGTTCCCGTTGCGGTCCGTCGTGCATGCCACGGATTCGCCAGGTTTTGGGCTGTTCACAGAACCAAACCGACGCAACAAGCTCTTCATCGATCGATAAATGGCCGCAGAGCAGGAAATTCTCGTGAAAAACATCGGATGGCTTGAAAACACAGCTGAGAGAACGGCCATTCCATCGAGTCGTGAAGGTCTTCATGCGAGCTTCCCCCAAGTGAATTCGCAGCTCGTTGTGCAAACTCAGCCTGGAGAGTTTACGGTCTCTGCGACGGTGGTGATTCCAGATGTTTGATGAGGTGGTGCTGAAACATCGAAATAAGGTGGCTTGCCATCGCGTCGAGATGCAGCCTGCGCTTGACAATACTTTGGTGAAAGTGGTCTCCATGCCCGTTTGCAATGACAAGCCACCCCATTCCAACGTTGATGCAGCACCCTTTGTGCTCCTTAAACAACGCGATAACTGCATTCGGGATCCGCCAGGTATATTTTTCGAAAGACAGGATCAGCTCTTGCGGCCTGATCGCGGGGATTTGCTGGCGACGGTGGAGCCGCTTTTTCCGCTTGTTGTGTCTGATTTCATGCAGGATGATTCGCCTGTTAACAGCATGTTTGCGGCGGCGAGGTCCGCTGCGAGCTGTCTCTGAGTTCAGAGGGTGCAGCGGTGTGTTTCACCCTGTTGGGACATCTTGCAGATTTTGGCGATCTCGGATAGTCTGCGGAGATCTTGAATGGCCATCGGCTGTCTCGATCGGGGATGTGGCGGAACTGGCAGACGCGCTAGATTTAGGATCTAGTTCCTTTACCGGAGTGCAGGTTCGATTCCTGTCATCCCCATCTTTATTTTGAGTGAATTGATGATCTATTTAAAAGCTAAGGTCAGACGTCAATTCGTTTCCTGGGTGCGGTCTGCATCAAATCAGCTTCGGGGCGATTGTTGCTTTCCCCATTACAGATCCTGAATCGTTGATTTCTTCTCTGTTTTATCGGCGGCGATTTGGATCGGTTCTTGGCCGGAGGTGTGGGATCGCCTGTGCGGTACTCGAGTTTTCAGGTTACCGAATCCAGACGGGTTGAGTGAACGCACCGTTCGTCGCGATATCCCAAACTTCAACTCGAATCCAGGCCTGGCCCGAGACGTCGGCTTCCACTGGAAAAGTCGCCTCACCGTAAGCACCTGTTTCAGAAAGATCAATGCGCTGACGTCTGACCTCTTCGCCGTTGCCCGTAATGATTTCGGCGTAGGACAAGGGATACGTCCATTTTAAGTCAAGCCGCACGGGTAATGTGCCATCTGCTGGAATTGGCACGGATTCCCCCGATTCGCGCCCGCCGGCGGTGAATCGCGGGATCAGAATCTCTCCGGTCGTGACAAAAAACTGACCATCCCGAAGTGCGTCAAGAATTGGCTGCCAGCCATGGGTGAAGTCCGGAACCTGATCGAGACGTAGGTAATTGACATTCATGTGGCCGTACAATTCGTGATCGGGCTCGATCTGGAACACATCCACTTCCCCCAGCACGTACTTGGGTTCTCCCCAGTTTGCCATATCGTCCAAGAGGTTGAGAACCCGCGACCCCAGTCGAGGCTTTGAGAGATCGGCAGGCATCGCTTTCCAGGCTGCGCCGAGAAATCGATCGGATTGGAAGAAAAGACGGTCTCGATATCGATCGGGGAACCCAGTGGATCCCTTGATGCGAGGATGGGCTGTCCAGGCTAAGCCGCCTTCCGTTTGCAGCAAACGCAATACATCTGCTTCTGAGCCAACGTGGTAAACCTTCCCAAGGTGTGGATCTTCTCGCACGAACGGAGCCGAATCGGGACGGTTGAGCACCCAGTAAACCGGCTGCGGGAAAAAACTGATCCAGTGACCGCCCAGATGGACGTTCGGCTCTTCGCCGGGCAGCAATAAGAGATTCTCATCACTTAAACGTTTGCATTCAGCATGCAGGATCTCCAGATGTTTCAGCCGCTTCGATTCGTTCCATTGGGGAGCGTTGCCATAATGGAATTCGGCCAGATGGACGATGTCCACTCCCATCTGGCGAAAGACACGCATGAATCCAGGATCCTGCAGCGATTGGGGAATGCGATATTCTCTCCCGCTCGCGGTGCGGCCGGTGACTTGGTTCGCCTCATTGGCAGATTCCTCCTCTGCCCTGACGATTTCACGCGCATGTTCGACATGATAGTGGCTTGAGAATACACGGTGTCCCGGAAGGGACTCAAAGCGATCTTGGCGTGTGAGTTGCTCAACCTCTTTCAGCGTTCCTTCAGCCGACTGGTCCGAGAACAGTAAAAACATTCCCATTTCTTGCAGTGTCTGAGGGGGAGCATTAAACCAAGGGACATATCGATCGTCTCCCTTCGTGTCATGGCGAATGCCAAAGCCCATCGGGACATTTTGATCTTCATAATTGGGGCCGACCCAGATATTGCTTAAGTTGTCAGAAAAGTCGAGCGGATAGAAGTAACGATGCGGCAGCGGGAACAAGGCAATCGACCCGCGATTGAACTCCGCGCAAATTGAACGCTTCCCAACGGGCAGCTTCCGAACGACATCAAATGACGAGGTTGCTTCTTTTCGAAAGGTGCCATCGGTATCTAGCCATGCCATGTGCGATGGCAATTTGTCGCGGCAAATAAGCCCCGTGTCGTAAAGGAATGCAGTCGATTTTCTCTCGGTTTGTGCGACGCACTCCTGGAGAACGAAAGGGCTTCCCGCAAAGAAGGTCCAACGAAGCACTCCATGAAAAGGTCCCGCGGTGACTTCTCCGATAGTCAGTGTGGCGCGTTGCTTGTTGCTCGTTGCTGTAGCGCTCGTTCGATCGAGTGTGGCCAGAAATGATTGGTGGGGCTTTCTTTGCATGCGGTCAAAGAAGATCGTCCAGCCTTCCCGTTTGGCCAGATCTCGATTGCCGACTCGCACGAAAATAAACGGGTCAAGACCCTCGGCAATGACTGTGGACGACTCTTGTTGACCCTTCGCCACGTTGACGGTTTGAATGAGGGGGTGTCGTCGATCGAGGTCGATGTTTAATGTACAAGCATCGCCAGAACCCGTCGGCCATTTCACGGAAATGATCGAATCACTCTGAGTGATCTTGATCGTGCAAGACGAATCATAGTGATCGGTATCGAGCGATACCGTCGTTTCAGTGGCAGAAAGATGATTAGCCGTAGAAGAGCAAATCATCAACAGCATCAATCCTGGCAGTTGCCAATGTCGGAGAGCAGGATTTCTCATGGCCGTGTGATTCCTTATTTCTGTCAATTCGCTCGTTCCGTTCAATGGACGCCTCTAAGGTCGTGTTTCGTACGGGGTTGGCTGCGAACATCAGGGTACATCATACGTTACCGTTCATGAGGTCGATAGAGAGATGGCCTGGCTCGTTTTTTAACCCGGCGCAGGCCAAGCTGAATCTCTTTTTGGGCGATGATCGGATCACAATTTTGCTTGTCAATCAGAAAGGCTGCAAAAGCCAGGTTGTACAGCCGGCACTATTGTATCATGGTGCCTATCTGGGAGCGTAGCGCGTGGGTCGCAAACGCCGGTTCGATGTCAAAAGGTTAAGGGAGTTGATGATGATGACCGTTCGCAGCTGTTCGTGGGTGTTGCTTATTGCATGCGGTATCGGGAATCTGTTTGCAGGCTCTACGGTCGGTGCCGAGGATCAGACGGTCAGCGGCTATGTTTTTCATGATCAAAATGCCAATGGGCTGCGCGAGCCCGATGAAGCTGGGTTGGCGAAGGTGAGAGTCTCGAATGGTCGAGATGTCGTGGAAACAGATCCGGCCGGACGCTATGAGTTGCCAGTAAGCACTGACACAGTTGTCTTCGTGATCAAGCCGCGCGGATGGATGGTGCCGACGAGTTCAAATCACCTGCCTCGATTCTATTACGTTCATAAGCCGAATGGCTCTCCATCAAATCTTGAATATCCCGGTGTGTCGCCGACTGGTCCGTTGCCTTCTTCGGTTGACTTTCCTCTGCAGAAGCAGGCCGAGCCAAATCGTTTTCAGGTAGTCGCCTTCGGAGATCCCCAGCCGAACAATTTAGGGGATATTTATCATCTCGCGCATGATGTTGTGCCGGAGTTAGTCGGGACGGATGCTGCTTTTGGTCTCTGCCTTGGAGATCTGATGGCAGATTCGCTTGACCTCTTTCCCGCGTACAACGACGTGATGGGGCAAATTGGAATCCCCTTCTACAACACGATTGGTAATCACGACATTAACTTTGACGTGTCCAGTGACGCACTTTCTGATGAAACATGGGAACGCGTCTATGGACCAGCAACCTACAGCTTTGACTGGGGACCAGTGCACTTTATTGTTGCTGACAACGTCTACTACGATGGTGACAAGCGATATCACGGCGAGTTTACGGAGCAGGTGCTTGAGTTCATTCGCAATGATTTGCGATATGTGCCGCGCGATCAATTGGTGGTCGTTACGATGCACATTCCTTTGACGTCGACCAATGACTCCGCTTTGCTTGAATTACTGAAGGAACGCCCCTCTCTGTCGCTTGCGGGGCATGCGCACCAAATTCGACATCGATTTGTTGCTATTCCCGGAGCCGACGGTGAACGGTCGAAACATCATCATGTTGTCAATGGAGCGGTTTGCGGGATTCACTGGCTTGGTGATCCCGATGAATATGGGATTCCGCATGCCATGACTCACTGTGGGTCACCGAACGGCTATACGTTCATTACCTTTGATGGAAATGAATACTCGATGAAATTCAAGGCTCCGCGGCGCCCTGACGACGATCAGATGCATATTTTCCTGCCATCAGAAATGGCCGAGTCGACGTTGGGGGAGGCTGAGGTATTGGTCAACGTCTATTTCGGATCCGAAAAAAACAAGACNGAAATGCGTGTTGATGATGGTCCCTGGGTGACGATGAAACGAGAAATACGCCAGGATCCCTATCTGTTAAAAGTGGTTCCACCAGGTCACCCCGTATCTCAAGCTACGCATATCTGGGCGGGTAAGCTGCCGGAATCTCTGAAGCCAGGTGGGCATACGCTTCACGTGCGAACCAAGGATATGTTTGGCCAGACCTTTTCTGCCGCGCGAGTATTCCGAGTACTCAGTGAAGATAACTGATGGGCCAGGGGCTAGCTCGGGTGTGAGTACTTCAGTGAAACAGAACGGCATTCGAGAATGCCGGAGTAATGTCAGTCGCTGTCCTTTTCCTTCGCTCGCAATCGTTCTTGCTCGCTGGTCAGGATCGCCATGTGCTTTTCGATTTCCGCGAGTTGTCGACGCGCTGCTTGCAGTTCCGATTTTTCGCGAGCTTGCGTCGGTTGCAAGAACCAAACGGCCACGAAGCCAGTGAGGGCACCAAAGAGCGCGACGCCGGCGGTCATGACGGCCACTCCCACAATGCGTCCGCCTCCTGTCACAGGATAAAAGTCCCCATATCCCACCGTCGTAATGGTCGTCACGGCCNACCATAGAGCGTCTTCGGGGGTTGCGATCTTGGCACCCTCGGCTCCTCGCTCAAAGTAGAGGACGGTAATGCTTGCGTAGATGATCACGATGAACGCGATCAGAACTGCCGCGGCGAAGGTGGATTCAGCACGGCGATTCAACGCATGCTCGATAATCACTTTGCTTGATTTGACACCCTGGAGTAATCGCAAAATGCGAACGAGTCTCGACAGACGCCCCCAACGCAAGTAGCCGAGCAGTGGAACGCTGGAAATCAGGTCAATGAAGCCCAACTCGCGTGTCATATAGTTGACTTTGCTCTTCGCCAAAGTGAAACGAACCAGAAAGTCAATGAGGAAAAAAACGCAAACGACCACGTCAACATAATTCAGGATCGTGAGGATGTCCGGATCCAGCTNAAGGAAGGTCATCGCGGCCAGAGTGAATAGGACGTAAATGCAAACGCAAAGCATGAAAAGGTCGTAGATGCTGGCATGCTTGCGAGGCGAGCTGTCGTCGGATGTTGAGGGGGAAGGATTGTTCAAGCCTGCGTCCGACCTTGATGAACAGTGCCATTAGTTTGGATGACTCTCTTACCTTAAAATGCAACCATCGCCGAAACAATCGGATAGCCTAAAAAGGCTTGAGTTTCGAGAGTTCAGGACGGAGTTGTCCGAGCGGTAGACACTGCCCTGTTTTCTGGACTGGTTTAGATTCAACCGAAATAGAAGTGTAGCCACGAATTCAAGCCTCATTGCAGGGCGACAGCAATTTCGCCGCCCGGCTGCTAGTAAAAACGCTTTATTCAAGGTGCTCGAGACGGTTTTTGGAGTCCTGAATTGGCCCGCTCGATTCATTTCGGAGGCCGTATCAACGTCATAACCGGACTGTCGTCTCTAACTGTTGTCTTCTGTGCCTCCTTCATATCGAACAGATTTTGGGCAATCCAACACCTTTCCAATTCCTTTCGCAAAAAGAGCGATAAGAAATCTTGAGGTCTCAAGGCACTAAATCAAGATGAGAACTTCAGAGGGCAGGAGCTTTCACTTCTGTGCTCTTGCGTAACCTTCGCCTAAGTCTGAACCTCTAGATGGAATCGAGAATGCCGAAGAGATCATCGATTAGCTTGCTTTTGTTCTTCGTCTTAGTGTCAACCGTCAACGCTGAAAATGACCCGTTGTCAGTTGGACAGTTTCATGATCTTGAGTTAGCGTCTGCCCGTTTGGAAACCGCGGGAGAGTTTGATACCGTTGCTGTAGCATTCAGTCGATTTGATTCGCGACAAGATCCGTCGCTGACCGACTTTCAGGTACCAGCGATTCGTGAACCGTCGAATTTGCTGATGAACGTGGGAGAAGTTTTCAATAACTCAACAGATTGGGTGTTAGGTCACAATCGATTAGGTAGCGTTGACTACGCTTCAAATTCGCTGAGTGCCGTTGTCACCGTGCCTCCGTTAATGGCGATCGGTGCCCTTTCGAAATCGATATTCATTGTCGCCTGGACGGCCGTGGGCCTATTCGGGTGTATCGCTGCCGTCTGGTATCGGTTTCAAGGCTAATCGAGTTCGCCCAGCCCGGGCCAGCTTGAGAAGCCCAAAGCTCGACTCGACTCGTGAGCTGATTCTGCAGCTGAGCCGATCTGTGGCTTAGCCCATACTGCCGTGACTCTTCGCGAGTTACGTGTCGCGATTGGCAGCGAGGTTGCCGGTAGCTATCGCTTGCTGTGCCGTTCCAGAGTGATGGTTCGAGACGCCCAAGGCTATGCGAACATCTTCTAGAATCAGGTACAAAGAGGGAACTAGAACCACGATGATGGCCGTTGCGAAGACGATTCCAAAGCCCAGAGAGATGGCCATCGGGATGATGTATTGTGCCTGCAGCGAATCTTCAAAGATCAACGGCATGAGTCCGCCAAAAGTGGTCATTGTGGTCAGCATGATGGGGCGAAAGCGGCCAATTCCAGCCTGAGTGATCGCTTCGAATGCGGTCAAATCCTGTCGGTAGCGATTGGCATAGTGAATCATGATCAACGCATCGTTGATGACCACACCAGACAGGGCAATCATTCCCATGACGCTGACAATCGAAAGGTCATGGCCCAAGAGAATATGGCCAATGACAGCGCCGACAATCCCAAAGGGAATGGACGTGAGGACGATCAGGGGTTGCAAATAATTGCGGAAAGCGACGGCCAGCAACGAGTAAATCACGGCCATGGCGAGCCCGAAATTACCCACCAAGGAACTGAAGGCCGAACGTCGCTCGGCGTTGCTGCCTTCAAAGCTCCAGGTAATGCCAGGATAGTTATTTCGTAAATCGGGTAATTGGTTCTCCTCGAGTTCCTTAACGACCTGGTTGATAGCGCCCTTGGGTTCGATGTCCATGCCGACGGTAATTGCCCTGCGCCCATCTCGACGATTGATCGATGAAAACGCGACGTCTTTTTTGATATCGGCGACGTCGAGTAGTGGGACTTCCGCTCCGCCTGGCGTGCGGATGATTAAGTCTTCCAAGTGATGAATGTCTTCACGTTGGTCTTCGGGGAGCTTGACTCTCACTTCAATNTCGTTGGTGCCTCGTAGCAGGCGNAGCGCCAATGAGCCGAAGAAAGCACCACGCAATTGTTCGCCCAGTTCTTCGTCGTTCAGGCCGAGCGCCCGGCCCTCAGGGCGAAGACTGACGTCATATTGCGACTTGCCTTTTCGGTAATTGTCGCTCACGTCACGAACGTACTCGAGTGTTTTTGCGCGTGCGACCAGAGCCATGGCCGCTTTTTCAAGGACGGAGATGTCGCTGTGGCTGAGCGAAATGCTGATGTCACGCCGGTAGCCGCCAGGGCCTCGCTCCGCTTCAAAGGTAACCTGATCCACGCCGGGTAAATCACCAATCGACTCCCGCCATAGTTCGATCACTTCGTTGGCCGTCATGTCCCGCTCATCAGGCGGCTTCATCACAATTTCCACATCGATGAAATCTTGGCCACGCACATTGGTCTTAATTCCCTCAGCCACTTCGTAGAGATTGTGTTCCTCGAACATTCGCAGGCTGGCTTCGGTGACCACGCGGGCGATTTCAGCGGATTGGTCCTGAGTCGTACCAACCGGCATGCGAACTCCCGCTTCGATTTCGTCCGCCGATACCGTGGGCATAAAGACCATGCCCATGTGGGAGCTCAATGCATACGCTCCCACGACGAGTAGCAAGGCGAACGACAGGCAGGTGGTGACATACCGATATCGCAGGCAGAATTGCAAGGCCGGCCGATAAAACCGTTCGATGATACGGGTGAATCCGCGACTAAAAGTTTGTTGGCCCTGGTGGAGACGGTGACCCACGCCCTTTCCCTCTTGCTCAGCTCGGCGGGCATGAGCGAGGTGAGCCGGAAGGATCAAGAGTGACTCGATGAGCGAGAGCGCGAGTACGATGATGACGACGTACGGCAAGGGGCCCCAGAATTTGCCGGTTTCACCGGTCATAAACATCAAGGGGATGAAGGCCACAATGTTGGTCAAAATGCTGAAAATGACCGGTGACGCTACCTCGCGAGTTCCTTCAATTGCAGCCGTGCGAGTGTCGCTGATCGTTTCTCTGTTCTTGTAAACGTTCTCCCCAACGACGACGGCATCATCCACCACAATGCCCAGGACGACCAAAAAGCCGAACAGAGAGATCATGTTGATGCTGATGCCGACGGATGGCATAAACAGCAGGCCGCCGACGAAGGAGACAACCATTCCCATCATGACCCAGAACGCCAATCGGAACTCCAGGAATACGGCGAGGATTAGCAAGACGATGGCAACGGCCATGAAGGCGTTGTTAACGACCAGGCTCAAGCGACGCCGGAATTCTTCTGCGTTGTTGCGGTCAATCCGCCATTGCACACCGGGCGGCAACACCGATTCGAAATCCTCCATCGTGCTTTCGACCGCCTCGGCAATGTCCATCGGCGATTGATCGCCTACACGGTATACGCCGAGTTCAACGGAGGGGGTTTGGCTGAATTGAGAATGGAAGCCGACTTCTTCAAAGCCGTCGCGAATCGANGCGATATCGCCAAGTGTTACCAGCGGCCCGTCGCGACCTGCAACGATTTCGATTTTTCTGAAATCGTCGGCCCATTGTTTGCGGGCTTTGACGCGGAGCAGAACTTCGCCGGAACTGGTCTGCACGGATCCCGCTGCCATGTCTTGGCTGGAATCCCGGATGATGTTTGCAACGTCAGGTAGGGTCAGGCCGTATTCTCGGAGACGTTCTCGAGGAATCTCAATATGCGTGACATATTGCGGAACACGCCAGAGCTCCACCTGCGTGATGTCCTCGTGCGATTGCAACGTGTCTCGCAATTGTTCGGCAAGCTGTCGAAGGGCCCAAACGTCGATAGGGCCGTAAATGGCAACTTGCATCGCTTGACGCTGCTCCGTTTCGAGTCGAACCTCTGGTTGTTCGATCTCGTCAGGGAACGTACGGATGCGATTGATTGCCTGATCGATCTCCTGGAAGACCTTCATCCGATCTTCGCCGGCGATGAGTTCAATGGTGACATAGCCCCGCCCTTCACGGGCCTGACTCAAAATCCTTTTGATCCCCTCTACGCTCCGAATAGCATTTTCAATCGGCCGCAAAATGCCCTGTTCGACTTCCGCTGGGGCAGCTCCCGGATANCCGANNCGGACTTCAACAATGTCGAGTTGAGATGCCGGAAAAACCTCTTTTTGAATCACAAACGCCGTCCAGAGACCCCCGCCGAGCAGAATCGCCATGAGGAGATTGGCCGCAATCGGGTTGTTGACCATCCAGGCGATGGGGCCCCGTTGAGAAACGTCTGTGATTCGGCTCAATCCTGCGTCTCCTCATGCTCAGAGGATTCGGGAGGAGACGGGGCCTCGATCTTCCGCAGGCCGACGCCGTTGGCAACGGTTGCCAGAGTCGTGGTCACGACTTCTTCACCGTCACCCAAGCCCTCGCGGATGTAGGCATAATCCGCATCCTGAAACAGAATCTTTACCTTACGGATTTCCAGCTCGTCGTTTTTCATGACCCAGACGGTATCGCCGTCACGCACATAATCGCGACTCAAGCGGACGACGTCATCGATGGGGGTTCCCTCGATTTTAACTTGGATCAAGGTGTCGAGAATCAATGCGGGTTGGTCGGCAGAATTGCCAAGAGGATCCGGAACCGTCACTAAAACTCTTGCGAGGCGAGTCTGCTCATCGAGCGTCCCGATCATGCGTGAGACGGATCCGGTGCGTGTGTTGTCGCCCCAGATGTCCGGGTCGCTGAGCGTTACGGATGAACCCGCTTTGTTGTCGTCGGGAAATTGAATGTGCCCCAGGCTGCGCACGGGCACGGCTGCATTGATCCAGTATTCGTCGACGCCGACAATCCGTCCTGAATCATCGCCAGGACGAACTTGGGAACCCAGGTTGACCGAGCGGCTGATGATTTGAGCATCGAAGGGCGCGACCACTTTCGTGCGTGCTAAATCAAGTTCGGCTCGTTGCACGGAGGCCTTGGCAGCGCTGACCTCTGCTTTGATCGATGCAAGTTGAGGTTTCCGCAAGACTAGCTCGGTGTTCGTGTCGCTGATTGACTCCTCGAGCAATGCCAGTTCTTGTTCGGCAAGCCTTACCCTGCCCTCTTCGATTTTTAGCGATGCCTCTGCTTGTTCAAGTTCGCTCTTGCGAATTGAGACCGCGTTTTCAAAATCAGCCGGGTCGATGCGAAACAGTAAATCGTTTTTATTGACCATGCCGCCCGGCACGAACTCCGATGACAGCTCAATCACCTGACCGCCAACGCGAGGACTGAGGACGATTTCCTGAGCGGGTTGGACAGTACCAAGGACTGACAGGATCGGAGAATAGGTTCCCTTTTCGACCGTGACTGTTTCCACCAGCGCTGAAGATCGTCGGACCGTCTCGATTTGCTCAGGCTTCGGCTCACTCTCGCTGATCAGCTTCACGGCCGCTACTGCGACGGCAAGGATGAATACGCAAAGCATTGCGTTTACGAGTATGAATAGCCACCTGGGGCGCTGGCTGGGATTCCCGACTTCATTCATCTCGGCTGATCTCTGGGATAGGCTCTACTGGGGGATTCGGTGGATCTGCAGGTGCGGGCAATGGAGCTTCGAGGGGTGGCAGTTTTTCAAATTCCAGTTCAGAATCGATCGTAATCGGATCCGAACCAAGTATCTCATTCTCTAAAATATCGCCGGCAGGTGTCACCCCGACAAGACCTCGAGGTGGAATCTCGATATCTCCCGCTAACGCCAGATAGAGTCCGATTCGTATCAAGATGAGATCGAGTTTGGCCGTCAGGATTTCACGCTGGAGCCTTTGTTGAGATTGAACCTGGCTCAATACATCTAGGTACTCAGCATCACCGATCAGATATTCCTGAACCAACTGGTCGGCCGACTGTTTTGCAAGTTTATCCTGAGAGGCGAGTAGCGCCATTCGTTCGTGCTGATATTTTTCCAGGGCGAGGCTGTTTTCCACTTCTTGGAAGGCGATGAGCAGCGTTTCCTGGTAGTCGTCGAATCGTTGCTGAGTTACTGCTTCGGTGCGATCGATCTCGGCACGTCGCTGGCCTCCATCAATCAAGGGGGTGACCAGTTGGCTGCCGAGGAAGATAAACCAATCGCTGAAGCCGAATTTTGGGGTCTCGCCGGTGTTGAGCAATGCGCCCGTCAAGTTAAGTCGAGGATATTGAGCGGTGACTGCCGAAACCAGATCCTGATCCGCCGCCAGAAATGAGAGGTAATCACGACGTACGTCCGGGCGACGTTGTAAAAGCTCCGACGGCAAGCCGGTATTTGGAAGCGGCCGAAGTGGTGGCAGGTTTGAGCCAGGTTCGTAGCGGGCCGACTGGGGCAACTCTCCTTGCAAGACAGCGAGTTGATGCTCAAGCACTTCGATTCTTCCGCGGACAACAACGGCTTGTTCTAAGGTCGATTCCACGAGTTGTCGCTGGCGTAGCACATCTGGGCTGCGGACGAAGCCACGGCCAAATCGTAGTTCCTGCGTCTTCAGCCCGTTGCGGTTTGTTTCCACTTGGGCTGCAAGTAATTCCAGTTGCGCGTAGGATTCGATCAAAGCGAACCAAGTGCGGCAGACTTCAGCCGCGAGCGTCAGCGCGACGGCCTGGTAGTCGGCTCCGGTGGCACTCGCTCGCAATTCGGCGGCGTCGACTCGTGATTGGATTTGACCCCACAAATCGACCTGATACGAAGCATCAAGGCCCCAGCCGATCGCAGTGCGATCGCGACCCGTTCCCAAGGCGCTATCTGTCGTGACGAGGCCGTTCACGTGCGGAAATAAATCCGAGGCCTCACGTCGAGCTACGGCTCGAGCAGCGCGCAGCCTCTGTAGGGCGGATGAGAGATTAAAGTTCTCACCCAAGGCTTGGGCAACGTGAGCATTTAACGCTGGGTCTTCAAACGCAGTCCACCATTCTTCCGGCATTTCTGCGTTGCCACTCTCAGAGAACGGTTCAAGTGGCCGTTCCGGGAAATAGCGCGCAGGTCGATGAGCACATCCTATAAAAAGAATGAGAATCAGCGATGTCAGGAATTGAGGATGGAATTGGTTGTGGACCAGGCGGAATAGACTTTGCATGGTCAATTTTTAATAAGGATCCGATAGATCGACAAAATCGAATTATCAGCAACGCCGTTAAGCCGTAGGTTGGCTGATGGGCAACGGCGGACTTCCAATGTGGGTTTGTTGGAAAACGGTGGGCAGTAGCTGGCTTGCTCAAATGAGAATAATAAAGTGTTCTACTCTATCGTAGATCGACCATCGGGATGCCGAGAGTTACTGGATATTGCGTCATTGTGAAAACGGACTGAAATTCAGTGCCTGCAGTGACGCTGCTTGCCCTGCTTGCGGCTTGGCCTGGCGATTTTCCGGAGGGGCTTTTTGCTTGCGTCTCTTTTTCCGCTGCGCGACTTGATCTAATGAAAGAGCGTGTTGTTCTTCGNCGCNCCGGATTTTGTCGTCAATTTCGTTGTTCTTCACCGGTCGTTGGGGTGGGAACGAACTCGAACTCACAAGCTGAATCAGTGGAATGAATCTGGTAAATTGTANTTTTCAAATCCCGAATACTGGACTCCCGAATACTGGACGACAGATGAGCAATTATTCAATGGNAGGCCCGNCTCAAAAAACTTTGAAAATCTTTTCCGTAGGCAGATGGCGAGTGATCGCAACAGCTTCGGTCATGGTAATGTTTTTTGCCAGCCTTTCCGTAGCCGACAGCGTGTCACTGCGTAAGGTGGATGTTCCCATTCGACATGTAGATTACCGATTTGCACTGAAGAAAGAAGAATCTGGTCTGCATCGTTTTGATTGGCAGACTTTCAANGAGCGCCCCCGCAAGATTATTGTGCAGAATTATCCCGGGCTTCTGCTGGAAAATGATTCGCTGCGGGTGACTCTGATTCCCGAATTGGGCCGCGTGCATTCGATCGTCAATAAGGCGACGGGCAACGAGTTGATGTGGGTCAACCCTTGTGCCCTGCCCTTGGGAGCGAATAACGACACAGGATTTTGGATGACTTGGGGAGGAATGGAGAGAGTCCTGCCGCGACTCGAGCACGGTACGACTCATGCCATGCCCTGGGATACCNAGATTGTCTCGCAGTCCGACCAACNAGTGACCGTCAGGAGTGAGGTGACGGAGCCATTAACGGGATTGCGATTGAAACTTCTCTATTCGCTTTATGCCAACAAGNATTACTTGGAAACCGTCATTGTTGTCGAAAACCCGACGGACGAAGCCCAACGATTTTCGCATTGGACAACGGCCACTTTGTCCCCCGGTGGATTGAATGAAGTCACGGCGGATACCGAATTAATTTTTCCCGCGGAACGGTTCATCCCCGATGACCGAGACTTTAATGATTGGATGGAACCGATGATTGGACCNACAAAAACCTCTCCGTTGCGAAAGGTTGGGAATTGGAAATNCATTGGCGATCTCATGACGACTCCGCTACGAAANCCGTATTACGCGGTTTATTGCAATGAAAAACGTGAAGGATTTGTGCACACGTTTGATCTCGTCGAANCACCCGTCGTCGATGTCTGGGGTTGGGGGTTTCCTGCCTCNCCGGCGCGACAGCGGGAGTTCACGGCGGGCCCCCCCAATCATGGCTATATCGAAGTCTGGAATGGAAACGTGCATGGCTTTAAAGACGATGCTTTGGCGACGTTGGAACCAGGGAGAGTAAAGCGGTGGTGCGAGCGTACCTTCGCTGTGCAGCATCTTGAGCCCAATCGCCTTTCTCAGCAAATCGAACAAGAGGCGTCGAAGGTAATCGCTGACGATCCGATCGGTGCGTTCAANGAAGGGTCGTAGCAACACGACGGGAGAGGCACGCATCGAGTGGATCGTCTCCCATGGCAATAATCTCCATTGAATTTCTTGGCGGCCGCAGGAGAGAATTCTCATCAATNATNAATGATCCCCAAGGTGCCATGATCGCTGGCGAGTTCAGCCAGCGTTGCATTGGTAACGCAGTTTNATGGCTCATGCCGACGCCCCGTTTTTTTGACAGGCCGCATGCTCTGAGGATNAAACGCTGATTNAGCACCTTGATAGAAGCTCAATGAAGTTTGCATGGGGGCAACGGGGTGGCTGTGCAGACGTAAAGCAGACGACGCTTGGGGATGATGGGTGTNGTTTTCGGCTTCGAGTTGTCTGAACAGAAATCTGGTTGAAACACAGTGTTCGTCATCCGTTAATTCACCATGTCAACCAACGAAAGGAAACGATTGCGATGAGCTTCTTGCGATGGGGTGTGTTGGCATGGGGATTGTGCTGGGCCGGATGGGCTCCTGCTGGCGAAGGTCGGGAGGTNGGAGATCGACCTCCNAACATTGTTTTTATTCTGGTCGATGATCAAGGTTACTACGATCTCGGATGTTATGGTGCGACNGAGGTGAAGACACCGCGGATCGATGCCATGGCTAAGGCGGGAATCCGATTAACCGACTATTATGCGGCGGCTCCCATCTGCAGCCCGTCCCGAGTGGGCTTGTTGACCGGTTGTTATCCACGCCGTATTGGAAATCAAACTTGGGTGCATCGTGCCGATTCTCGGTCGGGAATTCATCCGGATGAATTGACGTTGGCTGAGTTGTTGCGTGGGCAAGGTTATGCCACGGCATGCGTCGGCAAATGGCATCTTGGGTTTCACGATCCNTTTCTGCCTCGCAATCAAGGGTTCGATCATTATTTTGGCCTGCTNCATAATCTCGATCCGGTCGAGGTGGTCTATTTTGAAGATCAGGGAGGTGTGCCGTTGCTGCGGAACGGTGAGGTGGTTCAGCGACCCGCAGATCCAGCTGCCTTGACGAAGCNATACA
Organism: Planctomycetaceae bacterium; assembly: GCA_002723275.1. GTDB lineage: Bacteria > Planctomycetota > Planctomycetia > Pirellulales > Pirellulaceae. Next base: position 138,849 of record PBNZ01000016.1, read on the forward strand.
CCGACGAAGCGATTNGCTTTATTGAGGAAAACAAACAGCGACCCTTCTTTCTCTATTTGCCGCATACGATGCTCCATGTTCCGTTGGGAGTGAGTGAGGCCTTTCAGGGGAGTTCAGAGTGGGGTGAGTATGGAGATGCGATCCAGGAATTAGATCATCATGTCGGACGCATTTTCGATACGTTGGAGCAGTTGAAGCTGTCGGACAACACGATTGTGATCTACGCTTCGGACAATGGACGTGGTCCGGGNCGCGCGCCGANCCAGAAGATTCGCGGCCACAAATTGTCCACGTTTGAAGGCGGTATTCGNGTGCCTGCCATTGTTTGGGGGCCGGGGCTCGGTGTGCAGTCAGGTGTTGAATCGTCCGTNGTTTTGCGAGCCATGGATTGGTATCCCACGTTGGCCACTTTCGCGGGCATCTCGGTGCCCTCGGGACGTGTGATCGATGGTCGCGACATAAGTCCGCTGCTGAAAGGAGAAAGTGAGCGAGTTCTCCCGCCTGAAATGAAGGCGTCGCTCAATGCCGAGTTGCCTCTGCGAAGACGATGGAATCCTCTTGGNGAATGGTCGGAGATGATNCAACGCAATGAATTTAACGATGCGTTCTTTTATCATGGNAGTCACGGCGCCCTGGCCGCGGTCCGCTGGCAGCAATGGAAACTTCAATTGCATCCTGNCCTCACGCTGTACGATCTTGAAAATGATCCAGGAGAATCAAAGCCTGTTCGTAATCGCCAGATCCGTCGTAAACTACGCGGCATGGCGATCCTGTTTCAGGAGGAAATGCGATTGGATGCGCGGCCAGCTGGAACTCTCCCTGAATAAGTTGCTGGCCATGCGTCGATGACTGTATTAGCGACTTGAATGGAACCCGATGAAAAAACGGCAGGAGGCTNATCCGGGCGAACAATTGGGAGAGTGAAAATGAACAAGGTCGTCATCATTGGCGGGGGNATGGGCGGGCTAACTCTGGCACTTGCCTTGAAAGAAATGGGTATCCCGGTCTCCGTCTATGAAAAATACGATCATTATCAAAGTCATTTGACCGGATTCTTGATCTGGAGCTACGCGATCAAGGTCCTGCAAGAGCTTGGGGTGCCGATCGATGAGACTGGCACCNCACTCGAAATCTTCGAAATACATGGTCGTAATGGAAAGGTTTTGTGTGAGATGCCGATCGGTGCTGTTTCGCGAGAATACGGCGCAGAGAGCTACGAAATTAATCGAATGCTCCTTTCACGGATGATGTCGGAGATGGTTGGCGACGATCTGAAGAAGGGGCATGAGTGTGTCGAGGTTTCTTCTACAGCAGACAAGGCGATCGCCACCTTTGCGGACGGTACCACGGATGAGGGTGACATTCTGATCGGGTGTGATGGAGCGCATAGCGTTGTTCGGAATGCGATTCATGACGGTGTTGAATTGAATATGTTCAACTCGGGTGGTTGGATTTCCGTGATTGAATCCCATCCTCATTCGTTGAAGCCCAATCATCACATGGATTTTTGGCAGCCTGGTACCAAGGCGGGCGTAGCGGATCTCGGCCGAGGAACGGCTCGCTGGTACGTTGCCTTCAGTGATCGAATGCCCGATCTGACGGTGTCGAAAAAGAAGCAAATGCGTGAAGGGATGGAAGAGGTTCCTGAGGTGATCGAGCAATGTCTGGATCTGACCGACGAGGACGATATGGTTCCCACGAAAGCAGGAGATCTGTTGGCGTTAACCCCCTGGTACAAAGACCGCATTCTGCTGATTGGAGATGCGGCCCATGCGACGAGCCCCTATGCTGGGATGGGCGCTTGTGCCGCGATCGCGGATGCTCATTTTCTGGCGCAATTACTCGCATCTGATCAATCGATCGAAAGCGTCTTTCAGCAGTTTCAAGATGTTCGCAAGCCCATTGCCGATGCGATCATTAAGGAGTCTCGACACGGACTGGAGATGTCCTCGGGCCGATCTAGACTAAAGAATTGGATTCGGGACTGGGGACTCACGCACATTTCCGAGAAGCAACTGCATCAGGTCGTCGCCGACATGGTGAATGGACACTGAGGATACTGCAGTCAGCGATTTGCCGTTCAAGAATCTCGCATGCACGCCAATCTCGGAAATCAATTCGCAACGTTGTGATCACCACGCTCAGGGTGATAGCGTTTCGCTCCCGTAGAAAGCTTGCGGTGCCTTAATCGATAGAATTGGCCTCAGAAAAAGCTGANCGTNCCTTGTATTGCTGGATTGGTTTTTGAGTTTCTGCCGATAGCAAGCAGTGGCAGCTGCCCATGGTTCCGGCATTGATTGCGAGCGTGATTCAGAATCTTTGTCTCTNGTCGTCCAACCGGCGATCTCCTAGAACTCNGCCNATNATGAGTGATAATAACGAACTACCGCTCGGCGATTGGAGAAACGTGCCTCGGCAACCCGAGGATATGCCTGGTCAATTGTGGTTGTTCGAAACCGAAAGTACCAGCCGAATCGACGGTGCGATAGCCNGCAGTGTCCGCCCGTTTATCTTCGACTTTGGGCATCGGCTATCGACCGGAGGGAAATCATCCCAACGTCTGCTNTGGGATCTCTAGTCTGGGANNTCTAGTCTGGGACTTCTAGTCTGGGCGTCGAAGGAATGAGACAGGCCTGGANCATCTGATCGGGGCGATGGCCTTCGTTCGACCAATCTCTTTGTCCAGTTGGCTGTGGCTTGTTGTCGACGATTCACATCTGATTCATTGGCCAAGTCGCGTTAGCGCCGGCTGGCCCGAACTCGTCGTGTGTGAGCGAAGAGTACAAGACTCGTTAANAAGAAGAACGAGGAGCTCGGTTCAGGAACCACCTGAGCATCCGCGTTGTTGGCCTCGTAGCTCCCGGTGCGGAACGCTACTACGAGATCACTTGATGTGAAATCCAGATCGCCGTTCCAATCCCCTGTTTCCCAGCCGGAATTGCCGTTCGCCACATCTTCGTATTGACCAGCTTGGAAGACAGTCACCATATCACTCGAATCAAANATCCCGTCTAGATTGGAGTCGCCCAGGGTCGTGTTGAGGATCTTGTTGATGAGGAACATTCGATCGGCAGCATCGACAACGCCATCTTCGGTGTAATCCAAAAAAAAGGTGTCGAATCCGAAGACCGGCCGGGCTAATGCGTCGATCAGGGGCCCCGCACAGCTTCGATCGACTTCGGGCGCACAGGCTGGCAGAGTTAAATCAGCCGATACGTCACTCGCCGTGTACCCGACCTCTTCATCCGCGATGCGAATGTCTAAATCAATGTATACGTTTGTCGGGTAACCGGATTCCGGATCAAATTCAGCTGAAATCGCGTTTGCGGGGTAATCAATGGCTCGTTGTAGTTCGGCGAAAATCTCCTCAACGGAAAGAAATAGGCTCACATCGAAACCCAGGTGAGTCTCCGTATCCGTTGCTGAGATTACCTTGCCATCTTCCACTCGTAGGATTACTTCGCGCACGTATTCGCCAAAACAGAAGCAATCGCGTTTGAATCGGAAGCCGTACTCGTCGAAACCTTGCTCCATCCAAATTGACTGGGAGGCGTCAAGCTCGGCCTGCTCCAGTGCCACCGCGCTAGTGCCTGTTGAGTGGCTGATGAATGCAAGTAGGATCCAGAAGGTCAATCGTCTGACCATGGTCTTCCCCCTACAAAAAGTAAATGTGCCTTGGGAGAAATGCTNCGATAAGCTAATACAGGCATGATAATTCCGGGATGGAAATTTTCCAAACATGCGGCGAATCTATTTGTTTGTTAGGCAGGAATTCGTTGAGCGACGAGGGCGCAGCCTGCTCTGCAAACCTTTACGCACCCCGCTGAATAGAACGATCAAGCCGTCAGAATGTTGGGGTACCCGCGTCTGACAGGCGTCACTCTTTCGCAACTCTCTAGCAGAAAAAGAAAGCCGGTCCGTTACGTCATGGCTCACGGCAACGGATTCGTCGAATCCGAACGGGTGATGCTAAGGCTGTTTTGGTCGACAAAGCCTCGGACGACTTAAGGCCGTTGGTAACGATTGCTTAGCGCGTGGGTTGTATTGAACGAGTTCCGTCAACTGAGCATCAAAGAAGGGGTTTCTCAATCGAGTTTTTCGGTTCTCAGGATTTTTTTAAATGTTTTTAAGAATTCGGTTGACGGGATTATAATTCGTGGTACCTTAGAGGAGCCTGGAGGGCAAAAAGCATTACGGTTATCGAGGAAGACCCACTGACAAAGACTTAATTTTCAAACTGTAAAAAAGAGAACGCTACTGGCGGCCACAATAAAACGTTAATTTCTCCACCTCTGCAGCTTNGCTGCGGGGGGTNGAGAAGTTAGCGTTTTTTTTATTGGCCGCGAGCAACGTCAACACTTTTACCAGCAAAAAAGAGAACGCTACTGATACCCCCTAAAACGTCAATTTCTCCACCTCTGCGGTTTGGTCCCAGGGGGTCGAGGAATTGGCGTTTTTTATTGAACTTATGTGAATAACCCCCTCTGAAGATATTCCAGGAGATTCTATCGTGCGTAAAGTAATTGCATTCATGGCTGTCGCCCTCATGGCTTCCTCCGTTTCCGCTCAACAGGTTATCATCGACTTCGATGGCAACGCTCTTCCCGATGACACCGTCCTCATCGGTAGCGCTGAAGTCCGATCCGAAGGTGGCGATCCTGGTGGATACCTCAAAGTGACCGACGCCGCTAATGGCGAACGATCCACCATTATCTTCCCCGACCTGACTGGCGACGCTGCCGTAACCTCCCTGAACATCAAAGCTGACCTCCGAGTTGGTGGTGGTACGGACAGCCCGGCTGACGGTTTCAGCTTCAACCTCGTTCGACCCGATGATCCCGTTGTAACTGCTGGCGACGGTAGTGGTTTCGCAGCTGCACCCGCTGGCGAACAGAACCTTCCTGAAGAAGGTAGTCAAACGGGTATCGGCGTTGGTTTTGACGAATGGTTCAGTGGCGATGGCGACGTCATCGGTTTGAGCGTCCGCGTCGACAACGAACTNGTTTCGCAAGTCGAACTTCCCACGAAGAATGGTGNNCNCNATGACCTNACTTCGCTCCANACTGGTCCNAACNNCGATGGACTNAACNNCCTCNGTTGGNNNCCCTTCGAAATCGACCTGAACTCGGCTGGTAACCTCAAGGTTTCCTACAAGGGTAACCTGTACGTTGACGAACAGTTGGATGTCGAGCCTTTCGCTGGTCGNCTGGTATTCGCCGGCCGAACCGGTGGTGCTAACGCTGCTCACCACATCGACAACATCGTCGTGACCGTTCCCGAACCCGCCAGTGCTGCACTCGCACTCGTCGCTCTCGGTGGACTGTTNGCCATGATTCGACGTCGCAGNCGCTAAGTANCGNCNNATTAGACNGATAGATCAAAAGCCCTTCCGAACGANTGTTCGGNAGGGNTTTTTNGTGCGCTGATGNCGGCACGNGAGNTTTTCTNNGGTNTNCCGATTCGATCTAGCCGTTCGGTTTGGCAAGTTCCNCGTTCGGTTTNGCAAGTTCCGTTGAGTNGTCGANCNGGCGNTTNAGTCTTCNGAGGCNGNAGGGCNTNGNTTCNGNNGGTGGCAGTTTNGACGTAGNTCGTTCGNCTAACGTTTTTTCTTCCATTCCGCTCCTCGGTCGGCCGGCATGCGATGGTGCCAGTCGANGACNAGGTTGCTCAGGCGATTTNCAACCTCGGGATGTCGATTAGCCAAGTTCGTTGTTTCGCCCCGATCGCTATCTAGGTCATAAAGTTCGGCTTCACTACCGTCGTATTCGCAGAGCAATTTCCATTTTCCTTGCCGAATGGCCAGGTCTGGCAAGTCCTTGTCGCCGTAAAAGGAGTCGCGGTCGGGGGGCCGACGGAAAAAGAGAGGTGCACGTCGTGATTTGTCGCGGTGGCCCAGGATCGTATCGAGCAAAAGTTCGCCGTCGAAAGTGATTTGTTCTGGTGTTCGTACTTTGGAAAACTTTAGCAGAGAGGGGACGAGATCGATTGCCGAGAAAACCGAAGAGCGGTTGACGCGGTTGGTGGCTGCGGTGTGGCCGGGCGCCCAGGCGACGAGTGAGGAACGAATACCGCCTTCGTACAGTTGAGTTTTGTATCCGCGAAATGGACCGGCGACGCCAGCTCCTCGCTCCGGTCCGTTGTCTGAGCAGACCAAAATAAGGGTGTTGTTTCGTAATTCTGGGTCCTCACGTACGTAATGGAATAACTTTCCCAACTGTTGATCCATCGCCTCGAGAACGGACAGGTAGAGCTCGCGTTTGCTCTCACCCCATTGGTCGACGGGCGGCCAGAAAGGACTGTGTACGTCATCGGGCCATAAATTCAAATAAAACGGTTGGTCTTTTGCTGAGGCTTGTTGAATGAAGGGAATCGCTGCATCGACGAAACCTTCGGTGATATGGGAACGGTGCATCCAGCGATAGCCGGGCCCAAGTCGCTCGGCTGCCTCCCAGATGCGGCCTGGTTTCTCTTGTCCGGGTTTCAAGGTTAAAGGCAACAGCTTCGGACCCATTCCCTCAAAATTGGTGAGCGAGATATCGAAGCCATAGCTTGTGATCGGCGGTGCATCGTCGACGTCGCGTTGGCCACCCATATGCCATTTTCCGAAATGGCCGGTTGCGTAGCCAGCCTCTTGAAGAAGTCGAGCAAGCATGGGAGCCTTCGGATCTAGCCATTGGGCCATGCCACGTGCTTCATTCCGCTTGCGATTGTCCAGGTAAGAAGTGATTCGCCAACGCTGGGGATATTGGCCCGTGGAAATAGCGGTCCGTGACGGCGAGCAGATCGGTGAATTGACATAAAACTGTTCGAAGCGAATCCCCTCGCTTGCCAGCCGATCAATTTCATCGGTTTCCGCCGCGTTATTTCCAAAGCAGGAGAAATCTCCCCAGCCCATGTCATCGATGAACACCAGGATAATATTCGGCCGAGTTTGATCGGCGGCGACTGCGTCGACCGCGGTGGCCATGAGGAGAAATAGCAAGGGAAGAGCAAGTCTCATGAGCGTTCTTTCCAGCGATGCGCAGGTGGGAGAGGAATCAACGACCCGTTTGGTCTGCTTCGGAATCGTAGCATCAACCGCAGGCTCAACCTCTCTTCACCCTTTGAAGAAGATTAAGAGGGGCGATTTCCAGAGACACCGTCGAATGCGCGGATGTCTTTGAGAGCGGGGAAACGAGCACGCCAGTCACGAGCCTCATCCGGATCGATCTTGGTTACACACACTTGTTCCTTGCCGTCCGCCTCGAAGAGACAGTTGCCATGTGGGTCGAAGGCGACTGAACGTCCGTCGTATTGATGATCGGGATCAGCACCACAGCGATTGACACCCACCACGAAGGCCAGGTTCTCGATCGCCCTGGCCTGCAAGAGCCGAACCCAATGTTCCGATCGCACGTGCGGCCAAGAGGCAATCACCACGATTAGCTCAGCCCCGTGCGCTGCTGCGGGTCTGAATACTTCCGGGAAGCGAAGATCGTAGCAGATAAACGGAGAGATGGTCGCGCCGGCGTACTCAAACAGTTGGTATCCATTGCCCGCCTCGTAAAACTGATCCTCACGCCCAATCGTGAAGGGTTGCATTTTTCGGTATCGCACCAGTTCGTTACCGTTCGCGTCGAAGGCAACGGCTTCATTGCTACCCATGTCGTTTTCGACGGGAGCCACCACGCCGCCCAGCACGACGGCCCCTTTTTCTTGAGCCAAGTCGGCCAGGAATTTTTCTGATTCGCGCACTTCGCTTTGAGCACTGGTAGCGAGATTCATGCTAAAGCCGGCATCAAACATCTCCGGCAAGATGATTAGTGTATCGGGAGTGATCTCTTGGTTGCTCAGCAATGACCGGACCTTCTCGTGGTTGGCCGCGCGGTCCTCCCATTGAATGTCGAGTTGTACGGCGACAATTTGCATGGAATCCCCTTTCAATTCGATGTGAGCAGATGCGTGAGGCCGCGTTTCAGGCGACCAATTCCCTCCGCGACGGTGGCCTGATCAAGTGCGCCATAGGCGATACGGATCCAGCAGCCTTGAAGTACACCAAAGGCGGTGCCGGGCATGACCGCTACACCATAATCGCGAATCAGAGTTTCGACGATCTTGAGATCCTCAACGGTACAATCCAATTGTAGGAGAGCGTAGAAGGCTCCGTCGGGTCTCGGAATGTAGCAGGCGTCGCCCAACGAGGAAAGTTCCTCGATGACCAGATTGCGGACTGCCGAGAAATTGCGAATGCGCTCCCTGCACCATTCTGAGCCAACGTTGAGCGCTGCGGTGGCGGCAATTTGACTGATGATCGGGGGACATACGAGGTTGGTGTCCTGAATCTTTTTGATGTCGGTTTCCAGGTGAGACGGGACGACCATATAGCCACAGCGCCATCCGGCCATGCCGTACGCCTTGGAGAGCGTAAAGAGGCTAATCGTATGTTCGGTGGAATCGGGTATCGAGGCGACCGACAAATGTTTTTCATCGCCGTAGATGAAATATTCGTACGCTTCGTCATGAATGTGATAAATGTTATTCGATCGGCATAACTCGTTAACCGCTTTTAAGTCGGAAGCAGGATAAACAGCGCCGGTGGGATTGTTGGGCGAAACCGTTACGATGGCACGCGTTCTCGGGCCGATCGCTTCTCGGAGCTTGTTCAGGTCAATCTGGTATTCCTGCGTGGTTGGCACATTGATGGGGCGACAGCCAGCAAGATCAATTGCCATTTCATGATTGAAGTAGTAGGGGCTCAGCAGGATGATCTCGTCACCCACGTCGCCGATAGCGAGCACGGCATTCAGAAATCCCATGTTTGAACCCGAGGTGCAGATTACTCGGTTGTGTTCTGTAATCCGAAACCCATTGTCGACTTCAACCTTTTTCGCGACGGCCTCGAGGAATTCACTAAGCCCTCGGACGAGACCGTAGCGATCGACCCGATTGTCATCACTGATCGCCTGAATCGTCGCATCGCGGACGAGCTGGGGAGGAGAATAGTGAACGATGCCCTGACCAAGAGATATCGTGCCGGGGTGCTGTGCAATCCATTCTCCTACCACCGGGATGATCGGGGTCTGAACGGATTGCATTCGTTGTGTTGGGCCTCGCGAATTCATAAGATCGGAATCTTACTTCATCCGTCATCATTTGTCGCGGTGCCGGCGTCGGCGAGACGCTGCTTTTCAGGCTGAAAAGCCCGGGAGAGTTGGCCTTATTGGGAGATCGAATAACCTGGGGAAGTGTCTAAATGCATTGTGACGGTAGATTCTCCCCGGCGATAGCATTCGTCGAGCGCGAGCTTTCCACCAAATGAGAGTGGGAATAAGCTGTTCGCTCGCTCAAGCGATTCCAACGCGAGTCCTGTGTTTCCCTCGACCAGATAGATCACTCCTAATAGTTCCCAGAGCTCTCCATGTTCCGGGAAATCCTGAAGAGTCGTTTGCAATAAGTCAACCGATCCGGTAATGAAGCCGTCTCGATAAAGTTGTTGGGCGTTTTGGAATACTTCAGCCAATGTCTCCATGCTAGATCCTTTCTACCTTCCGATTACGTGCTGGCGAACCGAGTGGAGGGCTGCTGGCTAGTTGGACATGCTTTGATTTATTCAACGATGTTCCCTTTCGGTGGATTATTCATCATCGTCGGTTTCTAATTCGCAGATTCGAATTTGACAGGTTTTGCTTCTTTCGTCATCTCCAGCGTCATTGTAAATCGATAGAAGTCGTTTCAGGCTATCCGCACAACGTAACGAAAGAATCTGATCCAAACAGATCTGGGCAGCGACTGCCTGGGCCTCAGTGTGATGTCCCATACGCTGCCGGATGCTAATGAGTTTGATTCGATATCGGATCCGGCGAGGTTCCAATTCAATGGCCTTTTGAAGCTCCGTCGTGACCATTTCCAAGGGGTAGTCGAGACGCTCCATGTGATGAGCGATTCCGAACCATGGCTCGCCATTATCGATTCCAGATTCAGCAGCGCGGCGACATGCCTCGAGTGCAAGTTGATGGTTGCCAAGTCCAGTAAAACCGGCAGCAATCAATGGCAATAAACTCGGTGTTAGCCTCGGCCGAGAAATTAAGAATCGAAATATCTCGTTTGCTAGTTTTCGTTGCCCTACGGCAAGGTAACACTGGGCCAAAACACACTGGCCAGCGAGGGAAAGTGGAATGAATAAGGATGCATATTCGAGAGAAGCGATCGCACCTTCCAGGTTTCCTTGTGCATTGCGAATGATGCCATGGAGTTCCTGCAGTTTTCCATCATCCGGATTTGTCTGCAATAAATGCGAAACAAGCTCGTCAGCGGCGTCATACTGGCCATCTCGATAGAGAGATATTGCAGATTCCATGCAATGAGTGATGTGGCTCATGTTCGTTGATTCCTAGGATGCTGACCATTCGAGATAGTTTTTATTGTTCGTTGACTCTCACGACTTCCGTTTCGAGGAATTTGCCGATTTTCATATTCGCACCGCCGACAAGCACTAACTGGTCATTTCCTAATGGCAGCATGCGATGAAAGAAACGAGCATCGCGGAGTTCCCGCTCAAGTTCCCATTGCTCGCTTCCAGGTTCGAGCTTTTGGAGCTTTCCGCTATAAGTGCTGACGTAAAGTACGTCTCCGACTGAGAAGGCTGATGATCCGAAGCCATCCATGGATCCACCGATCAGAGGTGGCGCATCGCTCCAGGTGTTCTTTTCAGGGTCATACATGGAAACCTGAGTCGTGGGTCCACCTGCCTCCTGCATTCCGCCAACAGCAAACACCTTGCCGTGCAGTTCCCCCAGTGATAACGCTCGCCGTTGGAAGGGGGCATCTGGTAGAGCTTTCCAGACAAGCGGATTCTGTTCGAGATCTATATAGTAGGCAGAGTTATGCCAGTGCTTTTCGCGTTCACCCTGCATCGACCAACCACCAGCCACATAGATCCGATTCCCAACAACAACCGCATCAAAGGAAGAGCGGGGAACGGGCATTGGCGGCAAAGCTTCCCATTGACTCACTTCGGGGGTGTAGCGAGCGAAATCGCTGACGGACCACAAGCTCTGCGCTTCTTCTTCTTGATTCTTCGCTGTGAATCCACCCATGCGATAAAGACTGCCATTGTGTGCCACCATGGCCAGGCCTTGAAGTCGCGGTCCCTTTGCTAATGTTTCCCATTTCTTGGGCGACGTTAGATCGAGGCAAAGTAGTTGATTGGATTGGCCCTGAATCGAATAGTGATGAGGTCGTCCACGGTGACCTCCATACAAATAAAGTTTCCCATCCATGATTGCCCCGCCAAAACTAGTGATGCCTTCCGGTAGAGGTAGATGTTCGATTGCCGATCCAGCTACCGACGGTTCTTTGGCCGAGTCGGCATTCCCACCAATTTGATCACCAGCGTTTACTACGGCGACTAAACAGAGTGTCATCAGGAAGATTTTTAGCGACCAGTGATGAAATGAATGGGATTGCATTCTGTTTTCTCCTTCGTGCCAAACATTACTTTTGCAGAATCAATTTTCCATTGCGAGTTAGGAGCAGTCGATAGATTTCCCCTCGATGGCGAATGAGTAATTCACGTTTTCCATTCAAGAGATCTCCTGAATTCATTACATGAGGGAGGCTTTCTTCTTTTCCATCGGAGGGTTCTGCTGCAGAACCATTGGGCGGGGTGTTTGGATCGGAGTGTTTTTCAGACATGTCGCTGTACATCCTTAAGAATCGTTTAATTGAATGCGATTTGACGGGAATCTCCGCCATTTCGAGTCACCAACGCATTTCGCACCTCGGGTGTTGTGTCGTCCGTGATGAATTTGACGGAACCATCGACCAAGACAAAATTGACACCGCCCCGATGATCGCTGCGAAAAACGCGGGCGCTATTGGGGTGCCAGTAATCTCCGTCGTTATTGAAAGCTTCGGGTAACTCCGCTGACATGTGGCCCCATGCAAAGAACCAGTATCCATGGGCCCACGTCGTGTCTCCCCATTTGCTTTGTCCATTTTTCCCAGGACAATTGGCCCATAAATAGTCTTTGTGACCGTAGTTAATTTCGCCGAAGAGCAGCGTTTTCGATGTGCCGTCTTTGATGTGTTTGAAGCCCAACGGATACCGGCGATTCGCTGGCGGATTTACAAACGCACCATCGAGTTTGTAATGGCCAGAGTATCTTGTGCGACTGGAAATCACATAGCTTCCCGCACTCAACTGCTCTCCACATTCGGTATTTGGAACCTGCCTCGGAATGACCATCGAAGGGCACAGGTAGACACTTGGGGTGGTGCGAGTTATTTCAATGTTCGTTGGGTGAGTGACTTGTTTCTCAAAGTCGTAACGTTCGAACCTCGCAGCTTCCTCCAGATAGGGAAGTAAGATCACAAGTGTGCTTCCGCGAGCTTCAAATTGCGTCCCCGCCTTCGGGGGCGGTAGGTGATTTCGAGCAGCTGCATAGTTGTGCGTTGCGACGCCAAGTTGTTTGAGATTATTGACGCACTGAATACGGCGGGCTGATTCTCGGCTCCCGTTAATGGCCGGCAGGAGTAGCGTCAGCAGCAGGCTGATGATGGCAATTACCACGAGCAATTCCACGAGAGTAAATCCCGGTTGAATGTGCCGACTCCTAGCGAGCGTCCGATATCTATCGGCAAGAGGCGTTAAGTTACGGGGAACTTCGCTCATCACCATTGCTTTCAGGCATTTGAAAAATTAGGGGACTTAAGCTTGGCTGGCGGTGATAGCCGGGATGCTTGCCATCGCTTAATGAGAACTGTTCTCAACAAGAGGATAGTAGCTTTCCGGTTTGTCAGCAAGCCCTGCGGGAAAAGATCTTCTGATAAATTCTGTAAGCAATTTAAAATTCAGGGTTTATGGATAATGTCGATGGTTGCGGACGACGGCTCGAGACAGAATTTTCGTCGCGGAATTGCTAATTGACAGTTTTGGATGCCGAGGTTAGTATGGCCGTCATGGATTGAGACTTAGTATCAAAACTTGTCTCTTCCGATTCTCTGACTGCCAGCCGGCTTCGCCTTTATAGGGCTCACGCTCGCCAGCCTTTGCGGCAGGTCCCAAAAACTCAGCCATTCCGGGCTTGATGGGTTGGGTCTTGCTCGGACGATTCGCCATTGAGCTTTCTAGTTGAAGAACGTCCGATGCTTCGGCTCGCTTCCGCAATTAATTCAGGGTCTCGGTATTGGTAATGGATCGTTGAGTTTTTCACCTGTGATTGCTTTTAGGAGATACGTTAATGAAGATTATGACCAAAGTTTTGTGTGCGATCCTGCTGTGTGCAGGAGGAAGCAATTTAAATGCGGCAACAATTGCTTCCGCAACTTTCGACACAGATTCTTATATGGCCTTTGGCACAAACAATGAATTTGATCCCGGCATCACCGTTGGGACCGACTATTCCGGCGGCGCCCCGAATGGAGCTCTCGTACATTTCAATTTTGCCGTCATTAATTTTGATGACCTGGCGGGTGTTTCGACGAAGGCCAGTGGAGGCGGTGACAAATTCCTGAAGTTGTCGACTCTGAGAGTACCTGGCGCGTCGACGATTGGAGTTAGCGCTGCCCAAGCACCGTATGCATCCGCAGCAGAAGGCTATCCTTCGCCTGCCGTGGTTGGTAACCCTGCCGGAGATGGAGCGGCTCGTTTGGCGTGGTACCAGAGCAACATCAAGGGTGACGACGCCGCATTCGGTGGATATGCGGGCGGAGCTGAGCATTTGGGAGTGCTTGAAGTTTCCGCTATGGGCGATTACTACCTCGACGTAACTGCGACAGTCGATTCTTGGATTGATGGAAGTGCCGTTAACAATGGCTTTGGTCTCTGGGGCGCTAATGTTGTCAGTGCCCAGGGCAATACCTTCGACTTTGTCTCTTCGGATAACACCTCGGGTGGCGGGCCGGAGTTGGTCAGTGTCGTACCAGAGCCATCTAGCTTATTCCTCGTTTTTGTAGCCCTGGGCTTGATTGGATGGCTACGGAAGCGGTAACGCAGGTAAGATCGCTTGTCTCAGGGCATCATCAACACGGATGAATTATGAGAGGCAAGGCGATCGCAGGGCTGATTGGTGGTGCCTGTCCCTCAAGGATGGTTTGACAGGCATACCAATCGGCATTTTCCAAGAGCTTGTTTCTCGCTTTTGTGGCCTTGGACTTGATCGAATGGCTACGGAAGCGGTGATGCAGGTGAGATCGCTTGTCTCAGGGCATCAGCACGGATGAATCATGAGAGGCAGAGCGATCGCAAGGCTGATTGGTGGTGCCTGTCTTGCATGGATGCTTAGGCAGGCATGCCAATCAACGTTTTTCCTCAGTTCGCCAGCGGGAGTAGATTTCTCGCCTTGAAACGCTCGGTGAGTTCGTTGATTGTCACAGATTGGTTCTGCCATCTGATCTTTGTTCCTTGCTGTTCCCGTCAGCACAGTCGCGGTACGAATCCTGTCCGAACGATCCGTCGGGCCTGAGCCAGAGGTCCCGTGGCGTTACCGATAGCAATAAATAATGATGAATAAGGAGATCCAGGTATGAGTAATACACGTAAGGAACCATTCCGACACAAGATTCGCGTTATACGCAGCAAGATCTTGATTCCGATTCTGCTTTGTCTTACGGCTCCATTCAATGCCAATGGTGATGTTCTTGAATGGTCCCTTCCCGATATTGACCAATGGTACTACCCTGCCGCTTCAACTCCGGGGATCAGAATTCTTGGGCCAACCTTTGCATCGCTTGGTGGATTGGGCGGATCGATTGATCCGGCCCGGCGTGGTTCGACGATGTTTGGCTTCGATACCTCCGTTTTGATCGAAACGGGGCTAGAGCCACATCGTTACGGGATTAATTCCATTCGATTTGGTCTAACCATGGCTCCTGGAACCGGAGAAATTATCTACGACACTACGTATGACCTTGTCGACGAAATTATTGAAGGCACTGATGATCCGGGGCGTCCAATTGAGCTTTATGGAATTGGATTTCGAGACGATTACGAAAACCCTTACGAAAAATTAGGGTTTGGTCCGGTCGACTATGCTGCGCCTGAATTCGAAGAAGGTACTTCCTTCTATTCCAGCAATACGGGAGCGTACGATCTTTTTCCGCTTGGTGATGACGGAAATGGCAACCTTACTGATGTGTTCAATAGTCCGACGGGTGGTTATAGGGTAGGAGAAGAAGAGCAGGTGCCCGCGTGGGATACAGTCCCTTGGGCAATCGGTATGGTGTCCGACCTTAATCCCGGCGCAAACGTGCCCTACGAGTCAGATTACGTTTTTGATGTCGATCTTTCAGTACCGAACGTTTTAGATTACTTGCAACAATCGCTTGCCGATGGTGGGGTTGGTTTTTTTGTGTCGTCGCTTCACCAGCCGGCCGGTCACACTGGAACCGTCGCCTACCCGCAATGGTATCTGAAAGAGCATCCTCGAGGCACACCAGCAACGATGGAGATCGACATTGTGATCTTACCGGATAGTGTTCCTGGAGATTTTGACGGGGATCAGGTACTGAGTGCGAATGACATTAACGTGTTGACGAGCGAAATTGCTTCAGGGTCAGACGATTTACGCTTTGACGTTAACGGGGATATGAGCGTTGATGACGCAGATCTGAGCTTTTGGGTTAAAGACATTAAGCAGACCTGGTTTGGTGACGCGGATCTCGATGGTGAGTTCAACAGCAATGATCTCATCGAGATTTTTGTAGCAGGCAAGTATGAAAAAAATATTCCTGCTGTCTGGAGCGAAGGTGATTGGAATGCAGACGCTACGTTCAGCTCAGGTGATCTGATTGTGGCTCTCAGCGATGGCGGCTACGAGGTGGGTACGCTGAACACGGTCAATGCCGTACCAGAACCTGGGGCGATCCGATTGTTGATGCTCGCGCTGGTCGGTGTGCTCGCGCTTGCCCGGCGAACGCGTTGAAATAACGCCGTATCCAGCATTTTCTGGGACGGTTTGCAGATTGGCACGAAGATGATTTCTTCGTGCCTCTTTGTTTTTAATGCGTGACAGGCGATTCTGTTTCGCAACCGGATGGCGATGTTGTTGGCGTTCGGAAACAATCTTCGCTGCAAAACAGAGGTGATCTTGCTACGCGTTGAAGATTCAAACACGCTGGCCGCGGCGATTGCCATGGAGGAGAGACCAGATTCCCAGGAGAATCAGAAATGAACTGGAAGGTTCTGGGATCATTTGAGCTGCGTCATTCCGCGGGCCGACCTCGTAACCACCACTTTGAAATGCAAGGACGAAATCTGTTGTATTGAAATCGCCGTCACCGTTCCAGTCGCCTGTTTCCCATACTGAATTTCCGTCAACGCCATCTTCATACTCGCCCGCAATAAAGACGGTGACGAAATCCGTGCTGTTGAATTCGCCATCGAGATTCGCGTCGCCAAAATAAGTGGATTTGAGATCCTCGACCCAGACCGAGCGGTCGCTTTGATTAACAAGACTATCAGCATTCAGGTCAAATTCGATCGCATTCGTCATTTGCCGGACTTCATTGGTCAGGGTATTCAGATCGACTGCCGTTAACTCTCCGTCGTCATTGAAGTCACCCGGTGGGCTGTTGCTGACTCCCTCAAATCGTACTTCGGAGAGCCCAACAAACTCAGTAGCAAGGCCACTGTAGGCTGTTTCGATTTGAAAACGGACGCGTCGCGCATCCGGTTCGGTGGCAAGTTCGAGAGTCTGCGCTGGAACTGATTCGAGTCCTTCTTCAAAATCTAGGTTGAACCCGCCGACGTGCGAAAAATTATCGCCTTCACTCGAGGAGGAGACGAGTATCTGGAAATCTTCCACGCCTCGCGTGAAAGAAAACGATTCGCCAAAGATATTAGATTGGTTCTGTTGCCAGATATGAACCCGAGACAATGTGAAGAGGCCCCCTAGATCGAACTCAAGCACCTGTTCGTTGACCAATGGAGGTGTGAAAGGATCGCCGTCGTCGTCGGTTCCACCAGGGATGCCGGCATCGATGTCTCCAGAATGCCAGGCATTGGTAGATCCTGAGTCATTGTCGTGGTAGTCGTCCAAGCTGTTGTCCGGGGTCCCTTCGAAATCTTCGAGCCCGCTGCCATCAATCAGATTTGTGGCAAAGACCGAGGATTCATTTCCGTCGCCGAAGACGTCGATTGCCCCGAATTCGCTCGTGGCTCGAACTCCGACGGGGGTGATCTCCTCCGCGTGTGAAGCAATTGAGGTGACAAGCACCAGCAAGGTAATCGCAAAGTGGGATATTGATGTGTGAAGATTTTTTTTCGGCATCGGCTTCTAAGTTGCGGGAATAGGTCGACGCACGAAAGCGAATCGTTGAGTATCCAATTCGGAATGTCGACGGCTAAGGAATTGAGAAGGGTTGTAAACAATCTGCTAGTTGTGAACCAAATCACACATCGTGAAATTGCTGACTGCCTTTCATGCTTCGATGGCTCCATCGCGTTTGATGACAACCTTAGCAGCAGCGAAAGTCACGTGGCCAGTCTGTTGTACAAAGGCGATCTGGTAAATGCAACAAAATGACGGAGACAAAGGCATTTAAGAGGATAGATCGATAAATCTTTTTTTCCCCTTTGTCTGAGCGCAAAGTGACCGTTACAAGGAAATGCTTGTCATATACGTTCACTCGTGTGCAGGCTGGATCGGATCCTCTGCCCTGCTATCTTCACGCCATGCCATCTTTAGGAAGATGGCAAAGGGTCCCATTCTGAAAAGGTTGCAGCTTGGCCTCGGTAGACACCGGAAGCATCTAGTAGATTCCAGACGATCGCCTGATGGATTTGAAATCGCTTGCCCGTTCGACTAATGCGGATGCCACGATAGTCATCCACGAATCCATCCTCCGTGGTGCGTTTGAGAAGACGTGCGCGTTCATCACGATGAACGGGTTCCGCTGTCAAGCGAGAGGGAGTTGACGTCAAGGTTGCAAAGTCCATTTCCCACAATTCCAACGTGGTGGCGTTGCCGTAATTCAAAATAGGGTCGTCTTGCGTGCCGTGCGATACCACGACGAAAGGTGCGTGAAAGACCTGCTCGGCTTCGAGCGTGAAATTACCGGTCCGTTTAATGAGGGAACGCCCTAAATAGCGTTCAAAAGAATCCAACATCAACCGGACATGTTGAATCCGGTCTGGAGTATTCCAAACTTCGTCGCTTGGCATCGGCTCCCTCAAACGGGCTGGTGTGTCTGGGCGAAACGGGGCTTCGATTCAAGATTGATCGGATCGCTATCATGCCACTCGATTTGAGGGATGGCAATTGGTGTCCGAGCTGAATGGATGCATTTCTGTGCGGTTTCAGCTCAATATCGACGATCTTCCAGGAAAACTTGGCGGGCTGCCCTGATGCTTCCCGCGTTCCTTTTCAGAGACGAGGCAAGCCTGGTCGAGCTGGAACACAGCAATGGATTGGGCTTGAAACAGAGAAGAGGATTTTGAGGGGATGTGTTGGTGGGCCAAACGGGTCGAGGTGCATATGCACTTCGGCTCCGTTTGGTTTTCTGAGAGTGATCTATTGGCTTGGGCATCTTCCGTCTCTGGACGACAAGGACTTGGTAAGTCTGCCTGCTTCCGATAATAGATCATAATGAAGGAAGGGAGTTTTCGAGATGATCAGGCAAGCTGGTTACCGGGCTTGGAGAGATGTACCGGTCACCGACCTTATAAAGTTGTTAAACCGTTTGAATGCGGGTGTTGTCTATTGCCCTCAGCAATTGCCCGACAGAATGATGAGTCTTGCTCTGGTCCCGCGGCGAGCGGATGATCAACTTGTATCCGCGGTTGAGGGCCTCGATCTGGCGATTGCCATTGCAGATGAATTAGGACTCGATTATTCCATTTATTCACATGAGCAAGCAACGATTCGGGGAATCCGAAACCCTGTTCTTCGGCAATCGCCGCGTCGCCGCATGGGGTAGCTGAGCTTCGAGCGGTGATTTCACCGTTGACCCTTCCCTCTTGCTGCGTGAAATGCCAAACTACGGTACTTCCGGATAAATGGTACCTCCGAGTAACAGTGCCTCCGAGTAATAGTGCACAGCTGCATGGCGACATCTTTTCTGCAAGATCTGGTTGAGTTACTCGCCATGGAGGCCGCGGCCGAAAAGCGGGCCGCGGATGAACGTCGCCAGGCCGCTTCGTCAACGCAGGCGGAGGTCAGTGGATTGACGCTCATCGATTTGGCGATTGATGACGAAGAACCTGGGCTCGGACAGCAGTATCTGCTAACACTGGTCAAACGGAACCGAACGCTCGAATTGCCCTGGAATCGTTTGCGAGGCGGCATGCCTGTCTTGCTGTCTGAGCAGACGACGCATGAATCCGTAAGAGCCGTTGTCGTTCGCCGAGATCGTACGAGCATCCAAGTTGCCGTCGGGGATCTCGTGGAGGGGGACGCCTTTCGCCTGGACTTAGCGAGCGATGAGATTACCCGGAGGCGACAGACTGAGGCATTGCGTAATGCTGACGCTGCTGAGCGAGGGCGACTCGCGAAACTACGTGATATTCTTTTGGGCCAACAACAGCCATCTTTCGGAGAGAGACCGGAGGTTGATTTCTTTTCGAACCTGAGCCCATCTCAGCGTTCTGCCGTCGAGTTTGCTCTTTCGGCGGACGACGTGTGCGTCATTCATGGCCCACCGGGGACCGGTAAAACGACGACGGTTGTCGAAGTGATACGGCAGTTGGTCGCTCGAGAAGAAACCGTATTAGCCTGTGGCCCGAGCAATCATGCTGCTGATCATCTCGCGGTCAAGTTGAGCGAGTCTGGCGTGAAGGTCGTGAGAATCGGGCATCCCGCAAGGGTTCAGGCCCATCTGCAAGATTTGACGCTCGATGCGAAAGTCGCTCAGCATGAACGGGTCAAGATTGCCCGAAATTGTCTCCGCGATGCGATGAAATTACAACGCAAGGCCGATCGATATACACGAGCACGACCTGAGCCTGGTCAAAAACGATCGCTACGCAATGAAGCTCGTGAACTGATGCAGGAGGCACGACAGCATGAACGAAAAGCCGTCCAGGAGGTTTTGGAATCGGCGGACGTCATTTGCGGAACCACCACGGTCGATCCAATGATTCTGGCCGACCGGGAGTTCGATACGTTGGTGATTGATGAAGCTTGCCAAAGTACCGAACCTGGAAGTTGGGTTCCCTTGCGATACGCTCAACGAATCATTCTGGCCGGTGATCATTGTCAACTGCCGCCAACTGTGATGTCGGCCGAAGCGGAACGCAAAGGGCTGTGCGTCAGCCTGCAGCAGCGATTGGTGAGTTTGTTTGGCGAAAAGGTGTATCGGCGACTCACCACGCAATACCGAATGCATGCCCAGATCATGCAATTCTCATCCGACCAGTTCTACGACGGCGACCTCCAGGCAGCCTCTGGGAATGAGCGGCATACCCTTTGCCAGTTGGATGATGTTGAAGACTCAGAAATCACCTCGCGCGTCATGGATTTTTACGATACGTCTGGTGCTGATTTCCATGAAGAGGTTGAGGTCGATGGTGAGAGTCGTCTGAACCGTCGGGAAGCTGATTTTGTCATGATGAAGGTTCAGCAACTGCTAGACGCCAAGGTATCTGCGAATCAGATCGGGGTCATTACACCCTACAGCGCACAGGTGCGATTGTTGAAATCGATGTCGCCCGCAGAGCAAATCGAAATTGACACGGTTGATGGATTCCAAGGACGAGAGAAAGAGGCGATCGTGTTTTCTGCGGTGAGATCCAATCGGCAGCGGCAGATCGGATTCTTGGCCGATCGGCGCCGAATGAATGTCGCGATCACGCGCGCACGGCGACGATTTATTCTCGTAGGCGATGCCGGGACGTTAGGAGGTCATGCCTTTTACGATGAGTTGTTCGATTACTTCCAGGAAATCGAAGCCTATCGTTCTGTCTGGGAAGAGCCGCTGGAGTAAGCGACGGATGGTATAGTCCGTCCGGCGGCATGGAAGCGAAACCGAAAATTCAGGAACGCAGCGCGGTCACGTTGATCTCGATCCTGGGCTTTTCTTAAAATGCAAGGACGAGGCCGAGGCTCGGGCCGTGGTAAACCGTATCGCCATCGTTGTTGACCTCAAGCGGGACCGCGGTGCCGGTGATAACATTGCTGTCGAAGTTCTGCGTCGCCAAAGCAATGTCCGTTACCCACATCGCCGTGTAGCCGGCTCGAAATGTGATGGCACGCGTGACTTGATGGTTATACATCAGGGAAAGAGCGCCGAGGAAAGAAGTCCGATCCCTGGCGTCACTGTCTGTCGCACTTCCTGTAAGATTGACATCAATGGCATTGTGGAACAGCGCGCCTTTGATTTCGAAGTCAATCCAGGTGCGAGGCAGTATCAAGAACTGTGATAGCCAGCCGAGTTGAGCTCCGAACATTTCGTTGTCGGCCCGCACATTGTAGTCATTCCCGCCCCCGGTGTAGCCAAATCGCTCGTCAATCTGCATATAACGTGCACCCACCAAGATGGATGATTCGGCCCGCCGGTGGAAAAACAAGGGTTCACCCTGATTGAAGAGGGAGAAGCGATTGAAGTTCACATCGGACAAGAGCTGAATCCGTCGACGGAGATTGATTTCGGCACTTGCCATATTCGACGAGAAATCGATTTCAGTGGTCGTTCCACCCACCAGAACAGCGTGACGATCCTCCCAGTCATAGGCTCCTGAATAAGCGCCCTCTAAGCGGTAGTAATCGCCAATTGCAACGCCCATCAGAAACCGTCCGCCAGCATCTAAGTCGGGTTCGAAATTACCGGTCGAGATTGTCGAGGCGCCGCCGTTGACGGGATAGCTAACGCTGCCCGATTCGTCACGGTAGAGAGGCGTAAAGTCCGCAACGCCATAGACGGTTGGCGATAAAGCCGTAGCGCAGGTAGAAGGATAGCAGTTTTCATTCTGACAGTGACACGGGTTGTGCCAATACAGATTCCAGCCCCGTGCAATCTCCGGCAGCGGCACTTCGGATGGACAAGTCGGACACTGAGAAAAAGCTTTCGATGATGCCATCGGAAACATGATGGNNNTGATCAAAAGAATGGCGAATGGGCTTATTCGTTGATCGACAAAGGAAAGCCTGATTTGCATTTCAGTAGCTCGCAGAAGGTGAGTAACTTCGTCCGTGAAAGAGTATTCGGTAAGGAATCTCGTGGAGACGAATTTGTTCGTTTATCAATTTTCGGCATTCACAACCGTTTTCAGCATGATGTCTGCGACATCAGGAATAAGGGTCGCAGTGTCCGCAGCTTTACATACGGCAGCGTGCCTTGACGTCAGCGAGATGGCGTCAGTGCTATCGCGTCGTGTCGGCGATGCACGAGAAGGTCGGTGCGATCAGCTTTGTTTTGATAGCAGTTCTGTCAGCGACGGGTTGAGCGGCACGCGTTCAGTTGTCGTCGGAATTGAATTTTGTCGACGTGAATCGGAGCATCATTGGCCGAGATGTGAAAGATCATCTGCCACGGTTGATGCGAATCATCGGCCTGACATAATTTCGGTACTTGAATCTGCAGATGGACCGTTTTCCATTCGGTGTCAACCTTGATGGGGATCCGGCGTTCCAGGCTGGGAATCGGATGACGCCATTCCTGGTCGCGGAATTCCAGGCGAAGCTCCGCCTGAGTTGCGTTTTCTCCTCGCAAGTCAAGCTGGGCCTTAAAGATTTGTCCTGGTGATGCGGGGATCGGCTGATGGGTGGCGCCCTTGGCGGACAATCGTAGATACCATTCTCCGTCCGGGCTCTGGGCGGGGTCATGGACTCTCGTAATCCCATTATCACGATAACGCCAGCCGAATCCACCAAACGGTGCTACTTGTTCGAAACTGCCATTGGCTACATCTCCATCCCGGCTGAATCCATCGAAAACATCACTCTTGTGAAGTGTTTTCCAGGCAGGGTTAATGGTTGCCAGGTGAGCCGCCAGTGTATGTGCCATGCCGCCGTGGTCGTATTCGCAGCCATGCCACTCATTGAAAAACCATGGGAAGGTTAATCGAGAAAGATTGCAGTCCGCCCGTTCGGCGACAACTTCATCTGTATAGTTGGCCGGTTCCTGGCGAGACCAACCGTAGGCGTTCATCAACACGATATGCGCATTCGGATGGGCTTGGCGAATGCGGTCTAGCAAAACCCGATAGTCGCGCTTGATCTCCAGATTTGACTTGGAAGAGATGTCGTTCGCTCCCAAGTTGATGACGCAAATATCTGCCGGAAACCGATCGAAATCCCAACGTGGTACAACGCTATGGAAATCCATTCGGTCAAAAAAGGTGAGGCCCGAGTTGGGTTTGCCGGCGAGCGTTGCTCCACTCGACGAGATGTTCTGGTAGTCGGCATCTAACATCCGGGCGACAATGCCTGCAAACGTGAAATGACTGCCTCGATATTGTTTTGCCGAGTCGTTGCGCTCATTTTCGAGAGAATAACCCGCCAAGTTTGAATCTCCATAAAATACAATTCGTAAAGGCTTCGGTGGTGGCGGACTGAGGATTCGTCCCGCCGGGATTTGAATCGCATTGCAGTGCATCCTCCCTTTGCCGAGATAGGTTTCCTTGACGATTTCGACTTCGTGCACGCCGGGTTTGAGATTCGAGCAGAGTTGGTAGCGGCGGCGTCCGGGTTGCAGCGGGATCTTGCCCTCCGGCAATGCCTCACCATCGATCAAGATTCGAATGTATTCCTCTTCTCCGGTATTTGTCAGGATGGTACTGCAACTCTCTCCGCGAAAACGAAATCGGATAGAGGAGCCCTGCCATGCGCACCAGGGCGAATTCGAATCCGATCGATCCCAACGCCCCACATATTGAAGGCGGGGGTCGCTTGGCGAGATCTCGTCGACCGGTGTGGCAGCCACCAGAGTCAGCAGAAGCAGGAATTGCATGGCGGTTCCGAACAGTCACGTGTTAGCAGAAACTTGCCGAGTAAGCTTACTCTAAGAGTAGAACGTCATCTGAGGTTGTCGCAATGCTTTGGCGGCATCGAAAAACCGTCGGTTATTTGAGAATAACCGACGGCCAATTTGCTCGATTTCTGGATGTCATCGATCAGATATCACTGACGATCTGGTCGTAGAACTTCAGGTAGTCATCTTTTTCTGCGGTGTCTCGGAATTCCATCGCTGCTCGCGGATGGAGGTTCAGTGCCCCGGTAATGTTGTAGGGAACTAGAGCGCCCCATTCGACGGTGTCACGCAGTGGATCGATGTGATCTCGCAATAATTTGATGACGGGTCGGAGGGAGAATTTGGGATTGCGAAGGAAGCCAAGCAAAAGTTCCATCGGGCAATTGCCCGCACCGCGACCGAGGCCCATCATGGTTGCATCCGCGCGATTAGCGCCCAGGATGATTGCTTCGAGTGTGTTGGCGAAAGCCAATTGCATATTGTTGTGGGCGTGAATGCCGATTTCTTTTCCGGTTCCCTCCATCGCTGCTGAATACTTGCGATACAGCATGTCGATCTGCTCTCGGTAGAGATGACCAAAGCTGTCGACGATCACCATGGTTCCGGCGGGAGTTGGTTTGATCGCGTCCAGGACGGTATCGATTTCACGCTCAGTGATATTTGAAACCGCCATGAGATTGGCCATGGTTTCATAGCCTTGCTCGTGACAATACTCAATCATTTGTACGGCTTCGGAAACCTGGTGAGCGTAAAAGGCGACGCGAATCATATCNAATACGCTTTGGTCTCGCGGAATGATTTGATCTTTCCAGTCGCTTTTCTCCGCGTCTGCCATCGCTGTGAGCTTCAGGCCCGTCTTTTCTGAACTGTGATCGCCCACGACTCGCCGCATGTCGTCTTCATCGCAGTGTCGCCAGTCGCCAAATTCCTTTTTGTCGAACAGGCGAGGTGAATTCTTGTAGCCGATCTCCATGTAGTCGATGCCCGCTTCCAGGCACGCGTTGTAGACCGCTGTCACGGTTTCATCTTTGAATTGATGCTTGTTGATGAGCCCTCCGTCACGAATGGTGCAATCGAGAACCTTGAGTTCTGGACGGAAGGTAATCCACGGTGCTTGATCGGACATGGCAAGCTTTCACGCTAAATCGAGGTCTGTTTTAGGAATGACGAGTTAATATCTATAGTTTTTGATTGAGCCTCAAGCAACGGCACCCTGCCGGATCTTGGCTAAGTTTTGCAACGTGGTCCCGAGTATGACGCAGGTGGCGAGAGTGATGCCTGGGGAGCTGTCTGTAGAACTATTTGATGTAATTGCTGTATTCGGTGTGATCAGCCTAACGTGACAATCAGCAGCTGGCTCGCCAGACGCCTATCCCAAGATGTCGTTAATGACCTGGCCGTGTACATCGGGGAGCCGAAAATCTCGCCCACCATGTCGGAGGTTGAGTCTTTCGTGGTCGAAACCCATTTGGTGGAGGATCGTGGCTTGGAGATCGTGGACGGTCACCCCGTTTTCCGCGACTCGGTCGCCCAATTTGTCGCTGCGTCCATAGATCTGACCACCACGAATGCCGGCTCCACACATCCAAGATGTGAAGACTCGGGCGTGATGTTCGCGACCATTTGTTCTGGGTGAAGAGACAAATGGGCCGCGACCAAATTCGGTGGTCCAGACGACCAGAGTGTCGTCAAGCATCCCGCGGGCTTTCAGGTCGCGGATCAGGCCGGCGATCGGCCGATCGAGATTTCTGGCCAATTCGTCGTATTTGTTCAGCTCCGCGTGTGCATCCCAGTTGCGGTCGACCCCTGAGTCCCCGTCGAATCGGACGCCGCGTTTGGCGAGTCGGCGGGCAACCAGGCATTGCCAACCAAAACCGCTGGACTCGCCGGGTTTCAAGCCGTAGAGCTCATGGGNCGACTTGGATTCGCTCGATTAATCGAATACCTCTGGCGCCGCTAATTNCATTTCCGCAGCTGTTNTAAACGATTGAATGCGGCTGGTGAGTTGGTCGTCGTTGGCTCGCCCCTGCAGGTGCTGGTAAGTGAAATAGTTGAGAATGTCCAGTTCCGTCCGTTGGACCTCCAGCGAGGACTGCGGGTGCATATTGGCGATCGAAGTTGCCCTGGGGATCACGCGCGTCCCCCGGTGAATGGCGGGCAGGAAGTCCGCACTCCACACCTGGTCGCCNGCGTAGGGAAGGCCAGGCGAGATGACGACGAAGGCCGGTAAATTTAGGCTCTCCGTTCCCAGGCCATAGCTGAGCCAAGATCCGATGCTCGGATGCGCGAACGTTGCCGATCCGGTATNAATCCCNGGAGTTGCGCTAAAATGGTCGCCNTTGATGTTTTGCATCGACCGAATTACACAAAGATCGTCAAGAATCTTCGGGCAACGNTTTGTCCCGCATCTTTGGGATTGCCGGCTTTGTGNACAAACGCGTCTTTCCCTTNGCCCTCGCGTATCGCATAAGCTGTTTCCAGCATCGGGAAAGACTCGGCAACGACGCGACGTTGCTCCCGTATCGTCAGCAGCTGCTGGCATGCCTTGTCTCTGCTGCGATTGGGATCGGTGATTCTCTTGCGTTGGAAGTCTCGATAGGCCTCAAATTGAGATCGCTCTTTTTGGTCCCAATTCTGTAATTCTTGGCGGTGTGAATCGAGGATCGTATCAGCGGCCTCTTGTCCGACGCGGTAGACGAATTCAGAGCGATGGGGGCGGTGTTCAGCGCCAGGGTGTAGGTAAACCGAACTGTCGAGGATTCCGTAAAGGGCGTAGTAATCTTCTTGGGATATCGGGTCGAATTTGTGGTCATGACACCGAGCACAACTGATCGTTAGCCCAAGGAATGTCTTGCCAAGATTATCGATCGTATCTTCGAGTGTGATGTGTCGCAGGCCGTGTGGGCTGACTCCAATACGACGTGGAATTGCAATGTAGCCGGTAGCGACGTTCTGCTTCCAGCGTTACTCTTCGTCGGAATGATGAAGTAGGTCTCCTGTGATCTGTTCGACGATGAATTGATCGTACGGCCGGTCTTCATTGAAAGCAGAGATGACATAATTCCGGTATTTGAACGCTTCGGGTGCCGGGAAATCCGCTGCGTCACCAGCCGTGTCGGCATATCGAACCAGGTCCAGCCAATGTTGGCCCCAACGCTCTCCATATCCGGGCGCAGCGAGGAGCTGATCGATCAGTTCCGAATAGGCTCGTCGAGCATCCTGCTCCGTTTGTTGCAGAAAACGCTCCACCTCCGCAACGCTTGGTGGAAGCCCCGATAAGTCAAACGACACAGGCCGTATNAATTCACGCGGAGTTGCTCGACCTACAGGCGAAACGTCCTCCGCCATCTGGCGAGCATGCAGAAAACGATCAATGGCAGAAAGACCAGGCACATGGTTTTCAGGCGCCACCGGCCTCGAGATCGGCTGGAATGACCAAAACATTCGGTCGATGGGACGAATGCCCTGCTTATCCTCAACTCGCAATAAATCATCTGGATGATCAGGTCAGACCGCTCCTTGGTCAATCCACTGTTTGAGATCTTTAATTTCCCGACGCGATAATTTGCCCTCCGGTGGTATCTTCAGATCGTCATCTTTACCGGACACAGCGTCCAAGAGGAGGATTTTCGAGGCAGCTCCCGGGTGGATCGCGGTTCCTCGGTCGCCGCCCTTCAGCATTCCCTCTCGTGAATTGAGTCGGAGTCCACCTTCGGCGTTGCGCGAGTGACATTCCCAACAAAGTTGAGTTAAAAGCGGACGGATACGCGACTCGAAAAAGAAGGTATGTTCGTCAGCTTGGCCTGGATGGGACAGGCTGGTGAATGCCAGCAAGACCATGAAATGACGCACGAACATGGCCAAGTATAACCGTTTCGGACTGAAATTCAGCATTTGATCGAGCAGCATTCAATCGAGCAATGTTCGATCCGCAGCGAGGGATATTACTGGCTGCCGTCAGTCCNGCGCAGAAATCGGGCGAGGTGGCTTAGCCGGCCTTCAAGACGACGCCGCTTTTGACGCCGCTGCTGACGACGGTTTCCGGAGGATTTCGAGGTCGTCGTCGTTGCCAAATGACCATTCCCTCTTTCCAGTGACCTGTCTTTCCACAATTTCTGCAAAAACAACGGGTTGAATCGATCCAATCCACCTGGAGGTGACGACATCCAACGGTACCGGGGAGCAACATCGAAACTTTCTCCATCTTTTCAAGTGACTTCTTGGCGTGCCTTTTCTAACGACAAAAGCCAATATCGAGGTGGGCAGGACACGTTTGGTCCACCGCAATATTTTGAGGTCCGTAAGGGTCGAATCTCCAAATCTTGTGGTCTTCCGGGCAGCGGGGATCGGAGTTTCATCCCGACTTGCTGATCAGTGAAGGAGTCCTTACGATGTGGAATCATTCACCGAACCATGGTGCTTTTTGACCATGTCAGCCACGATCGCAGGAAGGATTGAATAGATGAGTGAGGCGAAGGTACGGGGAATAGTCCACGTCATCGAAGAAACTAAGACCTTTGGCCAAAAAGGCTTTCGAAAGCGACTCGTCGTGCTCGAGCAGGNTAAAGGGCGTTTCACCAATTACGTGCCTGTCGAATTCGTCCAGGATGAGTGCGATAAGGTGGACCAAATGNCGGTCGGTGACGAAGTTGAGATCACTTACCGTCTTAATGGCCGTAAATGGCAGCGAGACGAAAACAGCGAAGTGAAATATTTTCTCAATGCTGAAGCCCTGCAATTTGTCATTGTTAATGAGAAGAATGCGGGTGGATCGACCGAAGTTCCGTCGTCTGCCGTAATCGAGGATGATGACGAGGTGCCGTTCTAACTCCCACTCTCGGGGGTATCCATCGACTTGAGGCGCACCATCTCGGGCGCATTGATTTGCGTTTGAAATCGGTGTGACTGTTGGAACCGTTGCAAACGGAACTGTGCTTGCCGTTTGTACCCATGCGCTGTGAGCTCCGCGTGTTATCGGGTCAACAGTCGGTTCCTCGGGAATTCTGATTGCCTTGTGGANCGGAGCGAATCTCTGCCGGCGAAGGTCGTGCTTATGACGTAGAGTTGCCATGTGTCTGGCAACCTTTGGAGTAAGCAGGATTATGTCCGAAATTATGCGAAATCTGCGGCGTCGCGCCCCTCGTTTTCAAATAAAAAACTCTGACGTGCTCAACGTCACCGTCTCGAAGGGTGAGCAGGCATCAGAGCCCATTGACGCGGAAATCGTGAATGTTTCCGTGGGTGGCGCTAAATTCAAGTCAAAGCAATCCGTTGCCGTCCATGAATACCTGTTTGTCAAAATTGAGGTTGAGGATTTGAGCCAGGCGCTCTGCGCCTCTGGCAAAGTTCGGTGGACGGTTCCGCTCGATGATAATGAGTGGTGGATTGGCTGCGCCTTTGTACCGGAGATCCCCCATGAAACGCTGAGCGACTTTGCTCGTCGAGGAATTCTTGAACGGCGCGACCATCCCTGGCGCTGTGCTTCACTGCAGGTGAACGTTGAGTGGCAATCGGAGAAAGAACCTACCCAGGTGACGGTTGTCGATTACTCACAGGGAGGCTTGTGTTTTGTTTCGGCCCAGCACAGCGCNCCTGGCGAGCGTGTCATGTTGCAGGTGCAACTCGAGGATGGTCGGCAGGTGAAAGTACGTGCCGTCATTCGGTGGAGAGCAAAATCGAGCGATGGTTACCTGATCGGATGCGAGTTTGTCGAGTCGCGTGATTATCTCGAAATTTCCAATCTGCTGGAATCAAGTCGAGATTTCGAGGCTGAAGAAGAGGAAGCAATCGCATTGAAGAAAGCGGCGGAACACATTTTTGGAGATCAGCCGGTGCCAGATCGTCCAGAGTTGTCGATCCAGAGCATGGCAAAGTCTGTGAAGCATTCGGCATCGTGGCTGCTTTTCTCGCTGACAATGCTCTGTTTGTTGGGAGGCATCGCCTGGCAGCAAATGAGTGTTTCCGAGACGTCACCGTCATTGAACGCCACAACGATATTGACCGGGGCGACGCTCAGTGAGCACGAATATCGTCAGCATCTCGCCACCAATGATCATCGAGTGATCCCGATGACTTCGGAGCAAGGTTCGACCACCGAAAACGACGCAGAGATCGACCGTTCTACCGACTCCAGCAGTGCCTCCCCTGCATCGCCCTGTCTGTCGAAGGTTTCGATTGCTGCATTTGCGGCCGTAAGGCAAGCCGTTAACGCTCAGTTAAACGGAGATCATGCGGAGGCGATCCGNCAATACCGACAGGCGGCTGCCCTCGATCATACGAGTCCCTTGATCTGGTATCTGCTGGCAGCAACCCAATATGAAGCTGGGCAGCAGGCCGAGGCTGAGGTTAACCTTGGATTTGCAATCGAGTGTGAAATGGAGCGTCCGCTTGATGATCTGTCGAAATATACGAGAAGGTTCTCAGAGGGCACGCGTTCTTGGATCTTCCAGCAACGTGAGGCCCATCAGGAATCCCACTAAACCGTGTGCCCGAGACGGGCGAATTGGGGCGGACTTCGCAGGATTTGCTCGAGTTCATTCATCTTCACTGGTTTTTGAAGGAACCAGTGTGGTTGTGGCTGTGACAAAAATCGTTTTAAGACGCTCTCTTCCGGCCAGCCCGATACCACGGCAATGAGTTGCTGTCGCTTTGTCCCCCTGATTTTTCGATCAATTCAACGCCGTCCATGCCTTTCATTCTTAGGTCCGTGACCACTACGTCGAATGACTGAGAAGCGAAAGGTTTCAATGCATCGACGCCTGAGGAGCTCGTCGTGACGTTTGCGCCGAAAACCTCGAGCATGGCCTTCATTGAATCTCGGACCACGTCATCGTCGTCGACGAGAAGTACATCCTTGTGAGACGTCTGTTTCTNGGGAGAGAAAGTGGTCTGCTCGACAAACGGTGTCGTTTGCGCGAAAGTAATCGTAAAGGTCGTGCCTCGGCCCTTCTCTGACCCACGGCAGATACTGAGCCCTAATCCGGATCCCNGCTCTTTCCAGGAGATGAAGGGTTAGAAGCACTTTTTGATCTGTTCGGGGTTCATGCCAATTCCGGTATCGTTGATCTCAATTGCCACCTCGTTCATGCGCTCGGCCAGTCGCAGGGTGAGGGTTCCGCCCCCAGGCATGGCGTCAACCGCATTGAAGATGAGATTGGTGAGCGCTGTTCGCATCTCGTGAGGATCACAATTGATCACCGCCTTTTCAGCAAGCTCAAGGTTCAGGGTGATATGCTTTCCCTTTTGCTCAGGCTCGGTGAGCTAGAGAGGCTTGGTCATCTCGGCAACCTGTTCAATGAGGGGACGCAGGTCGGCCGCCTTCTGGATCGATTCGGAGTTCTGGTAGAAGCGTTTCAGACCATTTACGGTGGAGGCCATGTCGAGCCCTCCGTCGTGGATGCATTGCAGCCAGATTCGCTGCTCCCCTTGCAGGTCGCCAGACTTCAGGAGTAGTTCTGAATAGGCAACGATTGGGGCCAGCGTGTTATTGAGGTCTTGGGCCACCCCACCGGCCATTTGTCCCAGAGCACTGAGTCGTTCGCGCTGAACGAGTTTCTGTTGTGTCTCTTTTAAAGTGGATACTGTCGTCTCAAGACGTTCATTACGGTGTTTGAGTTGTCGTTGGTTTTTTTGAATGGCAGCAATCGATGCAAAGATCAGCATGAAGCCACCGATCATCCAGCTGGCAGACGCAATCGATTCGATCACCGGGCTCACCCGGCTGTTGGCTCCAATTAATGAGATTTCTCGCCATTGAGGAACGTCTTCGGTGAAACTCAAGAACGTGTCGCGAACCGAGGCGAGCGTCGCGAACACAATGAGCGAGGAGAGCAGCCGGGAGAGGTCAGACTTCCAGGTCATGATCCAGAGACCACCGCAGAGAACGGTATTGATCAGCAGACGGAAAAAGCCCTCCGTCATGCTATCGATGATCTGATGCTCCTGACAGAGACAAAGGGTCGATACACCAACGATGGCGATCCCAAATAATGTTGCAGCACGCTATGCAAAATAGGAGCCGCGATAGGGCGACTGCAATTCAGTTGTCGGAGTCTGTTTTGCCATCAATCTGCCTGTTTGTTGTCTGCATTTCGAGTTCTTTGCGATCCCAACCTCTTCGCTGTCCATTGCTCCGTCAATTCAATGAATCAATGGAGCCGTAAGGTCGCCCTGGCTTGCTGGAGTCCGTCTAACGCCTCGCCGTCACGCAGTGCACCCCATCGACTCGCCTGCCAGATTTCACCCGTTCCAACGTCAATCGCCGTCAGCCAGCCATAGCCGTGACAGGTTGTGTCAATGCAGCAGACATGTCCCAAATCCAAAACCTCACCAGAAGATTGTTCAGTGTGACCAACAAAGACCTTTTTCCCAGACTGATGGGGGCCGGGATACGGTTGCTCAAGGAGTGACCAACGTAAGGTGTGAGCAGGTGTCTCGGATAGCGGTTGCTGGGGGGCGTAGTTCGCGTGCGTAAATATAGAGTGCGATGTCTCGAAATAGTCGCGAAAACCCTGGATGAATACGATGTGCTCAAGAGGGATGTCATCCAGTGATCCCGCATATCGATAGGAATTGACGGTATCCCATCCACCAAGATTCAACCATGTTTCGACGAGTCGTGGGTTCTCCAACGCGTTTAACAGCATTTCCTCATGATTCCCGAGGATACCGATCAGCTGGCAACTGTCGCTCAGGTCGATCAGGCAGTCGATCACTTCTCGTGTCTCGCGACCGAAATCGATCATATCGCCGAGGCAAATGATCTGATCAGCATGGGTTGGTTGGATAGCCTCCAGCAAAGTGTCCAGAGCGAAAGCGCAGCCATGAATATCACCAATCGCAATCGTCCTTCCCATCACGCTTCCCACATCGCTTTTTATTTCGAATGGTAATCAGCGATAACCCCATCGCTGCGAAGCTGCTTGCGAGGAGTTCCCCTGGATTGACATCTTGGGTTTCCTGCTCTCGCCCCTGCTCTGGCTTCGTGACACTATACCGCAGAGTTCGCTGCTGTCGCACGTGATTCAAATGATTCCAGAAAACATAATGTTGATGGCAAAACAGGCGGTTTTTCAAACGGCGGCATGATCCTAAGCAAAATGAGCTTGTGTTCTGGAGCGATTCGCCTGTATACGCCCTAGCAGTCCCTGCTTGAGCCTTCTTGCCTTCTCGCAGAGTGAAAGGAATCACGATGTTTCGATGTTGCTTGATTAGCCTAATGATCAGCTTCTTCATGGCCTCAGTCGCTTGCGGCGGTGAGGAGGTTTGTCTTGATTCCAAATCCTGCCAATCCGAGTCAATATTCGGGTCGGATGGCCCTCAGGTTCGCACCGGGCAGGCGGTGATGTTCACCATTCCGCTTCTGAATAAAACGGACCAAGCTCCATCAGCTTCTGCCGCTTTCGCCAAGGTGTTTGCCTGGGGGAAAGAGGTCATGACGGCTGCCCAGCCAGTGGGTGAGGAGTGTCCTGGGAAATGTTTTGGGCCTTGTCCTCTCACAAAGACTGAGGCCGTTGTTGCCGATGCTGGATCGGCGTTATGCCAACCGTCCTCCGACGTCACTTGCAATCAGGAGAAATGCCCGACGACGGTGGAATGCGACAAAAACCGATGCTCGGTAGCCAAGGTTGCTGCGAATTCAGGTCGGTTGATCATGCGTTGCCCTCTGCCTGAACCCGTTGTGGCCCCCTACGATCCTCCCGTAATGCCGTTTCAACTGTTGCGCGAGAAGCAGCTCCCGAGATTACCGGTTTGTCCAGTGACCGATCTTTCTCTCGCCTTGATACCGTCACCTTTGCCGCATCCTCATCCGGATGTCCTCGAGCTGGTCGCCGAAAATGCCCGTTTGAAGGCTCTCGTTGAGGCTCGGGAAGAAGTCAAACAAATCGAACAACGCTACCAAGAAACGCTCACTCAAGTCCGCCTTCAGAATGCTCATCTTGTGGCAAAACAGGAAATAGCGTCCGAGCGAGAGGAACTCGTTGGGGCCCTCATCCAGGCCGCCAGTGAAAATGCGGTTCTCGAGGCCAAACTCGAAGAATCGGTGGGACGTCTTGAGCATTTAGAACGATACGCGGAACTTGCGGTGGAATCCGCTCATCTCGAGGCGCAACTCGAACTCAGCGTCGAGCGAGAAATGATGCGGGAAGAGCTACTCGAAGGAGTTTTGAGCACCGCAATCGAAAACGCTCGATTGGAGACGGTAGTCGAATTAACACAAAAAGAGCTGGATGACGAGACGGTTGGATCTCCGACCAGCCATGGCAAAATCGCACTGCAGGAGACGATGGCGGTTGAGCTTGAACGGGAAAAGAGCGAAAACCAGTCGCTGAGGGCAAGGCTCGCTGAACTTGAACGTCGGCTTCAGGAGCTGGCGAATCACGGAAAAAGCCAGCGGGTTATCCGGTAAAGGGAGCGGCGCAATTCATTAAGTAAAAGAGATCAGGAAATTTTAACGCAGTATTGCCTTATTTAACGCGGTTTTTGTTTCAAAAGCTTAACGGATAATCGTTACAGAATCGGTAATCTGGGAAATCGGTAAATTTCGGATAATTTTTAAAGCCGATGCTTGATTCACATTCCATCGCTGTTATATTCAGGACTCGAGCCAGTCCTCTGTGGGCCGGCAAGTAACTTTTTTGAGACTTAAATACACTGTTAGGGCAGCTAGTGACGCGAAACGGTTAACTCAAACAATCAAGAGTTAGCACCGAAATATTCGCTCCCATTCTGTTTAGCCATGCTTGGCGTGGCTGCCCGTGTATTTTGCACTTGGATGACCCGAGTAGATCTCTCGCTGCTTCTCTGTTTGCTTTGAATGCGTTTCGCGTCTTACGTGAATAACTTTACACAGTGGAAGTGACGTTTTCCTCGAGAGGTATATCCAATGAGACTGCAACTGAAATGTGCTTTGGTCGTTGCCATGTTCGTGGCAGGTCAGACCGCAATGGTTTCCGCCGAAAAGATCGATATCACTCGACCTGGCGATGCTATTCAACTCGTCAGCGGATTCAATCAGGATGATGGAAATGCTGGACCACCTCCAGGGTCTGAAGGTGTTGAGAATGCCATCAACGACATCGGTCAGAAGTATCTGAACTTCCTCGATCTGTCGTCCGGTTTCTCCGTGACTCCTTCGTTCCCCCAAACACCCGTCACCGGTCTGACGTTGTACACTGCAAACGACGCTGAGCCACGTGACCCCGCAAGTTACCAGTTGTTCGGCTCGAACGACACGATTGATGGTCCTTGGACTGCAATCTCCTCCGGTAACCTCGCTCTGCCTTCCGCTCGTAACAACGGTGGCAACTCGGTCGTGATTCCTCCGACTGGCAACGCCGCTGCTGCTCACCAGACGGTTGAATTCGAGAACGATACTGCTTACCAGCACTATCGCCTCATCTTCCCGACTCTGAAGGACGCAGTTGCAGCTAACAGCATGCAGATCGCAGAAGTCGAATTGCTCGCAGTACCCGAACCCGCTTCGGCTGCTCTGGCCCTCGTGGCTCTGCTCGGTATGGTTGGATACCTCCGCCGTCGCTAAGTCGACTGCTATTCTCGAGATAAACGTAAAGAAGCCGCTCACTCTGAGCGGCTTTTTTTTTATGCGCGCTAAACGCTGCTGCATAGGCTGCAATTGGTCTGATACATTAGGAGCGACACGGATTTTTCGGAAGGCCAGAGGTTGACGATATGAGAATGATAGTGATTACCGTTTTGGGAATGGCTCTCAGTGGTTTCGCCTATGCAAGTGAAGAGGCGTTTCAGAGGCTGACGGAGCAGTACATCGATCAATTTCCCGCTCTCTCGCCCGTATCGGCGACGACGCTTGGCGACCATCGTTTTGACGGGAATCTGGACCGGGTGAGTGAGGATGCTCGCCGCCAAAAGATCGATTTCTATCAGGCGTATCTGACGCGTCTGCGGGCGATCGATGTTGCGCAGTTGACTCGACCGAGCCAGGTCGACTACGCGCTGCTACAGCATCGACTAGAAGCCGAATTGTGGACTCTTCAGGTGCTCAGAGAGTGGTCCTGGAATCCGCTCGTTTATACCCGGCTGACGGGCGGCGCGGTCTATGGTTTGATGTCTCGTGAATTCGCGCCTTTGGAGCAGAGACTGCTTCATGTTGCAGACCGTCTTGAGCAGTTTCCACGACTATTTGAGCAGATTCGAGGGAGTTTAGATTTGCCGCGCGTTCCGCGCATCCATGCTGAAACTGCCATCAAACAGAACCGGGGTGTTATCACCATTCTCAACAACATGGTGGCGCCGAAACTGAGTCAATTAAAGGCGAAGGATGCAACGCGACTTCAGCAGGCAATTCAAATTGCAAACGCAGAAGTTGAACGTCATCAAGTCTGGCTTGAAACGGAATTGTTGCCGCGGGCTGTCGGAGATTTCCGGCTGGGACCGGAGCTTTATGACAAGAAGCTCGGCTATGCTTTGCACACCAATCTCTCACGTCAACAAATTCGGGAACGTGCCGATTCGGAGTTGAAAAGAGTCCGCGCCGAGATGTATGAGATTGCTAAAGAGGTGTATGCCGAGCAGTATCCTTATACGCGTTTTCCTGAGACGCCGAGCCGTGATTATCGGCAAGCGATTATTCGAGCCGCGCTTGAATTGGCGTATCAGGATCGGCCGGCTGCAGACGATGTTCTTGAAACGGCGAAAGAATCGTTGGAGATCACCACGGCATTTGTCAAACAGAAGGATCTCGTCACCATTCCTCCCGATCCGGTAGAGATCATTGTGATGCCAGAATTTCAGCGCGGTGTTTCCTTCGCATACTGCGATTCACCGGGACCGTTGGATGTTGGTCTTAAAACGTTTTATGCGGTGTCGCCCATCCCCACGAATTGGGACGATAAGCAGGTTGAGTCATTCCTGCGGGAATACAATGTTCGATCGATTCATGATCTTACCGTCCACGAAGCGATGCCAGGTCACTTTGTTCAGTTGGCTCTGGCGAATCAGTATCCTGGCAAGTTGAGAGCTGTCTTGGCATCAGGGACGTTTATCGAAGGATGGGCTGTGTATGCCGAGCAAATGATGGCCGATGAAGGGTTGCTCGATCATGATCCGCTGATGACGTTGATCGCGCGTAAGTGGTACTTGCGCGGGATCGCCAACGCAATCCTCGATCAGGCAATCCATACCGATGGGATCGATCGTGATACGGCGATGCGACTCATGATGGAAGATACATTTCAGGAGGAGCGAGAGGCGGCTGCCAAATGGGTGCGAGCGCAATTGACCGGAGCTCAGCTATCAACCTATTTCGTGGGCTACCTTGAGCATGCTGATCTGCGTCAAGAAACGGAGTTGAATTGGGGAGATGAATTTCAGTTGAAAGCCTATCACGACCGTGTTCTCTCACACGGCTCACCTCCCGTAAAGTTCGTGCGAGCCTTGATTCTTGAAAAGCCGATTCCTCGTTAAAGGTTTGCAGCGAGTGAATGGATGGCTGCTGCTGAAATAAACAGGTTCGGTATTCAAGGGTTTAACTCTCTCGTAAGTCTAAAATGTTAACGACAATTAGCTGTTGCGCGATAGCGACTGCAGCGTTAACGTTCGGAAACCTGTGATTGAGAAGTTGTGATTCCACTTCTTTTCAAGGGAAAAACGAATTGAATCGCGCCGATGGGTGGCGGTGTTGCGGATCGTTATTGCCTCTTAACCCGCACGTCGGCTTTGTGTGTTTAGTCAGATGCCGTTTCGGCTGTTGAACAGAAAAACATGCATTCTTTTTTGCTAAGTGTTTGGTGGTCAAGGAAATGATCTGTAAACTGTAAGAGTGACGCTACGAAATGTTTCTAGCATCCATACCATTGTTTTACATCACTTGAGTGGAGCTTCGTCCTAATGATTCAGATCCAGCGCAAACTTGACAAAGTGTACGGGCGCATCTTGTGCGTACTTTCTGTTGTCGCTGTTGTTGTGGCTCTCAATTCGTCTTCCCTTCAGGCGGACGTGATTAGCGTTACAAAATTTGGTGACCCAGTTTGGGAGCCCGTTGATTTTCATTTGTTCACAGCTCCGGTTGGTGATGGTGTTGGGAATCCTGCCTTTGAGGAATTCAAGAACACCGCCACGACGATTCTGCCAGAGCCTGAGTACGTGTTTAATCCACTTCTGTTTGTTGGACCAGGATCACCGAACCCCGATTTTCAAAACGATATCGGTGAAGGAATTGCTGCGGCTGGCTACAAAGAAGGCGACGTTTTTAGTGTTGCCGAGTTCTCGCCTACGGCAGGTGTCATTCTGGCCTGGATGAATGTCCCTGGATCGAATGCCCCAGATGGTACTGACCCAGCCGTTCCGGATACACCCGACTATGATAGCGGCCCGACGATCTCGAACGCTTTGTTCCCGATCACCGGCCTCTACACCGTTCGCCGTGACGGTGAATTATTCGAGCCGACCGATAACACAAATCCGCCACTTCCTCCGCTGGATGAGAATATCAACCCGCCATTCAACGTTGAAGGCTACAGTCACTTTCCTTTCTTCATGGCTGGATCGACGCTGTTTGCAGATCCACCGCAGCCTGCCGTGGGTGATTACATCTACAACGTGAAGCTGCAGGATCAGGCCGGTAATGGTTATGTTGTTGAGGCCAATTTCTCGGTTGTGCCAGAGCCATCCTCGTTGGCATTGGCTTGTGTCGCATTACTCGGCACGCTCGCCATTAGCCGTCGACGCCAAAGTTAATCGCTCTCGCGAGAGTCAAGCTGAGACTCAAGTAAGAACGGTCCTCATCCGAGGGCCGTTTTTTTATGGAGTGATGCTGGCTCGCGGTTTCTCGTTGGCAAGGTCGATCGCCCGTTCAGGTGAGGCGATGTCACACTTCATCGCCGCAGCGAAGACCGACGTCGAATCGGCTTTAGTAGGCAACGCTGCGTTGCATGTTCCGATGGGACGTTGCTGAGATTTGTCGCTGCCTGTCGGGCTCGAAGGTGAACGGTGGCGGCTGCGACAAGCAAGATAATGACTATCTTCTGCGATGGAAGAAGGTCAGGCTCGTGAAGAGTACGAGGCAAAGCTTAATGGTGGATGGTTCCGGCACAGCACTCGCTGCAGGCGCTTCGTATCCTCCCCAAGCAAATGCATAGATAAGGTCGCTCGTGTCGAATTCCGCATCGCCGTTCCAGTCGCCGGTTATCCATTGTGAGTTTTGGAAGACGTCGTCTTCGTATTCGGCGGCTTCAAAAACGGTGACAAGATCACTGCTGTCGAACCATAGATCAAAATTGGCGTCCCCTGGCTGCGTTCCTAGGATATCCATCAATGTCTCGAAGTCGGCGTTTGTCACACTTTCGTCATTATTCAAGTCGTAGAACAGGTCGTCCGTTTCAGCTCTTATTTGCGTTGCAAGATGATCGAGGTCGTCTGTATTAGGAGGTCCGTCTTCGTTGAGGTCTCCAGGCAAAGGGAACGACGAGATGACTTCGTAGCCGATGTCGCGCAGTGATTGCACCGTTAGATTTGACAGGTAGGGAATTCCGTAGTCGGGGTCAATGGCTCCACTCAACAAGGTTTGTCCGAGGTCGCGGCCTCGTTGATCAACGATTCCTGTTAACGGTGATAGAACCCAGGGGTTTAATGGGTCGCCTTCCTCGGTGGAGGATCGAAGCAATTGATCCCAGTGGGAATTACGCGTTCCGCCGCCGCCAGCGAGCTCGACGGGTACGTAAGTCGCACTCGGCTCGTAGGCCGATTGAAACGCGGCCAGTCCCGCAGCTCCCGTGTACTCACCCGACCCAATCACGTAGGCTCCGTTCGTTTCCCAGCGGCCGCCGAAACCCAGAGCATGAATCACCTCGTGGTTGATGAGAGCATCCAGGAAATTGACGTCTTGTAGATTGGGGAGGTCAAAGCCATTCGCCGCCTTCACAACCCAATCTGGATTTACGCCGGCTTGCCCGTATTCGGGCATAGTATACTCGCCACGCACGACCGACCCCTGAGAACCGCCGGCGGCGACACCGTTGAATACCGATTCAAATTGGATTTCAAACGTTGCCTCGGCCTCGGGCTCGTGGCGGTAGCCCAAAATGATGCTTTCAAGAAGTAGCTCGCTGCGCTCGACTG
This sequence comes from Planctomycetaceae bacterium, assembly GCA_002723275.1. Classification (GTDB taxonomy): domain Bacteria; phylum Planctomycetota; class Planctomycetia; order Pirellulales; family Pirellulaceae. The sequence continues at coordinate 178,830 of PBNZ01000016.1, forward strand.
ATTCCTGAATCAGCTCGAGAGATTCCACGTCGAAAACTTCAGGGTCAACATAGGTGAAGGTCAGGTCAAAGGCAGCATGCGAAACCGTAGCCGTACCGAGCAAGATGGAGCACCCTGCCGACATAAGAATAGCTCGAATGATAATTTGTCGTAACATGAGTTGCCTTTTGCCTGGATACTCCAACTCTAAACCGATGGCAGATTATTCTCAACCAAATAGTCGGAGCCGGGCAAAATGACGGCGGGCACTCTCCACACAGCCGAGGGTGTTCAGGTCTCTTGATCAGGCGTCGGAGGTTCGACTTTTTCAATACCTACCTTATGCATGCGTTCATGCCATTTATCTCGGGCGAGTCGTCGCATGTCGTCAATCGTATCCGATTCATCAATGATCTCGAATCCAATCAGGGTTTCCACGACATCTTCGAGTGTGACTATCCCCTCCATTCCACCGTGATCATCCGTCACCAGCAGGATGTGATTTCGATTGTTTAGCATATCCTCGAGAACATGGCTTAACGGCGTCCGTTCATGAACGGCACGGATCTCTCGCTTTATATCTCGCAGCTTGGCTTTACCCTCGTTGCGGAATTCGTTGATGAGGATATCTGCCTTCAAGACAAATCCCGTGGTTTCGTCCTGATTGTTTGCGTATATCGGAATTCGAGCGAAGCGAATGTCGGGATGCTCCTTGAGCGTTTCGTCGACGGTCAGGTCTTGCTGCAAAGTGAACACCACGGTTCTCGGGGTCATGATGTCTTCAGCACATAGCTGTGGAAAACGAAACAGGTTTGTCAAAATCCTAGATTCTGTTTCATCGAGTTTGCCCGCAGCTGTTCCAATATCGATCAACGCAGCGAATTCGTCGCGGTTAAACGCATGCGGGCTCTTTCCCTTGGAAAGCATCTTCGTCAGAAGTTCGGAGATGAAAATCAATGGATAAAGCGTCCAGATGAGTATCTGCACGAACTGTGCCGTGAGCGGAGCTAGATTGCGCCAGTAGAGAGCTCCCAGTGTTTTGGGAATGATCTCAGAAAGAAAGAGGATCAGCAGTGTCAGAACGGCCATCGAGACGCCGACGTAGGTCTCACCGAAATAGGCGGCTGCCTCTGCGCCGGCGCCACCGGCACCCACAGTGTGCGCGATTGTATTCAACGTTAAGATTGCCGCGAGCGACCGATCGATGTTCGATTTGAGTTTGTCGAGGAGCTCTGCTGCCTTAGTGCGACCGTCATTTTTAAGTTTGGCAATGTAAGACGGTGAGACGCTTAGAATCACCGCTTCAGCGACCGAACAAAGAAATGAGAACAATAAGGCAACGGTGGCGTAGCCGACCATCCGGTTGAAATTCGATGCTTGGCCCACGGTAGACTCTTCCGTAGAACCCGGTGCAGCGTTCGCCCAAGCGGGGCCTATTGCGATCAATAATGCGACACTCGCGATCGCAATTGCCCAAAATGATGACCATTTCTTCATCGAAGCACCAACCATTCCTGCCTGATTTCAATTATCGCGGAGTCATGTCCATCGCGATTCGCCGTTCTTGCCTAGCAAATCATAGTCGAAAACACCCCAACGAAGGAGTCGTATGTGGTAAGGCGCCGCCTGTTGCTTTGGAGAATGACCGGAAAGTAGGCTTGTTCTGTTGGGAAATTGTGGGGATGACGTCTTAAGTTCGACGTCGTGCGATCCGTCGGGCATTCAATTCAGTCGTGAACGACGGTTTAATTGGACTACCGACGGTTTTGGCATCCGTTCGATTTGGAACGCGGGTCAGTTAGATGAGGCATGGACTATGCCGTTCAGTTAGCGGCCTCAGGTATGGTAATCGGCAGCAAAGGAAGAGTTGTCCATCATGGAAGCGGAGCGATGCAGGCCAGTGCATCCAGTGCTGGCGATAAGCGAAGCCAATAACAAAAAGCAAAATATCGTTCGGACCTTTTTCGATCGTGGCATATCGGATACTTCCGTCGCTCNATGTGTGTTCGGACCTACGAAGAATGCTTGCTGGCAATGATGTCGTGGGCCCGCAATTTCCGCCAAGCCTTTCTAGCTTCTGTAGCGGTTATCGTTCGTCCGTTGTTGCGTCTGTGTTCAACCTCAGGCAGATTGTTCTTTTTTAGGTGAAGAGATGTTTATCTGGAAAGTATGCCGCATGGCGGCGAGCAATGCCGTTTCCCATGGCTGGATGTAGACAAGCAACAGGTTATGCCCCGTGTCATCATGCCTCATTCAAAGAGGTGTCCTCGAATTAAAATCGGAAACACTCACAGGTGACTAAAAAAAGGGGACCCATCAAACTGGTGACAGGCCCCCTTTCAGNAATTTGCACGGAAGGGAATCAGCGTTAGCGAGTCCGTCGTCGGTAGAACGGAATCAGGCCGAGGCCGGATAGGCTCCAAATGATCATGGAGGAGGGTTCTGGAACTGCCACGTAAATTTGGTCGATCGCATAGTCGCCGTTCGCGGCGCCTTCGATGTTGACGGCAATAGATTCAATGTCGGTTGGGTCGACACCGATGAATCCGTTCAGTCCGAATTCGGCCAAGCCAGGCCCTGTCAGCGATTCGGAAAGCGAATACGAATTCGATGTTGAGGTCGCTTCGTCAATGCTCTCCAGGGTTACTTTCAAAATTGAGCCAGCATCAGCGTTGATGAGGTCGACGAACAGGGTATCGTTGCTTCCGCCATTGGTTAGATCGGCGTTCAAGCCATTGCCGTTGGCGTCATACGTTAAGTTGAAATCACCAGTCGTCATCGTATCCGATGAAAAGCTGAGCATTTCGAGTGCCGTATTTGCTCGGACGGAAAGCGGACCGGACTTGTATGTAATGCCCGTTTCTCGTGTGCCTCCAATCGCGGATGTCGCTGTTACACTCGCAGATGAACTGGGAATCGTTGAATTAGCAGTAAGGTTCACGTCGCCGTCTTGAAAGTCATCAATCATGATGACGCTTGCCTCCGCACTGGTGAGCAGGATCGACGTCAGAGTCAGGCAAGCAAGAGCGATAAAGGTTCGTTGGATCAAGGGTGCAACTCCTAGGTGTGAACATGGGTGTCAACAAGTTCCACGTTAAATAGAGCGAACCCTGTTTCAATCCTTGAACTTTTGCGAAGATCACGATTCTTTGCACAAGCGTCGTTCTAATTGGCGCTGTCCGGATGAACGGACATTTTGGTGAGGGAAGTAACGATTCTATGGCCTGAGCGAGCGGTCTCGGCCGCCAACGGGCCCCTCAAAACCGTTTGTCAGTCGTGATCGGTCTTGGTGTCGTTGAGCCTGTGGAGGGCGAAGTCGAGAGGAGGAGTCGAGAGGACGGAGTTGAGTAGAGTGGGCGGTGGATTTTGAGCGGCAAATACCCCACTCGGGACTCATTGTGACCTACTTTTGCTGCAATAAAGCGCTCGTTTTATTTGATCGCGGCTCAGGATGGTGGCTGGATCTATTCTGGTGCGATAAATTCGCCAAATGTCAGTTTGGGTAGCGGGTTGTTTGCCTGCCCACGACTACAACCGGTATGTGTACGGAGCTCAAAGTTGATGAATGCTTGGATTCGCACGTTGATGATTGGATCTACGATGAGTGCTGTCTCTGCGACGGTGTTCGCGGGCACGGAGCAGACGCCAACCCCTCAACGTTCGGAGGACAGGATCTGGGTGATCAGTACTCGTCATCTAACGAGCAAGCCGGGTGCACCGGTTGATGTGAACGATTTCACCTACATACGCGTTAGCCTTGATGGTGAATGCGATTCAGGTGATTTTGAGCAATTCAAGGCCGACGGGGTGGGCCGGCGAACCTGTGTGTTTGTGCATGGCAATCGAGTTTCTGCCAGCTATGCGATCAAACGGGGACGTCGAGTTTATGAGGATGTCAGAAGCGTAGCACCGGACTCCGAATCCTTGAGATTTGTCGTCTGGTCCTGGCCATCAACACGCATCAAAGGGCTCGTCCGTGATGCGCGAATGAAAGCCCAGAAAACGACCGCCCAATCCTTTTATTTGGGGGCGTTGCTGTCGCACCAACCCGTGGATGAATCGTTCGGGGGCATCGGATTCAGTTTTGGCGCTCCCATCATTTGTGGAGCCATGCATCTGGTTAGCGGCGGAGAAATCTGCGGGTATTCACTGCCCATGGAGAAGAAGGTCAGATTGAAGGCCGATGTAGTGCTAATGGCCGGAGCCATGGGAGCGAGATGGTTGGCTCCAGGAGGCCGCTATGATCTTGCCTTTCAACAGATGGAGCAGTTGTTACTGCTGCGGAATTCTACCGACTCGGCGCTGAAGCGTTACTGGGTTGTAGGTGGTCGCGGAGTCTCGGCGTTGGGCTATGTCGGTTTGAGTCCTCGTGTTGCCCGTATTTCCGGTATGGAAGTCCGACAGTGTGATGTCGCCAGAGCGATCGGCCGTGAGCACACCGCAAGTCTTTATCTCAACAGTCGCTATGTGAGCCGTCTTATGGCTGAAGGGGCGTTGGGCGTATTTCCTGAGAATTCGCGGTAATCATCGACCATCACAAAAACAGGCACTGCCTGACAAAGGCAGTGCCTGTTTTGATGTGATTGAGGTTTGAATGAATTAACGTCGACGCATGCGAAGCGTGAACAGAGCTCCCAGGAGTAGGAGAACTGCACTCGACGGTTCGGGAACCACGGCAACACCTGCGGGGCGATTGCCGATTTCATAACCGCCGTCGATGAAGGCCGCGACAAAGTCGCCCGAATTGAAAACGCCATCGCCGTTCCAATCGCCTTGCGACCAGACCGCTGCACTGCCGGTTTCGAACTTGCCTTCTGTGAATACTTTGACGAAGTCCGAACTGTTGAACAGGTTGTCCAGGTTGGAGTCGCCAAGCCAAGTACCTTGCAGGTCATGAGCCCAGAAGGTTACGTCGGCGCTGTCGACAGCTCCGTCTCCGGTGAGGTCGTAGGAGGCGTCGTTGTTGCCAGAAGCCGAGGCGACGGTCAGGAGATCGATGTCTCCCAGGTCGTATTCAGCATTGTCATTGAAGTCACCAGCCATGCCAACATCGACACAACTTCCGCCTAAGAGCCAGTCAATCGAGCAGTCGAACAGCATCAAGCCTGTGTCGTTAAGGATGCCAAAGCCAAGGTCTTCGAGCGGGAAATTGACTCGTTTGTCGGGTGCGAAGTAGCCTTCTCCGGGAGGGCCTAGTTCGGCGCCCTTGTCGATTGCAGTGTAGACAAATTCAGGACCTTCCTGTTCATCGCCATTTTCGTCCATCCAGAAGGAAGCGTCATCGAGGGCGAAAGCTTCATCCAATTCGCCAATGCGAATGAGGCCGGGGGCGAGTTCGCCAAATTGTTGGGGGGTTCGATTGAAGTCATCGAAAATCTCGTGTTCACCTGCTTCAAGGCCGCCTGCCAGGGGATGACCTACTGCCGATTCACTGATCACGATAAAGCTCGTTTCACGGCCTTGGCCGTTACGACTGTTCTGGCTCATTCGGAAGTTGCCATCGGGATTGCCGTGATCCCAGCGGACCAATGCTTCTTCCCATTGGAGGATCGGGATTTCAGAATCTTGGAATTTTCCACGGACCGAGCCGGAGCCAAGGGTGGATGAAATGATCAGCAGGTCCATGCCTTCGACATCGCCAGTAGCTGACTCGTCGCCTGTCATGTATGTGACGGTGTGACCTAAAACATCCTCAAGATGTTCGAGAACAAAGGGGTCATCGCCTTGGGCAGCGTCAGGTTGACCGCCGACAAATAGAATTTCTGCTGCGTTTTGCGGCGCTGTCAGTAAAAGAATGGTTGCGACAGTGAGTAAGAAGGTTCTGAGTGGTTGGCGTTTGATCATTAGCATTTCTCCTTAAGCCATTTACACGTGATTGCTGTCGTCGAGAAGTCACACCGAGAGCCGAGGATTCCGGCGCCTATAGAATTTGGTGACAATGCCTCTTGTCGTGTCCCATATCTTCAAGGGGATAGGGTAAATCAACCGCTATGAAATCCCAAGCAAAAAATAATGATTTGTCGGATTATTTGGGATTCGCTTGCCGCTGCGGAAAGCGGTCCAGCTGTGGGGTGCGCTAAGGAAAATTGACAGACTTCAAATCCATCCTCTTACTGGCCAGCAAATTCGAAGTCGCCCACCAGCATTAGGTGATCGCTCGCCAGGCTGTCCCCACTCAGTAAGCCGAATTCTGTGAGCATGGAAGGCTTCATCCGGGCTGTGTCCAGGATGTAACCGTTCTTTGGCGTGAGTTCATCGCTGTAAACCATGATGTCAAGTCGTCCTGGCCAAAACGATTCCTTCGGCGGGCCTCGCCAGGTGACCGCCGCGTTGTCGATTTGTCCCACCAATGATCGTGGCTTAAGGCCTAGAGACTCTAGAATTGATAGTGGCTTTCGGCTGCCAACCAGGTTGTAATCGCCTGTGACGATGATGGGAGTCTTCTTCCAGGATTCTCCGTACTGTCCGGCCTGCAACTGCCTGAGACGTTCTACAACCTCGCCACTCTGCTTGATACGCGTCTCGTCCTCACGGCTGCCTGCGTATCCGCAGCATCGAAAATGAACGTTGACGATGATGACGTCGAAGCCATCTTGAAGATGGCAGACGGCGGCCACTCCACGAGAGAGGTTTAAGGGAAGCGGTGTCAATGGACAGGAGCTGGCAATCCCACAGCCATTTGACCAGTGAGTGTGATGAATGTGGTTAAGACGAGACGCAGACTTACGGAAATTGGCCTCTTCGTTTTCCTCTTGAAAACAATAAACCTCTGCATTCACAGCCTCAATCAATCTTTGGAGCGCCGCTTTTCGCTGAGGATCACTCAGACCACCGCGAAGGGTGTTGAAGCTCGCGACGCGAAAGTCATTTGGAGCATGTCGTGAGAGCGCCCTCGCATTTTGTGGCGCGCATTCTCGCAAGCGGACTTCAAACGGAGCGTCGAGCGTGTCGGATCCGCGGAAGTTGACCATGACCGGCTCGTTTTCCTTGACGCCGATCGCCTGGAGGTCGACTCGTAATTCAACGGCGTCGGATGCATAAGTCGGAAGGCACGAGAAATCGAGCTTCGTCCAGGGCACTCGCTGATTTGGACTGTTGGAAAAGCTTGCCCGCCTTTGGCGGAAATCGATCTCAAGTTGACGTTGGTCAGGAAGGTCGAGAGTTAGGCCAAGCGTCCCTTCGGATTTCGGGCCGTTTTGTAGATTCAGGATCTTGCCAACGTTGAAGTGTAAGTACAGGAAAGAATCATCTGTCTTGAAGGCGACATGGCCCAGATCAAATGCTCCCGCGTGATCTCCCTTGGCATCTCGCGCCACAACATCCTCTTCAGACCAGTCGTCAAAGCGGCCATCAAGAATCGGTAATGGCTCACTGCCGCTGATTGAGTTTCCCAGGAGAACTAGGATTCCTGCGGCCAAAATCACAGCAAAAAACAGTGTCACAGGCCGTTGAGGCACTTTTTTCGAGAATTCGCGTCCCCTCACGGCTGTACCTGCCGCCTGGTGAAGTAAGCCGGACACTCGCCTGTCCATGAGATGACCCACCTCCCGCACAAGAATTTAGGAGTTTTACCGATGAGAACTGCACTCACACTCGCCAGTCTACTGATGTCTGCGATGACTGTCCAAGCCCAAGCTCCTCCTTCGGGAATGTTGTTGGGTATCAACGGTTTCGAGAATTATCGAGGGCTCCGCGTGACGAGCACGATTCCAGGCTATTCGGCGGAAGGTCGAATCTTTGCTGGAGATGTTTTGACACGCGTATCTGATGGGAATCGAACCTTCTCAGCACGGACCTTTCATTCGTTTGAAATGGCCAAGGATATCATCGGTCCAAATCGCTGGGCGTCACTTGAACTGCTCCGACCAGGATTCGGCCCTATCTACCTGTGGGTTCAGTTCACACCCGTGAATCTCGTTTTTCCAGCTCCTGCAGTCGGGCAACCAGCGGCGCTGCAACCCGGTGGCGTACCCTTGAGCGGCCCGATCCCGGGTGGTCTGGGACAACCTTTGGGGAATCCTGGTTTGGGTGGTCCCGCTCTGGGCGGACAGCCTGTGAACGGTCCACTTGGCGGTGCCCTGATTTCTGGTCAAGTCGCTGCCATGGAAAACGGAGCTGGCCCCATTCTACAGCCGGGCACCCAGGCCAAGAGCCTGAACCAACTAAGGAAGGGAGTCAAGATTATGACTGATAAGGAACGCGGTGGTCGTCGGGCCAAGACGCTTTTCGAATTACCCAAAACAGAAATCCCCAAGAACCTCAAGCTACCAAACCAAGAACTTGTCGTTCCTCAGAGTTTCTTCCCCAAAGGCCGCCGTCGTTAATGGATGAACCTTGAATCGCTTGGGCACGAAGTCATCATCGACTTCGTGCCCTTTTTTAATTTTAGAATTCGCGATGAAAGATAGTATGATCCGTTATCGTGAAATCTTTTCGCACGTCGTAATCGACTCGAATTTGGGTGCCATGCTTTGCCAATACGCTTTTCAGGGTGTGTTGGCCGTCGACCACGTCGATGCTCGCAATCAGGAAGGTTGCATCGGTTCGAATCCTATCGAATGCGATTGAGGCGCGCTTTGGCTGACTCATTAACAGGTCGTACTCGGTCGGAGAATGCACAATCTTCCACACGCGACCCTCAGCGACGGTTTCCACTTGGAGGGGGCCATCCGCGACTTTGTAGGGATCGAGCAAGGTTAAATACTGAGTGTCTTTTGCTGTCTCATCGGCAATCAAGTAAGTGTGATCATAGACTGCCTCCGGATAACTGAGGCCATCGTAATTTGTCGGCCCGTCGTCATAGCTGTTCACATTTCTTCGTTGATCGAGCATTTGAATGCCCAATGCAACCTGTTCTTGTTGCTCGTTGGAGGTCGTCCAAGTTAACTGATGGGGTTCTCCGGAAAGATTGCCAGTCTCTGTTTTGCTGAGGTGCAATTGCCAGCCATAGGTGTGAGTGTCGTTGGCCGTGAGGCGATCGTCCAAAACGAAGTATCGATGGCGAGGGAAGGCGACGCCGCGCAATAGTTCGGCTTCCTTTTCCTCGTAGATGACGTGGGCCTCTGCATAGTCGATTGAATCGGACGTCAGAGTGTTTTTCAGATAAGCCGGGTCGAGAGCGTCATTGTAGGATTGGGTATCGGCCCGAGGATGAATGTGCTTGCGTAATTCAATCGAGGGCGTATCTTCGACACGATAGATCGAATCAAGGGTGACTCCGCTGTGACCGAGGGCTGAATTCATCCAGTTCCGGCGTCCACCAACTCCGCGTTCATTTGGGCCTCGTCCGTAGGCAGAGCCGTAGCCGGGATCGACGATCAGATAGCTGCCATGTGCGTAAAGCATGATGCTGCCCTGGTCCGCCTGGTTGTGGCCTCGCGTAGGACGATGGCGAGCGACAAGTGCAAGGTAGGTGGCTTCTGGCCCCCAGCGGTCACGGAATACAGCCAGTCCAGCATCGGGTAGGAATTCCGTGCGGTAGTTGGGCTCTGGCAACGGAGTTGTGTCCGTACGCAGCCATTTCGCAGAGATACCTAGGAGTCGAGCCGTTGACCGTATGTGGTCTTCGAAGTACCAGTAGTTCGTCTCCCGATCGGAATAGTTTGCAATGATTTCATGATGGTAGTAGTTGTATCCAGCCCAGCAGTCACCGATGTTTGGCCGCGTTCCATCTGGAACCATCAGTTTGGCATTGTTCGCATACATCTTTGAAATGCGACCGTCAGTTACCCCCTGCTCACTCAAATAGTCGACGTCCTTGATCCGATGATAGGCGGCCAGAAATGGTATGGTCACGTAAAACGCGTCATTTTGGTAGCTCAAGCTTTCTGCGTAGACGCCGTCTGTCGAGACGTAATGACTGATCATGCTCTGATCGGTGATGTTTCTTGGCCGTTCGATTGTAATGTCCTCGAACAGTTCGCCCATCACGAATTCCAAGGCAGCTTGGCTGCTGAATGGTTTTGCATCGGAAGGATGCATGTGTTTGAGAGGATCATCGATGAGTCCTTCCTGTTCAGGGAAGGTTAATGCGACCATTCCCACTCCAGCGAGTGAACGGAAGCGTTTGTTTGCGTTGCGAAGATAGTACTTTCCGCGATCTAATTTGTTTGCCTGCGTTGAGTGGATTTCGTGCTCGATCTGAGCCAGTCGAAGAATTCGAAAACGTGCGTCATCTCTGGCGATCCCTTTCAGTTCGCCTGCTCCAACGAGCCAATCGTAGGCGAGAGAGTATTCCATCAGGACACTGCCACCGTACCATTGATTGAGGTCAGAACCGTCCCACCCGGCACGGTGTCTGGGGTGCACCAGTGTCGATGACCAAAGGCCGTCGTTGATGTGTGCCATTGCCTCTCTCGCTTTTGCTGCAAGAGGCGCGCGATCCGGGTCGTCTTCGTCAAGCATTAGTACGACGAACGCAAGTTGAGCTGCCTGCCGCGCCTTTCTTTCCTCGTAGAGAGTTGAGTCACGGTAGTCAGTGCTCAAGAGACGAAGGGCATTTGCCTTTTCGTATCGCAATTTGTAGGCGTACTTCTTTGACTTGACATTTTCTCGAACGGTGCGGATTTCTGAGAGGTCGAACAGTAGGCGAGGATGGGCATTGATTTCATAACGGCCTGCCTCAAAAGCTACCACGAGGTCTGTCGTGTCAAAATCGCCATCCTGGTTCCAGTCGCCTTCGCTGAAATCGGAATTGTTGGGGACTCCGTCCTCGTATTCCCCCGCTTCGAAAACCATGATCAGATCGGTCGAGTCGAAGGCGTCATCGCCATTGGAATCCCCAGGTCGAATCGGTACGGAGGGTAGCTGCAAAGAAAGGTTGTTCCCCGATATCCAAATCGGTGCTGTTCTCGCAATTTCGTTGACGATGAAGTCAATCATTCCGTCACCATCGATGTCTCCAATGTCGATGATCGACTCTGCCGTGATCAACCCATGCCGATCCGATGCAGAGAAGTTGACGGGCCCCGTCTCTATCGAACCCGTACGTCCGCCATGGCCTTCCGTATAGTTCCAGCGGATTCGATTGTCGGCCAGGAACTCAACGGCTTCAAAGTCACCATCCTGGTCCAGATCGCTCCAGGTGATCCGCTCCGCCTGAGACGCGGTGAATCCAGACTCGATCAACATTCCATCCTGGTTCAAGAGCGTATGCCAGCCCTTGTTGGTCTCCACGATGACATCTCGATCACCATCGATGTCATAATCAAGAATCTCGAGATGACGAACGGTTGCACCGTCCTTGATAACGAGTAATTCAATGCGTTCATTTTGCCGGAGATTCGGTCGCATCGAAACGGTGTCACAAAGATCGGGGCAGTTTGCACCGGACGTTCGGTGAACATACACGGCATCGATCATCTGGTTGCCGTCAAACTCGCTGGGGATCGAAATCGTTTCCGTCGGAATGGACTTTCTGTTGACGCCATCGAAGCCTTCACCATTTCCTTGGCTGACGAATAACGTGCCTCCCTGTCGAGCAATCAGGTCAAGCCAGCCGTCGTCGTCATAATCGATGAGCCAATGTGGAAGGTCGGCACTTCTAATTGGCCCCCAAGGAGATGCGGTCGATGAAGTTCCGTCGATCCATTCTCCCTTGCCTCCGATGAAGTCCAGCGTCTCATCGGCTGTGACATCAGCAAGTAGGAATTTCTGCGGAGTATCCGCCGAATAAGGATGCTTCCAGAAAGATGCATCGTCGTTCTCGTACCATGCATATTCGAAGACGGCATCCAGGTCTCCGTCGAGGTCAACATCGACGAGAGTTGTCAAAAGATCCCGTCGCTCCAGAAATTCAAAATGTTGCGAGCGACCGCGCCGTTTTCTGTTGCAGCGACGTTTTGACATGACGAGTTCGAACGAGATGGTTCATTGGGAGACGTGAATTCGCGGTCGTTAGAATAATCCGAATTCCTTGCAATCGCCAATGATTCTTCGAGGTTTTGATCGTCGATGGGGCCTGCTGTAAATCGATGTACAGTGGGATGTTGCAAACCACATTCGAAACAGATTGGCTCTGCTGGCTGCTTGGAATCCTTTACCGCCGGCATCGGGGGTGCTAGCTCCCGCTTGGCTCACCGCGAGACAGCGTCGTTTCGTCAAAAAACGGAACGCTTTTTTGTGGCAGGCTAGAGATGTTAAGAACTAAATCTTGAATCCCACGGTGGGTGGCTTGAACTTTAATCGGTTTGTGGGATTGGGGGGGACCGCAAGAGTCGCAAATCAGCGCGACCGAACGCGCTGGGTATCAACATGCCTTGGCTTTCAACCTGATACCGAATCGCAGATGCATGAAGGTCCCATCGAACCCCTCGCACGCGTGCAATGCGGTAGGTGCTCTGCTGAAGACGTGATTTGACCTCCACCCAGTCATTGACGTCGATCCCTTCATTCTTGACCTCAATCCACATTGCCGGCAAGACGCGAAGTGATAACGTGCCGTAGGTCATGCGATCGTATTCAGAGTTCGTCGGTTCCCGTCGCCAGATGCAATAGCTTGGCAGTACTTCCCGTGCCTTGTCAGTGTCCTCGGGATGGAGCCAGTCATCTCCATCTTGAGGCCACCGAGGAAAATATCCGTAGCGTGGGTTTGGTTGCATCGAGTCTTCATCCAATCGGGGGACTCTCGGTCAGTTGTCAGCGAAAACTAAGTTGACCTGCAAGGAAAAGAGTCTGACTGAAAAACGAGACTCGCCAAGTCAATGAGTTAGGTTGACAATACGATAGCCGATCATGGGTAAGTTCACGTCCTGAGGATCGTACCGCTTCAGGGTCGGCCCACCAGGAACCGTTAACAAACCATTGGTATGGTAACTGGATTTCCAGGCGGGCGGCAACGGAATATTTTAGAGGTTGGGCTCAGTTCACTCGCCCTCAAGCAGGGTTCCCTGAAACAGGAATCGAGAAAGAGCAATGCCAGTCGGCGAATCCGTGGATTAGCCATGGGGCATGGCTTGGGGGGGTGAGTCTACGGATGACGCATTCTGCGGAATTCAGTTCTGGTTTGACGTCGCTGCGCGCAAATGGGGTAGTGACCGATGCGATTCGTCGAGGAGATAACTTCCCATCGTCTCAACGTTGGCTGTTTGCCGGGACTCCAACGGGCGACGAAAAATGACGCCGTGGTGGCAGAGGTCTGGTCGGTCGAGAATGCGGATGTCATGAATACATTCTGCATCCGGTAGATGAATCGTTCCCAATGTTTTCCATGTTTCGAATTCGATGATCGCCAGGCTGCTTGTGCGGTCGTCTTCTTTTCCGCCGGAAGGGCCGGGTGACTGTCCAACAACGAGAACATCTCCGTCGGTTGCAATCCCGCGAACGAAGCAAGATTTGACGGCTGAAGCCCACAGGACATTTCCATTGTCTGCGTCGATGATTTTGCCTTGCGTTGAATCACAGATGATCGGTTGGCCCGCTTCGCTGACCCAAATGTTGTGTGCCAGCGAAACGTTAGTTTGACTGACTTGAATCACTTCCATCTCAGGCCAGAAGAATCGAATGATCTCGGAGTGGCCACGACGTGTGTTTGCGACCGCGTAAAGTTGATCATTCTGGTAAAAGATCGAATTGAATTGACGGTCTTCTGGATCGTTGTCGTCGTAACAAAACCCTCGAGCGTCGTTAGTGGAGTAATGGCGGTAAAACCAATCATCGGTGCGGAAAACTGTGAGGCAGGATTGTCCAGTATTCGTCGCTACGATACGGTCATCAATCGCAAGCAACTGATGCGAATTTGAAAGAATGGATGGGCTCCTACCGCGTTCTGCTGATATCCAGCCCGCTGCATGAAACGATCCCGAACGAGACGGCTTGGGCTTCGCGATACCGCCGTGACCGAGCATCAGCGTTTTACCGGCGAGATCCCAGGTGATACCGTAGTATCCAGGCCGATGGGATTCGACCCGTTGAGACCTAGAAGTCGTGGTGTCGACATGCAATAACAGCGTGGGGGTCGTAACGAGTAGCTTCATGCTTTCGATGTGGGTGCTTTTAGGCAAGGATTTTCGTCAACGCCTCATCCTTGCAAATCAGACGGATCAGGGTCAATATCAGTCTTTTGTTTGCTTGTGCTAGCTGGAGGCGGTTGGCGATCTAGCGTCGCCATAGATTTTGTCGATGACTTCCTGAACCAGATATTGATGCGCCGGATTATCGATCTTTGTTAGTTGTCGATCGCAATGCTTTCGAATGTCTTGCAGGATGTCGTCATATCGTTTGACCGTCTTAGACTCCCCTCCTGGAGCCTCTTGAGCTTCCTCCAAGGCCGCAGCTCGGTGTTTCTTTAGCGTCGACAACATGTAGCTGAGAGATCTCATGGAGGAGATCCGGTGCCCAACGGCGTTCCACTGAGTGTCCTCTTGATCAGCGATGCACTCTTCCGAAAATTTCTCCGGGCATTCCTGGATCAGCGTGCGGATGTACTTCTCGATTAGGACGTCTTTCAGATTGCCTTTAAAGACCGCCGGTAAGACGGCGTACCATTCGTTGGCGAGTGCAATGTCGAAAACCATCTTGGCTTGGGAGTTCATGTCGGTCATGGCGAATTCCTGCGGTAAAAGATTGGCCGGTGACTGGCTTAAGTGCCCGACAAGAACGCGACGCTATCGCTCGGGTTCCGCCATGAAAAAACTCACGAGGAACCGGCTGAAGAGAGCATGCTAAGAAATTTTCACTACCCATTACAGCTCGCTTCCACCGTGACTCCCTCGCACTCGACCGTGAATGCTCGAATGAACAAGAGCCAACGGAAGGGCAAGCAAATTGTCCGCTTCCGTTCGTCGCGGAAGCTATTCGAAGGACCAGCGGGTAAGCGTATCCTGGTCCTTGATTAGAAAACCATCGTCCAACAACACGGGAGGCGACCAGGTTGGCTTGTCAGACACCTCGTAGGACGCCACCACGGATGTGTCTTTGCCTGCCGCTTTCAGGATTTGTAGTTCGCCGGTGTCAATCAGTGCGATCACATATTTGGGCACGGCCAGGAAAGTCGCATTGTCGCCGGTGCGTCCTCCACTCTGCCAAAGGATTTCACCATTCGCGATATCCACGCAGAAGAGGCGGCCGCTGCTGTAGTGAGAGAGGCCGTAAAGTTGATTGTCATTTACAACGGCGGAAGCCATGTCCAACGCAATCTGGTTTTGATACCAGCGTTCGAGCACCGACCATTGCCCGTTTTCGAGGCGAGGTTCAAGCAGGTGAAGCCCACGGTTTTCAGCCCCCAGAATAATGACGCCATCGTGAAACGTGGGAGTTGGCATGTTCTGGTCGGTGTTGGCCTGGGGGAAAGGGTGTTCCCAGAGGAGACGCCCTGTTTCGCTTTCAACCCCGGCAAGCGTTCGCTGATTCCAGTCGATGATCTGGCGTATTCCTGCCATCTCAACTACCAGCGGCGATGAGTAAGACGGCCCATCATCGCCCTGACTCCAGATCTCAGCACCCGTTTTGGTGTCATGAGCAATCAGCATGCCTTTGCCATCCGTTCCGAAGTGAACAATGACGCGGTCTCCATCGACAATCGGAGAAGCAGAGGCGCCCCAATACGGGTGTCCCTTTTCAAACCGGTCACTGTGGTCTTTTTGCCACAGCAACTTACCGGTTTTGCTGTCCCAGGCCGATAAAACACCCGTGATACTGAATGTGAATAACTGGCCGTCCGCGAGGATCGGCGATGACTTCGGGCCTTTGCCGTGACGTTCAGCACCACCGCCAATCGTAAACGGAGTTGGGTAGGACTGTCGCCACAACACTTTTCCGTTGGAAAGGTCCACGCACCAGACGACCTCATCTTCTCCCACGCGTGCGTGCTGATAGACGACATCGCCTTCGAGAAGCGGCGACCCGTATCCGGTACCGACCTCCAATTCCCAGACGGATTTGAGCTCCTTCGGCCAAGTTGCTGGAGACTGAAATCCGCTCACCCATCCATCTCGATTGGGGCCTAACCAGCCCGGCCAACGTTCTTCAGAGAGAACTTCCATCGGGAGAGCAATGGCGGTCAGCAGGCTTACGGAGAGAAGGGAAACAGCACGTTTTCGCATTTGATTGTTTCCGTGCATTCATGATGTTGAAGGTTTGGTCAGTCAACATCTTAAGGATACGCGGAGACCGACTCCAGCCGAATTCGGTCGTTCGAGCTAGTTTAGGAGCGGGTCGTCGTTGGTTTGCAAGGACGCGTCGCCGATTTTCCTGAGAAAATGACGTACCAAACTGCCTGCCGCCGTCCGCACTTAGGTCTGGCTCGTCGACGGTGAGACGTCGACGACGTCGTTACTTCCGGCTGCCATTACCGCGAAGTGGCGGTTGTCGTCGATCCAATCTTGACGAGTGTATGTCAGCTCGGAGGTATCCGTCTCTCGGAGCTCAATTTTCTGCAGACGGAATCCCAGGTCGGTGATTTCGCTAAAAACTCGATGAGCAAGATTCTCGAGGCTAGTGGGTACGTCGAAAGTCTTGAGGCGGAACGTTTCCCCCGTCCGCTTGGTGTGATCGAGAAGCGTTTGATAGAGAGGATCGTTGACGTTAATTAGCATCGCGTGATCATATTGCGACTTCAGCAACGGTTCTACCTTTGAGTCGAAGTCCCCAAAAAGAGTTGTGATCGACCCGGTTCGTTCGACTTCGAAGAAACAGGTAATTCCGTACCGATGCCCGTGCAGGTTGCGACACTTGTCCTGCAATTCCTCGTTTCGATGAGCGGCGTAGAATTTGTAAACTTTCTTGATGATCATCACGGTTCCCTTTTCGAACTCATTTCTTTTAACTCGTGGACGCGAACCGTGCTTGCTGTCTGGCTCGTGGGATTAGATTTTTCACTGCCACGAGCGATACCCGTCGCTGTCTGGCTGATTCCGCAGTAAATAACAGTTAAGACTGCTTTACCTGCTGACGAAAACACTCTAGAAGCGAGCTCAACTTTGGCAAGTCGGCTCAGTGGAGCGATTTCCTCGGCCAGAAAACTGGTGAACGCACTCGGGACTCGTGTCTACCGGTTTTGTCGAGATTTCTGGCGGTAGCGGTTCTCACAGCTTGCAGGCATCGATTGGAGACACGGAGATTGACTGAGTGCGACGATTTGCCGCATCAAATCTCGCGGTGTGCGACGATTTGTCGCATCGTTGAAGCGATTAAGCATTTATACGATGAAGGTAACGGGAGACAAGGGCGTCTCCACTCATGCATTCGCACTAAGGTCCTATCGTGTCTCGGTTTCACTTTCCCGCTTGGTCCGATCGAGTTCTTCGTGGGCTAGTCATCTCAGGCCCGCTCATTGCAGGCTACGTATTGGCCGTGGGAGCTTACGGAACAGCTCCGGCGACAGTGAATGTCGGTTACGAGCCCGATCAACCCGTTCCTTTCAGTCACAAGCTGCACGTGGGTACACTCAAAATGGATTGTAGGTACTGTCACTCATCCGTCGACCAAGCCGCACACGCATCCGTTCCGGCGACTCAAACTTGCGTGAATTGCCACAGCGCTACGAACCCAGACGGAACGGCCGCATATTCGGCAATACACACGAACAGTGACAAGCTTCTTCCAGTACGGAAAAGCCAGGCGACGGGTGAATCTGTGGATTGGGTCCGAATTCATGATTTGCCTGACTACGTCTACTTTAATCACAGCGCTCACGTCAACAAAGGGGTGAGTTGCGTCTCGTGTCATGGGCGGGTCGACCGAATGGAGGTCGTACAGCAGGCAAAGCCGCTCACCATGTCGTGGTGCCTGGACTGTCACCGAAATCCAGATCCGCATCTCCGACCGAAGGAATTCATTACGCAGATGGATTGGGTCGCCAGTGAGCCGCCGGAGATCATCGGAAAGCGACTTCGAGAGCGATACGATATTAACCCTTCAACAAACTGTTCAACATGCCATCGGTAAAAGAAAACACCGGAAAAGCCTACTGGCGAAGCCTTCGAGAGGTTGAGAATTCTCCGGAGTTTACGGAGATGCTCAATCGTGAATTCCCCGAGGCTGCGTCTGAGTTTCCAGATGGTATTTCTCGTCGCCGGTGGATGAAGTTGATGGGTTCATCGTTGGCCTTTGCGGGAATTGCAGGTTGCCGTTGGGAAAAGACAAATATTGCTCCGTTTGAAGCGAGGCCGGAGGGGCGTATTCCGGGCGTACCCGAATTCTATGCAACCTCGATCATCGCTGGCGGTGAGCCAGCTCACCTTCTTGTTTCCTGCTATGACGGTCGTCCACTCAAAGTCGAAGGGAACCCGGAACATCCATCGTGCTTGGGTAGCTCAAGTCAGTACGCTCAAGCGACAATTCTTAATCTCTACGATCCCGACCGAAGTGAGTTTCCCTACCAGCGAGAAGGCAGGCAGTCATTCGCCCGCGAGTGGGAAGATTTTGAACGGTTTGTGAAAGATTTTCGTCGAACTTCAAAAAGAGATCGCGGGAAGGGGTTTGCCGTGCTTCTCCCCGAGATAAGTTCGATTACGCTGACTGCGATGATGAGCCGACTGAAGGCAGAATATCCCGAGTTGGCAACCTATCAATATTCGGCGTTGCAGGCCAGGCGCGAAAAGAAATCGTTGAGTGATTTCTACGGCACCAGCGTGACAGCAAAATACAACGTTTCGGCCGCGCGTATCATCGCCTGTTTCGACGCGGATCTCTTGCAGAAGTTCCCATCGCATTTGCAACACGTAAGAGGCTACACCGAACGCAGAGACCCAAATGGTGAGATGAATCGCCTCTACATTGCGGAGAGCCAGCTCTCATTAACAGGCGGTATGGCCGATCATCGTTTGCCTTACCAGTCCTGCAAAATTTCCAACTTGCTGCTGCGGCTCGAAGAGATACTGATCGGCGTCGATCATCCAGAAAAGATAAAGCTCGACGAGAAAGCGAGCCGGTTTGTTGGAGCAATAGCAAAAGACCTCGAGCAAAATCGCGGCAACTCGATGGTTGTCGTTGGTGATTGTCAACCCGAGGCTGCACACATCATCGCTCATCGGATTAATCGTTTTCTCGGCAACGTTGGGAAGACCGTGATCTTGCGAAAAGCGAAAGAAGCCACTGACATCGATTCTATTGAATCTTTGGTGGTAGATATCGAACGCGGTCAAGTTAAGACTCTGCTTATGCTTGGCGGGAATCCGGTTTACGATGCCCCCGGTAGTTTACGATTCAAAGAGGCGCTTGAGCAAGTTGAATGTTCGATTCACCTTAGTCAGTATTTGGATGAAACTTCACTGAGCGCCACGTGGCACGTGCCAGAGGCACATCCGTTCGAATGTTGGGGCGACTTGCTATCTCTTGATGGTGAAGTCTGTGTTACTCAACCGTTGATTTCGCCGCTTTTGAATGGTCGTTCGATGACCGAAGTGCTTAGTCTATTTGTTGACGACCAACGTACTCCTTTGCAACGTGTTCGGGAGTCTGTGGCTGAAGCGATTCCAGAGGCTCGCAGCGACGACGGTTGGCTTCAACTGGTTCATGATGGGTTTTCAAAACAGAGCGTCAATGCGCAAGTTGAATTGATGGAACCGTCAATGACGGAGGAAGAGCAAAACTCGTTAAGAGAAAGCTTGCGTTTGCCAAAAGATGAGCCACGCGAATTGGTGTTCACAGCGTCAGACACTCTTTACGACGGACAATTTGCGAATAACGGTTGGCTCCAGGAAACCCCGCATTCCATGACAAAGATCACGTGGGACAACGCAGCCATTCTTGGGCCAAAGACGGCAGAGGATCTTGGGCTTGACCACGGCGATTGGGTCGTTATCGAAAGGAACGGGGCTAAAGTTGAGATTCCTGTGTTTATCCTTCCAGGACAAGCACGCGGTTCGATTGGGATCGCTGTCGGCTACGGCCGCCTAGCGGCTGGTAACGTGGGTGGCGATACAGAAGAGGGCGTCGATCCTGTTGGAAAAGATGTGTTCCCCTTAATTAGCCGAGTTGGGGAATCGTTCGTCAATGATTTTACGATCGAAAAAGTTCGTGCCGGTGAGTCGTACGAATTTGCCACGACACAGGAACATCATGCCATCGATACGGCTGGGATGAAAGAGAGAGAAGACCGAATCGGAATCCTCGTTCGCGAAGCCACTATCGATGAATACAAGGAGAATCCCGATATTTTTAAGGACGACTTTCCGTTCCCAATCAAATCGCTGTGGGAAGAGCCGTCATACGATAACGAGGCATGGGGTATGTCGGTCGACCTCAATAAGTGCATGGGCTGCAATGCGTGTGTTGTTGCTTGCCAAGCGGAAAACAATGTCCCGATCGTAGGTAGAGATCAGGTTCGAAAAGGTCGCGAAATGCACTGGCTTCGGATTGATCGTTACTTCAGTGGTGATCCAGAGGATCCTGGTGTGGCGACTCAGCCAGTCTCTTGCCACCATTGCGAGAATGCTCCTTGTGAACAAGTGTGTCCGGTTGCTGCTACGGTGCACAGCGATGAAGGCCTCAACGATATGGTCTACAACCGTTGCATTGGCACTCGTTATTGTGCGAATAACTGTCCTTACAAAGTAAGACGTTTTAACTTCTTTAACTACCACGAAAAGCTCGAAGAACCCAACCGTCAACTCGCTGAACTGGTTATGAATCCAGAAGTGACCGTTCGCAGTCGAGGTGTTATGGAAAAATGCACCTACTGCGTACAACGAATACAGTCCGCGAAAATCGAGGCTGGGAATGAAGGTCGTCCCATTCGGGACGGCGATATTAAAACTGCATGCCAATCAGCGTGTGCTGCCAATGCGATTGAGTTTGGCGATCTCAATGCACGTAGCAAAGTAGCCAAGGCACAGGCTGATCCTCGTTCCTATGCCATGCTGGCCGAGCTGAACGTGAAGCCACGTACAACATACATGGGTCGGTTGCGAAATCCCAATTTAGATCTCGTTGAATCCGACGTCACTCCTAGTCACGGTACTTAAATATGGCAACGATTGCATCTGGTTCACACGAACAAGATCTATATCGCGACGTTACGGAGCGAGTCTGTAAAATTACGGAACGTCCGAAACCACCGCGGGCTTGGTATATCGCGATTGTCTTCTCGTCTTCTTTGACCGTCATGCTTTTCGGTTTGATTGGATATCTGATCGTGAAGGGTGTGGGTGTCTGGGGTAACAACGCTCCAGTTTTTTGGGCTTGGCCAATTGTTAATTTCGTTTTTTGGGTCGGAATTGGGCATGCTGGCACGCTTATCTCGGCCATTCTTTTCCTGTTCAGGCAAGACTGGCGGACTAGCATCAATCGTTTTGCTGAGGCGATGACCATTTTCGCTGTGATGTGTGCAGGTATTTTTCCTGGCATTCACATTGGACGTGTCTGGTTTGTTTACTGGCTGGCTCCCTACCCGAGTCAGCACCTCGCAATGTGGCCTAATTTCCGTAGTCCGCTCCTTTGGGATGTTTTTGCGGTGTCGACTTACGCATCGGTATCGGCAATGTTCTGGTACATGGGAATGATTCCAGATTTGGCCACGCTTCGGGATCGCGCCACTACGAAAACTCGACAGTTTCTGTACGGCCTTGGAGCACTGGGTTGGACGGGTTCTGCACGAGAATGGAGTCGTTATGAGAAGGCATATATGCTTCTGGCTGCACTTGCGACGCCGCTCGTTTTGAGTGTCCATACAATCGTTAGTTTCGACTTCGCCGTTTCGCAATTGCCCGGCTGGCATACAACTATTTTCCCGCCTTACTTCGTTGCCGGAGCTGTATTTAGTGGATTCGCCATGGTGATTACTCTCATGGTACCAGCCCGACGTTTTTTTGGTCTCAAAGATCTCGTAACCATCAAGCATCTTGAGAATATGACGAAGATTATTCTCGCGACTGGAACGATGGTGGGATTTGCGTACGGGATTGAATTCTTCATCGCTTGGTACAGTGGGGTTCGATACGAACAGTTCGCCTTCATTAACCGAGCCTTTGGCCCGTACGCATGGGCCTATTGGATCATGGTTTCCTGCAATGTTATTTCTCCACAACTGTTTTGGTTTAAGAAGTTCCGCACGACTCCCTGGCTGATGGTCGTGGTTTGCATCTTTGTGAATATCGGAATGTGGTTCGAGCGATTTGTGATCACAGTGACATCCTTGAGTCGCGATTTCCTGCCATCGAGCTGGGGTTATTTCAAGCCAACGGCAGTCGATGTTTTGATGTTTATTGGTAGTTTCGGAATGTTTTTTACCTTGTTCCTTTTGTTCTGTCGGTACTTGCCCATTGTTGCGATGTCGGAAGTCAAAGCGGTAATGGATGACGGTCATGACCATCATTGAGTCTCATAGTTAAGCGGTATAAATCTCAGAAGCGAAGATGAATTGAACCTGGCCTTCACGGGCAGAAAACAATGAGTGACGAAACGAAAAAAGAAATCCGTGTAGTTGGCGTGCTTGCCCAATTTTCAGGCAAACAGACGCTTGTGAAAGCGGCGTCTGAAGTACGCTCGAAGGGTTTCAAGGATGTCGAAGCTTATTCACCATTCCCAATTCATGGGATCGACGGTGCGCTTGGGATACGTCCGACAATATTGCCTTGGTTGGTGCTCATTGCGGGGCTTGGCGGCGGCGTGCTGGCGATGGCCGGACAGTGGTGGACAAATACGGTTGATTATCCCTACATCATTTCTGGTAAGCCGATGTTTAGCCTGCCGGCGAACATCCCTGTGACTTTTGAGGTGATGATCTTATCAGCAGCATCGGTTGCATTTACGGGGATGTTGGCGCTCAATCGATTGCCTCGATTTGGTCAACCTCTGCTGCGTAATAATCGATTTTTACGGGTGACTGATGATGGATTTTTCTTGCTTGTCTCAGACGACGAAGTTGCAGAAGAAAAGATTCGGCAAGCTTTAGAAGAGGCCGGTGCTACAGACATTGAGGTAGTCACCGAATCGGTTGAAGAGTCAAAAATTCCTGTCCCGTTGGTTTATGGAGCGGTAATTTTGGCTTGTTTCGCCTTGATACCACCTCTGATGATAGCGAGCGCCCGCGGGACAACCTCACAAAAGCCGAGATTGCATACTTGGTTTGATATGGATTTCCAGCCGAAGTTAAAGACTCAGACGCCATCTAACTTGTTTGCAGATGGTCGGGCGATGCGTCCCAGGATCAAGGGAACTGTTAGGCGTGGTGGCCTAGTGAAGGATACTGACACGGGCTACACCTCGATCCCTGCTGTGGGCACACCCGGAGGAGATTCGGTTCAGGAATGGAAGGTTGAATTTCCAATGGAAGTCACCGATTCGATGATGGATCGCGGGCGGCAACGATTCAACATTCAATGCGCTGTCTGTCATGGGAAAGCCGGTTATGGCAATGGTCTTGCAACGATCCGGGCGTTGGAACTTCAACAGGGAACATGGATTCAACCAACATCGCTACACGCGGACCACGTCAGGCAACAACCGGTTGGGCAGATTTTTAACAGCATTACTAATGGAGTCAGGAAGATGCCTGCCTACAAGGATCAGATTACTCCTGAGGACCGATGGGCCATTGTTCTCTATGTCAAAGCACTTCAGCTAAGTCAAAACGCAACACTGGAGGACGTGCCGGCCGACATGCGGGAAACATTGAAAGCTAGCGAGTAAGTACCAGTATGAACCAGTCTCAACCAGCAACTGCCGGAATCGTTGATTTCCTCGTAGAGCGTCGTGGCTTGGAGAAGGCTGGTATTGGTTTCCTTGTGATTGCAACCGTTATCGCTTTTTTCGAAGATTCGCCGCTCGGTAAGTTATCTGCTGCCTACTTAGTAGCGTTCATGTTTTTTTTAAGCATTAGTTTAGGGGCAATGTTCTTTGTCATCCTGCAACATCTCGTTGGCGCACAATGGAGTGTAGCCATTCGTCGTATTGCTGAGATTTTAATGGCTCCAATTGGCTTGCTCGGCGTTCTTTCCTTACCGATTTTAGTACCGCTCCTTTTGGGTTCGTCGTATCCGTACTGGTGGAATAACGCGGTTTTGCGAGTTGACGATTACATCGTGTCCAAAAAGACTCCCTATCTCGAAGCCACGTTCTTCGTATTTCGTTGCATGATTTATTTCGGAGTTTGGAAAATCATTGCATCCTATTTTTCTCGGTTATCTCGCCTCCAAGACGGCGGACCCAGGGCCGATTTAACCGAGCAGATGCAACGTAAGAGCGCTCCTTCCATGCTTTGCTTTGCGATTACCGTAAATTTTGCTGCCTTTGATTTTTTAATGTCCGTTGATCCGCATTGGTTCAGTTCGATTTTTGGCGTTTATTACTTCGCAGGGTGTGCGGTTGCACTTTTCGCCACGCTTCCGATTTTCTTGTTTATTGCCCAGCGTTCCGGTCGGCTTGGATCGGAAGTCACTGTCGAACACTACCACGATCTCGGCAAGCTCTTGTTCGGTTTTACGGCCTTTTGGGGCTACATTGCTTTCTCGCAATACGTGTTGATTTGGTACGCAAATATCCCTGAAGAAACGGTTTGGTACGGCGCGCGAGAAAAGGGTGTTTGGATGGGCGTAAGCCTGTTACTGATCGTGGGGCATTTCGTCCTGCCATTTTTTGGGTTGATGTCGCGGAAGGTTCGTCGGAATCGTCCCGCCCTACTGGGCTGGGCGTGCTTTTTGTTATTGATGCATTGGATCGACCTCATTTGGCTTGTTTTGCCGAGCGTACCTGGTGCGAAAACAGGAGTTGGTTTGGTTGACCTGCTGTGTCTCTTAGGACTCGGCGGCTTGTGGTCGGCTTCTGTGTTGCGTGAATCGTACGCTGCTCACTTAATTCCGATTGGCGATCCTGCCTTGCCTAAATCAATTCGGTTTCATGCGGAATGAGAATTCGATGACTGATAAACATGATGATCTAGCAACTGATGGAAAAAACGATGATTCGCCAGATTCCTCTGCCGAAAAAGATGCCTCCACCTATCAGACCGTCGAGCAGTTGATTAAGAAAGCCGCTGCTGTAAGGGTCGAGCAAATGATTAAGAGAACGGCTGCTGTAACGGTCGAGCAGATGATCGAAGCCGCCGCAACACGCTCAGCTGAAAAAAACAGTGAAGAAGTCACGGATGCGACAGTTGAACAAATAACTGATGAATTTATCGAAGAGGATGTCGATGATCCGCCTTGCGAGGAGGATGTAATCAATGTCGGTGCAATTGCGACGATTGGTCTGGCAAGCATTGGGCTTACTCTCGCGACGGTGTTCGCGGTTTTTGCTTTGTACTTTAATCAAATTGAAGCTGAGTATGATCGTAAGGTAATCCAGGCGATTCCTGTTGTCAGCGAAAGTCGTGTGGCAGAGCAAGAAGCGAAGTTAGCGCGATATGGTTGGAAGGACAAGGTCCAGGGGGCTGTTTTAATTCCCATTGAGGAAGCGATGGAAATTGTCGTTGCTAAGTACAGAATAGATGATGTTGAAGGCACTGGGGCCATGCCAGAGGAGAGCAAATGAAGAACGTAATCGCCATCATTCTGGTTTTCTTCGGATGGCCCGTGGTTGCGCCTGTAATGGCCCAGCTGAACGAATCCGTGGCCGAACTTGATGGCGTAGGTGTTGAAGAAAAATTAGGTGATAAGGTCCCGCTAGATCTGAAATTCCAGGATAGCGACGGTAAGGAAATTTCTCTTGGTTCCATTTTTAAAGGCGAACGACCGATCATCTTATCGCTCAATTACGCTGAATGTCCGCTGCTTTGTCAGTTGCAGTTGACAGGATTGGTGAATGGGATGCGGGATTTGAAGTTGACAACTGGAAAGGATTTTGATGTGGTCAGCGTGAGTGTTGATCCGTTGGAAACAGTACAGCAGGCTCGCCAAATAAAAACACGTTATGTACGCCAGTACGGTCGGCCTGGCTCAGCCGGTGGTTGGAAATTTCTTACCGGGAGTGAGGCATCGATTAAGGCGCTCGCGGAATCAGTCGGATTCCAGTACCGATATGTACCCGAACGTAAAGAATATGCTCATGCTGCTGTGGTTATGGTTTGCACACCGAGTGGTACTATTTCGCGCTATCTCTACGGAGTCAACTATCCCCCGCAAACCTTGCGACTTTCTCTTGTCGAGGCCAGTGAGGGCAAAGTTGGAACGACGCTCGATCGGGTGCTGCTTTTTTGTTTCCATTACGATTCGGCAACCGGACGCTATACTTTGGTGGCTCGTAGGCTTTTGAAGATTGCGGCTGCGATCACCCTCTTTGCGATTTCCGTTGGGGTAATTCCTGCATGGTGGCGAAGGCGGCCAGTTCAAAGTCGACAGAGTTCGGAGAGGGTGCGAATCTCATGACATTTTCGATAATGGATTTTGTAATTTTTGGCAGCGAAAGAAGCATGTTCTTTCCGCCTCCCACGTCATCGACGGCTGCGGAGGTGGATAGTTTATTTTATTTTATTCTTTGGGTTTGCATTGTTTTCTTCATCGTCATCGTGGGGGTAATGGGGTACTGCCTGATTCGGTACCGGGAACGCCCGGGTGTGAAAGCTGAGCCCTCGGCATCACACAACAACATATTGGAAGTGACCTGGACGGTGATTCCCGGTATCTTCGTCGGGGTAATCTTCTATTGGGGGTTTGTCGCTTTCCTTGACTTGCGGCAGTCTCCGGATGAAAGCTATGAGATTCAGGTAGAAGCTAAGATGTGGAACTGGAGTTTCACCTATCCCAACGGCCATGTGGACAATGTTTTGCACGTTCCGGTCGATAAGCCTGTGCGCCTTGTGATGACCTCCGTCGATGTCATTCACAGCCTTTATGTCCCGGCATTTCGAGTTAAAATGGATGTTTTACCAGGACGCTATTCGCATACGTGGTTCGAGGCGAACACGGTCGGTGATTACACCTTGTTTTGTACTGAGTATTGCGGTACTAAACACTCGGAAATGTTATCGAAAGTTGTCGTTCATCCTTCAGGAGAATTTGAAAAGTGGCTCGAGGACGCTGCCAACTTCTTGGAGCGGATGACTCCAGTAGAAGCAGGCGAAATCCTCTACCAACGACGTGGCTGCGCCCAGTGTCATTCGATTGATGGCTCAGCCAAAGTAGGCCCGACATTTCTCGATGCATTTGGATCCGAGCAATCCTTGATGGATGGTTCGACGATAACAGTTGACGAAAACTACATAAGAGAGTCGATTTTGGAGCCTCAAGCCAAGGTGCGTGTCGGCTATCGTCCCGTCATGCCAACCTATCAGGGGCAGCTTAAAGACGAAGAAATAAACGCGCTCATCGCCTATATCAAAAGCCTTTCTGAGGGCAGCCAGGTCAATCCATGATTGTTGACAGTAATAGCGAAAAAATTATACGAGATGACGGTGTTAACTATCTCAACTGCGATCGTGGTTGGAAGTCTTGGGCATTCACGCTCGATCATAAACGTATTGGGATCATGTACCTTGCCGGAATCCTGCTTTGCTTCTTGCTTGGCGGAATCATGGCGCTTCTTATCCGAGCAGAACTCTTCACGCCCGGAAAATTGTACCTGACCGAAGATAAGTACAATGAGTTTTTTACACTCCATGGCGCGATTATGACGTTCTTGTTTTTAATCCCCAGCATTCCTGCGGCAATTGGCAACTTCATGTTGCCGATAATGGTTGGTGCCAAAGATGTTGCCTTTCCGAGGATGAACCTGGCTAGCTTTTACCTGTGGGTGGTCGGTGCCATTTTTTTCTTGCTGGCTCTCGGTTTGGGGGGGCTCGATACGGGTTGGACTTTCTACACACCGTATAGCACGACGACCAACTCCACCGTGATTGCGGCCACGATGGGTGTCTTTATCCTCGGATTCAGCTCTATCTTCACGGGCCTAAATTTCATCGTGACCATCAATAAGATGCGGCCGGCTGGAATGACATGGTTCCGAATGCCGCTTTTGCTCTGGTCGCTCTACGCCACGTCAATCATCCAGGTACTCGCTACACCGGTGCTCGGCATCACGATGATCCTGCTGACGGCTGAAAAAATGCTTGGTGTCGGGATTTTTGATCCAGAACTTGGTGGCGATCCTGTTCTTTACCAACACTTCTTCTGGTTCTATTCCCATCCAGCGGTCTACATCATGATTTTGCCGGCAATGGGTGTGATCAGTGAATTGATGAGCGTTTTTAGCCGCAAGCCAATCTTTGGCTATCGCTTCATTGCGTACAGTAGCATTGCGATTGCCTTGCTCGGTTTCTTGGTGTGGGGACACCACATGTTTCTCAGCGCGGATTCTCCGTTGGCGGC
Organism: Planctomycetaceae bacterium; assembly: GCA_002723275.1. GTDB lineage: Bacteria > Planctomycetota > Planctomycetia > Pirellulales > Pirellulaceae. Next base: position 206,987 of record PBNZ01000016.1, read on the forward strand.
TGTAATTTTTAGCGCCCTGACTTTCAGTGTTTCTATACCTTCGGGAATTAAGGTATTTAACTGGCTGGCGACTATGTACAAGGGATCAATTCGCTTGGACACTCCGATGTGTTACGCCTTATCCTTTATTCTGTTATTTGGAATCGGTGGCTTGACTGGTTTGTTTCTAGGTGCGTTAGCAACGGATGTGCACTTGCACGACACCTATTTTGTGGTCGCTCACTTCCACTATGTGATGATGGGAGGAACGTTGATCGCCTTTTTGGCGGCACTGCATTATTGGTGGCCGAAAATGTTTGGAAAAATGTACAGCGAGAAGTGGGCGAAGGTTGCATGCCTTTTGATTTTCATTGGCTTCAATTGGACGTTCTTTCCGCAGTTTCTACTCGGATCGCAAGGGATGCCGCGGAGATATGCCAGGTATGAAGCGGAGTTCGAGGGGTTGCATCGCGTGTCGACAACGGGAGCAATGGTGCTAGGCGTTGGTCTGGGCATAAGTGCTTGTGTTTTGGGGTATTCGCTATGGCGTGGAAAACGTGCACCGCGGAACCCATGGGGAGCTGCGACCCTAGAGTGGCAGACGGGATCGCCTCCGCCTCATCATAACTTCATTGGTAAACCTGTGCTGACGGATCCATATGACTACGACGACTTGGTCTTCGACGAGGAAGAAGGTGGTTTCGTGAGACGCCGTCGTCGTTCCAGTTCTGAACAGGAAAAGCCGATCAAGGAACCTTCGATCGTCTGATCGTCGGCGAATTTGCGATCGATGGATCAAATTTTGATCACAAGGGAAAGTAGCCATGGTAATGGCGTCGACAACAGAGGAACAAGATCATCACGGACACGGCCACGTCGCGCACCATTTTGATTCGGCACAGCAACAGTTCGATGCCGGAAAACTTGGAATGTGGCTGTTTCTTATCACTGAGATATTGTTTTTTAGCGGGCTGTTTGTCGCCTATGCTGTTTACCGTGTGAACCACCCGGAAGTTTTTATTGATGCTCGTCAGCACCTGAATACAAGCTTAGGAGCACTAAACACCGTTGTGCTGCTCTTTAGCAGCCTCACGATGGCCTGGGCTGTCCGAGCGGCTCAGTTAGGCCAGCACAAACTTTTGTCAAACCTCATTATCCTGACACTGCTGTGTGCTAGTGTTTTTCTCGGCATTAAGTCGATTGAGTACAGCCATAAGTGGGGAGAGGGTCTACTCTGGGCCGGAGCTTACACATACGGAAGCGAAGAGCTGATCGAACATGATAAATCGGCTGCGAAGCTGGCTGCAACGGCTGCGTTGGGAGCTCCTGCGGCGCTGATTGTGGTCGTGAGTGGGGCGATTCTTGTCTTTTGGCGGAAACGTTTATCATCCGTGGTGCGTACGCTTGTAGCAGTAACACTCGGTATGGGTGCAATTTACTTCGTCGGTGTTGGAATCGGGATCATCGTAGAAGTACTAACCCATAGTAGTGTGTCTCACGCGTCGGGTGATCCTTCCATTTCGCAGGTGGCTGGTACGCCTGGCCCAGGTGTTTTCTTCAGCATTTATTTCACGATGACTGGTGTCCATGCGTTGCACATCCTAATCGGCATGGGTGTTATGTTATGGATGCTCGAAAAGTCACTTCGTTTCGAATATGGCCCCGATTATTTTGGACCGGTTGATTTTGTCGGACTCTACTGGCACTTGGTCGATCTCGTTTGGATTTACCTCTTCCCGTTGCTGTATTTGATCGGATGAACCGATTGGAATTTAAGATAAACACATGAATAGCAATCAAAACGAGTTGCAATATGAAGAATACGACCATCATGGGTTGGCTCACGTGATGCCCGTCAAGTTACTCGTGGGTGTTTTCAGCCTCTTGATCTTTCTCACGATCATTACTGTCTTACTCGCGCAGGTTCCATTGGGGCCTTGGGAAGTGTGGGTTTCACTTGGGGTTGCTACAGTCAAGGCAACATTGGTTTGTCTGTACTTTATGCACCTGCGATATGATCGCACATTCAACGGATTCATTTTTCTCTCATCGATTTTTTTCGTAGCTTTGTTCCTTGCTCTAACACTTATGGACCTAAACGGGCCTCGCGTTCCGTTGTCGGGAATCGAATGAAGATAGCTTCGTGATTGCATCGTTCAATCGCGACAAGGTTATGAGTGTGTTTTTTGGCGATGCATTTTTGCCCTCCTGCGAATTAATTTCGTATTCGCTACGATCCGTGCTACTCCATGACATCTTGAGTTAATGGAAAAGAGATCGTATCTCGTCTGTGGATCGAATTTGCCCTTCTATAAATTTTCGAGATCGTAAATTCAACTCTTCTTGAGTTAATTAGAAAGGTCTTGAGGAATTAATTTTCGGCTGTTTCCCATTGCGTCAGATACCTAGCTGATGGGCCTGGCGCTTGTTGCAGTTGAATGTTGGGAATTGGCGGCAACTTTTGTTTCCTTGACACGAATTGCGTAGATATTGTTAGAAAGATGCTTTGTCACTTGGGTAACCATTGACAATTGATGCTTAGAGCTGCAAAACTCCCGATGTTGATCAAATTGATCGTTGTTCGTCAGTGGGTAATTAAAGGTTGAATGGCATATGTGTGGCAAAATATTTCTGCGATTCATCAGCCTTTATTTGATCCTGTTGTTGGTAAATACTGGTCCGACTTTATTCGAAAATCAACTGCTGGCTGACGATTGGCCGCAGTGGATGGGGCCGCAGCGCGACAATGTCTGGCGCGAAGATCGGATTCTGAAGAAATTCCCGAACGGAGGTCCGGAAGTGGTCTGGAGATCACCAGTGGCTGGTGGGTATGCGGGTCCGAGTGTTGCCGATGGACGAGTCTTCGTGACTGACTACGTTAAGGGAGATCAAGGAGGAGCAAGCTCAGAGATAAAACGTGTGACAGGGATCGAACGCGTTCTGTGTCTCGACCAGGCGAATGGGCAGTTGATCTGGAAGCACGAGTATCCCGTTCGCTACACCATGTCCTATCCCGCAGGGCCTCGCTGCACGTCGATCGTGGACGGCGGCCTGGTTTATACGTTAGGCGGTGAGGGCAATCTTTTTTGTTTCAGAGTCAAGGATGGTGAGATTGTCTGGTCGAAGGATCTCGTCAAAGAGTATGGCACCAAAACCGCCATCTGGGGTTACGCAAGCCATCCGCTGGTCGATGGCGACAAATTGATTTGTATCGTTGGCGGTGAAGGCAGTCATGTCGTGGCATTCAATAAGCATACGGGGGAAGAGATCTGGCGTGCTTTGACCTCCTCGGAACAGGGATATTGCCCGCCGACCATCATCGAGGCAGGCGGTGTCCGGCAACTGGTGCTTCTGTACCCCGACGCGATGTCAGCGGTGGATCCCGAAACGGGTGAGTTGTACTGGTCGGTCGATTACGAGGCCTCCTATGGGTCGATCATTATGACACCAGCCAAGGTTGGGGATTATTTGTTCGGCGGTGGTTTTTCCAACAAGAACATTCTGGTCAAGTTATCGAAGGATCGTCCGACTGCTGAATTGGTATGGCGTGATCTCCCGAAGCAAGCCATGTCGCCTGTCAACGTGCAGCCGATGATTGATGGCTCAGTCCTCTATGGATTTCATCAGGATGGTTCATTCATGGCGATTGATATTCCGAGCGGCAAGCGGTTGTGGACAACAGGCGAACCGTTAAGCGAGAGGCCCGTTCGCTGTGGGACCGCATTTATTGTACGCCATGAAGATCGATATTTTCTTTTCACCGAGCAAGGGGAATTGATCATTGCAAATCTCAGTCCGCAGGGCTTTCAACCGCTTAGTCGGGCCAAGGTCATTGAGCCGACAAACGTGGCCTATGGCCGCGATGTTGTCTGGAGTGCACCGGCGTGGGCCGGCCGATGTGTTTTCATACGCAATGATCGAGAATGTATTTGTGTGAAGCTTTCCGAAGAATGATGCCACGCTCGACAAACTGTGATTACTCGCCATGGTGAAAGCTATTTTCCGTGCCACGCAGTGAGTCACGATGAAATTGCCAGCGGAAGCGACGGTTAAGGTTGATTCACCCTCAGTAAACGCATCGACTCTGGACTCGAATCCACATCGGCTTGGGAAGGGTTGGGTTTGGGGGTGACCTGGGGAATGTCCTGCGGAAAAGCTTCTCTCCGGTTATAACGGAGTCGTTTGACGGTTTTGCATTGGCGGAATAACGATCCAAGAGAGACGGTATGAAGAATATCCTTCTTGCCCTCGTGGCAATGGCGTTCGTCGGGGTTGAAAGCCCCTCCCATGGATTTGCGGCGGATTATAAAAACGTGCTGCTCATCTGTGTGGATGATCTGAGGCCTGAGCTTAATTCTTTCGGAAAGAGCTACATTCATTCGCCCAACATCGACCAACTGGCGGCGCGCGGCCGACCCTTTGTTCGGCACTATGTTCAGGCACCCACCTGCGGCGCATCGAGGTATACATTACTGACCGGACGGTATGGTCCGCGCAATAATCATGCCCTCTTTCAGCGGGCTGGTCGCCTGACGAAAGGAGATGATTCAGTTCCGCCTAGTCTTCCTGCTTGGTTTCGCGATCACGGTTATACGACGGTCTCGGTCGGAAAGGTCTCTCATCATCCGGGTGGCAGAGGGGGAGCTGACTGGGATGATCCTGAGGAATTGGAGATGCCGTTGTCGTGGGATCGACATCGTTTGCTTGCCGGACCTTGGCAGCATCCGCGCGGAGCCATGCATGGTTTGGCAAACGGAGAAATCCGTGGTAAAGCCAATGAGATGGATGTGATTCAAGCCTTAGAAGGCCCCGACTCGATCTATCCTGATGGTTTGATTACCGCAGATACCTTGTCGCAAATGACGATTTTGGAAAAGAGTGGAAAACCTTTCTTCCTCGCCGTTGGCTTGATCCGCCCTCACCTGCCGTTTGGAGCCCCCGCGAAATACTTGGAGCTTTATCGTGAGACTGAGCTCCCTGCGATTCCTCATCCCGCGAAGCCCACCCATCCCACGACGTGGCACGGTTCTGGGGAGTTCATGAAATACAATCGATGGGGGCGCAATCCGAATGTTGATGCTGACTTTGCTAACGAGGTTAGGCGTCACTACGCCGCGTGCGTTAGCTATGTGGACGAGCAGGTCGGTCAGATCCTTCAGCGATTGGACGAATTAGCTCTTCGAGACAACACCATTGTCGTGTTGTGGGGAGACCACGGTTGGCATCTAGGTGAACACGGAATCTGGGGCAAGCATTCCCTGTTTGAGGAGTCCCTGCGATCACCTCTGATTATCGCTTATGATGGCATCGCCAAGCCCGGGGTTACGACGTCGGCGATCGTTGAAACGCTCGATGTTTTCCCAACGCTGTGTGAATTGGCGGGATTGCCCTCGCCCGATTTTCTGCAGGGGGTGTCGTTGCAAGAGATTCTTGATGACCCCAATTCGTCGGGGCACCCAGCGATCGGCTACACTCGCAGAGGGCGAACGATACGCACCGATTCTCATCGTTTGATAGTGCACGGTAATGGTTATGTTGAGCTGTATGATCATCAAACCGATGCGAAGGAGACTCTGAATGTTGCGGAGCAGCAGCCGCGACGGGTTCAGCAACTGATGAATCAGCTGGATCAGCGAGTCAGTGGCCAGTAGCGATAAACTTCAAGATGATCGGTGTGATGTCTGTCGTCGGCCCCCGCAATTTCAACACGCTGTTGAATACGATCCGAATGGCGTAAGGCAGTCTGCGTCGCTGACGATGCGCCGAATCGCTTATCGGAATCAGGAAGGTCTCCCCGTATCCCCAGGTCAATGACGGTTGACCCATGAGAGCTGGCAGGACATATAATGTGAGACCGATGGAATCAACGCGATCACGATAAAACCTGACGGAGTTTTTAAACATGCCGAATCGACGCGAATTTATGGCCACCTCTGCAGTGCTTGCCGCTGCTTCGCAACTGGCGCCTCATGCATGTGCGGGGGCTGCGAAGAAAAAGAAGCTGGGTTACGCGCTCGTGGGACTTGGGCGCCTGAGCACAAATCAACTGGCCCCGGCTTTGCAGAAAACATCTGACAGCGAATTAGTGGGGATCGTGACGGGTTCGCCGGACAAGGCGGAGCAATGGCAGGCCAAGTATGGTATCTCGAAAGACAATACCTACAACTATCGAAACTTCGATCAGATTGCCGACAACCCTGATATCGACGTTATTTATGTGGTTCTGCCGAATTCGATGCATCAGGAATTCACGATTCGTGCCGCGAACGCTGGGAAACATGTGCTTTGCGAAAAACCGATGGCGATCACGTCCCAGGAAGCACGGACCATGATCGAGGCCTGTGACAACGCAAAGGTCAAATTGGCCATTGGATATCGTTGTCAATTTGAACCGCATAACCTCGAATGCATGCGAATTGCACGCGAAGAAGAATTTGGTCCCTTGAAGTATATTGATGCCGGGTTTGGCTTTCGTTTCGGTGATTATCCATGGGGAGATTTGAGACGCTGGCGATTGGAGCAGGAGTACGCAGGAGGTGCTGCACTGATGGACGTTGGTGTCTATGCACTACAGGCGTGCCGCTACCTGACGGGACAAGAGCCCTTGTCGGTTATGGCTCGCGAAATCAAAAATGATCCCGTCAAGTTTGCCGAAGTCGACGAGACCATTCTGTGGAGCATGGACTTCCCGAACGGGGTCGTCGCAAACTGTTCCACGACTTATGGATTTAGCGGAGTGAACGTGGCGACGGCCTATGCAGAACGCGGCAAATTCGGCCTGTCACCTGCATTTAGCTACGGCGGGATCAAAGCTTTTGCCGGAGATCGCCCGATCGAATTGCCCAATGTTGATCAGTTCGCTTTGGAGATGGATGACTTTTCGAAAGTCATCAAAACCGACGGCAAATCAAAGGTCTCTGGAGAGGAAGGGTTGCGCGACATGCTGGTGATGGAGGCGATTTACAAATCGGTTCGTGATGGGTCTCAAGTCGATGTTGCCCACGCATGATCGTGTGTTAAGGACGTTTGCTAACGAGAATTCTTAAATGCCGGAACACTACTCTCAGAATGAAAACCCGCTGCCGATTGAAGAATGGGTAGCGAAGATGGATCAAGCGATCGAACAGATCTGCAGTCTGGGTCGAAAACTGCTTGAGACGCACAGCATCAGTGCGGAAGCCAAGAAGGTTGCTCAGGAATGGAGCCTCGCCGACAGACTTGACCAGGAGGAATCTGCCCTGCGCGAGCTCTTCCGTCGAGCGCGGGCGATCCTCGAGTCCATTGAAAGTGCTCGAGCTGCAATGGTCGATCCGTCTGCGGAGGCTGACCAGCGGCACCGGGCGATGCATGTTGCTGTGGATGTGATTCATGAAAACCTGCCGGAAATAGAAAAGGCATTTCTCGTGAGTCGGCACAGTGCTCTCGATTTGTTGAGATGGGCAGACCGATCAGGTTTCGTTGAAGGAAGCTCCCTCCCAGCGACCTATCGTGCCAGCTACTCAGAACTTGTGTCCTGTACGCCTGTTTTCAAGCCGAGGCTTGAAGCGATGCAGCACGAGCTTCTTCGGCAAAAAGATCGAGGTCATGTCCACGAAGATGTGCGCCACCTGTTGTCTGCGTTGACCCGTTACAACGCACTTGCTGACTCAGCGCGTGCTTTTGTCAGAAGCATCGTGCAGCCACCTTTCGAATTGGTGTTCCACGATGCTGAAACCTTTCAGGATGACTGGGAGGGAATCGATGTCGATCGTCATGGTGATCTGGCCACTGAAATCAACGATTGTTGTCAGTTGTTGCTTTACGATCTTGACCAATTCCACCGAAAAGTGGAGCGGGTTGAGCCCGAATTGAATGCCGGTCTCGATGCCTCGCTCTATCTTCTGCCAAACGAAGAATGGCGGGTCATCTTTACCGTTGATGAAGATCCGGTGTTTCACGAAATGCGGATCTCATTGTTGCGCATCGTTCATGAATCGAAGTATGAGAATGCGTTGAGCGACGTTATCCGTGAACTCTACGCAGGCTGGAATGAGTCCTGATCACGACCTTCGGCGATAGATTTGGATCCGTCTGATATGGCTGAATTAAAACGTTTGCTTGATGAGTTTGGCATCATCTACGATGCCCTCCGGAAACTACCCGACAATAAGTTGAAGGTTGAGTTTATGGAGGCTCTCGCAGAACTTGAGGATAACGAGTGTCATCGGACTCGAACCTTTCCCAAGACGCGACTGCACCGAGTTCGGGGCGTTAAACAAGCGATTTATCGGGCCGACATCAATAAAGTTTCCGGCTGGAGAATCCACCTGCAGTACATCGACGGGAATATCGTTCTGAAAGACGTAATTGAGGGCAGTCGCCACGATGATGTGATCAAGGTTATTCGAACCAAAAGTGGCCGGTACGTCTGAACGGATGAAATAGCAGTGACCCAGTTTTTTTAGCCCCTTTCTGGCCCATTGAATCATTTTGATGCGTTTCTCCGTTTTTGCGTCGATGTCAATTCTTTTTTCGAATTGCTTCAAGTGTTTACGGACTGAAGCATCGGAATGCAAAACATTGCGTTGACTTTTCACTTGAACAGCAAAACGGTTGCTATTCGTGGCATTCGCAGTTAGATTCACTTCTAATGCCGGTGTCGGCCACTTTGTGCCGATCTCGTCAAAATACCGGTCAGTTTCTGTAAACGCTCCGGTTTGATCTGATTTAGAACCCGATTCATGACCCGAAACTCGGTGAGGAAAAAAATGAGCAACCGCCGTGGCCTCAAGCTGTTCAAAGGATTTCTGGCGCTCAATCGCGTTGCCTCCGTTATTTGCTGCATTGCTGTTCTCGTGATTGGTCCCGTTGCTGAAATTTCAGCAGCAAGAATCACCTGGACCGGCGAAGCTGGTGACAACGTCTGGGACAACGAAGAAAATTGGTCCAGCGGTAGCGTTCCAGGTCGCAATGATATCGCGATCTTGAACGGGCCTGATGCTGGTAGCAGGAAGGGCCCGATCATCGCTGATGGTGACAACCTGAAGGTGAAAGAGCTCATTGCTGACGAGGGACGTCCCTTGGTCACCATGACGGGTGGCAAATTGGAGGTCACCGGTTTTGGCGCTCGTTGGGCAGATGCGTCCGGAGCGAATGCTTCCTTTAAAATGTCCGGTGGCGAGATCGACTTTACGGGAACGGGTATCCTCAACTTGGGGTGGCAGAGTCGGGTCGATCCGGTTCGTAGCTCCCGAGGAATGTGGGAAATGACCGGTGGCGAGGTAACGGTTAAGGGACTCGAAGCGGGTGTAAGTGGAAATGGTGGAATTGGCATGATTGATCTGCATGGCGGAACCCTGAATGTCGGCATCTCTCGTGGCGGTTTGACTATTCGCAATCGTTCCAAGATGGACATTACCGAGGGTAAGCTCGTCTTGACTGGCGATCAAAAGTCGAAGGTGGAAGGATATATCGACGACCGTCTCATCGTTGGCTACGGTGGTAAGGCAGAACTTGCGATCAACGTTAGTGGTGGCAAAACGACCGTTACTGCGATCGATCCAAATCCCTCTGTGCCGGGTGATTTCAATGAGGACGGTATTCTGGATGCCGAAGATCTTGACCTGCAGGCCGCAGCGTTCGGTGGAAATAATGCCGACTTCGACCTCAATAGTGATAACAAGGTTAACTTTGCNGACCGCCTGGTCTGGGTGAATGATCTGAAGAATACCTGGATTGGTGACTCGAACCTGGATGGCAAGTTCGACTCAACCGACTTTGTTCTCGTTTTGACGGCTGGTCGATACGACACGTTCTTTCCCGCGGGTTGGACGGAAGGCGATTGGGATGGTAACCGCCTCTTCAACAGTGGTGACTTTGTTGCCGCTCTTCAGGCAGGTGGATATGATCAGGGCCCACGAGCTGCAGTCGCGGCCGTTCCTGAACCCTCGAGCCTGATGCTCATCGCTTTTGGCTTGATGGCACTCGTCCTCGGACGACGTCGTCGCTAAACATCGTCGCTAAGCCGCTGGCGACAAGCACTATGAATTGTGTCGCTGGCGGTTTCTGAAAGAGCGAAACGATGCCACACATTCGNCCCGCTGTGGCCTTTGGCTTTAACAGGCCCAGCGTTGATCGATGAGAGTTCTCGCTCCGGTGCAAAAAGTTTGCACGCTTCAGCATTCTGAGTTACCGCCTCAGCTCCTTGTGGCTCTGTGGGCTCCTTACAGCCCTGCCAGAGATCGCGAAGAATGCTCCCGGCTACTCGCTCCGCTCGTGACTTTCAAGCCATTCATACAGCTTGGGGTTGTCATAGGTTTGAGTCCATGAGTCATGTCCCACGTTCGGGTAAACGGTTAGCTTCGCTTTGCCGCCCCGTTGTTGGACTGCCTCGACCATCTCTTCCGACTCTGATAGCGGAACGGCGTTGTCAGAGTCGCCATGAAAGGCCCAGATGGGGGTTTGGATCGGTGAGATGTATTTCACGGCAATTGCATTGCCGCCACCACAAATGGGAGCGATCGCCGCATAACGCGTGGGTTCGTTCAACGCCATCGACCAGGTCCCAAAGCCGCCCATGCTCAATCCGGTGACGTAGAGGCGTTGAGGATCGATCTTATACGTGCTTTCGAGATGGTCCACCAGTTCGCGTAGCTCGGCGGCCTCCCNCCAGCCCCCCGTCTTGCACTGGGGCGATACGACGATGAAGGGGAAATGTTTGCCTTGAGCGATCAATTTGGGGGGGCCATGGACCAGNACGCGGTCGAGCTGGTCTTCGCCGCGTTCTCCCGCACCATGCAAAAAGAGAAGAAGCGGATGAGAGCTCTTTTGATCGTAATCCTCGGGAAGATACACCCAGTGATCGTGTTTGACTGTCGATTCTGCAGGTGGCCGCACAATGACTTGTTTGCCTGGACCCGGTTCTTCAGCCACAACGGCAGCCAGCGGGGTGATCAATAGGAAAACGATACAGAGCCCGAAACATCGACGAATCATGAAAATACCTCTTCAGTCAGGATGTAGAAAATGACGCTCGTATCATAACGCGGAGCCATCAAGAATGCACTCGTTGGAGTGCTTGAGAGGGAAACGAATGGCTCGGCNGATAACGANGTCGACGTCGAATGATCGTGGGGTTCGCCTCTGGTGTTTCTTCGATCGATCATTCGTCGATCTTCGTGGCTTCTGTAGGGTGGATGGGGATGTGTCAGCCGCCATTTTCATGGGCGTGAATCATCGGATGGGAATTNGATGTGGAATGCTTCAGNTGCTTGGCGTCGCGTGAAGCAGCAGCTTTGAGAGGAGATCTGAGAGGCCGGTCGATGCGGCACTTGAGCCGTGGTCCGGTCGAAGCCTCAATCTTCTTCAGGATCCGTGAATGCTACGGAATGATTTTGTGGCCGAGAATGTGCATGGCGAGACACCGATGGCAGTGCGTTGTCGAGATGGCGACGCTTTGCAACGCTCTGTCCCAGACGCCATCGGCCTCGCGGGCGTTTGGCGTCGTGATTGAAAACAGAAACCGTCAGACTTAGTTCGGTTTCTTGAGGAAGATCGGAGCGTTCTCAGTAAAGGTCGCTTCGCCTTCCTGGCCATTCATTTTGTAGCGAATGGTCAGTTGCTTCTGGGTACCCGGTACCGGGTCACCGCCTAAGGCATCGTTGTACGATGGGGCCGAAAGAATGACCAATGGAAGATCATTGGCTGCCTTTTGAACCAACGCGGTCACGTCCTTCTGTTGGGAACCTGCACCGTATTGAGCACTCAGGATCTCGAGCTCGATCTGGCCGAGGTCAGATTGGGACAACAGAGCCTGCAAGTCGGCTTCACTTGCTCCGACTTTCTGAGCAATGGTCATGGCAACCTCCGTTGCCTGATCCTTGAGGTTAGGATCGCCCATCGCAACCATGGCGAGCTTAAGATTCGGTGCGTTTGGATATCTGGCAAGAATCTGGAGCACCAGCTCTTTCTCTTGCTGGCGAGTTGCAGCAGCAAGTGCCTTTTCGCACATGGCCGCTCGTTCGCCCTCAGGAAGAACAAACTGTCGAGCAATACGCAGATATCCGCGAAGGGCGCGAACCTTGTACTTGTTGCTTTCTGCTTGTTGGGAAAGATCGAGCAACACGGGGGCTGCATCAGCCGTCATCCAGGTGCCCAGCAAACGACTGCCCACGTCTTGCAGTTCATCCTGGGAGCTACCTGCTGCTTTTCCGACGGTCTCGAGTGCTTTTGGACCGCCCACGGCTCCCAGCGTTTGCAAGATCGCAATCTGGGTCGGAAGTGAATCACTTGCCGTCAAGGCTTCGGAAAGCTTGGCTGCACACAGATTCGGATCAGGCATGCGAATGCTGGCCGCTTTCAGTGCGCGTTGAGCGATTTCTACATCGCCAGGGTGCCGAGGTTCAATGACCTGTCCAATCAGCACTTCCAAGCCATCGGGGTCAATCGTCTCACCCAGGGCTCTCAGAGCCGCCGCACGTACTGCGGCGTCATTATGAGCCAAGGCTTTCATCAACGAATCTTTCGCCGGAATTCGACGCTGACCAACCAGATCGATCAACAATGGGTAAATGGTGCCGGAGGCTTGATCGAGCTGAGCGACGATTTGGGCATTCACCGCGTCTCCCGGGAGTTCAGCCAATGTCGCCTGAGCCTGGGCTCGAAGCTCGTTGTCCTGCTCCAGGCTGATTTCGAGAAGGGTTGGTAGACAAGAGGCATCGCCAACCTGTCCTAAAGCTCGGACGGCTGCCAAACGGACGCTTGCGGGTCCCTCTTTTGCCGCCGCCAAAATCGTGGGTAGATCGACTGAATCGGATCGATCTGCCATGGCCAGCAGAATCAGCCCGGCGCGATCGGGGGTCGTGTCCGCCAACGCTTTGGCGAACTCCTTGTCGACGTTTGTACCAGGGAACTCTCGAGCCGTCCCCAAGGCAAGATTGAACATGTGCTTGTCGCTCGATGAGAAAAGGTCCATCAGCATTGGAATCCCTTCATCACCCCGCGCGAGGATAGCACCACGGGTTGCTTCGATAACCCGTTGCTTGGGCAGTTCCGATTCTCGGATCTCATCGTAGATTTCGATCGCTTTGTCGGTGTTACCGTCGATCCACATCTGCTCAGCGCAAAGAACACAGCCTTCGGCGATTGCGGATTGGACTAACGGGGAAGCATCCGCCAGTGCACCTCGCAGGTGGTCAGCTGCCGCTTCGCTGCCGATATGCCCCAACGCGACGGCAGCGGCCGACGCAACTTCAGCGTCTTCGTCAATCAGTTTCGCGGCAAGCAAGTCTGTCGCCTCGGCATCCTCACGAACACCAATCGAATTGATCGTCCCCACCAGCAGCTTTCCTTGTAGCGATTGCGTCGCGTCACGCAACGCGGCGTCCGCAGCGGAATCTGGAATCGCCTCTAAGGCAATTCGAGCCCACGACGATAGTTGTTCATTGGGAAGCAATTTTGCCAATTCAGGCACGGCATTCGCCGAACCATGAATTGCAAGATTCTTGCAAGCGAGTGCTTTGTCCGCGGGTGCCGCGTCAGATTGGAGGAGAGCGATTAAATCGGCCTCGGTTGCAGCTGAGTCATTTTGAGCGAATGTCGCCGATGAAAAGGGCAAGCCCACGGCCATCGCCAAGAAAAGTATTTTAAAGATGGTATGTCGCATTTTCTTTTGTTTCCAAGTTTGGCTAACCCAGCCGTCTGTGGCTGGGGGTGAAGTCGAGCAATCAAAGCGGTGCGTGGAGTTTATAGACGCCAAGGTTCACGCAAAGCTTCCGATCTCAGACGATTCGCTTGTGCGTCGTCGATGAATTCGTGCTTTCGATGGTCGTACTTCACCTGACGATTCAGGTGCAGGGCGATGTTTGCAGCATGGCATGCAATGTGTGCATTGCAGGCGGCTTCTGCGTTGCCCTTAGGTAAGCCACGCGTTTTGACGCAATCCAGGAAGTCACGGACGTGGAAGGTAGCAGGATAGCCACCAATCTCGTCCACCGTGCGTCCCGCAAGCAACTCAGGAGAACTCAGCACCATTTTGCCGCTGTCACCAGCTTCCACCCAGCCGTCCTCGCCTTCAAAGCGAACGGGACACGATCCCAGCGGAATCCAGCCAGTTTCTCGGAAGATAAGCTCCGTTCCATTTTCATAACGCGATACCAATTGGCCATCCTTAGGCGGATCGTATTCGACAGGTGGCGGGCAATCGTCGACCGCCCATTGGCAAAGGTCGACACAGTGCGAACCCCACTCGAGAACACCGCCGCCGACGAGGCCGCCGCCCTTCTCAAAATTGAAGCCGTCAAGATGCTTCTTGTTAAACGGTCGCCAGGCTGCTGGGCCCAGGTACATGTCCCAGTCAACATCTTCTTTATTCGGGAGGTCTTCTGGGGTTAGCCAGCCACTCATCATCGCCTGCATTCCTGCTGGATGGGCATAGACTCGTTTGAGCTTGCCAAGTCTTCCGGTTCGAGCGAGTTCGCAGGCGAACGCAAAGTGCGGAAGATTACGACGTTGGGTACCAACCTGGAAGACGCGACCTGTACGGCGAATCGTGTCGGCCAGAATCAAGCTCTGCTCGATGTTCTTCGTGACCGGCTTCTCGGTGTACATGTCCTTTCCGGCCTTGGCCGCATACATCGACGCAGTGGCGTGCCAGTTGGGGCCCGTGGCAATCAGCACAGCGTCGATGTCGCTACGGTCGAGCAACTCGCGGAAATCTCGATACATCTCACACTTGTCCGTCTGGTATTGGCCATCAACCATTTTCTTGATCGCCAACCGACGTTGCTTCTTGATGTCACAAACCGCCACGAATTGGACATCATCCTGCTGGAGAAAACAGCCAAGGTCATAGGTTCCGCGGTTACCAATACCGATTCCGCCGACGATCACTCGCTCGCTCGGAGGAACGGTGCCGTTGAGGCCTAACGCTGATCCCGGAATAATAGTGGGGGCGACAATCGCAGCACCTGTGGCGGCCGCGGTTTTCTTCAAAAACTTTCGCCGATCATGAACGCGGGGAGAGGTTGGCTTCGGCATCGTAATACTCCTTGGCAGGATTGTAGCTTAAGGGGAGGCCGCCGGGTTTCCAGCGAGCATTTGTGTCCAAGCGTAAGATACCTGTCTCGCACGGCTGATTCCACCGACATCCGCCCCTTTTTCTCACTATCAAGCACCCTGATCCAGCATCTTCACCCTCAAAAAGGTGTAATTCGCCGAGACCCAGCGGCTGCAACGCGATTCATCCCAAAAAATGAAGATTTTGCGATTCTACGGCGAATGGGTGGTGAGGGCAGGTTGACTCTTTGCCGGTGTGACGGACCATCGCTGATGGTCAGGGACTTCCACTCCGACATGTGCCCGTTTCCGGCCTTTGCAGGTGGGAGACGCAGGGGCAAAAAATTTGCATCCATCCGTTCGGCAAACGCTTGCATGTCGTTCCCCGTTGTGAATTGCGAGCCCATGAAGTGTCAATGAATGAAATTAAGTTGCCTGTTAAGAAACGAGGCGTCAGCTACCCAAAATAAGGCAGATTCCTAGAATCAAAAGAATTCCACCCAGTCAATTTGGTGAGCCGAAGGTCACCACTTACTGTGAGTTTTTTCAATATGGTGTTAGCCTCCCAAAAAGACGCGACGTTGATGATCACTGTGCAGCAACACATTCTGCAGGAGCAGCAACGTTTTCCGGGTGCGACGGGAGAATTCTCCTGGTTGTTGTCCGGAATCACGATGGCCACGAAGCTGATCCAGGCCAAGATTCGGCAAGCTGGATTGATTGACATTCTCGGCGTTCAGGGAAATGTCAACGTTCAAGGAGAGGTTCAACAAAAGCTAGATGTTTACTCCAATGATGTCCTGATTCAGTATCTCAGCTCGCGAGAGAGTATTGGAGTCTTAGCCTCCGAGGAGAATGAAAAACCTCTATTGTTTCATCAGGACTCAATGGAGGCCAAGTATGCCGTGGTCTTTGATCCACTCGATGGCTCCTCCAATATTGATGTGAATGTGAGTGTTGGCACCACCTTCTCCATTCTACGCCGTCCGGACGACGTTGGCTTTGACGACACCAAACCATGGGTTCTTCAGCCCGGTGCTCAGCAGATCGCTGCCGGCTACGTTGTTTATGGATCCTCGACGATTCTGGTCTACAGTGTTGGCAATGGTGTCCATGGCTTCACACTGGATCCTGCTATTGGGGCTTACGTCCTGAGCCATCCAAACATGAGAATGCCCGAGCAGGGCAGGTATTATTCGGTGAATGAGGCCTATCTGAGCCGTTTCCCAACGAGCTACGCGGAATATATCCAACGATTGAGATCCGGAGAATTAGGATACCCATACGCCTCTCGGTACATCGGCTCGATGGTGGCCGATTTTCATCGAACACTTCTCAAAGGAGGCGTCTTTCTTTACCCACCGACAACAGAACAGCCCGATGGAAAATTGCGTTTGCTCTACGAGGCGAATCCCGTGGCCTTTCTTGCGGAACAAGCAGGTGGCCGAGCTTTCGATGGGCATGGGAACATTCTGGATATCGTCCCTGAAAGTATCCACCAGCGCACACCCCTGGTTGTGGGCAGCCAAGTTGAAATGCTGGATTTCGAGAGAACGGTGATGAAGACGGGCTGAATTCGATTGGCCCATCAGAGGGGGTGTTAATCGGGGAGTGTCGATTGCGGTTTTCGGGCCGGAACTGCTTTTTTGGACCGGAGAGCCGTCATGGGACGAAGAATGTTTTGGCTGATTGGATTCGTAGTCGTTTCGGTTTGTGCCTATTGGGGTTGGAAGCTGACGGCTCGGACCGCCTACGAAGCAGCGGAATACAAAACGCTGGACCAAGAAGATCAGTTCGAAATCAGAGAGTATCCAGAGCTGATGTTGGCGACGACCTCGATGAAAGCTACATCGCAGGGCGAAGACGGCAGCTTCATGCGTCTCTTTCGCTACATTAGTGGCGGAAATGATGCTGAGCAGAAAGTTGCCATGACAGTTCCCGTCTTCATGGAAGAGAATGAAGAGCGAGGGCCAGGACAAATGGGCTTTGTTCTTCCCAAAGATGTTAGCTCGTCTCGGATTCCGCAACCGGCCGATCAAACGGTGAACATTCGCCAACGCGACGGCGGCAAATTTGCCGTTTTTCGTTTCGCAGGTCGCATGGACGAAGCAACGCTCGACAATGCTGAGCAAAAGCTTCGAAGTTGGGTTGCGGGGAAGGGGTTGAAGGCAGATCCCGAAGCTGAGTATGCAGGTTATGACCCACCCTGGACTCCCGGGATGTTACGTCGCAACGAAGTGTTGATTCGCTTGGACCTTGACGAGCAAACCTACTAAGAATCGGCGCCTAACTCTCACGGGCTTTCTGAGTTACTTGATCGATTGCGGAAAAAGCGGCCTTCAAGTTGCTCAATCGCAATCAGCACTTCTTCCGGAACCGCGACAGGTTTGTCGGCGACGTGATCATACAGGACTGCCGTGCACCCTCCCTCAGCGACCGGAACACCTGTCGAACTGCAAACGATGCGAAAGCCAAGTTTGACGCAACTTATCGTGACCTCCCGAGCTGACACACCCGCGTAAATATGGCCCGGGTACTTGAGTTGTCTTGAGTAGGTGCATTCGATGTCGGAGAGCACAGCCCCGATACCTTTGCATGTTGGAACAACCTCGACACCGACCTGAGTTGCATAGGCAGCTCTCGCATCTTCAAACCATTTCAGGTAAACGAGATTATTGACGTGCCCGTAAGCGTCGAGGTCAGACCATTGGATCGGGAGATGGAGCACGACGGGGAAATCGGCGAGTGCCGATGGTTTGTTGAGGACATCCTGCATCGCCACGCTCCTTTAGTGCTCGGTCGCTGAGAGATATGGTACGGGGCTTCAGCCTAGGTAAGCTAGAGTCGTGCTACGTTCGTTCCATCAGCGAGAGCATTTCAAGTCTATGTTTCGCTTTATCTTACGGAACATCGCAACGGGCGAAAGACATCGCGACAAAGATCGCCTTGGAAATCGTTGACTTTCAATACGGAGGGCAGGCGTTGGGACGTTCTTTGGGCAACAGCATTGCGGATTTATTAGAGCTAGGTGTGGACTACGCCGAGAAACTACTAACAGACGTCATTCCCGATAAATTTGCGCGATTAGGGTCGCCTGGTGGCTCGCCAATTCAATCGAACCACGCCGCATTCATTTATGGCCATTTGATGCTTCACCTCGGGCAAATGAACGCCTGGCGTCGCATGATGGGCTTGTCACCCGCCTGATTCACTCGTGGCCTCTTTTCCGCTCACGACGAACTGATCGGGCTTGTTCGTCTGAGCGATGGCCAAGCCTCACACGGGTCACTCAGGCCTCGACACGAACGAATGATGCAGAATGGTTCCGGTGAGGTCGGAGGATTACTTGATCCAGTTCAGCGAGACCAGGAACCGATCCATCTTGGCGACTGTCTGTTGATAGAACTTGTCGTCATGTCGGCCTTTGTTGAAAAAGCCATGCCCTTGTCCCTCGAAGTAATGCGTTTCGCAGCGATTCCCAAAATCTTTCATGGTTGAATCGAATTTTACGATCGTCGCCAGAGGCACTAAGGCATCCTGCGTCCCGAAGAAAACCAGGGTTGGAGGAAGGCCACACTGAATGTTGTGGAGTGGTGAAAATTCTGGGTATCGGTCACCGATACGCTCATGTCCATAGCTCCCCGGTCCGTTGTCATAGACCGGGTTGAAGAGGAGTAACGCATTGGGCTTGCAGCTAATTTGGTGCTCTTCTTGATCCACATCGAACCCCTTGATCATGGCTGTTGCTGCAGCCAGATGTCCACCTGCTGAACCGCCTCCAGCGGCGATGCGTTGAGGGTCGATACCCAGTTGTTGAGCATTTTTTCGGATCCATCGAAGAGCTGATTTGGCGTCGCGGACAGCGTCGAAAGGAGTCGTGCCATGCCGATTCTCAACTCGATATTCAGCCGTTAACGCTACCATGCCGCGACTCGCCAGGTATTGGCAATGCGGTTCAAACTGTTTTGGAGTTCCACCCTTCCATCCACCCCCAAAGAAAAACACGACGGCAGGACGGCATTCTGACTTTTGGTGGTCCGTCGGAACGTGACGATGGAGACGTAGTTCAACGTCGCCGATTGTTTTGTAAACGATCGAATCGTACGGCGCAGGCGTCGTCTCGCCCTGGCCGAAACAATGGGTGGAATGACACAGGATTAAGAGTATCCATATCCAGGAGTTGTCGTAGGACACAAGCATGTCATTTCCGTTGAGGCGCGGTGGAAGCGGATGAAATAGGACGTTGCGATTGAACGATGGTGTCTTCAGTTCGATCGTCGGTCGGAAATGAAGTGTGTGTTCGAACCGCATTCAGTTGGCTCGAAGGTCGATTCACGCCGCTCCTGAGGTAGATCTTCGGCGAAATCCCGCCAGGAGGGCGCCCATTGCCAGCAGGAACATGCCTGCTGTGGAAGGCTCGGGCACCACCGAGACGGCACGTGGGCCTGTTTCGTAACCGCCGTCTTGGAAGGCAGCAACAAAGTCGCTGCTGTTAAACAGCCCGTCGCCGTCCCAATCGCCCTGTTCCCAGCCGGCTGGAGTATCCGTCTCAAACAGGCCTCCTTGGAACACGACTACGAAATCTTTGGTGTTGAATTCACCGTCGAGATTGGCATCGCCAAAATAAGTGCCGGCCAACTCGTTGACCCAGTAATCTCGGTCAAACAGATCGAGCACTCCGTCGCCATTAAGATCAAATCGACCTGGCTCAACGGCTTCGCGGATTTTTTGCGACAAAAGATCAATGTCATCGGCGTTGAGGCTGGCGTCGTAATTCAAATCACCAGGCCCATCCGCAACAATGAACGAAAGAGAATGTTCAGTGACTTCGAGGTCAAAACCGTTGGGCACCTCGTAGCTCAGCGGCGACTCGCGAAATAAATCGAAGTTAACCATCTTGTAATCGGGACGACCTTGGAAATCGGGTGCCAGTTCAAAACGTCGTGCAGCGACCTCGTATTCTCCAGGTAAGAGTGCGCCGATCGGTTCAACGAGCGATTTCGGAACATCCTCGGGATATCGAAATTCACGAGTGGTAAACATCGGGTTCACCGCGTATGAGTCGAGGGAAAAGTGGTTTTCCATTCGCTTTAATTCTGCGGCGAAATGAATTCGTCGTGAGTAATCGAAAAAGGGAGCGGCGATCGATATTTCATCGGTCGGAACCGCGATGAAATCTGGCTCTTTTGAGTTGATCTCAGGAAGCATCCGCCAGAGCAATTCCTCGTGCTCCCAATAGCCTTCCGGATCGCGGTTCCCGAACGGTGGCAGCGGCGGCAACGGATCGCCATCGCGATAAGCGATCTCTGTGTTTGAGCTGATTCGGACAAGAAGAGGCGCCGCTGACTGCAACGGTTTGCTAATGGCAAAAATAAACGTTATCAAAACCAGCAAAGAGGCACATTGTTTCAGTGGGTCACGGCGATGTATTTGGTAATTCATCGAATCCCCTGAATGTTCAAAACTCTTGGCATATCGGATCGCTTTCACGTCGATGGCGAATCCCCGATTATAACAACCGTTTGAAAAATTTACGGGGCCATACGTGAAAAGATTCCACCCTAGAGGGCTGCGCAAGAAGCAAGCAGATCGTTCACAACGGTGTTTGAGCTGATCTTGTTCTGAGCCGCGACATGTCGATTGAGGCCTGATTCAAACCGTTGCAGTCGCAGATCGTCGTCGGAATCCTGCTAATAGGGATCCCATCGCCAGCAGGAACATTCCAGCTGTGGAAGGCTCGGGGACGACCGAGACAGCACGTGGACCTGTTTCGTAACCACCGTCTTGGAAGGCAGCAACAAAATCGCTGCTGTTAAACAGTCCGTCGCCGTCCCAATCTCCCTGGTCCCAACCTGCTGCACTGTCGGTCTCGAACAGGCCTCCTTGGAATACAATCACGAAATCCGTGCTATCAAACTCGCCATCCAGGTTCGCGTCGCCAAGATAGGTCCCTGCCAAATCGTTGACCCAGTAATCTCGATCCGCAAGATCGAGCACTCGGTCTCCATTGAGATCGAATTGGCCAGGACGTACGCCTTCGCGAATTTTTTGCGACAGAAGATCGATGTCTTCCGCGCCCAGGCTACCGTTACCATTTAAGTCTCCGGGCCCTGCCGAAACAAAAAACGCGAGCGAATGCTCAGTGATTTCAAGGTTAAAACCTTTGGGGATCTTGTAATTCAACGGCGACTCGCGAAAGAGATCGAAATCAACCATTTTGTAATCGGGTTGGTTTTGGAAATCGGGAGCCAGTTCATAGCGTCGCGCCGTTACCTCGTATTCTCCTGGTGACAGCGTGCCGATCGGCTCGACGATTTCTTTCGGAACGTCCTCGGGGAATCGGTAATCCATGGTGATAAACATGGGATTCACAGCGAATGAGTCGAGGAAAAATTGATTTTCCATCTGCTTAAGTTCGGCCGCGAAATGGATACGACGGGAGTAATCAAAAAAAGGAGCCGCTATCGATAACTCATCCGCCGGACCCGCCATCAGGTCGGGATCTTTCGGGCCGCCATCGGGAAGCATTCGCCAGAGAACGTTTGCGTGGTCCCAGTAGACCTTCGGGTCCTCAAACCCAAAGGGAGGCAGCGGCGGCGGTGCCTCGCCATTTCGATAAGCTATTTCGATGTCGGAGCTATTTCGTACGAGGAGAGGCGCCGCGGCATGCAAGGGTTGTCCGATGGCAAAAATGATTTGCATCAGAACCAAAAGAGAGACGCAGCGGCTGATCGAGTAGCGCTGATGTAATAAGTAACTCATCAAATCCCTTGAATGTTCATTGAAATTGGCAGTTCGAATCGCTTTTGCGCACAAAATA
>PBNZ01000017.1 GCA_002723275.1 Planctomycetaceae bacterium
GACGAAGAATTCAACATCACAACCTTGGGCAGAGGAGGAAGCGACACGACCGCGGTTGCACTTGCCGCCGTTCTGCATGCCGACGCCTGTGAAATACACACAGATGTCGATGGCGTCTACACCACAGATCCACGAATCATGCCCGAGGCGAGACGCGTCAGTCGCGTAAGCTATGACGAAATGCTCGAACTTGCCAGCCTCGGAGCCGGCGTCATGCACAGCCGATCGATCGAATTCGCCAAGAAGTTCTCGGTGCCCATTCACGTTCGCAGCAGCTTCTCCGACATCCCGGGTACGATGATCGTTTCTGAACCCGAACTTTCCGACCGGGCAGTCAGTGGCGCAGCGTTGACTCGAGACGAAGCCAAGATCACCGCCGTGGGCGTTCCGGATGTGCCAGGTACGAGTTATGAAATTTTCTCGCGCATTGCCGATCGCAACGTGACGGTCGACATGATTGTTCAAAACATTGGTGATGGCGGTCGGGCGGACATCTCCTTTACCGTTCCTCGCGACGAACTGGCGGTCACTCTCGAGGCGATTGATGAAGCCCGCACTGTGACAGGTGACTTCGATGTCACCCATGACGACCAGGTTGCCAAGGTATCCGTCGTCGGAATGGGAATGGCGACTCAAGCCGGCGTTGCCGACCGCATGTTTCTCGCCCTGTCTGAAGCGGAAATCAACATCAAAATGATCACCACCAGTGAAATTAAGATTTCAACGCTGGTCGAACGCGATCAGGCACTGGCGGCCCTGCGAGCTGTCCACAACGCCTTTGCATTAGATCAAAATCCCGAATCCATTCCACCCTTGGCAGACGCGGGCTCACGACCGCCGAGTGATGCTGCCGACATCGTACACCAGCTCCAAAACATGGAGCGGCTCCGCATCGACAAGATTGACCTCGATGATTCGCAGGGCCGCGTCACCATTCACGGGGTCCCCAACGCACCTGGTGTTGCGGAACGAGTCTTCCGAGAGATTGCCGAGGCTGGCATCTTTGTGGACATGATCGTGCAAAGTTACCCCAGTGACGGTGAGGCAAATCTCAGCTTTACGGTCCCCAAAGAGTCGATCGAACAGAGCAAGATAGTCGCAGAAAATCTGGCCAAAGATTTCCCAAGTCTGCAAGTTTCGAGCAGTCCGGACGTGGCCAAATTATCGGTCTCTGGAATTGGCCTGCGGAGTCACACGGGAGTTGCGATTCGCATGTTCCGTGCACTCTCCGAGACAGGCATCAATGTGCAGATGATCAACACCAGTGAAGTTCGGGTGAACGTCATCGTCGACGGCAAAGATGGCGAAAAGGCCAGAGCCGCTCTCGAAGAAGTTTTCTCCGACGTCATGTAAGACGCGAATCCAGATGACGGAATCTCCTTCGCTGACCGCTGGTCCTCAAACACGCACACAGGCGGTGATCGAAGTTGGTTTGATCGTGTTGGTGATGTTCGTCCTCAGCGGCGGACCAACTCCCGCGGTCAATGAAGCTCATTACATTGGCAAAGCGCGTCATTACTGGGATCCCACCTGGTGTCCGACGGATCGTTTTCTGGACAGTGCGGATGCCCATCTACCCTTTTACCTGAGCTTCGGTTGGGTCACCCAATTCGCCTCATTCGAAACCACGGCCTGGATCGGACGTGCGCTGTCGTGGCTGTTACTTGCGTTTGCGTGGCAACGTTTAAGCTGGCGTTTGACACCCATCAATTTTGCCAGCGTCTTGTCAGCGGGGATCTGGCTAACCTTCGTTCATCACGGGCACATGTCAGGAGAATGGATTCTCGGTGGCGTCGAAGCGAAGGTATTCGCCTACCCCTTATTGCTGGGTGGTTTATTGGCGATGCTCAAGGGGCCGTGGCGAGGATGCTGGATCTGGTTCGGTGCCGCCGCTGCGCTCCATGTTCTAGTTGGCGGCTGGGCGGTGTTAACGGCGATCTTCAGCTGGTCCCTGCAACCGCGAGACAAGCGGCTCTCGCTGCCGACCATGATTCCCGGGCTCATCATGGGCGGAATCATCGCTCTCGGGGGTCTTGTTCCCGCCATTGAATTGACTCGTGGTGTTGATCCCGAAATCCGGACGATGGCAACTCACATCTACGTGAACGAACGCTTGCCTCATCATTTGTTATTACGAGTGTTTGCTCCGCTTTTTATTTTGCGGCATCTCGGATTGATCGTGTTATTTTTCGTGCTCAGCTGGCCGTTGAGAAAGGATGAGCGATTCCGGCCGCTGTGGAGCTTTGTCGTCGGCTCGATCGGACTAGCTGCGATTGGTGCGTCAATCGATTTATTGGCTGGCGGCACCACCTGGGGCACCGGCCTGTTGAGATATTACTGGTTCCGCCAAACCGACGTTTTTGTTCCGTTAGGAGTCTCGATCTTTGGGATCGCTCGCCTTGCAGAGCTCCGCGTGCAACGACCGCAACTAACCCAGGCACTCGTCATCGGACTGTTCGTCGTTTTGTTTGCGAGTATCGGCGAGGCAACATCGCGTCTCGGCGGCAGGTCGATCCCCGCTGCGGATCGTCAGGGCGGTATTCGAACGATGAGTCAGTGGAATCATTGGAAGGAGGTTGCGGAATGGTGTGCCATCAACCTGCCAACCGACGCTCTGGTAATCACTCCAGCCGATCATCAAACCTTTCGTTGGTATTCGGATCGAAGTGAGCTCGTCAACTGGAAGGACATTCCTCAAGACGCCGAGGCGATCATCGACTGGCGAGAGCGGCGTGCTGCCGTGGATCAGATCACTCGGCTGTTATTTCATGGATATCGTCAGCAGGCCAACTTGGCAATGAAGGATCTCGCTGAACAATATGACGGACAATACGTTATTGTGAGAGCACCGACTTCGCTCCCGATCAACGGTTTCATCCCAATCTATCACAACCCTGATTATCTTGTGCTGCGAGTTCAACCCGCTGATGAGTGATGTCGACCTGCCTGAACGATTGCGTCAACAATTGCAAACGCCGTGGCAATCTCGCGAAGCGCGTGCTCGCATGGCGCCGCGGCTGAGCTATGGTCGACACCAATGCCCACCGAATCCCAACGCCAAAATTGCTGCCGTCCTGATTTTGCTCGTTCGTCGCGACGATGAATGGTGCGTGCCACTCACCAAACGCCAGCCCTACCTACCCGATCATCCAGGACAAATTAGTCTTCCCGGAGGCCTGATTGAGCCAGGAGAGTCGGCCGAACAGGCAGCTGTGCGCGAATCGGAAGAAGAGATCGGCATCGCCGCCTCCCAGATCGCGTTGCTTGGCTCGTTGGCCGAATTAAATCTGTACAACAGCAACTTTCGAGTCCTACCATGGATCGGAGTGTTAACGGGAGAGCCCAATTTCCGCTGCAATGAAGCGGAAGTCGCCGAGCTTTTCGAGATCCCCCTCTCAAAACTAATTGCCGAAACGGCCGATTGCATGGAGATACGGCGTGGCTCACTTTCCTTCTCGGCACCCTGCTACACGTGGCTCGGCCACCAGGTCTGGGGTGCAACGAGCATCATGTTGTCCGAATTTGCCGCTTTGACTCGCAGCGTTCAGGGGTGAACCATCACCTGCTACCGGTGTCCTACCACTGGCTTCCAACACCTTGGCAAGATAAAGTGAAGGCCTCAGGTCGGCTGCGGACTCTCGATTTTCCCTTAGTAAAGAAGCCTAGCAAATGATACGCGCAGGAGTGGTCGGAGCCACCGGATATACAGCGCTCGAGCTATTGAAACTTCTCGTGCCGCACCCTGACGTTGAGGTGGTCGCGGTGACGAGTCGCCAAGAGGGCCAAGCACCGATCAGCGATGTACACCGTTCGCTGACTGGACGTCTCGACCTCTGCCTCGAAAATCTTGATCCGAAGTCACTCGCAGAAAGATGTGACTGCGTCTTCAGCTGTCTCCCCCATGCGGCTTCTGCCGAAGTCGTGTCACAGCTGCTTGAAGCGGGCACACGTGTCGTTGATTTCAGTGCAGATTACCGGCTCAACGAGGTGGGCGTTTACGAGAATTGGTACGACATACAACACCCCGATCCAACCCGACTTGGTCACACGCCCTACGGCTTGCCGGAACTCTTTCGTGAGGAGATTACTGGCGCGTCGCTCGTGGCAAACCCGGGTTGCTATCCAACGTCAGCCATTCTGGGGATGGCACCGTTCATCAAGTCGGGTCTCGTGGATGGCAACGACCTGATCTTTGATTCCAAGAGTGGTGTCTCGGGGGCAGGTCGAACGCCCAAGCTCGTAACGTTGTATCCGGAATGCAATGAAAGCCTGATGGCCTACGGAGTCGGTAGCCATCGTCACACACCAGAAATCCAGCAGGTTTTGTCGACGGTTGGTGGCAGCCGGGTGGATCTGGTTTTCACACCTCACCTGGTACCCATGGACCGTGGCATCCTAACCACCGCTTACTCGCGACCCACCGAACAGCTTTCGCAAGAACAGGCGATGGACTGTCTTCGCAGTTTCTATGACGGCTGTCCCTTTATCCGCGTAGTGGATCATTTGCCCGCAACCAAGGACACCAGCTTTACGAACTTCTGCGATATCTCAGCAAGACGAGTGGGTGAACGTCTGGTCGTCATCAGCTGCATCGACAACTTGCTGAAGGGAGCCTCCGGAGCTGCCGTCCAAAACATGAACCTAATGTTCGGGCTTCCCGAAACGGCAGGGTTTTGATCACGCCTCAGGGCATCGACGTTTCGCGCAACACGGAAAAAGAACGATGAAGGTACCTCTTGGCTTTTCCATGTCAGGCGTTCACGCCGGCATCAAGCAGGACAAAACACGAGAAGACATCAGTCTCATCAAGTCGGAATCGACGTGCACGGCAGCGGGTGTCTACACGCAAAACAAGGTGGTCGCAGCACCGGTCATCCTCGATCGTCAACGAACACCTGCCGCAGACATCCGCGGAATCGTCATTAATTCCGGCAACGCCAATGCTTGTACAGGAGAGCAGGGCGAGCAAGACGCCGAGGAAATGGCTCGTTTGGCAGCTGCCGAATTCGGCGCCAACCCGGAACAAGTCCTCGTCCTCTCAACCGGAATCATCGGCGAACCCATGCCGATGCCCACGATTGCAGCCGGCATTAAGACCGTAGCCAGTCAATTGGGAACGGATGAAGCTCAAGTCGTCGCCGCTGCTCGCGGCCTGATGACGACCGACACCAGTCACAAGATCGCCGTCCGTGAAATCCCTCTGACCACCGGTGAAGGAAGAGTCATGGGATTCGCCAAGGGTGCCGCCATGATCGGCCCCAACATGGCAACCATGCTGGGCGTTATCCTCACCGATGTTGCTCTCTCTCCTGACGAAGCACAGCAGTTACTGTGTGATGCCGTGAACGACAGTTTTAATTGCATCAGTGTCGAGGGACACATGAGCACCAACGATACCGTCCTGTTGCTCAGTAGCAACCAGCATCAACCCACCGACTCAGAACGTGCCACCCTGCATGAGGCGATCCATGACGCCTGCATTGAGTTGGCAAGGGCGATCCCGAACGACGGAGAAGGAGCGACCCATCTCATCCAGGTCGACGTTTCAGGATGTCGCACGCGGAACGAAGCTCATCAGATAGCTCGCACCATCGCCGACAGCGCCTTGGTAAAGACAGCGGTGACCGGTGCGGATCCGAATTGGGGACGTATCGTCTCGGCTGCCGGTTACGCAAAGGTCGACTTTGACCCCAGCGAAGTCTGCCTCAAGCTCAATGGCACGATGCTCTATGAAGCAGGTAACCCTGTCGCCTTCGATGCGGAATCCGTCTCGGCATCGATTCGCGAAAACCGAAACACGCACATCGACTTTCGCCTGCAGCAGGGCGATGCCGCCGTCACCTTCTGGACCTGCGACCTCACGACCGAATACGTTCACCTGAACGCGGATTACCATACCTAAGCCAGGTCATCCAAACCGGCCAGACGTGATTCAGTTCGCGACGCCCAGTGGCCTGCGACCGATCAGGCAGCTTCAATCTCGCTCATCGAACCGGTCGACGTGCCAAATTGGCTCGTCTCAATCCCCATTCGATTCAACATGCTGACATAGATATTCGACAGGGGCTCATTCCTCTTTCGATCGAAGGCGACGTGACACCCGTGTCGGAATCCGCCGCCAGCCAGCAAGATGGGCAGGTTTGAATTATCGTGCCGATTCGCGTCACTCAGATTACTTCCATAGAGTACCGACGTATGGTCGAGCAAATTACCGCCAGCGTCATCGCATGACTTGAGTCCTTTCAATAAGTCGCCAAACACACGCATCTGCGCCCGCTCCAACCGCACGAGCTGCTCGCGCGACTCCTTAAGTTTTGATTGATGAGTGAGGGCGTGCGGTGGAAGCTTGACGTTAGGCACATCAACCGTCGGGCTGAGCACTTGCGTGATATAGATGGTTACGACGCGCGTCGAATCGGTTTGCAAAGCCAGTTTGGCGAGGTCGTACATGGCACGACTGTGGCCAATAATATGGCCGGGCTTATCAAAATCCTGGGGACATTCCAGATCAACCTGGGGCTTCGCCTTTTGCTCCCATTGTTCCTTGGCAATCAGACGCTGTTCCGTTTCTCGCACGGCGGTGCAGAATTGCTCCATGCGAACCTGATCGCGCCGACCGACGTAACCACGCAACGTCTTCAAACGATCGGCGTAATCATCCATCAAACTTTGCCCTTCTTGAAAGCGGCGAACTTGTCGCTCGACATCGCGTTTCGAACCCTGCACAAAGAGAGATTGGAAAACCTTTGAGGGTCGGTCTTCGGCCGGCATGCGCACGCCGTCCGAAGAGAACGACAACGATCCATCCCCCCGGGCGGCACCGACGCGAAGATTCAAGGAAGGGAAGCGTGTGACAGCGCCCATTCGATCCGCGGCATACTGATCAAGCGAGATCGTATTCTTAAAACCTGCCCGTGTTGGATGGGGCGCGGCGGTCAAAAACGAAACATCCGCTTCATGGCCACCGTCCACCTCAGGGTGAGAGATCCCTGAGAAGACCGTGAAATCCTGCTTCAAATCTTTCAGAAGATTCAAATAGGGCGACAATTTGTAGTTCGCACCTTCGTCTACTGGAAAGAATTTCTCCGGGATCATCCCCAGGTCGGTACAGATCATCATCATCCGCTGCGGCGGAGCCTGCGTGCTGGCCAATACCGGCTGCGTGAATTCGAGTCGAGGCAGCAATAGCGAGGCTCCGCTGGCGGCCAACATAGCTCGACGCGACACCGAGCGATCGGTGATTGCATAAAAACACTTCACGACTTGTACTCCCCAAATTTTTACTTTGTGCGAAAGATGGAACTCGCCACCACTTCATGAATCATCGACTTAATCCTGAATCCGTTAGGCTCTAACCGATCCAGTGCCTCCTCCACGAACTGACGGTCTGCAAATGACGGGGGAGCGCCTGTCGCGTAAACGATAAACTGCTCCAACAAGTTTTTAGCCATTTGGCGATCCATCTTGACGAGCTGGGATCGAAATTCATCTATATCTTTGAAGGCTTCACCATTCGGCATTACGCCCGTCGCATCGACCGCTGGCCCCACACAAAACTGTGCCGGTCGACCATTGAACATCAGCGGGACACCTTTTTGCCCGGCTGAAATGGCCGCGCGATAATGCGTGCGATGCTGCCCCATCACATCAAAACATTCTAGAGCGAATCCCAACGGATCCATCTTGTCATGACACCGTGCGCATTCAGTTTGTTCTCGATGGACGGAGAGTTGCTCTCGGACGGTCATCGTCATTTGAAGATCTGATTCGACGGCCGGCACCGAATCAGGAGGCGGGGGAGGGGGGTCGCCTAGAAATTTTGTGAGCACATAGGCACCACGCATCACGGGAGAGGTGGTCGTCCCGTTGGCTGTGAGCTTCAGGAGACTCGCCTGCGTTAAAAGACCTCCTCGAACACTATCTTCGGGTAGCGCAACCTTGCGAATGGCCGAACCGCTGACTCCCTCCAGACCGTACACCTGAGCGAGGGATTGATTCACCATGGCAAAATCGGAGTCGACGAGAAAACGAATGCCCAGATCTTCTCGCAACAGTTCTATGAAATAGGCGTGTGTTTCCTCGACCATCGATTCCCGCAAAAGCGGATTGTATTCTGGGTAGAGGTTTTCATCCGGCTCGGTGAAGTCCATTCTTTTCAGATCAAGCCAGTGGTAAAGAAAATGCTCGACAAACCGTTCGGCACGTGGGTCGCGTAACAGACGTTCGACCTGCTCTCCCAAAACACTCGCCTCGGTTAGCTCCCCCTGTTTCGCGAGCCGCAGTAACTCCGGATCAGGCGGCGAACACCAGAGAAAATAAGCCAGACGGTTGGCGAGATCATGATTATCCAGATCATGATTGAACGGCCCCAGTAGCAAAAACGAAGGCGAACAGAGGATCGCCCGATAGGCAGACAACATAGCCTGAACAAAATCCTCACCTTGGGAGATTTTGACTTCGGCGATTTGGTTTGCAAGCGCGAGATCGGATGGCATGGGTTGTCGACCGAGTACTTGCCGAGCGAATCGTTCGAGCAGCAGCTCCACGTCATCAACATCGCCTCCGAAAACGGTGTAGGACCGGCCGTCCACGTGAGTATCCGATGGCATGGTGGTGTACTTGGGTCGCAACGGAAGGCTAGCGAATAACCGACGATGGCTCTCCGGCAACTCTTCTTCCAACGGCCCTTCCAACTCAAACCATTGCATGCAAACACCGCGGGTATCGATGTGATGCCAAACGAACGGTTCCTTCGGTGGAAACACAAAGCGTTTATTGGGGGTCGACGTGGGGAGCACAAAGACTTCATCCGCAGCATCCAACCAGACTGTTACCTCCCGGACGTTGGGTTGATTGGGAGGTAGATCACAACGCCCCAACAGGCGAGACCCGTTGGCGTAAAACGCGACGGTTTCGACCTGATCGGAGGGCACCACATTACCTGCCTTGGTCTTCATCCCAAAACCACTTACGCGAAGCTTATACAAGCCGGATGATTTGACTGTGAACGGAGAGATCCGAAAGAACTGATTCCCCGCGGAATTCACGAGGACAGCCACCCCATCAAAGTGCGGCGCCGAATCTTTGACATAACCGAAGTCACCCAACGGATGATTACCCCGGTCAACTTCGATCGTTCGGTCTACCTCGGTTCCTACCATGGGAACGGCATACCCTAGTCGAAGGAGCGAATGAAAGGCGAGCAAGTTGGGTCGCAGCGATTCGGTATCCACTCCGGACACATCAAACCGAATGGTCTCAACTGGGAGTGGCGTTCGAGCTGCTGCCATCGCCTGCATCAGACCATGATCGGCGGCATCCATGAGTCGAGCCACTTGAACGTGCGAAAACTCAAGAGCCTCCGCCGACTTATCAAAACCATGAACGACACCATCGGGCGGCAAGATATCCCGTACTCGCAAATCGGGAAGTGCCAAATGATCCCGCAAGGCATTTTCATACTCGAAACGATTGAGTCGCCGCACTTCGGCGCGACCATTGGCAGCGCGAAAATCCAGATCCGCCATCAATAACGCTGTCGACAACGCCGCTAGAAAATCCTGCCGCTCGTCTTCCGCCGGTGCAACCTCGCCCGCAGGTGGCATTTGGCCGTCACGAACTTGATCGTGGATTCGCACCCAATGCCCAAAAGCCTTGCGGTCATCCAAATCGGAGGCCAATGACCGGAGGTCAAGATGCCCCGATGCATCGGGGCCCTCATGACAATTCCGACAATAGCTCTGAGTAAAGCGAGTGACAGGCTCTCGCAGAATCGAATCTGGATCCGTTGCGAGTGAAACCGATGCCTGCTCAAAGATAACTCTCACCTGCTGCAAACCGGATTCACGTGACCAGTCAATCAACAACGTTTTTCGGTCTGGACTAATCGACCAGCCCATGGCGGCAGGAGCTCCAGCCATTCCGGTTGCTGCGATCTCGTCTTGGCCAAAACATTCGTCCATCGCATGCCAAGAGGCTTGATCGGACAACACGGCGAAGATTGGTTGTTCAAATCGAATTGTCCCTCGACCCTTAAAGCTGTGCTCTGCCTGGCCATCGAACGCAACTCGATAACAGTGAACCTGCTTGCCAGGGACAAGAGATGCATCGCTTGTTAAACCCGTCGATAAATTTGCCAATTCTTCAGACACGACAACCCCGTTATTTGTCTCGGGGTAGACGAGAATAAAATCATCCGTCAACGTCGTTAACTCATGGGGGTTTGAGCTTAGCAGTCGAACGGCACCGGTCGTTGCAGCAACACCGGCCAACGCTTGCTCTCGAAAGCTTTCGGGTTCGATATGATCGACGGGGAGGATCTTATTAGCCGTAAGACGATAAGTGCCGATCGACAAACTCGTCACCCGCTGAACATCGCGAGCGTCTATCGCTTGAACGTCGCCACGAAACACTTCGACAGCTGTCGAAGTGCCATCCGCATCAATCCTGACACGGGCATTCTTCAGGCTGAGTTTGCAGTCGGCTAATTGGATCTCGAAAGCTATCTGCCGAGAGGGAGCTTCAACCCACAGACGTCCACTTCGAAGATCAGCGCGGTCTTCATTGATGAGCTCAAGTTCTGTCTGACCATCGAGTGTCAGGTCGACACCACTCTCCAGCCGTTTCGACAGCAGGCCATCTTGGAGTGCCATCACGCCGGGTAGGACATTTTCACCAACTCGTGGATGGCCAACCGACTTACCCATCCAACGGACGTTTTTCAGTTCTGTCACGATTCCGACAGGGCGGACTCGATTCACTCGCCCAAAGTCGACCTTCTTGCCCAACCGCATGCCCGACACTAGCAACAGAAGCACAGCAAGGAATGCAAAAACGAGCGAAACGAGGAGAAGATTGGTCCGCAGTGTTCGATGGAACGGTAACTTCTCTTGGTTTCCTGCGGCAGCTGGGGCTAACGAGTCGTCGAACTCGATTCTTCCCCGCAGGAAACGACTCCAAAGCTCGCGATAGAACTTACTCATAGGCACATCCAGGGGTGGTCAGTATCGATTTTTATCGACTGATCCCTAAGAGGAGTGCAAAAAAGCGACGGACGCCGGTAAGGTCGAAGCGAAGTTACCACGGTGACAAACAGCCAGCCCCCAGGCAGAACGACAGCGATTCCAGCACTGCTTTCAGCAGGCAGTGTATCAAGAGCGATTCGCCCCTGAAGTGGCCCCCGAGGGATGAGGATGCGTCTCCCCAATCAAGCAGACCGCGTAAGAAATCCAGGTTCAAGATTCGATACAGCGGCAGGCAGGCTACGAACCGAAAAGGGCAGTGGGCTTAAGCTACTGCTGCAAATATTGCTCGAGCTTCTGTTTCCCATTGGCCAGGTAGCCTGGCATGAGCTCCGGCCGTCCGCCGATTTCAAACACCATCACTCCCTGATAATTCTGCTCGCGCAGCTGACGGATCATACGTGGATAGTCGACAAAGCCATGGATCAAAGGCTTGTGCTCTTTCCAGGTCTCGGGCTCGATGTCATGGATGTGCAAGTGAATCAGCTTGTCGCCCAACCGCTCAATCAACTCCAGATTGATATCGTTGTAGGCCCGAATCCCCTCAGGCATTGCTCGGTTTTCAGGGGCAACTCGGCGAGTCAGCTCCTCGAATTGCCCCTGATGACCCACGTCCACCGCCGCGCCAACACTGTCATGGTCGACCTCATGCACCAACCTCACGAAATCCTTGACGGAAAGAGGATATCCGGTCTCCAAAGCAAGCCGAAAACCTCGCTCCTTGGCGATGTCTCCCCAATGCCGAATGCGACGGATCATGATGGGCCAGGTCTCTTTCAAGCTCATCGACGGCCCCGCCTTCGGATGCATCACTCCAATCTTCGCACCCAAGAATCCCGTTGCCTCAAGTGCAACTTCCATCGCCTGGACACCATTTCGAGCCCGCTCGCCGCTGGGCGCGAAGTATTCTAAACCCGTGTAGGGCAGGTGAGTGGTGACGAGCTCGAAACCCTGGAGTTCCTCTTTAATGCGACTCTTTAACTCATCATCAAGCTCTTCGTAACGAAATCCAGGAAACTGACCCGGCGTCGGCTCAGGCACGCCCACAAGATTCTGGATCTCAATCGTCTGGAATCCCAACTGCCGCAACAGGCCAATTGCCTCGAATAGGCCATAACCGTTGATGGCCGTATTGGCGCCCAAAAAATGCGGTACGAATCGATCCTCCGCTCGGAGCGGAATCGACCAGCCCAAGAGTGCGGCCAGCGCGAGGAATTCACGACGCTGGATATTGAGGTTCAGGGGACTGCAAATGCAACTCGAGTTCATCGGAATCCTCTCGTTAGAGCTTGAATTGAGTCGCCCGATTCTAATCTGCCAAACAGACGGCGTGTTATTGACTCCGAGAAGTTTCGATTTCCTGTGAATCGTTCAATCGTCGGCCCTACAGGCTGATGTCTCTCAAAGCCAAGAAAACAAGACTATTCCGAGCGGTACTGCGAAGTGCAAATGAGCACCGCCTCTCTGGTAGTCCCACGTAACGACCGTTCTCCGAAGACCTGAGCACGCCTCGAATCGCAGGGCTGCCGTCCGCGCATCACTCGCGATGAATTGCATGACGAGTCATGACTGTAAATTTTTTTGTGCACACCAAAACGCAGTTTCCCTACAACGCAATCAAGTATCCGAATGATGCCCCCACAACAGGGGAGCCTCTAGAAATAGAGATTATTTAACATTGTTTTTTTAGTAGTAGAAATCGCAGAACCGTATTAGCATCGGGATAGCTTGCTTAAACCTTTAACCATCGCGATCCCCAACACAACTCGCGGATTTGGCAATTCAGCCCCACCGAGTACTCCTCAATTTTGACTCCTTGCTTTATGGATTTCACCATCCCGTTAGTTCTCTTCGCAGGTAACGCGGGACGGACTTAAACCTCAAACCGATTTGCAGTTACACCCATCCCCGAACAGCTGCAGCAGAACTTTTCCATAACCAAAGTGTCGCCTATCCCCTCTCTGAAACATCAGCGTGAAGTTCATGTATCGACGCCGTTTCCGACCGACGTTTTGATTAACTTGCCGTGTAAGTGACAAACCTAGATTGGCTTCCAGGGAAGACTAAATGCGTTTTTTGAATTGGCTAACAGCATTTTCTGACACGAAAAATCGTTCAGAGCGAGACGCCACCCGCAGGCATCGGCGCCGATCATCCATGCAGCGAGTTTGGTCGCCAGGAGAGTCGAGCAAGAGCTTGGAAGTTCTTGAAGACCGACGGTTGTTAACGACGAATCCAACGCTGGATGTCATCTCGGACGTTTCCGTGGACGAGGACGCCGCCGAACAGACGGTCAATCTCTCAGGCATCACCGATGGTGGCGACGGTGGTCAACCCATTCAGATTACTGCCAGCAGTGACACCCCGGGTCTGATCCCTGATCCAACGGTCACCTACACAACCCCAGACGCAACCGGTAGCCTCGCCTTTACCCCCGTCGCGGATCAGCATGGCTCGGCCACCATTACGGTCACCGTAGAAGATGGCGGACTCGATGGCGACCTGGGCACGGCGGTCGACAACAACACCTTCAGCCGCAGCTTCGCAGTGACGGTGAATGAAGTTAACGATGCGCCAACGATTGGCGGTGGTGGAACTTCATTGACTCTCGAGAGTACACAGGTTAGCCCGTCATTCTTTTATGGAATGACTTCCGGCGATTTCAATAGCGACGGGCGGGATGATGTTGCGGGAACCTATTACTTCACTCCCACCGCAGTCCACGTCACATTAGGGTCCGAAGACCACAGCAATTCGACAGATGTGTACTCATTGACGGCAACCATTGCTCGGAAAATCGTGGCTGTCGACATTGATAATGACAACGATGAAGACTTACTAGTCAGCAGCAACGCTAGCAACGGTCGGCTCCACATCTTGACGAATGATGGGCAAGGCGCCTTTACGGTAACGTCTCTGGACGTTCCAGGCTTCAATCCAACTGACTTCACAACCGGTGATTTCGACGGAGATGGATATGTTGATGTTGGCTATGCAGTTTCGTTTGCAAACTCATGGACAAAGCTTCTCAATGACCAAAGCGGTGGATTCACCGTCGAAGATTCGTACGACATCAATAGTCCAGATGACTTAGCTGCAGGGGACTTTGATGATGACGGCGACATCGACGTAGCCGCCGTAAGCCTCAACACCACGAGCCTGATCATCTTCGAAAACGATGGCTCTGGTAACTTCACGGAAATCCAGAGTATTTCATCAGGTGCCTTCCCGACCGCCGTTAATACTGGCGACTTTGATGGCGACGACGACATCGACATCGTCGTTAGCAATCAGACGTCGGATACTCTGACGATCTTCACCAACAATGGATCCGGCACTTTTGCACAGGACAGCGTAACAACCCTGGGAAGCGCAGGAGCCGTGGATGAGGTTTCGATTGTCGACTGGAATAGTGACGGGATCGATGACATCATCGCATTGTCCAGTGGAGAGACGGATTCTGAAGGAGACCCTGCTTCAGCTATCTTCGCCTTCTCACCGGCTACTAACAGTACGATTCAGCAACAAGTTCCAGACATTGGAATCCAGAATGCTGTCGGCGACTTTGACGGTGACGGCGTGCTTGAAGTTGCTGCATCAACCTACGTAACGGCGACTGCACCTGCGACCCTCTCCTACTACGAGTTTAGTGGTCCGTTAGTCGAAGTCACTCTGGACGAGGACTCTGGCGAGAGCACGACCAACCTGGTCGGCATTACGGCAGGCCCCGGTGAAAGCCAAGACCTCAGCGTAACTGCGACCAGTGATGATCCATCCCTGATCCCGGACCCAACGGTCACCTACACCTCCCCCAATAGCACCGCCAGCATCGCCTATACACCGGTCGCTGACCAGAACGGCACCGCCACCATTACGATCACCGTGGAAGATGGTGGCCTTGATGGAGATCTAGCGACAGGCGGCGACAACGGGACCTTCAGCCGCACGATTGATGTCACCGTGACTCCGCTCAACGACGCTCCCGTCGCCGTTGACGACAGTCCATCGGTGGACGAAGACGACTCCGTCATGATCGCCGTGCTCAGCAACGACATCGAAGTTGACGGGGATACTCTCAGCATTGATTCGTTTACGCAGGGCTCAAACGGAACGGTCGTCGACAATGGCGACGGAACGCTGACGTACAGCCCGAACGCCGAGTTCTCCGGCAGTGACAGCTTCACCTACACCATGAACGACGGCCAAGGCGAATCTGACACGGCCACCGTCACCGTCACGATTAATCCGGTAAATGATGACCCCACCCTGGATGCGATCTCAAATGTAACCGTGGATGAAGACGCTGCAGAGCAGACGGTCAATCTGGCGGGCATCACGGCGGGTGGCGAAACTCAACCGCTCCAGGTCACTGCGAGTAGCGACACGCCCGGCCTCATCCCCAACCCGACCGTCACCTATACCACGCCTGACGCAACCGGAAGCCTGGCCTTCACGCCAGTCGCCGACCAGAATGGCACCGCCACGATTACCGTCACCGTGGAAGATGGTGGCCTCGACGGCAATTTGGCGACACAGGGCGACAACAGTACGTTCAGCCGCACCTTTGACGTGACGGTGAACCCGATCGGTGACGATCCGGTCGCTAATGATGATACGGCAACGGTCGACGAAGACGATTCTGTCATCATTGATGTGCTGACCAACGACAGCGACATCGATTCTGACCCGCTCAGCATTGATTCCTTTACGCAAGGTACCAACGGAACGGTTGGCGACAATGGCAATGGCACTCTGACTTACACTCCGAACGCTGGCTACAGTGGCAGTGATTCATTCGATTACACCGTCAGTGATGGCCAGGGCGGGACCGACACGGCCACCGTCAATGTCACCGTTGAACCGCTCAATTTACCCCCAACACTCGATGCGATCTCGAACGTGACGATCGATGAAGATGACGCTGAGCAAACGATCAATCTCACAGGCATCACAACTGGCGGCGAAACCCCGGAACTTCGGATCACAGTCAGCAGCGACACTCCGGGCCTGATCCCCAATCCGACCGTCACCTATACCTCACCTGATGCAACGGGCAGCCTGGCATTCACACCCGTCGCCGATCAAAACGGCACCGCGACGGTTACGGTCACCGTTGCAGACAGCGGACCCGACGGCGACATCCTGACTTCAGGTGACAATGGCACATTCAGCCGCACCTTCGACATCACGGTGAATGCGATCAATGACGATCCCACGGCGAACGCTGACTCGGTAACGGTCGACGAAGACAACACCGTCATCATCGAAATACTCACGAACGACACCGACATTGACGGTGACACGCCCACCCTTGACTCCTTTACGCAAGGCGAGAACGGAACTGTCACCAACAATGGCGATGGCACGCTGACCTACGAACCCAACGACGACTTCAACGGCAGCGACTCCTTCACCTACACCGCCAACGATGGCAATGGCGGTACTGCCGTAGCCACCGTGAACATCACGATTGAGTCGGTCAACGATGCCCCAACCGCAAATGCCGACACGGCAACGGTCAACGAAGACGATTCCGTCATCGTCGACGTGCTCACCAACGACACCGACATTGACGGCGGCATCCCCGCCCTTGAATCCTTCACGCAAGGCACAAACGGCACCGTCACGGACAATGGCGACGGCACGCTCACCTACGAACCCAACGGCAATTTCAACGGCAGCGACACCTTCAACTATACGATTGGTGATGGCCAAGGGGGTACGGCGACAGGCACCGCTACCATCACGATTACTCCGATCAACGACGACCCCACCGCGAGTGATGACACGGCAACGGTGGACGAAGATGATTCTGTCCTGATCGCCATCGCCGTACTGACGAACGACAGCGATGTCGACGGCGATACGCTCAGTATTGATTCCTTCACGCAAGGCATCAGCGGAACCGTCAACGACAACGGCAATGGCACGCTGACCTATACACCGGACGGTGACTTTAGCGGACCTGATTCCTTCACCTACACCGTTAGTGATGGACAAGGTGGATCGGACACTGCCACCGTCAACGTTATAGTTACAGCGATCAATGACAACCCCGTCGCCAACGATGACACGGCAAACGTCAATGAAGACGAAACGGTTATTGTCGCCGCACTCACCAACGACACTGACATCGACGGCCATACGCTCACCATCGATTCATTCACCCAAGGCATCAGCGGAACGGTCACCGACAATGGCAATGGCACGCTGACCTATGCACCGAACGATGACTTCAACGGATCTGATTCCTTCACCTACACTATCAGCGATGGACAAGGTGGATCGGACACTGCCACAGTCAGCGTCACGGTGGAACCAGTCAATGACGCTCCTGTTGCCAATGATGACTCGGCAACGATTGACGAAGGAATTTCGGTCATCATCGAAGTACTCACCAACGATATTGATATCGACGGCGACACACTCAGTATTGATACGTTCACGCAGGGCACTAATGGTACGATCACCGACAATGGCAATGGTACGCTGACCTACGCACGGAACGGCGACTTCAGCGGCATTGACTCTTTCACCTACACGATCAGCGATGGAGACGGTGACGCTGACACGGCCACCGTCACCGTCAACGTCACACCTCTTATTGGGTCCGGCCCAAAAATTGCAACAGCGATACTCACGAATGTGGGCACTGCCAATTGGACAACCGTTCCGCTATCGCAAAACTACAACTCACCGATCATCGTAGCAACACCGGTCCACGTTCCAGGTAATGCGCCTATTGTGACACGAATTGGAAACATTAGCAGCGACAGCTTTGACATTCGCGTTCAAAGAGTAGACGGAAAGAATCGCAATCTTGCGGACGTTCAGGTCCAGTACGTAGTCGTCGATGAGGGAGTCTATACGGAAGCAGAACACGGCATCAAAATGGAGGCCGTACGATTCAACTCAACGTCCACCGACTATAAAAACAATTGGTCAGGTGAGAACAGCTCCTACAGCAACAGTTACGCATCACCCGTCGTTCTGGGGCAGGTGATGAGTTACAACCAGAGCGAATTTTCGGTATTCTGGGCGAGTGGCGTCTCAAGAACAAACGCTCCCAACGCTGCGAACCTTCGAGTCGGCAAGCACGTGGGTGAAGCCCGCAATAAAACGCGATTGAATGAGACCATCGGTTATCTTGTGGTGGAAGCGGGAACCGGTACGGTTGGCGAGTTCGAGTATTCTGCAGCGATCGGCGCCGACAGGGTACGGGGTACCGATCAGGGCATCACTCAGTATTCAATTTCCGGACTTTCAACCGTCACGTCAATTGTTCTATCGCAAGTCGGAATGGATGGCGGCGATGGCGGCTGGGCCGTTCTCTCTGGAAACAATCCAATTAATGGCACAACGGTTGGTCTCGCCATCGAGGAAGATGTTCTACGCGATTCCGAACGTCGGCATACGACAGAAGAAGTCGCCTACCTAGCCTTTAATTCATCGAACGCGAATCCTGTCGCAAACAACGACAACGCCACGACGGCCGAAGACGTAGCAGTGACGATCTCCGTCCTGGATAATGACAGCGATGGAAACAGTGACCCCCTCACTCTTGAAACCTTCTCACAAGGATCCCAAGGGACGGTCACTAGCAACGGTAACGACACGCTGACTTACACCCCCAATGCCAACTTTAACGGCAGTGATTCTTTCAGCTACACCATCAGCGACGGAAACGGCGGAACCGACACGGCCACCGTTAGTATCACAGTCATCACTGAAAACGATCCACCGGTTGCCGCGGATGATTTGGCAAATACCAACCAAGATACGCCGGTTGCTGTATCACCTTTGGCCAACGACAACGACGTCGAAGGTGATCCGCTGAGCATTGTCAGTTTTACTCAAGCGGCCAACGGCACGGTTGCCAATAGCGGCGGCGGCACCCTGCTCTACACGCCCAATGGCGGCTACATCGGCTCCGACTCCTTCAGTTACACCGTCAGCGATGGAAACGGTGGCACCGATACAGCCACCGTTAGTCTCTCGGTGCTCGAAGTCAACCAGCCCCCAATCGCAAACAATGACAGCGCGAGTACGGACGAAGACTTTGCTGTCAACATTTCACCGCTTACTAATGACACAGACAACAATGGAGATACGCTTAGCATCGATTCGATCACACAGGGATCGAATGGCGTAGTCGTCAACAACGGAAATGGCACACTGACCTACACCCCCGATGTAAACTTTCACGGCAGTGATTTCTTCAACTACACCGTAAGCGATGGTCGAGGCGGTTTAGACACAGCCACCGTCAATGTCACGATCACTTCTGAAAATGACCCACCCGTTGCCACGGATGATTCGGTGGACACGGACCAAGACACGCCGGTCATTGTATCACCTTTGGCTAATGACAACGATGTCGATGGTGACACGTTGAGCATCGCCAGCTTTACTCAAGCAGCTAACGGTACGGTCACAGATAATGGCAACGGCACCTTACTCTACACGCCCAACAATGGCTATGCCGGCCCGGACTCCTTTACCTACGCGGTCAGCGACAGCAATAGCGGAACGGATACCGCGTCGGTCAACGTGACGGTTAATCCCCTTGTGGACAATAGTCCTAAGCTGACTTCGGGTATCGTTAGCAATGTAGGGACCGATGGCTGGACAACGGTCACACTGAGCACAAGCTACACCTCGATGGTGGTCATTGCGACATTGACCCGCAGTAATGACACAGCGCCTCTGGTCACACGGATTGATAATGTTGCCGAGAATTCTTTCGACCTTCGTGTCCAACGTGCCGACGGACGGACAGATACCATTTCCGGAATCGATGTCCATTACATCGCGGTCGAGGAAGGCACCTACGACGATTCGGAAGACGGGATTACGATGGAGGCGGTCAAATTCACCTCAATCGTGACTGACGGGCGAGAATCTTGGTCGGGTCAGTATCGCGACTATAACAACAGTTATTCTTCACCGGTTGTCTTGGGTCAGGTAATGAGTTTTAACGACTCAAGCCCTTCCGTGTTTTACGCTCGTGGAAAAAATCGACGATCCACACCAGATTCATCCAACCTGTCTGTTGGTAAGCATGTGGGAGAAGACCCCAATACATCCCGAGCGAACGAAACCATCGGCTACATCGTGATTGAATCCGGTACCGGCATCATAAATGGTGTCGAGTATTCGGCCGCCGTCGGTTCGGATACGATCAGAGGAACGGATAATGGCAGCTATTCCTACAACATCGCCGATCTGGCGAATGCCAGCACAGTCGTATTGTCGTCTGCCGGCATGGATGGAGGCAGCGGTTGTTGGCCAATCCTACAAGGCCCCACTCCCATCAATGGACCAACTATCAATCTTGCTGTCGACGAAGACCAACTGCGCGATCGAGAACGAAAACACACGACCGAGCAAGTTGCATACTTTGCTATTTCGGCACCCGTCTCAACGGTAACGCCCTCACTTGATGCANGCCTTTTAAGTGGTGAGCCACCCATCCCTTCAGACGTCGCAACAGGCGTCGACCTCGTGCTGAGCATTTTGGATACTGCGGCTTCCACTCCTGAGGTCGAGAGTGGCCTGGCACATCAATGGTACTTGGAAATTGCGGATATCTTTAGCAGCATCAGCTCGCTTGTCGACAATGATCAAGCGTCGGCGAATTCGGCTACCACCGAAGGGGACTTCTCGTCGGATGCTGCAAACGCTTTGTCGGACATCGAAGACTGGTTACTTGGCGATGGCCCTCCA
The DNA here is from genome assembly GCA_002723275.1 of Planctomycetaceae bacterium. Taxonomy (GTDB): domain Bacteria; phylum Planctomycetota; class Planctomycetia; order Pirellulales; family Pirellulaceae. The sequence goes on from PBNZ01000017.1 coordinate 20,748, forward strand.
CCATCCGACGTGGACCAGATCTTCGCCGACTTTATCTAGAAACAGCTCAAGTGGCAGTCGCTCAGCCGCCGCGACTGCCAGCTGTCACTTGATGATACGAGCCAGTGTGGATCAGCAACTCCCACTCCTGGGCGATCACACTTCCCAACCGGAACGGTACTCTCGCCGCAGGAACTGATTAGCCGGATCGTGATTGGTGAACCTTAGTTCCTCTGCATCCCAAAGCAGTTTTTTCTGGGTGAGATCTTCTCGCAACTGAGATCGCAGTGCCACGTTGCCTAGCAAAACCGCTTCGGTCAAGGGTCCCGACCAGTTAAAACTTGAGCCTGGCTCGGGTCCACCCTTGCAAGCTTGCAACCATTCTTCTTTGTGTCCGGGTGAACGCGTTAGGACTTGCGGTGGCTTCCCATATTCCTCGGCTCGTTTCCCTGGGAACAGATGCCAACCGTTGTCCCAATCGGTCAACAAGACACCATCCTCTCCGACTAGCATAACACCGTTGGATCCCATGAGATTCCCTGCCTGAAGAGCGTCGGGGCGTGGGGGACGCAGACCTCCATCATGCCAAACCAGCTCGACCGCCGGCATTTCCCCTCGCGCCGGAAATTGATAGGTGACGCTTGAGCCCAGCGGATAGGTTTCCTGATTTACTCTTGTTGACGCTGCCTCCACACTGGTTGGTGCCCCCAACTTCAAAGCACGAAAGACAGGATCAAAATAATGACATCCCATATCGCCCAGAGCTCCGGTGCCGAAATCCCACCAACCGCGCCACTTGAAGGGTGCATAGGCTGGGTGATAAGGTCTCACGGGCGCTGGCCCCAGCCAAAGATCCCAGGCCATTTTATCGGGAACGGGGGGCGTTTCTGCGGGTCGAAGAACGCCCTGTGGCCAATACTCACCGAGCAATCCCTTGCTTGGACGATCCGTCCAGAGATGAGCTTCACGAATCTTACCGATNGCATTGTCGAGGACGAATTCTTGAATGATTCGAGTGCTTCTGGACGNCTGGGCCTGATTGCCCATTTGCGTTGCGACTCCGGCCTCACGAGCTGCGTTGGTTAGCTCTCGAGCTTCCCAGATGGAATGCGTCAATGGCTTTTCGCAATAGACGTGCTTGCCAAGTTTAATGGCTGCCAAAGAAGCATGAAAATGATGGTGGTCCGGAGTTCCCACGAGTACGGCATCAATCTTGGGATCCATTTCCGACAGCATCAGACGATAGTCGTCATACCGTTTCGCCTTTGGATAATCTCGCAGAGAACCTGCCGCACGATTCCAGTCAACGTCGCAAATGGCCACGATATTCTCGGAACTGACTCCGCGGATATTACCTCCAGCTTTTCCTCCAGCGCCAACAGCAGCGATATTCAATTTTTCATTGGCAGCATAGGAACGTGCGGATCCGGCTTGCAAAATAGTAAATGCAGCGGTGGAAGCACCGGCGACTTTAAGAAACTTACGACGATTAGCCTGGCGCGGCATAAAAATTAACTCCTGTCAAAACGCAAACGTACAATTACCTGCTGCGAACTCTCTATCAATTTACGCAGACTCAATTACGATTTCAATTTCAGAGTCATGCAAAATGGCCAAGTCACCAGAATCCGACCTGCGTCTTGCTCCGAACCACCTGTCGATCCTCGAAACTTGCCGAATCCGGATAGAGTGCCTGAATCGGCATTTCGAACTCAATCGGCGGTTCGAACTACCTCAGAAATCGGCTGCCACTGAGGCCACATTGCGGCGTGGCCTTTTTCGAGATGCGTGATTTGGCGTTCGGTGCCGAGAGAAAGATCCCGAACAAACAGTTGCCGGACACCTTCACGTTTCGAACCGTAAAGCAGGTAACGACCATCTGGCGAAGGCCGTGGATGATAATGGGAGACGCCCTCTGCCGAGTGCGTCAATTGCTTGGCCGCACCATCGATTGACACCTGAAAGAGTTCAATGGCATCGTCAACTTTGGCCGTGTAGAAGATCGACTTGCCTGTCGCCGACCACACAGGCGTGTCACTGCTTCCCTGATGAAAATCAAATACATCCAGAAACAGGGTTACTCCGCGATAACCATTTCGATCTGCAAGCTTACGGATACCGGTTCCATCAGCACGGGCAATGTGGGGATGACAATCGTAGTGTTCACCGCTCACAAATACGATCCATTGACCGTTCGGTGACCAAACGGGAGAGAAATTAAACGGGTTCCCCGTTTCGACCTTACGTTTGCGAGTGCCATCGGAATCGGCCACATAGACTTGATAAGCCTCGTGATAGCAGATTCTTTTACCATCGGGCGACGCGTTAAATCCGTAAGTAAAACCATCGGTGCCGCCCGAGACATCCCGCTTGTTGGAACCGTCCAGATTCATCACAAATGGCTTGGAAGTTCCATTGAGAAGTGAGGTCATCAGTAATTGCGTTCCATCCGGAGTAAACGAAACGCCGTTGTAATGACTTACGCGATCAACCGCACAAACGTTCTTCAGATCACCTGTTTCCAGATTCAAAAGATAGCAATCATAGTGCCATCTCCCGGCCTCNATGCGGAACGTTTTATGCTCCTCCTCCCACTTCGCATTTTCAGGATGCTGCCAACCACATCCGACGATGGCCTGCTTTCCATCAGGAGACCAAGCCGAAAACTGCGTCCAAGTATCGGCTGGCTCAGCCAAATGACTAGCGATTTCACGACGCTTCGTGCCATCCGCCTGAATCACCATGGCCCGCATGGTGCGAACATTCGGATGTCGCCCTCCTGGCAAATCGGTGCGGAACGTCGTGTATCCGACCGCAGGTTGCTGAGCGAATCCTTCGGAGCTTCCCGTAAAAACCAGGAGAACAAACAGAAATCGGTACCACAACATCTCCACGACCTCACCTAACAGGATGCCAATCTCGATTCCTCAATATCAGCATCGATCTCCGATCATCGCTTTCACGGGGACGAATAGCCCTGCAAAGTCATTTATCGTTTTTTGGTAAGGTCGATCGTATGAACCGTGACGTGCTCACCCTGACGCGGTGCCTGCTCGGCCCATTGGCCATTCGGTCTCAAAATTCCAGATGGAGCCGAACAGGGAATCGTATGTGGAAAGGAATTGTCGGCACTGACAACCCACACACGACTAGCAGCAGCTCGCATCCGCATGTTTGTTTCGTGATATGGCCAGAAAACCTCCTCTGACCAAGGTCCGCCATCACGTCCACCATTAATTGCCACAAAGATTATCTGTGCCCCAGCCTTGGAAAGTTTTTGACTCAAATGAGGATCAGGCATGGGAGTACACATGGGATTTCCCCACATGTCATTGCAAATCAGTCCTCCCACTCGAATCCCTTTGATTTCAAAGGTACGCAACGGACTAGTCGCGTAGTCATTGATTTCGCCCTGAGGAGGGTCGGAAAAGCTACCGCAGAGTAACGTCTTGCTATGGAATCCAAGAAACTTGCCTTGCGGGNCGTAAAAACGAATTTGGTTGTAGCACTTTCCGTCGGAAGGTTCGGTGTAACAGGTCCCTAAGGCCAGCGCAATCCCTGCATCGGCAGCCTGCTCAAGAATCACCTTCAGCTCTTTGTCCACGGCTTCCTGATCGAATTTGTGAGTGTATCCACTCAACGAACCTTCCGGCGTAAGCAAGATTTCCGCACCACCATCAATTGCAGCCTGCAAAGCACGTTGAATGGTGGCGCTGTTTTCAGCAATATCCTTCGTGACCGGAATCTGAGCGGTCGCAACACGTAATGAAGACGTTGAATTTGCGTCGTCACTGGCCGCCAATGCCGAGCTTGGAATTCCAGCGAAGATAACACTGAAGACAAGCGGTTTAAGGTTCATTTCAATCTCCTACCGACCTCACATGAATTGGCACTGCAAACAGTGGTTACAGCACTAAGTTTTCATTCTTTGAATCCGACGTTGCCTGAATTCACATTTCTGAAACCGAGAATCCAACGGAACTCGCAACGACCGATCTCTTAAGCTTTATCCTCGCAGGCGTTTTTGATTCAACGAATAAATCCTGCTGAAAATCAAACGAAGCGATGACATCTCTATGTTACTCGTCGAGAATGGCGTCGTCACCATTCGAACTCGACCTTAGTTTACTCCAACGATCGATGTTTTTTTGTGTGGGGCGTTTGAGATATTCCATCAACGTTGCAATCGACCTGACGTTCCATTCGCATCTCCAGTCAACAACGCCAAAATCTCGTCAACGACGACATCCGTCCGCTGTTGGCCGGGCCACCTCACACGCCGAAAATCCCACAATTCGATCCGGGACCGCCACGAGCTCCCTCTCCTCGAAAACAAGAATCTAAAACGTTCTCTTGTACGCGGNAGCAGGAAATTCCTTGAGGAAAGCACAAGACATTGCTTGCTGGCTGTATTCCGCTGAATTCAGTCGCAAGCATGCTATCACGGCAGTGCGCTTCGGTGCAGCAAAACTTGATGAATTCGACTTCGCAAAAAGGACGCTGTCGAGTACAACTCGTCGCCCTTTTCCCGTTTACAGGAGTCCCTGTTGCGGGCAGTTCACGAACGAAGTCGTCTGTGCGTTGGAGCGCACGGATCATTTCAGCATTGAAGAATCGTCCTCTGCTAATTGTTGCCGCCAGGAAAGACAATGAATCAAGCGAGATTCCCCAACCACGTGGTACAAATGCCATCGACGATGCAAGAGGTTGCGAGCGACGGTCGTCCAATTGCCTTTGTCCACATCAACAAGACGGCTGGCACTTCCTTCACCCAGTATCTCCGCGCCCATTTCCCAGACGAGTCGGCGGTAGCACCTCCCTTTTATGGTGACATGGAATCTCTGGAAGTTGATGATCCTCGACGAAGACTTTTCTGGGGCCATTTCACCTACGCCCAGTTTTACGATCGATGCCCACAAGCGTGGTTTATCACTTTTCTTCGAGACCCGGTTCAGCGTTTGANTTCGCAGTATCGATCTTTGCATAACCCGGCAAATTTAAGCGGCGGCTGGGAACGCGTCTTACCTGCTCATGCTCGAGCGGGATTGAAGTTTGCTCAACAAGCCAGCTTCGAAGAATTTGTCATGTCAGAGGATCCGTTCATTGAAGGTCATCTGCGTGATCTACAAACACGATTTCTGTCATCACACTCAAATCGGCAGCACCCCAACTATCTTTCGTCGGCCATCCGGAATCTAAGTGAATGCTTTCTATTCTTCGGGATTACAGAAGCCTTTCAGGATTCAATCCAACTGTTCCGCTACCAGTTACAATCCAGTGTGGACTATCGAGCAAAAAAGTTTGATCGCAACAAATCGCGGCTCTACGATGTAGAATCGAAAGATTCTGCAGTGCGACAACGAATCGAAGAGTTATTGACGAACGATCGCAGGTTATACGATTTTGCGCGTCATGAATTTTCAACGCGTGTCATGCGAATGCTGGAAGGTCAACAATCATCAGCCCACGAGGCAGCGTAATATCTGAGCGACTCTTCGCCGAACCGCTGGCATTCCGGCGGGCTGCCCTATTTAGTCTGAGACTTTTTCTGTTGTCTGATAGGCTTCGTTAGCGAGCCATTCGTTGATCGTCTTATCGACGTCTCTTACGGCCGGCAGATGGTCAGCCAAAAACAACACATGTTTTTTATTCGAGCTACCGAGGTCACGAAACATTGGTTTCTGCGAAGTTTCCAGCGGAAATACCTGATCCGCAGTTCCATTAATCATCAGAGTCGGTAGCGTCACGTAAGGNGTGAATTGAAATGGTTGGATTTCTGGCCTCGATTTATGGAATGACACATAACCACCAGCCAGCAGGATTGCCGCTCGATATCGATGATCAGTAGCCAACATGAGAGGAGCTCTTAAAGCTCCGTTACTTAATCCAAAGTATATCAGTCGCTCGGGATCGACCTCATCACGCGTCAAAAGGTAATCGACGGCCCTCGATGCATCCATCGTGACGGCGATATAATCGTTTCGAGCCTGAATTGGTGCATCGTCAAACTGCTGCCCCAGAGTACTGCCCGACCATCTCTCAAAGGTTCCTTGGAAGACCGGTAAGCAGATAATGCGGCCACTGCCAGCGAGCCCTTTGAGGTAGCGAAAGTAACCGACACGGGAAATTCCGAAGGCTCCTCCTGTCTCCCAGGCACTGACTCCCGGAACAAACAACATCGTTTCGGCTTTGCGATCCAAATTCCGGGGGATCAGTAGATGCAGATTGAATCGTTCATTGTCATAAGCTGCATTAATCTCGACGATTTCGTGCCGATAAACTGAGTTAAAGCCATCCAAACTATCGAAGTCGACGACACGTGGATCAAGAGGTAAGTTTGCATCATACAAGTAGAAGGATCTCAACCTCTCGAAGGATTCTCGATCAGGCCCCAAATCCAGAGATTTCGGCTGCGGTACAACGGCGAACAGATCTCCTTGAAGGCTCGANTCNTCAGCCGGCAAGCAACAACGGAAGCCATTGGTTTCGGAACGATCCCAAGGGGATTTTGAAGGTCTCTCAGTGAACGCATACTGAGGATCTCGCCAACTCCCTCCCAAAATATATCTGTGTCCAGATTCGTCAGCATTCCAGCACCACTCCCTCACGTTACCTGCCATATCGCGCGCATCAAATCTGCCGACCCCCGTGGATTCGCCGCAGGGCCGAGGTCCTGTCGACATGAAACAACTCTCACTCGCGGTCATGCCGGGTTGATCAGTGCTGGCCGCCCACCGCCACTGATGGAAAGTGAGAAGTGACTTAGATCGAAAAGCGGCATAAGCCCTCGCCTCATACCAACTGATCCCGGCCACCGGGTAGTCATCGGCTCCTGGAGGAAATCGACCATCTTGCCAGGTTGCGGGTCCCGCGTTGTCCGTCGCATCTCGAAAAGACGCCATCGCCTCGGACCATTCAATTTCTTGACTTACCGTTCGCTTAATCCCCCACCCTGCAGTTTCTTGCTCATCCCGATGAAAGGAAATACCATTCCAGAAGGCTGGGTCCTCGTAAGCTCCCGCGTCCACGAATTCCTGATACTGAGCGTTGGTCACTTCNGTTCGATCGATCCAAAACCCTTCGTCGATCGCCTCCATCCTTTTCCTGAAGCCGTGATTCGGAGAGATCCAGACCATTCCTTCTTTTTGGTCATCTTTTCTGACGAGGTATTGAACCACTGGATTTGAAAAGGCGCGCGGAACCTTAAGCTGAAACTCCCTCGTCACATAATCGGGGTTTTCATAACGTACGCGAATCAATCCGTGTGGTATTGCAACCGTTTCGACTGGCGTTGTCGCAAAGGTATACCAAGAAGACGATTCCCCTACCGCGTCACGAATTTTGATCGTGGTTCCTGCAGGCAGTTGATCAAAGGTGGCAGAAAACATGAATTCTTCCGTGAAGTCCTGATACTCCGGAAGACTCAGCAGCATCGGTTCAAAAGTTCTTTTTAAAGCATAGGCTGCAACCGGTTGCTGGTCATCAATCAGCTCCCTGATCCGCGGCAGAACAATCGTCCTTGCTTTTTCAATCCGCTTGGATTTTTCCAAATCCATTGCAGCTCTTTGCAGCTGATTTTCACGCGCCTTCCTCACTTCTTTTCCCTGATAGGCCACCAAGGAATTGATCACCAAAACGAATGCCACAAAGAGAGTGAGAAACGTGACCGTTGCGCCGACAGGATGACGTTGGTAAATGAGTGCCACCTGTCGAGCCAGCGAAGGCCTGCGAGCGGTGATCGGTTGGCTGTTGAGGTGGGACTCAAGATCGCTGAACAAAAGCTGCACCGTCGAATAACGATCTCCGACATCTTTTTCCAATGCTTTGGTCACGATCCACNGGAGATCCGAATTTAGCTCTCTCCCCAGCCCTTTGACCGTTGTCTGCCGGCGATCCGCAATCTCCTCAATATCATCGGACTCCAACATGCCCTGATTTATCGTGGGCGGTATTGTATTTCGAATCAGGTCGAGCTGATGCCCCATTGATTCGGCTTCAGCAAATTGTCGCGACAACGGTATCGCTCCAGCAATAAGCTCATGCAAAATAACTCCGAGCGAATAGACATCCGTACGCGTATCGACCTCATCTTCCGAAAACTGCGCCTGCTCGGGGCTCATATATTCAGGAGTTCCGATAATCTGGTCAGCACGCGTTCGCGGAGACTCCTGATTCAATTCCCATCCTTGTGCTTTCGCAACACCAAAATCAATAACCTTGGCAATCGGCTGATGATCATAATCACAGACGAGGATATTGGATGGTTTCAGATCGCGATGAATAATTCCCTTGTTATGGGCATGCTGGACTCCCGCGCACGCTTGTTGAAACAGTTTCACACGCTCTTTGACCGAAAACCTGTGATCATCGCAATACTGAGTGAGAGGTATCCCATCAATCCATTCCATCACGACGTAAGGACGCCCAGAATCGGTGGTCCCTGCGGCATAAACAAATGCGATATTGGGATGATTTAACGACGCCAGAAACTGCTTTTCCGCCGCAAATCGACTCAAGGCGTGCGCATCCGTCAAATTGGTTTTGAGCAGCTTGAGGGCCACCTTGCGACGCACTGGCCCCAGTTGTTCGGCGAGATAGACGATCCCCATACCGCCTTCATTGATCTTTGCCAACAAGCGATAACCGTCAATTTCAGGCAGCGTTTCCATCTCAGCCGGCAATCGCTGGTCGATTTCCTGTGAAAAGGCATTCCTGTCCCAGAATGCATCCGCCTGGCTGTCTGCTCGCAGAAGCAATTTCAGTCGTTCACGTAAACCGTCATCATTGCCACAGGCCTGATCCAGATAGACCGCCTGACGTTCCGCCGAATCGATTTCGACAGCAACCTGAAAAATTTTCTCTTCACGACTGGTCAACATGAGAGGTTTTCCGACTCCCTAAGTCCGCTGCTCCTCCAACCTGAGCATGGGATGGCAGATCCGTCTAACCGAATTCTTTTGTCTTACAGAGTGAAGCAAAAGACATATCAACTTGGCGACTGCAAATTCATCCCGTCGATCGCAACTTTGAGCCAAGCCCTCGCATATCGCCAATCAAGATCNGCGGTTGATGGTGANATGCCAAGAACGTTCGCAGCTTCACGATTGGACAAGCCTGCGAAAAATCGGAGCTCAACCAGTTTGGCTTTTCGGGGTGACTGTTGAGCAAGCTCAGTGAGTGCCTGATTCAGCGATAAGAGGTCGACCGTTGAAGGCATGCTTTGGTCTTCAATCTCATCGAGTTTAACTCGTTGCCATTTCCCCCCGGCTCGAAGCGTTCTCTTTTTNCGAGCCCGCTCAATCAAAATCCGCCGCATCGCTGTCGAAGCAGCTCCAAAAAAATGGCCTCGACCGCTCCACTTTTGTCGGTCGTCTTTATCAGTCAATCTCAAATAGGCTTCATGAACCAGAGCTGTCGGCTGCAGCGTTTGCCCCAGTATCTCTTTCCGCAGTCTCGATGCCGCTAACTTGCGCAATTCGGTATATAAAACCTGCAACAATTCCTCGGAAGACTCAGTCTGCCCCGAATCGAGTTGCTGAATGGTCGCCCCAATACTTCGTTCACATTTACTCGTGGCTTCCTGAATCATCTGCCCACACCCCACTGAGGTTCGTGCTCACGATCCCACCTGCAGCTGATTTATTCAGGGGGAGAGTGATCCCTCCATCACTTGTTCATCCACACCCGTCAAAACAGCCAGCCAAAAACAATGGCGGATAGCCGCCAAGACGAGGATACCGAATCAAATCCCCAGTTTCCAGCGTATATCCACAAAGTTTNATTTTCTCCCTAGACAGTCGCAGTTTCAAACTTTTTTCTCATCTTTTATCCATGCAAATCAGCTCGAGACAACGCATGCATTACTGAGATCCGCCGACGGGGCAACCTAACCACCTTGTTGAAGCCAGATGTCAAAACTTAACGGATTGCGATCCAATTTCATTAACCCCAGTTCCAATGGGAGTTAACGATGTCCAAGTTCCAAGCATATCCGAGTTTGATTCTGTACTTTACGGCCGTGCAGGCCGTTGCGAACGAAGCTGATGACCGATTGAGCCTTATCCCAGGCACCTACCATCTCGATCTCCTGAACGCCGATGGTGAGGTCATGAATCGAACCAAGGAGATTACCCAGGGTGGGAAATCCAACGAATTCATCAAAACAAGTACGGTTGCGCAAAATGGCCAAAAGATCAACCAATGGCAGAGTAAGTTTGAGGCGGTCCCCATCAATGACAATCTCTTCCGATTTGTCGGTCGCGGCTGGAGATCTGGCGGGAAGGATCAAAGCTCAGAGTGGGCCAAAAACACTATCCAATATGTTTTCCAAATCAATCAAGACTTCTTCTTCGAACTTCATAACTTAGATTCAAATCAAGGTCGTTTCANGTGGCAAAGAGCACGCGATGGCGTGTCAACGATGCGGTCGAATCAGATAGCACTTTTGAAGCCACTTCTCGGAACGTTCGAAGGTAGCTTCAACAACCGCGGCAGCAGGGCCTTCGGTGCAAGCAAAGAAAAATCGGACGTCAGATGCGAAACCAAGCTGAGCGAATCGGGACAACTTGCGACGCTTTGTTGATCATGAAGGCAAGGCGACGACAGCGATCTCTTTGATGCCAAACTGGTTATCAGTTTCGATCCTCACTCAGGAACACTGGTCAAACAGGGCCAAACCTCGACCGGGGTCACGATGAAGGGCACATTGCGATCGGAACAGGACGGCAAACTGTTGTGGGAACGACATGCAGACACACCCCATGGAAAACTATTTGAACTTTGCCTGTCTGACGTTTCCGACCAGGACACGCTGCGACACGTCATCTTGAAACGGACACTCAACGGGATTCCACAGTCTGCCGAGGAAGATGAAACGATGGTGCTAAAGCGAGTTTCCAACGAGTAAGGGTATTAGAAACNACGCAGGATTCGAACTTGCGTCGTGCAACTCACGAGCCTTTGCGAACGCGCAAAAAACAATCCTACTTGGCATCCCTGCCAAGTAGNATTTATCCTGAAGAGAAGATTTCGCGAGCCCTATTCCCCGCGCGAAACCCATCAGCTCCAGAATGGCTGTAACCGGATCGACCGCTCATCAACTCAGCGTTCTGAAATCAGAAAACCCAGCAAGCACCGTCAGCCCTGATTCATGGCGTCAAATTGCTCAACTCTGGCAGGAAGACCCACGTCTCAGTTTCAACGACAGCGTTTTCCTGCATCACCTCATTGTGTTCTTTGAGAAATTCTTTCCACGAACCTGGACCGTGAGTTTTTTCGAAGGCGTCCTTTACGGCACCGACCCCAGGCAAATCCGCCGTATCGTTGTAGGCGGTTGTTTCTGCGTAAATCATGAAGTCTCCACCATCCTCTAAGCGAGCGATGCCAAAATTGATGGGGCTCCCAATTGCGTCAAAGGCAGCGATCAGCTTCTTGTAGTTTGCCTCGAGCCGCTGGTACATTCCGGGCTTCATTCGCCAACGCCGGTGCTGTGAAAATTTTGCGGGAACCGTCTCCGGCAGCCCTTGGGAAAACAAGCCTTCAATCGGTCGCCACACCTGACGATTGCCTGAAGATTCTTGCAGCGGAACAACATGCTCCAACCAATAGGCTGCTTCGGGAACATCCCAGGAAGCCGCCAGACCGTGAATCGCATGCTTCGGATTCGCAAAACTGCTCTGAGTCGTTCGATACCCTCTCACAAACAAATTTGACCGAGGCCCCGTCAAAATCCTCCATGTGCCCCATCGAGCGGAGTCAGCGTTGGAATTAAATTCCTGTTGCTTGTCTTGAACCGCCTTTAACCACTTTGCAGTGTTCTCCGGTTTAACCTCAATAAAGCGGGCAACATAAAGATATCGCGGTGCATCCTCTGATGCTTCTTCCGCCACGCCTAACGACGGCAGGCAGAAAACAAGCAACATCAACACGACAATCTTTTGCGGAGAATCAATTGAACCACAGCTAATTTTGCAAGCCAAACTACGTCTCATTTATCTAATCCTTTGATCCTGTTTATTTTTCAATTACTCAAAAAGGTTTGGATGGAGGTTAATGAACCCGAAACGTTAATGAACCCGAAACGTTAATGAACCCGAAACGTTAATGAACCCGAAACATCGTGCAATCGGCTTCTCCTCAAGGACAATACGAGATGCTGGAATCCAACCTATTTACTCTCCAACCTATTTACTCACAATGAAATCCGTGGGTCGATACGAAAAGACGAGTCCTAGAATTGGGAGCACCAGCATCGTCGAGGCTTGAATGATAGGCAGCTCGAACATCGGATCCGTGCCTGAAAAACACCATGCCACGTAGAGAGTGGGGCCCCAGAATCCAAACGATACCATCAAGACGCACCAGCGAGCCCAGGCCTCAGATCGCGCGACGGGTCGAATCAGCCACGCCATCATCAAACCGAATGCCAACAATCCGCCACCAACAATCTTGATTAAACCCAAAATAATCGTCTGCGCGTTGAACGACAGCTCGGTCCATGACGTTCCATAGAATGTGTCTTGATTCTCTTGAAACTCATCAATCAATAAATACTTAACTCCGTATTGAATCCCGAAAAGGGACGACAATGCCAGCAAAACAATCCCAAACCAGAAACAAGAATTGTTCACAATTCAACCTCACCAACGATTCATTCGACAGTTTCAAGCCATGTCATAAAACGACCGATTCCTGACCTGATGACCGGCTTTTTTCTGGGAAAAGCAAAGGTGCAATGCAGCCATGCCTTCCCAGAGATCCTCAATTTCATCACCGAGAGCTTTCAGAACAGCCTCGGCTCTTGCTGTGTCGNAAGACCGTCTCACTTAAAGCCTTTGCACCACCCGTCATGAGCAAATTTCGATCGCGATAACGATTTCACCGATCGTCAGTGAAAACCCTGTCAATCGACGAAGGAAGAACGCTCAGAACTCGTACTCTCTGTGCGACGAATGGACCAGCACTACCCAATGAATTCCAAAATGAAGTTGAGAAAATCCAAATTTATTGACTCCCATCCCTGGATAACGACGGAAAAGAAGGCGGATTCCCAAGGCAATGAGGCGGTCTTCTAGCGAGATTGGCGAGTGAAAGCTCGCTAGCGGGGTGCTTTGATGCGCCCCGCTATGGAAGTGTTTTCTTATCGAACCATCCTCTCCACAAAACCGCCCTTGAGGTGGGCGAGACAGACGAATTAGGCTACCACGCTTTGGGGGATGCCCATTACGTGACCGATCTACACGCAACGGTCTTACACCTTTTGGGACTCGACAACCGTCAATTAAATTACCCAGGCAGGAAACGACTTGAAATTGATTACGGCAGAGTGATCGATGAAATCCTCGTTTAAGATTCTGTGTGATTNGACCGTGGCACAAATCTTGTTCACGAGTAGCCGCTTCAGGGAATACAGAGTATTCTTAATCGGTAGGTTCGTAGCAATCTGAACAAATCTTAGTTCAACGACATCTGAATCGCGCGAGCGATGAAAGAGCTTAACCGAACAGTGCCCCTNCTTAGAATNGCATTGATCTGGCACGTATTCGTCTTGCAGCTTTGCGCTGAAGACACCTTTGTTCCATTCCAAGAAGCAAGTGAAGTACCCGGCGATGTTGTCGAGCTCTGGCAAGATTACGACGCCAAGCATGAGCCACTCGAGGTCCAGGTCATCAAGGAATGGAAAACGGACGATGTGATCACTCGATACGTGACCTTCAAGGTCGGAANGTTTAAGGGATCAGATGCGCGTCTGGCCGCTTATTATTCGTTTCCGAATCATCCTCAAAAACATGCTGCATTCGTATGGAGCCACGGTGGCGGCCAACGAGCTCAGAAGGAGCGTGGCATCTATTTCGCAAAACAAGGCTTTGCGACGCTCGATATCAACTGGCTAGGCCGCTCGCTGGAAGCAGATATCCAGGTGAACACGGATTGGGGCAAGGTGGATCCGACACAAGGTCCGCAGTTTTATTCGAAGGCGTTGAGAAAGGGTTGGAAAAGAAATCTGCAGCCGGATGATTATTCCATNGATCCCATCGCAAGCCCGCGCAATGCCAACTGGTTTTTGCTCGCGGTCGCGGCAAGACGTGCGATTACTTTTCTCGAAGACCAACCGGAGGTCGATCGCGAACGCATCGGATTTGCTGGCTACTCCATGGGTGGCATGATCACGGCCCTGACCGCCATCGACTCCCGACTCCGAGCAGTCGTGCCTTTTGTCGGCGGCACTGGATTCAAATACGTCGATTTTCCTGGAGGCATTGAAGGAAGCAGCATCCGCCAGCATTTTCGCAATTTGGAACTCTATCAAAGCACGATTGATGCCAGCGCTTATTGGCCACTCGTGACCTGCCCCGTTCTCTTCATCAGTTCTTCGAACGATTTCCATTCGACCTTTGAACGAATCTATCAGTCCCTTGCGTTGCTCAGACATTCCAACTGGCGTGTGAGCACGAATGTGCATCAAAACCACGGCCCTGGCCCCGAACAATGGGTCCTCCTCAACTTGTGGTTCAATCAGTATTTGAAAGGCATTGACGAAGACATTCCGGAAACTCCTCCATCAACATTCAAGATCTCTGGAAATTCAGCGACGTTCACGGTCACGCCAGGGCAACAAGAACGATTGGTGAACACTGAGGTCTACTACAGCTACGACCCAAATTCGAGGACCCGTTTCTGGAACTCAGCAGATACAAAAAGATCTGGTTCGACCTGGTCTGCCGAGCTACCGGTCCATGAACGATTACCGCTCTATGTCTTCGCGTTATGCCGTTATCAGTTGCGTAAAAGTGTGCAACTTCAACATGACCATACATCGACCTTCGTCTTGAATTCACTCGAGCACTCAAACATTCCCAAGTCGGTTGACTTGAATGTCCTAACAACGCTACCAAAAACTCGTACCGTCTTTGAAGACTTCGACGACGGTATCCAAGATTGGTCAACGCGAGACAACCGAAGCATCAAGACCTACAAGTTCCAGAGCCCTGATTTGGATCGCTCCAACGACAAGAGGTTATCGTTGACGATCAACCCCCGGGGAAAGAAGCTTCGTCTGCGAATCAATCTTGAAAGCCAGTTCTTAAGCCGACCGAATAATCTCGGCAGATTCTCCTACACGCGAGAAATCAACGGCAACAAAGCTCAGACAGTGGTTATCGGCCGAGACGATTTCAAGAACGCTGAGGGAAAAACCGTCGAGTGGCCCAAGATCGCAACTTGTGAAATCACGATTATAGATCAGGAAACGAAAGCCAAATTGGACCTCACCCAAGCGGCAGGCCACGAGATTCTCAGGAAGATTGAGTTAATTGAATGACGCGAGAGCAGCAAAGCGATGGTCGATTAATGATCCTGGGGGTTTAAAATCCCGAGCCTTTTCCAACTAATCCCATGAGGCGACGATGCTCCATAAGTTTCTGCGCAGTACTGCGTCATCGTTATCGGTGGTTTTGTTTTTCGTCATGGCAAACGTGCATGTGAGCACAGCCGCCGACTGGCCTCAATTTCGGGGCCCAAATTGTTCTGGTATCTCACAATCGACGTCACCACTTCCGGAACGTTTTTCAAGTACGGAAAATGTGGCATGGTCTGTCAAACTCGGTGACGGCGTTGGGAGTCCGGTGGTCGCCGGAGGCAGAGTCTTCGTAACCGCAATGGACGACGAGCGAACGTTTGCACTGGTCGCTTACGACGCAAACTCAGGAAAAATGTTATGGCGACGTACTTGGGATAGCGGCCAATTGCCAGAGGTGCATCGTACCAACAGCCACGCCAGCACAACCCCGGCAACGGACGGCGAGCGAGTCTATGCCTACTTCAGCTCATTGGGGATGATCGCCGTCGACGCAGCGAGTGGTGAAGACGTTTGGCAACATCGAATGCCTGCTCCTTTTTTCGTCTTCAAATGGGGCCCAGCGATGTCGCCGGTGTTACACAACGACACGCTCATCTTCTGCCAGGACGACGACCTTTATCCCGCGATTCATGCCTTCGACAAAAAGACTGGAAAGCTATTGTGGAAGGACGAGCGTTACGATATGGCGGTGAATTACTCGCATCCGGTCATCTACGAACATAAGGACGGAGAAGAGATTGTTGTGGCGGGTACAGGACTCTTGGTGGGCTATGATCTGCAGACCGGAAAACGACTGTGGTTTGCCAAGACTCTACTACGGAACATCAAAACAACGCCGGTTGTTCTCGACAACAAGATCTACCTGTCGCTCCAAAGCAGTGGAATTGCAAATCAATGGCTAGCGACGGCCGACCAGGCTGAAACGGGCAATAACGATGGCAAACTAACGAAAGAAGAGATGCAATCATGGGTCGGTGACCTCCCGATCCCGGAGGATTTTTTCCAACGCACCTTTGATCGAGGTGACACTGATGGTGACGGCTTCCTCGTCGGTGAAGAACTGGATGCAGCCTTCCTGCATCCGGATAATTTCGCGGGACCCACGTTTGATGTCGACGACCCGGCCGACGAGTACATTCTTGCCGTCCAAGGCGGTGGCCGAGGTAATGTGACAGACTCCCACGTTCTGTGGAAGCATCGCACCAAACACACCGATCATATTGTGTCACCGTTCGTCCACGACAAACGAATGTTCCTTGTCAAAGGCGGCGGAATCACAACGGTGTTTGAAACCGACGAGGGCACCTCTCTTCGACGGCCCAAACGATTACCGAATACGGGACAGTATTTCGCGTCGCCGATCTACGGTGACGGCAAGATCTACATCGCCGGCGAAAATGGAGTGGTGGTGGTCGTCGAAGACGGNCCCGAGTACCGAGTTCTCTCAAAGTCAGATCTCGGAGAATCGATCATTTCGACTCCGGCGATCTCTGACGGCCGTCTCTTAATCCGAACCCGGGAAAAGCTATGGTGCTTCACCGCGCCAAAAACATCAACGAGGTCGTCGGGCGTGGAAGCAGAAGGTCAAGATCCCAATCAAGCTCAAAACTAATGACGATGGTTCCGGAACTACCTCAAAGCTCCAAACGTCATTGTCGATATTCAAGTAATTGACGGGGTCGATGGGATTAAAGGTCTCGCGATCACCACCGAAGGTATAGATTGCGTCGCCACCATCGGAACGTCCCGGTGCTACGAGAGCATCAAAATCGTACTTGATGTCCGCGGGAGAATCGGCGTTCCAGGGAGCTTGCTCGAGCAACTCCCAATTCGCTCCATCTACGCTGGCCCACATGTCGATTGGATTCGATGGCTTAAAGGGATCAGCGGGATCGGTACTCAAACCGAATCCGCCAAAGACAACAATCTGATCTCCTACGACCACTGCTTGATGCCCTGGACGGGAGGGCCATTCGGCAACTTCGACAACCTGTTCCCAAATCACTCCGTCCTGCGTCCGCCAAACATCATTGAAGTACGGCGGGCAACGGAGTCCAGAATCACAGGTAAACCCGTCTTCACCTCCCAAAAGATAGATGTAGTCGTCCTTCACGACAACAGCCGCTCCTGCACGTGGAGCCCACGGCGCAGCCCCGTTGACCTGCTGCCAGTCGACACCTTCATTACTCGACTTCCACACATCATTGAAATAGATTCGCGGAGGTCCTCCTGGGCCGACGACTGCCGCATCGTCATTTTTGGATCCGCCAAACACATAAAGTTCATCACGGAATACGACGCTACTCAAGCCAGCCCGACCATCCCAGCCTGCATCCAATGTTCGAGCCGTCCAGTTAACTCCGTCTGAGCTACTCCAAACGTCGCTGAAGAAATCAGATACAGCAATTTGAGGAGGACCAAAGGGGCTGGGATTATCAACAACGTTGAAGTTTTGTCCTCCGAGAATGAACATCTCGTTACCCTTGGTGACTGCCTGAAAATAGGCACGTTCGGGCCAGTGATTACCCGCATCCGTTTCGAGGATTCGTTCCCAGGTTGCGCCTTTATCTTCACTCGTCCACACGTCCCCCCAAATCTCACTCGCACCAAAGACGGGAACCACCGCTGGATCCACCGGCGTTCGTCCCCCCATCATGTAAAAGCGGTCATTGAGATCAACAACCTGCAGCCCCGCACGTGGCGACCAAGAGGCTGCTGGATTCACAAGATCCCATTGGTAACTGCTNAGTTCGGACGCGAACCCGGAAAAGGGTCCAACAAAGACAAGTCCGATGCTGGCGAAATAAACAAGAAAACGACCAAGCGGTTGAAACGAATTGCAAGTCACGGATCTGCTCTCTGACATGATGTCGAATCATCATGTTGAAATGGTTGATAGAAACCTATGAAACTCAAGAAGCGAAAATCGATCATCATCGAGTCTCGACTCCATTTTTCGAGATTATCGAAACCTCGCAAAGGCGTCAAAAAGAAGGCAAGATTAAAGACGATTCATTTTGCGATTCAGCCAAAACCATTTCACCCATCAGTAGCCCGAATTCAAAAAGATGTTTGGAATCCGATTTCATGACCGTCACAGAGAACTTGGGTTACCACGGATGGTGTGAGCAGCGAATTACGGCAGACTGAAAGCCGACAGAATCGCGTCGAACACCCTTAATTCTCAAAGTAAAAGGCCGGTATCCTTCGAAGCGGAGCTTTCTCGTCGAGCGATCGAACTCGCATTGAGGCGCAGTACAGCGGAGCACCACGGCTGATAGATCGGGCATGAGCCCCATGCTTTTGGTGCTCAAATCCTAAACCAAAAGCGGGGGAATTATTTTCCACCCGCTTTGGTTCATGACAAAGTTCAAAATCTTGAACGATTACCTAGCGTCGACGACGCGTCGAGAGTGCCACCATGGCAAGAGCCGAAAGCAGCAGTCCCAGCGAGGATGGCTCGGGAACAACCGCGACGGCAGCGGCTCGTGCGCCTTGTTCGTAGCCACCATCGGTAAATGCGGCAACGAGATCGCCCGAGTTAAATCGCTGGTCAGCATTCCAGTCGCCTTCACCCCAAGTCGCATCGGCGGCAACCTCGTATTTGCCGGTCGTAAAGACGGCAACGAGATCACTCGAGTTAAACTCATTGTCCAAATTGGAATCACCAATCCAGGTATTCAAGTTGCTTGGATTCGTGACGAAGTCATTAAGGTCAGCAACGGAAACGAGGTTATCGGAATTGACATCATATTTTAAATCCGCACTTCCGGTGGCGATGGCGGCGCTGAGAATGTTGATATCTCCTTCGCCCAGTGAACCATCCCCATCGAAATCAAAGGGATTCGTTGGGCCGCCACCTTCATAGTTCAAAACCCCCAAAGTCATTGCATTGTTGACTTGCTCTGCGGTCAGAGTTCCTTCGAAAACAGCGACTTCATCAAGAAATCCAGAGAAGTTCTCTTGCCCTGGGCAGCATGCAACTCCGATATAGAAATCATTAATCGTTGGCCCACCTTCAGATGGATGCGCTACTGAGCCAACCTCTTCACCATTGTGATAGAAGAAGGCCTCAAAATCTTCATCGAGCACGATTGCAACATGGGCCCACTCTTCTAATTCCAGGGGCACGGGCTGGTCGTAATCTTTGACGCCCCAAGTTGTAATTTCCAATTCATCGCGAACGGTCCCCCAACCCCATCCGGAATTAGCTTCCCAAGGGACGCTGCCGAGAACTCGATTTTTGGAACCGAATTGGTCAGGTTTAATCCAGGCCATGACGGAGAAATCACTGGTGAGATCACCTAATCCGTTTTCATCACCCGGTCCGAGCCAGACACTGCTATCGAAGCCATCCAGTTCGAGACCAGATCCAAAGCCAGGAGCACCTTCGGCATCTGGATTCGCCTCACCTTCATATGTTCCATTGATATCGTTTCCTGAAGAGTCCACGGCGTCAGCTCCGAAATCAGTTTCTTCGAACGCCCAATACCCCAGAAGCTCGACGCCATTCACCGGACTCACGACCAGAGAAAGAAGCACGATTGTCGTTACCGAAATGTAATGAAGAATCGATTGTCCAACTGCAAGATGTTTCATCTCGTTAACCCTTCCTTTTCTATAAGGCATATCTACCCCCAGCCATCGAACAGCTGGTCGATTGCCGCAACAAAAGATTGTGATCGTGATGGGCTTTCATAAGAACCACTTCGGAAAGCTGCCACGAGATCACTCGAATCAAAATCACCATCCCCATTCCAATCGCCTTCCGCAAAGGTGGCATTGTTCGGAATTCCATCTTCGTATTTACCCGCCTGAAAGACGATAATCAGATCGACGGAATCAAACACACCATCCCCGCTTGAATCACCTAGGACCGGACTCATACGGCCCGGGCTTCCGCCTATTAAAACACTTTTCCGCCAAGCATCTTTCTGGTTCCAAAGACTCAAATCCGGAGCCGAAGGATCCAAAACTTCTAAAGAAAAGCCGCCGCCATCCGTCAGTGGTTGCCAAGCATCGTCGTAGGCAAACTGCTGCACGATCTGGTCGTTGACGGTCAGTGTAAGTAGTTCGCCTCCGTTGCTCAAGCCTCCACGCCATTGGCCGACCACCCGTAATTCATTTCCGTACCGAAACTCAAAGGCAGCTAAGTCTTCGACAATCAGTGCCCGTTCTCCAGGTCCAAGTCGAGTGATCGATCCATTGGCAAAATCAAATTCAACGCCGACTGCTCCGTTGGGTGTCTCTAATTGCACAAAAGCGGCTTGAGTAAGATCAAGGGGTTGCTCGGAGGGGTTGTAAAGTTCGATGAACTCGAAATCATCCGCATCGTCGAATCCGGCTGAACGTTCAGTCTCGCTCGGATCCTGCGGGTGATAGTGAACCTCGGCCACGCGTAAGGCCGTCGGCACAATTGCTTCTCCCACCAGGAAGTTTGCTTCGGTCAAAGCGCTCCATTCCGTCCCGGTCCAGGCGCGTGCCATCACCTTCGTATCCGATGTCAAAGAAACCACTGATTCGGCATTCCAAATCTGGGCAAGGGGATTAATCGCCCCGCCCACTTCACGAGGATCCTGACCATCCAGAGTGTAGTAGATCCTGCCATCCGTTGAGTCCATGTTCAGCTGGAATCCCACGTCAACGAGACCGCCGTGTTGATTCAGTTTCACCGCATCAACATCGGGATAGAGATTACGCCTTTGAAACTGTCTGAAGACGATCTCAGCGCGTCTCCCGAGGAAATCATTGATGAGCCAGTCGACCTCTGCCAACCAGGTGCTTTTGTCCAGTGCAGGTTCATTGTGCTGATCGCCCCAACGAGCGGATTCGGCGATGATGGCCTGATCGATCTGCTCGACACGAGACTGCATTAACTGCTGGACATTGTCGCGACTGATCGTCGCCTCATCAAAGAAGTGTTTTTGAATACGATCTGCGAATCGCATTCGATACTCAGGTAAAGCATCAAGCTGTTGATGAAGGTATTTCGGGTTGAACGAACTCACCACGTTGCCAGCGGGATCGTCTTTTGTCTGGTCGTCATTCACCGACAGCATATTGTGCTCACTGTCGTGAGCGATGAACTGCCAGCCATCACGCGTATCAGGGTTCCGAATTGCCCAGAAGTTATTCGCGACCGAATTTCCCAACGAGGTCGGCATATCCTGATTGCCGGTAAACATATAATTCAGAGCGAAATCAATCACATTGTCGATTTGCACATGCACTTCCAGATCCGGATTATCCGTCCCGTCTGGATTCTTGCCTTGAATCAAGAAGTATTTATCCAGCGAATTGAAACCTGACTTGGCAATCGCCCATAAATCACGCCACGGTTGGATGTCACCATCCGTAGCCTCGAGTTGACCACCACTCGCCTTAATCACGTCGTAATCTGAGGAGTCGCCCCCGAAATAGGTTTCGGCATAGGACGCCTCTGGCCTCTCTTCGGTTTGGTAGAGTCCCCAATACTGTCCGTTGAGATACAGATGGTAGTACCGACCTCGCGTATACGATTGCCCCAACTCGCGTTGCAAATCGCGAGAGAAGATATCACGAAGAAAACTGTTGCGAGTCTCATCATTGAAGGTATCGTTACTCCACGCATAGTTTTGAGCTGTGCGCAGATCGAGGGCGCGAAATTGATCCGTCCCTTCGTCTTCAAACATCGGATAGTTCAGCGGTCCCTCATAATCATCCCGGAAAAACAGTCGGAAGGAGTGCTTCGGATTAAATCCACCGCGACTAAATCCGCCGCGTATTCGAAGACCGATATCAATCTGAAATCCATCCGTGCCGTCAGGATTAAGTAACTCCACTGACGCAGGTCGTTCCCATTTCCGTCCACGCTGACTGGCATTCACATAGATGCCTCGCGAACCTGTGAGATCCTCTTGATTAAGCACAACCGAAATCGACGGGACCTGAGTCAAAGCCGAACGAAGCTGCAGCCCCCAGGTATCATGATTCACAATGTTTGGATCCATACCATAGTTGAAGACCTGCCCACGCACTGGCCGCGTTGGCCAGCCCGATGGAGCCGCCCCGTTTGGCGACTGCAAGATCACGTCATCCAGGAAGAGATAGGTATGCGTCGAGATTAGCCCGGGTAACTGGGAGTCATTAACCCCGATAGCCCGCAATGTCGTGGTGCTCGAAACGGTTAAGGGTCCCGAGTAATCCATCCCCGTTTCGCCGGTGGGATCTGAGCCATCGAGTGAATATCGAATCTGAGCCGCAGCATCAGGGGAACTCAGAGTCACCTGAATCGGATCATCATAAAACGCTCCAGCTGGTTCGACGATCACTTCATGAGCACGACCGAAGCGGGCATCGGCATTGGCGGTTCCGGGGGTTGGCGTTTCAAAGTAAGACGCGACTCCATCCAAACGGCCATACGATCGATTCGCGAATTGAGCAGGAACGGATTCATAGGCGTCGATGACTTGCCCCGTCAAGCTTGTCACCGCAACATATTCGCCCTCATCTGACAGTTTGAAATTGGTATGTAATCGTTCCGTCTTATCAAGATGAATGTCGAGAATATTTAAACCCGAAGCGTACACCACCAGATAGCCATTCGCCGGAATGACCGTTCCGGCAGGGAATTGCCATTTGGTCAGATCATCGGGATCATCCGTGAGGTGAAGACCTGACAGATTGAGTGCCGAGTCGCGTAGATTGTGAAGCTCGATCCAATCTTCGAAAATATCGAAGCGAGGAAAGGACGAATCTCGAGTCTCTCGGACTCGAGTTGGAATCGTTTCCGTAGAGTTAATTGTGCTTCCTTGCGCATTGACAGCAAGAAATTCACTAATTGCAATCGGTTGCGAATCAACGTCGATAAAGACATTTGTGAGAATCGAATCGCTATTGCCATCGGTCGCGATGTAAGAAAACGTATCGCGTCCCAAAAATCCTTCGTTGGGAATGTAGCTGAAGGATCCGTCCTCCTCTACCGTTACAGTTCCCTGACCGGCGGGCGTCGCAACGCGAACAGAAACCGCTTGACCTTCGACATCGATGTCGTTGGCCAGCAAACCAGCATCGCTGCCAACGGACAACGTTTTTCCTGGCAGAGTGAAATACACGTCACCTTGCGTCACGGGTGGATCGTCAACCGTCTGCACTTCAATCGATACGTCGGCGACCCAGGAGCTTTCAAATCCATCCGACAAACGATAGCTGAAGGTGTCGTGTCCGGAATATTCTAACTCTGGAGTGTATTGAAAACTTCCGTCCAGCGAAAACTGCAACGTTCCATGCGTCGGTCCATCAACAAGGTATGCTGTCAGCACATTCTCAGACTGCAAATCCTGATCATTCGCGATGACACCCAATTCAGCATTGGCAATGAGCGGTTGATCTTCATTCGTCACGTATTGATCGGCAACGGCAACCGGAGGTGTGTTGACGACCACCACAGCTTCGACGGGCCCAGTTACAGCCGTACCATCGTCGATCTGATAGGCAAACGTTGCGACTCCCTGAAAACCATTCGGAGCGTAAACAAAAGAGCCGTCGGCATTCAACGTCAACTCACCTGAATTGACAGGGCGAGCCAACGAGACAGTAAGCGGCGCATCATCTAGGTTTTGGTCATTGGCCAAGACCCCTAGGAATGAAGGCATCGCAAGGGTTTCGTCAGGCCGAATCTTATAAAAATCGCTGGCGGGAATCGGTGGATCGTAGGTCGGCAATACATTGATGGTCACCGTAGCCGGTTCGGACGATCGATGATCACGGGCAACATAGGTGAAGGTATCGACGCCAGCATAATCTCGCTGAGTGCTGTAAATGAAGGATCCATCGTCAGCAAGACTTACGCTACCCACGTGCGGACCCTCGACAATTTTGGCCGTCAAGATATCTCCGTCGATGTCGGTATCGTTTGCCAGGACACCCTCATGAGCAGGGACAACGAATAACACCGTGTCTTCGTTTACCTGATAAGTGTCATTCATCGCCTGCGGAGCTTCGTTCTGGTAGTAGGAACCGATCTCCGTGCGAATGGCCGCAGACTCTTCTGCTGTCAGTGCAGCATCATAGATGCGCACCTGACCGATTTGACCCGTAAACGGCAACTTGCCATTCGTCAAACCGCCGATGGTGAGCTTCAAATTGCTGCGAGCCACAGAAGATGCATCATTCAGACGATCCGGCGTCCGATCGTCCACAGTCAAAGACAGATCGCTACCCGACCGAGTTACCACTGCGATATGGAGCTGCCCGTCGTTCAATCCCGTTGCCGTCGAATAGACGGTTGCGGGAGCCCCACCAAATCCAGCTCCCATCCCCGTCGCAAGCTGCCCCGCCGCATTAATGCTCAATCCCCAATCTTCCCCGAAACCCATCTGGTTGGCGTCGACAACACCGGTATTTTGGAACCACGAATCACTCGCACCCGTCAAATCCGTGGCAGATGTGCGAAAAGCGACAACAACACTGAAATCTTTAGCGTTGGTCAACGGACTAAGATCAGGGTGAACAATAAATAGATCCGCACCGTCATCCGCTTGAAACTCGACGAAGGACCGTCCACTCGGTTGGTCGGTGACGACGCCAGGCTCACCACTAGCAATTGCAGACACTCCGGCAACAGAATCAATCCAGGCGTCCCCCGCAGCAACATCCTGAGAAAGTTGTTCGGCCGACCAATGTGCGACAAGATCAGCCGCCAGCAACCGACGCGGCTCTAATGTTTCGAGAGACAATCGGCCGCGTTGGTGGCCACGCCGTATGAAACCAGAACGATAACGCAATAAAGAATTCAAGTGTCGCCTCGCCAAAAGAATGTCTACAGATGTTGACGATTGTACTCGGGTTCATGTTCGTCGCAATGAATTGATCGTTTATCGTCTGAAAACGTCGGTAAAAAGCGGACTGCGTTCCGAAAATCGAAGGGCTCATTCCCCCATGTCAATGGTCGAGAACGAAGCTCAGATGTATGGATTCACAAACATGCTGGAGCTTTCGTATCGATGAGTACGAAACGCGTTCAATCGAAACACACGGCACTCACGATTTCTGTGGACGAGTTGTCGCTGGGACAAAACGCATTTCGAAATGGTCTTGCTGACGTGGGCCCTGGCTGGCCTGCAAGACGCGCGCAAAAATCCAGGATCGCACGTGGAGCCTTTTCGCGGTTTATCCTTCGGATTTGACCGATGAACGGAATGGCCGATGCGCACCGTCGTGATCGGCTCGCATGCGATTCACTTTAGGCTAGAGAGTGGCTGGGGACACCAGTAATCCGCGCCCACTTATCGCGAAAGCTTGTTCGCTCGAACAATTCAGGATTAAGGATCCCCACCGGTCGTTTACCCAACGACAGTTCCAGCATACTCCGGCAGGCCATCTGACCGATATCCCTAAACATTTCCCCGGTCCAAGCGATCGAATGAGGCGCCAGAATAACATTATCGAGTTCGCCAAAGGGATGGGGCTCGACAACTGGCTCAACATCAAAGCAATCAATTGCCGCGCCAGCGATCCTTTTCGCCTTGAGCGCCTCGAACAAGGCCTGCTCATCAACAATATGGCCACGAGCCGTATTTAACAGATAGGCATCGGGCTTCATCTTCGCGATTTCTGCGGCACCGATTAGTCCACGAGTCTGATCATTCAGAGGGCAATGGACCGATACAAAGTCGGAGGTCGACAGCAACTCGTCTAACGAAACACTACGAACCCCCAGTTCTTCGATCACGGAAGCGGGTACCAGAGGATCGTAAACAATAGGCTGATTCATCCCAAAACTCGACAGCAGCGAAAGCAGTTTTTGGCCAATGGTTCCCAGCCCGATCACTCCCAGCGTTCGGTCTCGCAGTTCACATCCCATATATTGCGTGCGTTGGTGCCATTGTCCCGTTCGGACCAATTGATCCTTCGCAAAAAAATGATGGGTTAGCGCGATCATCCAACCAACGGTTGCCTCCGCCACAGGGCGAGCCACTGCCCCAGCCGTGATCAGGGCGAGAACATTTCGTTCGGTACAAGCTTGAACGTCGACCGCGTCGTAGCCAACACCAAACCTTCCGATGGCCAACAGGTTGTCACTATCCGCCAAAGATTCTGCTGTCACACTCGGCGTCAAGACAACAACACCAGAACAATCCGCGAGTTGATCCGAGCCAATCTCAGGTCGATGCTCAGCAAAGCGCGTGACCTCGACATGCTCGTAATCATCCAAGACGCTTAATCCCAAGTCGGCGAACTTCGAATTTCCGTCTTCATCATAGAAATCAGCTGTTAATGCGACCTTAAAAGCAGGCCCCGCATGGCTCGTCATTTCCCAACTCCAAACATCTCAAACTTGCTGAGCGCAAACTCCATTGCCGAGAGCTTCCATGATCATCTGCCAGGATACCAGCCTGACTGAAGAAAGCATACCGGCAACACTCGTGCAGATCGTGCTGTCAGATGGTGGATATGGCTAGGTCAGAATTTCCTCGACTACACGACCGTGGACATCCGTCAAGCTCATATCACGTCCACCATAACGGAACGTTAATCGCTCGTGATCCAGTCCAAGCAGATGGAGGATCGTGGCATGCAAATCGTAGATCGTGACGGGGTTTTCCACTGCATGCATTCCGAATTCATCGGTCTCCCCAAAGGCCATGCCACCTTTAACTCCGCCGCCGGCAAGCCAAATACTGAATCCGGAAGTATGGTGATCTCGACCATGCTCATTCCCCGTATGCGGCGTGCGTCCCATCTCTCCCGCCCACACAATCAACGTTTCATCAAACAGCCCTCGTTGCTTGAGGTCTCTGATGAAGGCAGTGATGGGTTGATCGGTCACCAATGCATTTTTTTCGTGGTCTCGCTTGAGCTGAGAATGCTGATCCCAACTCCCATTGTCCAAGCCAACCGGATTGGCAGTCACCTCGACAAAGCGAACCCCAGATTCGAGCAACCGTCGAGCCCGCATGCATTGCATCGCGTAAAGGCGAAGATCTTTATCTTCCGCATGAAGACCGTACATCTCTTGCGTCGCGGCGGTCTCCTGCGATAACTCGAGCACATCAGGAATCTCTGTCTGCATTCGGAACGCCATTTCGTAGTTCCGAATCGCTGATTCAATTTCAGCATGATCACCCAGCTCTTGAGCGAATCCTCGATCCTGCTCAAGCAACCACTGCAGCTTGAGCTGTTGTTGATTTCCTCGGGCAGGAACGATGTTTTCCAAGGGTGCGCCTTCGGCACGAATCGATGTCGCCTGATAACTGGCTGGTAGATAGCCGTTGGAGAAATTCTCTTTCCCTCCCGGAGGTACCGACCCACTGTTGAGCAAGACGTAACCGGGCAGATTCTCGTTTTCACTCCCCAGACCGTAGGATATCCATGAGCCGAGACTGGGCGATCCGGCGCGTAAGCGGCCCGAATGCAGGAAGAGATTACCAGCAGCGTGGAGCGGCAACTCAGCGACCATCGACCGAATGACAGCGAGATCATCAATGCAGGTGGCCGTGTGGGGAAACAAGGAGCTGACGGGAAGTCCCGATTCGCCATAATTCTGAAATTCCCACGGACACTTCTTCCACTTTCGGCTGGGGGTGGCCGGCGATTTACGGCCCGCACGTTCCGCCCAATCACCTAGCTCCTGACCATGGTGCCTGGTCAAAACGGGCTTGGGGTCAAACGAGTCGATATGAGAGACACCACCAGGCATAAAGAAGAAGACAACATTCTTGCACTTGGGAGCGAAGTGATGAGGTGCGATGTTCGACACCGGAGCCCCATAACTCTTATCGGCCATCAGCGAAGATAACGCCATCAATCCAAACCCGGTTGATGTTGTGGCCAACATCTGCCTGCGACTCATCGGAGACGGCATTCGTCCCGGGCATGGTTTCGGAGTTCCACCTGAGGCATTCATGTCGCAACTTTTCAGCTATTGAATGTAAATGAATTCTTTCGTATTGAAGATCGCATGAGCGGCATCTTGCCAGACGCTTTCGTTGGCCAGGATCTCCTTTTGATCCGTCACCGTATCGCCCGCAAGCCGCCAAATCAAGTCGACAAAACGATCCTGCTCCAGTTCCGTCGGCAAACGGCCTAAACCGCTAAGAAACATGTATTGTACTCGCGACTCGACAGAATCCTGCGACCGTCCAATAAGTTGCTGTGCCCAGAAGCGGGCCTGATCAATCATGAAGGGATCGTTCAAGAGGGCGAGTGCTTGCGCAGGTACGTTCGTCCGATCGCGACGACCTCGAGTTGCCATCGGATCTGGAAAATCGAAGAGGGCTAGAAATTGTGGCCCTTCCATACGTGTTACTTTCGTATAGATACTGCGGCGCCCATCCCCATCAAGAGGCCCGCTCAACAGCTTACGGTAATCTTTTTCGTCCTTGCGGTGCGGATTGATACTCGGTCCGTGCAGCTTGGGGTCCAATCGCCCAGAGACGGCCAGAACGGAATCACGAATCGACTCCGCATCTAAACGCCGTGCCGCAAAATGGTGTAACAGGGCGTTTCCAGGATCGACTTTCAGTGACTGCGGATCCGGACGACTCGCCTGTCGAAAGGTACGACTTGTCACGATGGTTCGAATAAGTCGCTTGATCGACCAGTTGTCTTTGACAAATTCTACCGATAGATAATCGAGCAGATCAGGATGCGTTGGCTGCTCACCCATTCGTCCGAAATCATCTGGCGTGGCCACAATGCCTCGCCCCAGCAGATGCTGCCAGACTCGATTTGTCATCACCCGCGCCGTGAGCGGATTACCAGGACCCGCAATTAATTCGGCAAGCTGTCGTCGACCACTTCCGGCTGCTGAGAACGGCTGAGTATCACCCGCAATCACCTCAATGTACCGTGCCGGCACAAGCGGCCCAGGATTCTCTGGATCTCCACCGTAGAGAACAGGAAATCCGTCGCTGTTCCCTTGATCGGCAAGTCCGGCGATGACGCGCGGCTGGGAAATCGTTGCGATCAGCTCTCGATACTGCTGCAATAACTCGACGAGTGGTTGCTCCTCTGGAGGTTTCTCATCTGGAGTCTTATTGGGCAACAAGTCAAGTTGCAGCCACCAGTTGACCCACTGGACATCCTCATCACTGGCGCGACCCTGACTCCATGCGACCACCGCTTCACGAGCAACCGCTTGAAATGCTGTTGCGACATCAAGCTCTTCGGTGGGCGGCGACTGCCGAAACAAAGTCAAGGCGGCATTCAGTTCAGCCAACGGATCGGTCGGTGAATCGTGCAAGTAAACACGTGTGACTCCGAATGCCGATCGCCACAACTTCAAATCTTCGGGATCATTGGTCCCCGCGCGACCTGGACGGTCGGGCCAACGAGGATTATCGGATCGGGTCGTCAATTCAATAAACGAACGGTGCGTAGGTCCCGCACTGGTGGGAAACCTTTTCCATCTCAAGGAACCATCAGCTAGGTATTCGAGGCCACCACCGGCAAATTCATTCAGGGCGCAACTGTCGACGACGGTTCGCACCATGCTACGTCCCTTACCAATCAGGCGCACGCTGACAAATTTCTTTCTGGTCGGAATCCAAGGCGAACGCAGAGAACCATTCAGACGATTCGACACCCCATCGGTATACAGACCAGCCGGGAGCAATTCGCTGACAATCTTGTCTCCTTGATCGGCCAGAACAAATTCACCAGCAGGGCTGGGGCCATTCAACAATCCAAGTCCAGCTGTCGACCAGCCCGAGGCTGTTGAGGCACCGAAATCCGTCCACAGTTCAAAGTTGTCGGCGTTTGACTTGAGCCGTCGAGCTTGTTCTTCTTCGTATTCAGTCTTCAGTTGCTGCCAGGTCGAAGCGAGATCGCCTGCCTGATCGCGCTGCCGAAGTCGCCCGAGCAGATGACCGGGATCAGACCAGTCAAGGTCTTCCCGGGCCCTATGTTTCAGCAACGGAATGTCCGCATCCTTCTCTTCGTCAACAGGCACCAAAGCTTTAAGGATGAGATCATGCGAGCCGTCGATCGTGTTAAGCCATCTTTTTGCGAGTTCCTCGCGAATTTTTAATTTGAGCTCACTCGCCGCTCGCTGGATATCCTCAATCGGTTGTGGCATGTCAATCGTATGTACGACTTGGCTGCAATTTTCAAGCATGCCGACTAGCGCGTAGTAATCTCGGGATGAGATCGCATCCAATTTGTGATCATGACAACGTGCGCAAGAGATGGTGAGTCCTTGAAAGGCTTTGGAGAACGTGTCGATTTGATTATCGAGAGCATCAAATCGTATTTCTGGAAAATCGACACAATTGTCGTGTCCCAATTCCCCGAAACGCCAAAACGCGGTCCCAATAATTGATTCGTTGATCCCCAGCTTTTCGTTGAACCTGGGAGAGTCCAACAAATCACCGGCGATGTGCTCGCGGATCAATTGATCGTAGGGTACGTCATGATTAAATGCGCGAATCAAATAATCGCGATACCGCCATGCGTTTCGCACTTCATGATTCCACTCATAGCCATGAGTTTCCGCAAAGCGAACAACATCCATCCAGTGCCGCGCCCAATGTTCACCAAACTGCGGAGACTCCAGTAGACGCTCGACGAGTGCATGATAGGCCGCATCGGGATCCTGATCGTAATCGGTCACGAACTGTAACACTTGAGTGGTTGTGGGAGGTACACCCGTCAACACAAGCGAAAGACGACGCACGAGGATCGCGGCGGAGGCTGGTTCACTGGGTGAGATACCAGCCTCGCGTTGCCTTGCGTGGATAAAGGCATCGATCGGATTGTCGAAATTACCTTGCGGGGGTATCGTCATACGAGTTGGCTGAAGACTCCACCATTCTCGTCTTTCGTCGAGGACGGCCTCCCACGAAATCTCAGCTGCCTCAGCTGCGGAGGGTGGTTGGTCGCGTGGATCCGGAGCTCCACCTTCAATCCACTTCACGAAATCGTCAATCACATCACCCGGCAATTTCTGATCGGGTGGCATCTCTAACGACTCATGGCGGATCGCGTCAATTAGCAAACTGCTGTCGAGATCCCCGGGAACGACGGCGGGACCTGATTCACCGCCCTGGCGAATCGCGTCTCGACTATCGAGTCGCAAGTCTCCCTTGGCTTCCTGAGACGCTGCCGAGTGGCACTCATAACAATACCGCACCAAAGCAGGGCGTATTCGTTTCTCGAAAAACTCAACCTGATCAACGTCCGGATCCTCACCCAAGGCAATGGCACTTGGGGTAAAACATGCCAACGTCAAAAGAACCCATCGAATCGAATTCATTGCGGGTCTCGTTCGAGAACACGGATATCGGCTAACGCCTAATTCTAAACTGGCTGATCTTTGCTTTTCATGGTTGAAAATGACGGGACAGCAAGATTTCAATGAATTAACGTCCGCACGAGTGACAACTTAGCGACTGGCATTCGCCGGCTTACGAATCACTTCCAATTTCGATTCCGAGAATAACGGCAACCCGTCACTGTCGTGCGTGGTTGCCCGCACGGTCATCGGCATATTGAACGGTCCCGATGGGTTTGTCATTTGGATCTGCAGGGTTCCTTGATCGGAGCCTGCCGGAATTGTAATCGGTTCCGCCATAATCCCGCTGAAATGCTGGGGCATCATCAATTCCACAACCATAGGCTGTGGTGCAAGCTGCCCTCGCTTGACGGTAACGTTCAATGCCGTGGACGAATCAGGTTGCACAACAATATGCTTTGGCGAGATATCAACTCCAGTCTTCATGGGAGAGGTCAGGATAATGATTTGATCATTCGAAGAATTCGCACTAAAACTCACTTTGTGCTTACGCCCTTCTTCATCAATCAATTCACCAACCGCCATCACGACAATTCTTCCGGTTCGATTGAGTTCCAATCTTGTTGGAATCTGAATCGAATACGAAAATTCACTCTGATCGGGGGCAACGCGCATTTCGCCGCCGCTAACTCCCTGGAGATGGCGAGCTTGACGATCGGCCAAGGAAATCTGCAAGGGCCCTTCGTAACCACCGCGGTCAACCACAAAAGGTCGAGAATGGAGACTACCTCGGTGCGCGTACTCGATGCGATACTGATCTCCCGCTAGAGTAAACGGGGTTCGGACCGCTACCGCCAAGAGGACTTCATCACGAACCGGCTCACCTACTTTCTGGTTCATGACAGCAACGACTCGAGGCAGTTCTTCTTCCGTTGCTTCTTCTTCCGTTGCTTTTTCTTCCGTTGCTTTTTCTTCCGTGGCTGCTTCCTCTGTGGCTACTTCCTCTGTGCTCTCGACAACCACCGGCTGACCCACGACCCGAATGGGCACCCCTTGAATTCGCGCCGTCTCGGCTGCCTTCAATGTCAATCCACCGTCTGACTTATCGGCAGGGATCAGCCCTTCCTCAATGGTCACGCCTGCGGGCAAGTTTTCCACGGAAAGCTGAATCGCTTTGTCATAGCCTGCGATACGTTTCACATTGACCGGAAGCTTAACACTCTCGCCACGAAACAACGTCTGTGAATCGCTGGGTAACAGGAGCTTAAATTCGGGGCGTGCATTCGGAACTAAAGATAAGCGGTAGGCGTATTCAGCACCTCCGTATCCAGACTCAACGTGCCGCACCATCAATTCGACCTCACCCCCAGGCGGCATCGTAAAGGTTCCTCCTGGTTCAACCCGCTCAACCGTGGTACTTCCGGTCTCGAGCAGACTGGCATTTTGCTGAGGATCACGAACGACAACAACGGCATCGAGGCTAGACCCGAGAGAGGCTGCTTTAAGTTCAAAAGTCACGGGAGTCTCAGGAGCTGCCTGAAGACGCCATCGATCAACTTCATCCGCCTCCTTAATTTGACCGTTCAGAATCAGGCCTCGGTCTAGCTTAATAAACTCAGGTGCGCTGGCTTCGTTGATTTCGTCATGCTGCCCTGCTGTAACGGCAAACAGATTCGAGCGGGTTCCGTCGTCGAAATTCAAATAACGAAGTTGCAAATCATCGTTATCGCCAATTTGCATGGCCTGAGTCAGACCGTCTAACTCAGCGCCATAAAACCGAAAATGGGTCGTTGATTTCTGCTTCGCTCCTAAAGGGAAAACATGATCGATATATTTGCCGGCTCGAATCGTCAAACGATACACATAGTTTTGAAATCCGAGGTAATTGATGTCATGAATACGAACCTCATATCGGCCATCAACCTCAGCCCGAAATCGAACGAGAGGATCTGCACCAAAATGATCATCGTTTTCAACGATACGGGCTCCATCCGGACCTCGAACTTCGAGTCGGGCATCCAAAGGAGATTCAATTCTCGCCGAGTTAACTGAACATGTGATAAGTTGGCCGGCGGTCGCATCAAACGACCAGATATCAACATCCTCGCGAGGAAACACACGACCATTGACAGTTACAGGTAGTTCGACGAGTCTCGGGACGGGCGTTCCATCAATTTCCTCTTCGACCAATTCCGGTAAATCGCCAATCACAAAAGGACGTCCAGCCACGGCGCCTTGAGAAGTCCAAACTTGCCAAAAACTCAAACCGAGCGGCGCATCTTCAGCAATTTCAAAAGTCGCCTGGTGATCTTTTGGATAGTCTTCAGCTCGTTGGGAAAAAGGTTTGCGGATCATCGGTCCTTCAAACCAAATACGATCAATTTGCCGTATGCTCTCACTCGCTTTCACTCCCTGCCCAACCACTCGCAAGGGAGCACTACGATGCATATAGTGGGCACCGATTCGGACATCGACGGTCGTTCCTCGCTGGCCACCTGCCGGAAAAATATAAGACGACGACGGTAAATCAGTCGCCCAGACGGAAGAAGCAGCGAACCAGATGATAAACAAGAATGAAAAAAGCGGTCGCATGGGTGAATTAGAAATCATCATATTCGAATCACATCTGCGTTTTCTGGATCGCTAACGATCGTCTTAAAGACTATGAAACACGCTTATTTCGAGTGGAATCGAAGGCGTTAACAAAGTTTATTCATCAAACTGACGATCATTGTAACCAAGATAAGCTGCCCATTGCGAATCCAGTATTCCAAACCTCTCCAAAATCGATCCTTTTCGGCCCCATTCCAATGTGGAATTCAAGCGTCAAATTCTTTACCATAAGGGGTCCTCATTCGCCCCCAACCGAAAGCAGATGAATGATCGTGCGACACGTCATCCCTCTACTTCTGTTCACACTCCTGTTGCCAAGTTCAGCAGCGGCGGAAGGTCGTTTAGGTTGGTACCCAGAATCGATTTCGTTAAGCGGCCAGGACGCCACTCAAGGCCTACTCGTTGAACGAATTGATGCGCGTGGTCACGGACAGGATTTAACTCACGTCGCAACTTACCGATCGCTCGACGAAACGGTTTGCAGCGTCGACCAGAATGGAATCGTGACCGCCACGGGTAATGGCACAACGATTATTGAAGCGACGGTCGACGATTCGGTGATTCAAGTACCGATTCATGTCGCGAATACGGCTCTTCCCCCCAAACGTCATTTCCAAACGGACGTCGTCCCGATTCTCACTCGTTACGCTTGTAATTCCTCGGGATGCCACGGGAAGGCAGAGGGACAAAACGGTTTTAAGTTATCCGTTTTCGGTTTCGATCCTATCGCCGACTACGCAGCCTTGGTCCAAGAAGGACGCGGCCGTCGAGTTGTCATTGCAGCTCCTGACCGTAGTTTGTTGCTAACGAAAGCCAGCGGAGTCACGGCTCATGGGGGTGGAGTACGCCTCGAGCCCGACATGCATGCGTATCAAGCTGTCCGAGATTGGATTGCTACCGGTGCAAAATTTGACACAGACTATCCGGAAGTCGAACGCATCGAGCTCTATCCTCGAGAACGCATCCTGGACTTTGGTTCAACCCAACAAGTGCGTTTAATGGCTCATTTTGACGACGGAACACACCGCGATGTGACCCCCCTGGCAAGGTTCCACAGTAACAATGAAGCTCTCGCAACAGTGAACGACGAGGGTTTCATTCAGGTCGGCTCGGCACCTGGTCATGTCGCGATCATGGCCAGCTTTTTGGAAAAGATGGAAACGCTCCAGATTTTGATTCCAAATCCTCCGCAACCGGATCTAGCAACCAACACTCATTCGTCGCAACCGATTGAGCCCAAAAACTTCATCGATGAACATATCGATCGCCGACTGGGGCAACTGAACCTCCTCCCCTCCGACCAGTGCGATGACGCGACCTATCTGCGTCGTGTGCATCTCGACATTATTGGAACGCTACCAACTCCCGCTGAAGCTCGAAAATTCTTAGACGACCCTTCAGAGAATAAACGAGCATTGCTTGTCGACGAACTTCTGGAGCGGCCTGAATATGCCACCTATTGGTCCTTAAAATGGTCTGACACTTTAAGAGTCGACCGAGGGATTCTCGGACACAAAGCCGCTTACGCCTACTATCGCTGGATTCGCGAAAGCTTCGAAAACAATCGTCCGCTCAATGAATTTGCAGCGGACATTATCGCGGCGAACGGAGCGGTTAAGAACGCACCGCAGGCAAATTTCTACAAGGCCGTCACGGAGTCCGGAGAGCGATCTGCTGTACTGTCCCAGGTTTTCCTTGGCTTACGACTGGAATGTGCCGAATGCCACCACCATCCCTTCGATCGCATTAGCCAAACCGACTACCACGGCATGCGGGCTTTCTTTGAGACGGTGAGTCTTAAACCAACCGCTCGCGGCGAAATGATGATGAGTGAGGGTGACGCAAAGGTGAAACACCCTCGTTCCGGTAATGACATTCTTGCTCGACCATTGTACGGAGCACCAACGGCATCGGAGGAGCCACGACGGGAGCTGGCAACATGGATGACCTCAACATCTAACCCCTGGTTTAGCAAGAACATTTCGAATCGCATCTGGGCACATTTCATGGGCCGCGGTCTCGTGGATCCAGTGGATGATTTCCGCGCAACCAATCCTCCTTCCAATCCCGAATTACTCGATGGCTTGTCGCAGTCATTCGCGAAAAGTGGATTCGACGCCAAAACATTGATTCGGGAAATCGTTGCTTCCAACGCTTATCAACGATCAACGACCCCTAACGCCAACAACGAACGGGACGAACAAAATTACTCACGTGCACTCTTTAGACGGCTTGATGCCGAGGTACTCTTAGATGCGATTTGCCAAGTAACCGGAGTGCCTGAAAAGTTCGAAGCCAATCCTCTTGGCATTCGCGCTATTGAGTTGTGGGACAGCGGCTCAAGACACTACTTCCTAAAGTTGTTTGGGCGACCGCTTCGCAAAACCGCTTGCGAATGCGAACGAAATGTTGACGCCAGTGTGGCTCAAGTCCTACACGTCCTCAATTCCAGTGAATTGCAAAACAAATTGTCACATCCGAATGGTCAATTGGCACAATGGGCGAACGACCATCGCGACAACACTCAATTAGTCGACGAATTGTATCTTGCCTTTTACGGGCGACGACCGACCGACCAAGAAGTGAACAATGCAGTGAATTACTTAGAAAATGGTGCCGATCGAAAGACGGCTGTCGAAGACCTGGGCTGGAGCCTACTTAACTCCTACGAGTTCTTATTCAACCGTTAACCAGCTGAAGCGACGGCACCCACAAGATGGTTTACGTGCCCGCTTGAGCGGAGAGCTCATATGAAGAATTCAAATCGTTTCTGTGACGGGATCAATCGCCGATCGTTTCTACGCGTTGGAGCAGCCGGAGCGTTCGGAGCGAGCTGGTCTCTTTCACAACTTCATCAGTCGGCAGCTGCAGCTGCCGCTGCCACGGACCGCTCATTAATCATCATTTTCTTACAGGGTGGTTTGAGCACGATTGATACGTTCGACATGAAACCGAATGCACCTGCGGAAATCCGTGGTGAATTCGATCCTATCTCCACGAACGTTCCAGGAACGCAGGTGTGCCATCTGCTCCCCAAAGTCTCGCAAGAGATGGACAAGTTTTCGCTGTTGCGTTCGATGACCGTCGGATCTTCAGACCATTCAAAGGCCGACCATCACCTGCTCACTGGATACCGCGTATCGGCAGCTTTCAAAGGTGGCAATCGTCCCAACAACGAACATCCTTGTATGGGATCTGTGATTTCTCGCAAGCTAGGCCCTCGTGGTTCGATCCCGGCCTATGTGACCTTGCCCGATATGCACAAGTCCGCAGGCGCAGCCTACCTGGGACCAGGAGCTGCTCCGTTGACGATTCAGGCCGATCCGAACGATCCGAACTTTTCCGTACGTGACATCGTTCCATCACTCGACCTGGATGCATCGCGACTCGAAAACCGCGCTGGCTTGCTGAATCAGGTCGACCGCTACCAAACAGCAGCTGAAGTCCAAGCAAATCGGACGCTGCGTTCGGTTGATGCCTTCCGCGAGCGAGCCTTCTCCCTCATGACGTCGCCGGCTGCAAAACGGGCTTTCAATATTCACGCTGAATCGGACGCAACCCGAGATATGTACGGCCGCAATACCCTCGGACAGTCGTGCTTGATGGCGCGACGACTAGTGGAGGCAGGAGTCCGATGTGTCTTTGCTAATCATGTTGACTGGGACACCCACCTAAAGAACTTCCATAGTCTCAAGGTTGATCTGCTACCTCCACTCGACATGGCGATGTCTGCGTTATATCGAGACATGCACGAGCGAGGCCTTTTGGAATCAACGATCGTTATGGTCACCGGTGAATTCGGTCGTACACCACGTATTAACAATGAAGCGGGACGCGATCACTGGGGACCAGCCTTCACCGTCATGATCGGAGGCGGAGGAATCCACGGCGGTCGCATCATCGGCAGTACCGACGAACATGCAGCCAAACCGGCTGACAGACCACTCACACCAGAGGATTTAGCAGCCACCATTCACCATCAGCTAGGCATCAACGGCCATGATGAATTCCTGACCCCAGAAGGTCGTCCGATTAAGATCGTGAATGAAGGACGCATCATTAGCGAATTGTTGTAATCAGACTAGGGCGAGAGAATCCTCTTTCCCGACCTTGCAAATCCCACACGAAGTTCTGAATGCCGGGTGCACGGAGCTCGGCATCTTTGAATCCCCCCTCTCTGTTGGGAAAATCTGGGATAGATTTCTGAAGAAACTCTTAACTAGCCTCCGCATGCCTGCACTCTTCGCCCCGCTCTTCTTAGCGGCAAGCATGCCCCCCGATACTTCGTCCATCGCGACTCCGAGCCTGTTGTGAACCCACGTATCGCCTCTGGAGAACCCACGTATCCAGGACAACCAGGAAGGTATTTGCAGAACTGAAACAGCCAAAGAATTTACAGCGGGTGGGCGGCAAGAGACGATCCCCCCACGATAAGTAAGTCGCTGCAGAATCTCGCTCTTATCTTTGCGTGAAAAGATGCTCGTCCGGTCAAACCTGTGTTGTGTTTTCCAGAGATAAACCAGGACATAACACGTTCGTCGCGCTAACAGGTGGCCGTCTCCGACGAATTCCTTGAAGGAAATGACAAGCGGATTCGAAAGCGTGCAAGATTGCGACTCTCATAGCAACCTGTCTTTTAAGCCGTTTGAGTCAAAACCACATCCCTGTTTCTTTGGAACATCGCTCCCCCCAATTAAGCGATTCTTTCACGCAAGCATGGTGTGACCACACAGCAATGGCAGGCGTTGAAAACGCATGTCGCCATTATGTGGTGCTCATTCATCACCCTTTATGTGGTCCTCCATTCACTGTGGTGGCATTCAATCCTCACCCGCCGTAGGGATACGATTTGCCAAAAACTTCAATTCCAAATAAACACAAACTATTCGACCACTAAGACCGTAGTTTTACTGCACGTCAAAATCTGACGCACATCGCTGCATCAGCAGTGCACCTTTTCAACTTCTCTCTTCTTTGAGTTCTACCACTCACCATCACACTTCAATTTACTCCTCACGAAAGGAACTGGTACTTCGCACCGGAGTCTTTTGCATTTGAGTGATTTAACTTGCCTTTGCTTCACTTTTCAATTGATCAACTCGAATTGATTGAATGACGCCCATTAAGCAGCAAGTGTCCCCCACTCGAACGCTAATGAGATCTCCCCACTACAACTAGTTCACCCATGGCCCATCACACATCACTACCACTCACATTCAGGATTCAACAACGATGAAAATCTGGAAAAGCGTAATCGACATCATTCTTAAACAGTCCAAAACCACCAGCTCCCACAAACCAGTTCCTGAACTGAGGGTAGAACCTCTCGAAACTCGGACATTGCTCGCGTCTCATCCATTAGCAGATGCTCCTGACGTCGATTACAAGATTACGGAGGACTGGAACTCGGGTCATACCGGCGGGTTTTCGCTGATCAATGATGAAGGCATGGACTTTGAGAACTGGCAGATTGAATTCGACTATGGAGCAGCGATCGGAAATTACTGGAACGCGGAGCTCGAAAGCCTCGGAAATGGACGCTACCGGCTGACACCGCCAAGTTGGGACAACACACTAAACCAGGGAGAAAACCTGGCCGTTGGTTTCATCGCCTATGGGTCGACCTCCACGCCTAGTAACATTACCTTCAACGGCGTTCCTGCTGGCCCCCCCGATCCTGACACGGATTCCCCCCCGGATACCAACCCAACCGACTCTGGCACGACCGACTCTGGCACGTCGACAGATCCAGCTCAGCTGCCCACCATTCAAATCTCCGGCGCCCAGGTTGTAGAAGGTGATGCTGGCCATGCAACCGCAACCTTCACGGTTACCCTGTCGGAATCTTCCAACGAAACGGTAACGGCCGACTTTCACACGATGACCAATTCGGCCGCATCCGGTATCGACTTTGAACAAGCCGCGGGCACCGTTAGTTTCGCACCGGGCGAAACAACTCAAACGATCGATGTCTTGGTCAAGGGAGATCTTCTCGTCGAGGGGGATGAGCGATTTGAAGTCATGCTCATGAATCCCGTGGGTGGCGTCTTCGAAGGCAGTGCCGACATGCATGCTGGTCACGGATTGGTGTCCGGCGGCGCACCAGGCGAAGTTCTTTCGGTTCCGACCGAAGGAACCTTTTCCTATTTTTCTGATTCGGGATCAAATTCATTCCGCATCATGGACTTGACCAGTACGGGGGCTCACAGCGTTCAGTTGATGGTCAACTCGTCTGGCGATCTGATGGTGATCGGTCCCTTTAATGGATCTGCGATTCAGCAACACGAGACCCCGTTAGAACAATTGATCGCCGGCACAACGGTTTCGTTCCTGGAAACTCGGCTACCCGATCCGGAAGAGGATCCAAACAGCATGATTTCTGGCTGGATGCAGGAACCGATCGGCGGCCTACAAATCAGCAATGCTCATTTGTACTGCGATGCAGCGGGGCTATTCCTGGGTGAGAAACTAGGAATTGTCGGTGGCCAGAGCGACGAAGGTTTCGTCGTTACCTCTCACCGCATGGACGACTATGGCCGGCCGATTGTCAATGTCATCGAAAACTTCAACCCATCGTCTGACAAGCTCGACTTCCAATACTTTGCTAATCGCGAGTTTGCGGTAGCCGATACTCCAGACGGCCTACTCATTAGTGCATCGCCACAAGCTTCTGATCCTTGGGGCGAAAAGACATTGGTTTTAGGCGTTACCTTCAGCGAGATTTCAGAAGAC
Source organism: Planctomycetaceae bacterium (assembly GCA_002723275.1). Taxonomy (GTDB): domain Bacteria; phylum Planctomycetota; class Planctomycetia; order Pirellulales; family Pirellulaceae. Next base: position 61,643 of record PBNZ01000017.1, read on the forward strand.
AACTTCATCTTCCGTTTTGAACAAAAGTATGAAGACGGATTCAATCGCTTCGGTGGCACCAGTGAAACGACCCACACCGACGGTTCTCGCGAAATTCCCTTTGTCGCTTCTCCACTGGATCCAACCAATTCGCAAACGATAGGTGGGACCACTAGGAGCGGTGAATTTACCATTGCGATCACTGACGACTGGGACAGTGGCTACGTAATTAACGTGACCTTCACACCTGAAGTCACGGTTGGTAATTGGCAGGTCACCCTGCAAACCAATGGTGCGATCCAAAACATCTGGAATGCAGAAATACTGTCTGAAGAGAACGGTCGCTACGTGATCGGCAATGTCGACTACAACGGCAATGTGTCAGCTGGTCAGTCGATTACCTTTGGATTTGACGCAATTGGCTCGAGTAGTTCCGTCCAAGTCGTTTCGGATGCTCCGAATGACAATCCGATGCCCGATGATGACATGTTTCATCATGACAACCACACCGGAATCGGGGCTATTTCAGGATACGGAACGATCATTGACAATGACACGATGCCACCGATGGATGATCACAGTGGTCACGATGGCAATGATGATTCAACCACGCCGCCGATGGATGACCACAGCGATCACGATGGACACGATCATGGTACCCATGATCCGATGGAGCCGCCGGCGACCTCCGGTGACTACATCGATATTACCTCTTGGGGAACCTTCCATGGTTCGAACAACAACTCGGAACATGATGAGCTGGTCGGAGGACGAACGGCCATCACCACCGAAGCCCATGAGGCATACAACAACCTCAGAGCCTTCCTCGGTCTCGAACCCGTGACGATGGAACAGGTCGGCGAGTGGGCATTTTCCGAAGCGCTGACCAATAACAGTCAGGCCTGGGGCAACGACCTCCTCGGAGTTGGACTCTGGTATGCAATGCAAGGTGCGAAGGTCGGGTGGATCTCTGACGAAGCCTACGATCCACAGATCCTTGCCGACATTCAACGCACCGCACGAACCGTGGAAGATCCCACCGCGATGCGAGACCAAGTGATGGACATGGTTCGTCAGTTTGGTCACGAAGGATATGCCGACTACCTTGAGCAGTACGGCATTGTCGACACCTTCATTAACACTCTCAAAATGGAACCGCATTACGGCGGCTGGATGCACGGACGGACCCACGGATTCCGATCGATCGAAGGCGTTGCCATCAATCATGACATCAACCACCTCACGGTGCTCAGTTGGGATCAGATGCAGCCCTTTATGAACGATACCTTTGACTGGCCGCAGTGGGATGCACTCGATGTTTCTGATTCTGGTGTCATTGAGTACTACCAGAGCATGGTCTCGCTCGGTAATCCCGTCGGCCAAAATCTGGAATCCGCTCCCACCTCTGTCGCGCCGCCGGTAACGGATCCGCCAACAACACCGCCGGTCGATGACAATTCAGACACAACCGATTCCGGTAACACGAACAGTGGGACGACTGATTCAGGGACAACCGATACGGACAATTCGGTGGATTTCCCTAAGATGGTCGCCTATTTCCCGGAATGGGGTATTTACGGACGTGACTATCACATCTCGGATGTCCCTGCGTCTGAACTGACTCATCTGGTTTATGCCTTCGCGAACTTGACGTCAGACGGACAGATGGTGTTGTTCGACAACTTTGCTGCGACGGAGAAGCGTTTTGCAGCTGGTGATACCGTGACCGGTGAAGCCGATCTGTGGCATTATCCAGAGGATGACCCACGCTCGGCTCAAACCGTGTGGGGTAACTTCAACCAGATCACCCAACTCAAGGCAGCAAATCCTCATCTACGGACAAGCATTGCCTTGGGCGGCTGGACGCTATCCACGCACTTCAGCACTGTGACTTCAACCGCAGCCGGGCGAGAAGCGTTAGCTCAATCGATCTACGATTTCTTGAACACCTACACGATGTTCGACGGGATCGACTTCGACTGGGAGTATCCCGGTGGTGGTGGGCTCGGCACGAATAGTGTGAGTCCTCAGGACGGCGAGTATTACGCAGCCCTGCTAGAACTTGTCCGTGACAAACTCGATCTTCTTGGCAATGAGCGGGGACGATACTACGAGATTTCGGTGGCATCCCCCGCTGGATCGGACAAGATTGCCAATTTCAATCTGCCTGGATTGAAGGACAACGTCGATTTCTTCAACGTCATGACCTACGACCTGCATGGTACGTGGGAAAACACGACCGGTCATCAATCAGCTCTTCGAAATGACCCTGTCGGTTATGATATTGAGACCGCAATCAATCTCTATCTCAATGCAGGCATACCTCAGGAAAAAATCATTCTTGGGAACGCACTCTATACGCGAGCATGGAGTGGAGTTGCAGATGGAGGTGACAATGGCTACCAGGAGGCTGCCAGTGGTTCGGCTCCCGGAACATTCGAGAGCGGAACTTATGACTACAAGGACCTCTTGGGCCAAATCCAATCTGGAACGTCTGATTGGGAATTGAATTGGGACGACGATGCTCAGGCTGCCTATCTCTACAGTGCGTCTCAGCAGATATTCAGTTCGTTTGAGACTCCGGGCACTATTTCACTGAAGAGTGAGTGGGCTCAAGACGCTGGCTTGGGAGGCATGATGTTTTGGGATCTCTCCAACGATTCGTCGGGTCCCGAAAGTCTGATTAGTGCCGCGGCGAATAGTTGGTTCGACGGCCAAACCTTCTCCGAGATCACCTCGGCGTCTGACCTGGTCTTTGCCAACATTTACGGCGGCAACGGTGTGTTTGACCTGGTCGCTGAATCGGCAACGAATCCCAGCAATCCAACAACAAACACTGACGTAATCGACTCGACCGATCCGTCCGGAAACGACTCGACAAACGATGACGTATTCGATCCACCGACGTCGAACACGAACGGATCAGTGCTGGACAGTTCCGTCACGTTTGCCAAATCTCAAGGTTGGTACAACGGTTTTAATGCAGACGCCACTCTTGAAAACCCGAACTCGACAAGGCTTACGAACTGGGTCCTGGAGTTCACCTTTGAGGGTGACATCACCCACATCTGGAATGCAACGATCCTTCAGCGCGATGGCGATCGCTACGTCATAAGCGGAGCTGATTGGAATCGGGACATTGCTGGTGGCGGCCAAGTCAGTTTTGGATTCACCGCAGCCGGAACAGAAATCCTCTCGCCGACCGACATTGCACTTTACAGCACGGACCTCAACAACAACGAGAGTTAACGATCTTTGTTAACAACCGCAAAGCGGGGATCCCGTTTCGATGAACACAATCTACATCTCCCCCAAGATTGTATTCAAATCGCAAACGGGTTCCCCGGGCGGCTGTTCCTGTTCAAAACAGCCCAACAAATCCCAGCCGAGTCAAAGGGCAAATTGACGATACGAGATCATGCCGCTTACGAACAGACGCGTTCATACAGACAAGGCCATCATCAATCAAATTGCCATAAGAATCCAGGAACTCAGTTGAGTTCAAGGATGCGGTCTCGCAACTCAGCGGTCGTGATATATTTCACTTGCGGCTGGCTTCCGGAATGAATGTGCTCATCGATATAGCGGAGCACCTGATGGAATTTGTCAAAGTTTGCCTCGCTACTGGTTTCGTGAATCGCTAGGCAAATTGCGGTTGCTGTCCCCTGCCTCGCAATGGCCAGGTGTTCCTTGAAGATAAGTTTCATATCTTCTGCACTCACCATCCAGTCAATTTTGCAAGTCTGTGGTATTTCAACCAACGGTTGCTTGTCGATCGCGTTGATGAACGGAGCGTCATGCCCAGGAAGAATCGAATTCTGAGAGATTCGGTACGGTCGAGATTTGTAGGTCACACTTGCATTCCAGCCAGATAATGCGTGCCAGCTTGGTGCATACTGAGCACCATAAACGGTTTGAGTTGGAAAGGCTGCAGCGCTGGTCGTGTATCCATGAGCTGCAATCATGTTTTGCAGGTCAAGGCTGGTGGCATAGAAGCCCGCGCAAAACGTTTTGGGTTGGCCGAGACCTCTCTCCTGATAGATTTTCCGAGTATGCTCCAGAAGCCAACCGATTTCTTTTCGTGAGTAACGCGTGATTGGCACAGCGTACCCAGAATCGTCGCGACTTCCTTTCACCTGTTGTGCGGTAACACTTGGATGGTCGACAAACGTGACACCTGCGGCAGTGAGCAGGCTTCTGTACATGTGCAAGTGAGTCCCGATTTCCGCTCCGTGATGGTCTCGAGTTTGTTTGACAAACCGTTCCATCGCTTCACGAAGAGGAGTTTCTTGGGTGTACGCGACCGGGTTATACAGGTGGGTCCATCGCATTTTCGGGTGAAGCCGGGTGAGTTTTTTCAGCGCGACAAGATCTCCGTCGGTCATTGCCCATGGCCGATCAAAATGAGAAACCATGGTAACGTAAACTACGGGATCCGCGTCGGCTTGAGGGGTGCAAACCTTGAGGCAAGCAACAGCCACCCACAACGGGATCAACCTCGACAAAAGATTAATGACAGGGAAGAACATACACTCTTCTCCGAGTGATTTGCTAAGCGGTTTCTTACAAGAACGAGCTTGAATTTGGAATTAATCACGAAACTAATCGTTCGGCCAAATCATTCTCACCACCGACATCCGTCAGTCGTCGCTCGCGACCTTCGAAGAGATAGGTCAGATTCTTGTGATCCAATCCCATGAGTGACATGATTGTCGCATGCAAATCGTGAACGTGCACCTTGTCTTCCACAGCACGAAACGCAAAGTCATCGGTCGCTCCGATCACTTTCCCGCCTTGAATTCCTCCACCAGCCATCCAGGAGGTGAATCCATAGGGGCTATGATCACGACCTTTGTCTCCCTGCATTACGGGTGTGCGTCCAAATTCACCCGTCCAAACGACTAGCGTACTCTCAAGCAATCCTCGTTGTCGCAGATCTTCTAACAGTCCTGCGATCGGTTGATCAGTATGCAAAGCGTTATTCGTATGGTTTTTGGCACAATTACCGTGGCCATCCCAGTCGTTGTGACAGAGCAAAACGCAGCGCACGTCACGTTCCACCATTCGACGAGCGAGTAAGCACATTTTCCCAAAGCGGTCAGGCGCTCGTTCACCAATTCCGTACATGGCTTGGGTCGCTTCGGTCTCACCGGCGAGATCAATCAATTCGGGCGCGGCCGTTTGCATTCGATAGGCCAATTCATAGTTATTGATTCGCGCATCGAGCCGGGAATCACCCTCGCGTGTCTCGCGATGCCTTGCATTCCAGGTATTGATCTGGTCGATCATGAGCCGTTGTTGTGATGCCGACACTGAGGAGGGTCGCTTGAGATTCTGGACAGGTACACCTTGGTCTTTCAGGACGGTTCCCTGATAAACCGCTGGCAGGTAACCAGAATGGTACATCGCCTTCCCACCCCGAAAACCACCATCACTTAGAACCATATACGCTGGCAGATTCTCGCTTTCGCTGCCCAGACCATACGTAACCCAGGATCCAACACTCGGATTTCCCAACAAAGTCGAACCCGTATTCAGGAGGGTAATCGCTGGACCGTGGATAAACGAATCGTGATAGCACGATCGAATCACGGCCATGTCGTCGACCTGCTGAGATAGATATGGAAACAGACTTGAAACCTCAATTCCCGATTCGCCATGCTTCTCGAAAGGGAAGGCAGAGGCCATCAGCTTTCCGTCCGTTGGTCGCATAAATTGAAGCGACAAACCTTCGCTATTGAAAGATTCAGGAAGTTCTTGATTGTCATATTTAATCAGTTCGGGTTTCGGATCGAAGGTGTCGATCTGGCTAGGCCCGCCCGTCATGAACAACATGATCAGGTTTTTGGCCTTGGCGGGAAAATGCTTAGGCTGAGGCGATAACGGATTTAACGACCTCTCCATGGGTGCCGTCAGACCATCACGTTGAAGCAAACCGGCGAGCCCGATAGCTCCGGTCCCCATCGCAGCCTTTGCCAAGAATTGCCGACGATTGCGTGGCAACTCGATTCGACCACAGTGCGTACTGGCCTGTTTCATATTAACGACACCTATTACGTCGAAAGCATGTAACCTTGTCACAAATGCCTGAGCGTCATGCGAAGGTCATTTCGCTCTCCTAGTCGACGTACACAAATTCATTGAGGTTCAATAACGTGAGGCTGAACTTGGTCAATGCAGCAGCTTTTGCCGGAGGCAACTTTGCCAATTCTTCCGGTGCATCCTCCAACAAAACTGCATCGGCTTCAACAGCCTGCAATTGGTCAATTAACTGCACGGCCTCAGTAACTTCTGTTTCGGTAGGCTCTCGGCCCAAAGCCAATTGCCAAGCCCAGCGGACCTGATCTTCCGATTCCGTCCCTCGATCACGCACCAACCGATCTGCAAAATGCTTTGCCTGGTTGAAGCCAAGATGATTATTTAGCAGCCATAAAGCCTGAGGCGCTACCGTCGACACATCACGCCCCGAACAGCTGACAGCATTCACAGGAGCATCGAACAATTCAAAGAGTGGAAAATTGAAGTTGCGACGAACAATGATGTACAGACCTCGACGAGTATGTTGCGACGGATCAAGAGACTCAACCCAGTTCGACTTATTCGTCAATTCTTCGGCCAAAAGGGGTGGCATGACAGGACGCCCACCCAATTCCAAGTTGATGGTTCCAGCAACTGCATGCACGGCATCCCAAATTGCCTCGCCTTCGAGTCGGCGCCGGTTCATCCGCCAGTACAGCAGATTCTCAGGATCGACTTGTCGATGTCTGTCCGTTGCAAAAGAACTGTCTCGTCGATAAGCCTGCGAGGTCATGATCAGGCGATGCATTGCCTTGATGCTCCACCCCTGATCCACGAATTCTGTGGCCAACCAATCGAGCAATTGGGGATGGGTAGGAGGAACTCCCATTTTCCCGAAATCGTTTGGCGTGGCGACAATTCCTCGACCAAAATGCCATTGCCAGATTCGATTCACCATGACTCGGGAAGTGAGGGGATGGTCGGGCCGAGTCAACCACAACGCCAACTCTTTCCGAGAACCGGACGGTCCTAATGGTAAAACAGGATCGGTCTCCATCTGTGCTGCCAAGAGCGCGGGCAAACGGGGCACCATCTTTTTCTTGGGGTGCTTCAGGTCACCTCGACTGAGCAACCACACTTGCGGTGCCAACTCCCCACGATAATGGCCGAGAACCGTCACGGTAGGTCGCTGATAGATGGTAACGTACGGTTCTTTTTGAGCATCATTTAAGGGCAAAGCGAGCAAGCGATCCGCCAACTGATTCTTCAGTTCCTGCAACTTCTCTTTTTCGGCATCGGTTCGTTCATCAACTGACGTCTGCTGTTCATATCGAAGATATGCTTGCCGCGCCTCAGCGACCGCAATGATTTTTGGATAGTGCTGTCCCCAATCCGCGAGCCCCATATCGGGTTGAATAAAGGCTTCCCGAGTTCGACTTCCCGCGAAGACGGCCTGCAGCGAATAGTAATCTCGCTGAGAAATCGGATCGAATTTGTGATCATGACATCTGGCGCAACCAAAGGTGAGACCGAGAAACGCTGCAGTTGTGGTATCCACCCAATCCGAGAGTTGTTCATACGACCGCTTTTTGGCGTCCATATTTGACTCATGGATTTGCGGACCAAAAGCGTAGAAGCCCGTCCCCGTTAATGCCTCAAAATGACGCAACTTTTCTGGATCCATGACATAGCTGCCATCCAGATCAAGGTTATTGGGCCATAGTTCGTCCGCGGCAATCTGCTCCTGAACAAACTGATCATACGGTTTGTCATCGTTGAAAGATTTTACAACGTAATCGCGGTATCTCCACGCATTGTGGTAGTAGATATCTGTTTCGTATCCACCGGTGTCGGCATAACGTGCAACATCAAGCCAATGTCTCCCCCAACGTTCACCATAATGTTTTGAATGGAGCAGACGTTCGAGAAGTTGCTCCCATGCGTCAGGAGCTTCATCATTGACGAAGGCCGTAATCTGTTCTGGTGTAGGCGGCAGGCCGAGCAGATCGAAATAGGCTCGGCGAATTAAGGTTCGGCGATCAGCAAGGGGTGCCGAGGATAATTCGTGCTCGTCCAGTTTGGTGTCAATAAACTCATCAATCGGGTGCAGGGTGGATCCGAAAGAAGGAGTCATTCCTTGACGATGCCGGTCGGAAATCTCCGCTGCGTCAGGGAGATGTGGAATGTCGATCCCATACTTCCGCATCATCCCCTGCTCAATCGCTTTGCGTTCTGCACATCCTAGCGACCTGTTGTAAATGGCAACTTCGGCAATGTCCCCACGCAAGGCTCCCAATTCATTCGCAGCATGCCCCATAAATATACTGAAGTCATCACGATGTCTGATATCGGGCAATAACGACGATCCCGTTATCTGGTTTGCAGCGACCGGACTTCCATTCAAAACCAAAGTGGTGGTGGCCGACATCGCTCCCGATTGCTTCACAAGAGTGATCACCTGAGGTCGATCATAAATGGCCCACATCCCTCGTGCCGGCAGTGCTGCATCGTGCCCAAAACCACCAGCGTGTCGCAACTGAGCCGTTTCCCGGTGAATCTCTAACAGCGAAGCCCGAGGCTTACCAGGATCACTGGCAGGCATTGGATCTCCAAAACCAACAATCACTGAGGTGGTTGTCGACTGGCTCGGCGGACGCACGTTCACGGCCGCGATCATGGTCCAACCGGCATCCCCGTGCACGTCAACGGGGATTTCAGCAGTCGACCCCAAACCGGCGATCTCATGAAACCGCACGGCAGGCATACCCCCAACGGTCGAAGGATTCACAAACCGTGGAGGTGCGCCAACTTGAGCATCCATGCGAGCCCAAGTCGGTCTCAGGTGACGGCCCTTCCCACTTTCATCCTTCCACTCTTTAACAGCCTCTCCGTGCCGTAGCTTCAAACGATCGGCACGGTACCAGGCCTGCAGCGAATCTGCGAGAGAAGTGTGATCAGGTACCCGGACTTTATTTTTTGGGGAAAGTTCAGATCAATCCGATGTCCCTGACTGCTGCCGCCGTTGAAGAGGTTGGAAAGCCCAATATTGTTCGCCTTCGACAAGTCGCCTTGACCATTCATCGGAATTAACATCGCTTTCGTTTGCGACAGCCCCAGCATCGATCCACGCTCGAATCAATTCGATTTCCGAGGACGTTAAGGCGGGCTGATCGGCGGGAGGCATTTCTCCCGCATCAATGCGTTCGAGCAACACACTTTGATCAGCACGTCCTTTGACCAATGCCGGGCCAGAATCACCCCCACGCATTAAGGCGGCCATTGACCGAAAATCAAGGTTTGCCTCGCGTACTTCATCGCTGTGACAGTTCCCGCATTTCGCCAACAGCACCGGGCGAACATGCTCTTCGAAGACGACTGGAGATACTTCTCTATCAGCGACAACGGTATCAGACGACACGCATGACAACATGCCCAAAAGGATCAAAACAAGTCTGTTGGTGATCGACTTGGAGTTCGTCATCCGCCACTGCCTTGCCGAAAACTTTGTGAGAGAAAGCCGCCATCCGTGAGGTGCTCATGATACCATCCCAACGACGAGCTTCAAAAGAATCGAGGTACAGAGGACCACGAATTCGCTCAAATTATCGACAACAAAGAACCGTAGGTCCTTCTGTAAGAATCGGATTGCCGCAGCCTTCTGAATATCTTCTATTATCGAGACGGTTTACGAAAGTTTTGGATGTCGTTCGTCAGTTTCGAATTTACCGCATCCGTCTCGATACCCTTGGGGGAACACCTGGTGCAAACCAACAGAATCTCTTTTCTCATCATCGTTGCATTACTAACGGCCATGGCAGGGGGAATGGGCTGGGGCATTCGTGGTCAATACGGCCATGAAACCGGCGCCATGGTTGCGGGCGTCTTGATGGGATTCACACTCGTTCTATTTTTTTGGCCGCAAGCAACTTCGCTTTCCGCCGCAAGGGTCGTGGCGTTGACAGTCCTCGGGATTTCGTTCGGGGGGTCGATGACCTATGGACAAACGGTCGGTCTTACTCACGACTCACCTTTGATTGGCAACTGGGCCGCACTCCGCTGGGGCATGCTGGGCTTGATGATCAAAGGTGGAGTATGGATGGGCTTTGCGGGTGTACTCATGGGCATGGGTTTCGGTGGGAAGCGTTACCGCCCGCTCGAAATCGCCATGTTGATTCCGGCTTTATTCGTCGCATTATGCGTTGGCATTTGGTTGTTCAATCAACCCTTTGACCCTGAAAACCGACTTCTGCCTCAACTCTATTTTTCAGACCATTGGCATTGGGAACCGGATAGCGATGTGAAGCCACGCAGAGAGAATTGGGGTGGATTGCTCTGTTCACTCATCGCATTAGCTTTTTATACGGGTGTCATTAGAAAAGATCGTCTCGCTCGCAATATGGCGATTGCTGGATTCATTGCTGGGGGAATTGGTTTTCCAAGTGGTCAGGCCATTCAGGCATTGAACGCCTGGAACCCTGAATTCTTTCGCACGGGAGTTCTGTCTTGGCTGGAACCCGTACTGCCGTATATGAATTGGTGGAACATGATGGAAATCACCTTCGGTGCGGTCGCTGGATTCTTCCTCGCTGTCGGACTATGGTTCAATCGCCACATGATTCAGGAAACCGAAGAGAGCGATGAACCGACCGAAATATCGCCAGGATGGGAATTCACGCTGTTGATTTGCCATGTCTATTTCCTGGTTGGATCTGGATTCTTCGCGGTAGCGGCATTGAGCGAATATCAATCATTCGGACTGATTCTCTGCGCGATCCCGCTCATCGGTGTCGTAGGAGGGAGGTACTGGCCCTACCTCTGTGCTCTACCAGTCGCAGCGGTCCCAATTGCGGGGAAAACGCTACTCAATCTCTCCTATCAGAGTACTGATACCGCTATCGTCACAGGCTGGGTCTTGTATGTGATCATCCCGATGACGTTGTCTTTCGTGCTCGCCCTCTGGTTGGCGAACCTTGGCCGCCGAGGGCAGAAATCGCTTCCATTCGCTCGTATCGGCCTTCTATTCACAACCTGGTTGTATTTCGGGCTGAACCTGGCGTTCTTCCGTATCCCGTGGCCATTCACGGAAGAGATCACGGGGCGCACTCCGTCCACCGTGATCTTCATCGTTTGCTCGGTAGCGTTGACCCTCGCCGTCATCTTTGCAGGATTCCGAAGTCAGGCGTCTGAAGATGCTTCTTGATGGCCCCTCGGGATACCGATCAGCGTTGGAATCGCGACAGACGACTCTCATCTCACTCGACTCGAGAGGCGTCAAGCGACTTAAACAGGTCGTGCAGGATTAAGGGATCCGAGGAGTTATTTGAGATACACATCGTATCGAGCCTGCGGTGCGATCGGAGGTTGGCGGTATCTTGCGCACAGACCCGCAGCCAAAGAGCGAATCAGGTTCTTATGGATAAAATGACAGTCTTTCGCTGCTCCTCTATCACTCGACTCAGCCTTCTGGAGTAAGCCGCTTCGCAGTAATTCGATGCGGTCTCAAAATCGAAACGCTCCCTAGAATCCATCCGCCGGGCAAAACGATTGTCCAAATCCCACCGTGATCAACATAGAACGTCTATTTGACAATTGGCAATTAATGACCTATCCAATAATATCGAATAAAGCGGTCGCATCACTGATCAAAGGATTGAAGCGAGCAGATCGTCCCATTGCGGCATGAGCAAGCGTGCCGATTTATCAGTGGTAATGCAACCGACCAGTACGGAGTGTGCGCTGGGCCAACCTCGCTACGGAATCAGATACTGAGAACGCACCTTGAAGCCAACTCGCCATTTGGCAAGTCAAGACAGTAGAGCATGACATCAACGAATAAGAAATTCGTCATCATTGGTGGCGGCCCCTCTGGCCTTACCGCTGCCCATCAGTTGGTATCTCAAAACGTGGATGCAACGGTACTTGAGAAGCTATCAATCGTGGGTGGAATCGCCCGGACAGAGTCTTATCGAGGCTTTTCGTTCGACATGGGAGGACACCGGTTCTTCACGAAATCGAAGGAAGTCCGAGCATTCTGGGATGATGTCCTCAAAGATTCGTTTATCGAACGTGACCGTTTGTCTCGCATCTACTACCGAAAACGTTTTTTCCATTATCCTCTGAAACCGCTGAATACGCTTTTCAGTCTTGGTATCGGGGAAAGCATTTTGATCTTTGCCAGTTATGTTCGTTGGAAGCTATTTCCGTACAAGGTCGAAGAGACATTTGAACAATGGGTAACGAATCGGTTTGGCAAACGATTATTCAAGATCTTCTTTGAGTCATACACCGAAAAGGTGTGGGGAATTCCGTGTACGGAGTTGAAAGCTGAATGGGCTGCTCAACGAATCAAGGGACTCTCATTGAAGACTGCAGTTCTCAATATGTTTCTTAAACCTCGTTCGACAGTCACAACGCTGATTGACCACTTTCACTATCCCAAACTTGGCCCTGGAATGATGTGGCGAGCCGTGACATCGCGAATCGAGGACCGTGGCGGCAAGGTAGAGATGGATTCGAATGTGGTGCGTATCGAAAGAACGGGTAACCACATCGATCGTGTCATCGTCATGCGTGACGGCATCGAAGTCGCTTACGAAGGCACTGACTTCATCTCAAGCATGGCGCTCACCGAACTCATCAAGAAGCTTGATCCCCCTGCCCCTGAAGAAGTGCTCGACGCGGCGAAAGAACTCAAATACCGGGACTTCTTGACCGTCTGTCTGATTATCAAACAACCTGAATTGTTCGAGGACAATTGGATCTACATCCATGATCCTCAGGTGAAGGTAGGACGCATCCAGAATTACAAAAACTGGAGTCCCGATATGGTGCCGGACCAGAAGCTTAGCAGCCTGGGTCTCGAATATTTCTGTAATGTCGGCGATGAGGTCTGGAACCAGGACGATGCGGACCTGATTGAACTCGGCAAACGCGAGGTTGATCAATTAGGCCTGGCAAAATATGAGTCGATCGAAGATGGATGTGTATTTCGCGTCGAGAATTCGTACCCTGTTTACGACTCAGACTATCGATCCCACCTGACGCATCTTCGTGAATTCGTGGAATCTCTCGACAACATTCAAACCGTTGGCCGCAATGGCTTGCACCGATACAACAACCAAGACCATGCCATGTTGACCGGTATGCTCGCCGTTCGCAACATGCTTCATGGTGAAGACCACGACCTGTGGGCGGTCAACACCGAGCAGGTCTATCACGAGGAGATTCACTCCGACGAAGAAACCGATTACAAACTCACTGATTCCCAACCTGGATCAGAAAACAATCAGAAGACAGTGAATCGGTAAACGCTTCCTAGCCGCGGCTAACGTTGTTGCTACATCCATTCACTCAATGAAGGTCTTACTTCTCAACGACAGCTCAACTCCAAGTGGCAGGGCGGAGTTAATGACGTTGTCGTTGCGAGATGGGTTTCGTCTTCGCGGACATGACGCAAGGTTGTTCTCAAGCACGGCGAAGTACGGCAACCAGGAACCCCAAGCGGACTACACATGTTATGGCACAACCCGTAGCCTGCATACGCTTAATCGCATCTTTAACCTTTCAGCCTAATGGCAACCTCGAAAGACTCTCAAAGATTTCCAGCCGGACATCGTCCATGTGAGAAAATTTCTCTCGCAGTTATCTCCTCTAATTCTGCCACTCCTTCGCGAAATACCCTGCCTGTACTATGCCCGATGGTATGAAACAGTCTGTCCGACCGGGCTCAAACTCCTGCCTGACCATTCTGTTTGTCGAGAAACGTACGGCTATCCTTGCCTCCGTCATCGCTGTGTCTCACCTCATGCCTGGGTAATACTGATAAGCCAGCTCAAACTATGGCGACAATGAAAAGGCGCATTCAATGTCGTTGTGACAAATAGCCATGCAGTCAAAGAAACATTTGAGGAACACGGCATCGGGCCGGTAAAAGTCATCCGGAACTGAGTAGAGCCCAGAAATGAAGGTTCAACCTGGAAAGCCCGACTTACCGTTGTGTATGCTGGCCGCCTCGCCTGGGAGAAAGGGCTGCTCGTCCTGACTCAAGCGTTCGCAAAGTGTGTTTCCAAGATTCCGGATGCTCAATTGCTGATCGCAGGAGAAGGTCCAATTGAGAAATCAGTCAGAGATTTGATTGCCGAATTAGGCATCTCGGAAAACACGAAACGATTAGGCGATCAGAACTCACCTACGGCTTGGCTGCTGAAAGCTACTTAAAACCGGATCTTAACATCCAAATCCGCTACGACGACCTTGTAGAAAAACTAAGTGAGACGACCCATCAATTGGGTGATTTCCTGAAATTACCATTCGAGGCCCACCTGCTCCAGCCTCAGGGATTTCAAGTCCCCGACTACAGCCAACGTCAGCATTCGCTCATCGGAAAAGAACTCAATGAAAGTTGAATCAATGCCTGGCGGGAGACACTTTCTGCACGGCAAATCGAACTCTTCGAGTCAGTATCTCTGGATCTGCTTCAATACCTCGGCTATTCACCGATCCATGAATTCGCCCGAGCAGCAACGCCTGCTGAAAACATCCGATTGCGAATCACCGAATTCTTTGCGTAGATTCGCAACAGCAGACGCTGGAAACGACGCATCAAGAAGCAAACCTACTGCTGATAAGAACCCAAGGGTTTTCGCCACGGCATCGATACTCGCAAACATTTACAACGACTCAAATCTGAAACACTTCACTTCAGTTATGACGTGGATCTAGAAAGCAAGCAGCAATTGCTTTAGTATCCACGTGTATCCCATGAGCCGGAGCAAACCAAGCAAAGAGACAACCTCCAGGCGATAACTGAAACAAAACACGCATGACCAAACGTCCGCTTTCCGTCTTTCGACAACTCTTCCGAATAATGCCGCATCAGCGTGTTCTGACAGGTGCGGTTATCACCACTGCTTTTTTGACAGCTGTGGCCGAGGGGCTTGGAGTCGGACTTGTCATTCCTCTGCTCGACACATCAGAGATTCAATCGAATACGATCAAGGGTCTCCCCCTGCCCGGCTGGATTGGCGATTACATTTTTTCATTAGGGCTCGTGGCCCGAGTACGTGTTGTCGCCGTTATCTTGTTGGCAATGGTGTTTATCCAAAGTGGAATGCGATTTGCGAATCGGATTCTCACACTAAAGCTAAAAATCGAAACGGAACGAATCCTGAATCGTGAAACGATCTTGCAGCTCTACCGCCTGCCTCTCAAGTTCATCCACAATGACACGTCAGGAAACTTGCTGACGACCATCGTCACCAACACTCACAGTGCATCATACCTTATCACCATCCTCGCAAACCTCATCCTTAACGTTTCTATATTGATCGTTTACGCAGTTCTAATGGCGTTACTATCCTGGAAACTCACACTCCTTGCCATTGGATTACTGATCCCGCTGGGCGTGATTCATCATCGCATCAGCTCAAACAGACTTAAGCAAGAAGGACGAGCTCACGTCACCGAACAAAAGAACGTTCGCAAGCTCGTGATAGAGAGTTTGTCACTGATGAAACTCTCTCACCTTTATTCCCAGGAGAGCCAGAGTATCGATCGGTGCTTGCAGGCGGCAGACCGCTACCTTCATCATTTTTTCGAGAGCCAAAAGCTGATCTTACGATCAGTACCATTGTTCAGCATCAGCGCGGCAATCGGCATGAGCACTCTCCTTTTTTTAGGGACATTCTTCCTGCCAGCTGAATCGACAGGTTGGCTGGGCCGAATGATCATTTTCTTGCTGATCGTTTTTCGATTACTGACGCCGGCGACCGCCGTAAATCGCATGTATTCTGAGATCTGGAACACTCTTCCAGCCCTGGAATCGGTTTTTAAATTCTTAAAGACCGAAGACAAGCAATTGATGGAAAACGGAAACGTAAAGTTCACGGCATTGAAGGAAGGCATTCAATTCGACCATGTTACGTTTCGCTACTCAGATCTAGGCAATCCCGCGCTCGACGACGTCACTTTTTCGATCCCCAAAGGCGAAGTGACCGCCATCGTTGGCGTTTCCGGATCAGGCAAGTCGACCATCATTAATCTCATTGCGAGACTCTACGACTGCAGTGAAGGACGCATTCTGCTTGACCAGACAGACCTGCGTGAATTCGACATCCCAACATGGCGACAATCGCTGGCCGTCGTCAGTCAGGACACACTGCTCTACAACGACTCGCTGATGAGCAACCTCAAGTTTGCGAATGCAGACGCGACCGACGAAGAAGCAATGCGTGCCGCGGAACTCGCGGAACTCCACCAGTTCGTTGAGGAACTTCCCGAAGGGTATGACACACATATCGGCGACAATGGTGTTCGTCTGTCCGGTGGACAACAACAGCGTATTGCAATCGCACGGGCCTTATTGACCAATCCAGATCTATTGATTCTTGACGAAGCAACCAGCGCTCTTGATTCAAACACAGAATCTTCGATTCAATTGGCATTAGATTCATTTGGCAAAGATCGGACGGTTGTGATTGCTGCCCATCGACTAGCCACCATTTGCAATGCAGACAATATCATTGTGCTCAAAGAGGGCAAAGTGATTGAGCAGGGAACTCATGCCAAACTGATGTTGCAAAGTGGTCTTTATCGAGAACTGGTAACTAAACAAGACCTTGGATTGGACTCCAACTTCGATCCACCTGAAACCACATCGACTTGAGAACTCCCCCTCCCGATTCCGCATTTGGTTTCCGTCTCATTAACCAGAACAACTCCAAATACGTTGCTCGCGATGAGCGAATCCGTGAATGCCCTCGCGGCATGTGACACTCCACAATGGCCCAAGAGTCCCCCCAAAGCAAGCAACATTCAACGACCTTCGCCTAACGATTCATGCGCGATCCAATTACATTTTCCATCGTGATACCGACTCACAACCGAGCCGATCGTCTGCGCAGATGCCTTGACAGCCTGACAGGCCTCGATTATCCGAAGGACCAATTTGAGGTAGTCGTTGTCGATGATGGCAGCGCCCCCTCAATGCATGACGTCGTCAAGCCATTTCATGACAGACTTAACCTCACGCTGGTCCAACAAAGCCAGTCAGGCCCAGCCGCGGCCCGTAACCGAGGTGTTAGCCACGCGAGCAACCGCTACATCGCCTTTACCGATGACGACTGCGAACTCGATCAGAACTGGCTAAATCATTTTGCAGACGGCTTCCGTGAACGACCGGACGCGGTACTCGGGGGATATACGATCAATGCCCTCAAGGACAATTCCCCAGCGGCAGCCAGCCAGCTTCTGATTGACCACATTTACCAATATTTCAATCGTGAACCGAACGACGCAAGGTTCTTCACCTCAAACAATCTGGCAATCTCACGCGAAGGATTTCTTGGATCAGGAGGCTTCGACACCCAGTTCCCGCTCGCAGCCGGAGAGGACCGTGAGATTTGCGACCGCTGGCGATATCAGGGACTGAAACTAATCTACATCCCGTCCGCCACCATCTTGCATTCTCATGAGATGACTTTGAAGAAGTTTTTCAAACAGCATTTCAACTACGGCCAGGGAGCGTTTCAATTCCACCACCTACGAAACGTAAGGGACTCCGGCCGACATCGTGTGGAACCGTTAAGTTTTTATTTTGATATGTTCCGGCTAGCATTCGATAAAAAGCAGAACGCATTGAAGATGGCATCTTTGCTTTTCGTGTCTCAATTCGCAAACGCAGCTGGATACTTTTACGCTAAATTCCTTCGAAAGCCATCTGAGGTCTAGCGACAGATTTGAAGACAATCTCAAAACCATGGTGCCTACGGCTTGCTTCGGAAAAGGAAGGGTTTCCTTCTAGCCAGACTTTTTCGAAATCAAACACTCTTCTCCTTCGTTCAATCCATCATGACAAAAACATCACCAACTGAAACACCTCGCCTAAGCGTGATCATCACCGTGAAGAACGGCGGCGAGTCTTTTCGTGACTGCCTCGAGGCTATCAAGTTATCGAACTACGACGACTACGAACTTCTTGTTTTCGATGATGGTTCAAGCGACGGCAGTGGAAAACTCGCTATTGAATACGGGGCCACCCTGGTCGAATCTCAGGATTCGATAAAGATCGACGAAACGATCAAACAATTCAAAGAAAGTATCGGTCCGGCAGGCGGTCGTAATCACGCAGCGGCAGTAGCTCGCGGAGAGATTCTTTTCTTTGTTGATGCAGATGTATTGGTACAGCCAACCACCCTGTCCGACGTCGTCACGACATTCGACGAAACGCCCAATATCTCAGCTTTATTTGGCTCCTACGATTTCGAACCTGGTCATCAAGGTTTCATCTCGCAATTCCGTAACCTCCTGCACGCATTCGTGCATCAAAACTCCAAATCCGATGCGAAAACGTTTTGGGCTGGGTGCGGCGCAGTTCGCAAGGAAGCCTTTCTCGAGGTTAATGGATTTGACGAACAGCGCTACCGATTCCCAGCCGTTGAAGACATCGAATTCGGCTACCGACTTTCCGAAGCAGGCCATGAGATTTTGCTGAAAAAATCCTTGCAAGTGAAGCATTTAAAGTACTGGACATTCTCCACGATGCTGGTGGCTGACGTCTTGCACCGTGCGATCCCATGGCTGCGGCTCATCTACTCTAAACGCAACATCCCCAATGACCTGAACCTCACTCACCGAAACCGTTTAAGTGCGGTCGTGAGCACGCTGCTAGTGCTGATGATGATTTTCGCCATTATCGGTATCCCGCTCGCGATTAAGGACATATCCGATGGTGTGCTTGGACATTTCCTCGGCATCCCCTACATTGCCTGGTATCTCGGCAGCATGGCCGTTCTTGCCTGGAGTTTTCTGCTCTTGAACTCAGACTTCTATTTGTTTCTCTTTAAGTTACGGGGGGCTTGGTTTACCTTCAAATCGGCATGCATTCATTGCATTTTCTTTTTCTACAGCATGATCGCTTTGGTTGTATTCTTAGCGGATTATCACATTCCAGGTTTGAGAAGACTCCGTAAACGTCTTTCGATTCACAGTCACGTCGAGCGATAGGCACAAGCCAACTACCATTCACAATCATCGATTGTTGACCTCGCAAAAGCATTTTAAGTCGTTGACTACCAGTAATCCTGAACCCAGCCATCCTCGCCTGTATTCACCAATTGCAAAAGTTGGCTGCTTTCTTGCGATATGGATCCTGGTCAGTTTACTCCAACTTTGGAACGACGGCTTTGATACAGAGTTCACCATCCACCCCGATGAACCATCCCACTTCATCACAGGTGTCATGGCCCACGATTACCTTCGAAACGAAGTCGGTTCTTCACCGATCGATTTCGCAAAAGAATTCTACGTTCGATACCCGAAGATCGCATTCGGGCACTTTCCTCCCGCGTTTTACGCAATCCAGGCAGGCTGGTACCTTGTGTTTGGTGTATCAAAAGCAAGTGCGATCTTGCTTATTGGACTGATCACCGCGATCATCACCTCGATTATCTTCCAGCGCACACTGCGACTATGCGGCACGTTAGAAGCATTCATCGGGTCAGGACTATTCCTAAGCCTCCCATTGGTCCGCATCCATACTTTCCATGTGATGGCAGACATGCTCGTCAGCTTATTCTGCATTCTCGCAGTAACAGCATTTACGGACCTTTTGAAATACAAACACTGGAAGTACAGCGTTTTTTTTATTGTGTGGACGATTCTAGGAACGCTCACCAAGGGCAATGCATTTGCATTAATCTTGTTTATTTTTCTCGCGCCGTTCTTTACTGGTTTTTGTGGCCCGCGACACTGGAAACGAATTGCATTACTTCTGGCAGCAACCATCTTGGTAACAACTCCATTCTTCATCGTTGCCGATTCATTGGGGCTTAGCTTTCACACAAATGCATATCGACTTGCGCGAGGAGCCCTGTACTCCTGGCAGCGCCTGCACTTGCTCGAACAACTGTATCGAGCCACGGGACCGTGCCTGTGGATTGTGGCTGCCGCTGGCATCATTCGATATGCCTATCGATGGCACGGTCGTTCAGAAGAAGAGACTCATCGTCGCATCGACATTGGTTGCTCGATCGCCTGGGTTCTGTCCGTCGTCTTGTTCCAGATCCTCTGTTACATTACCGGCGAATCCCGTTACTTTCTGCCAGCCTTGCCGGCACTGATTGTGATCTTTGGATACGGACTCAACGACATTCGACAAAAGCTTTCGCCCTACGGAAAAATCGTCGAATATGGCGCTGTAGCCATCATCGTCCCGTTGGCGATTATCACGGTAGAACCCGATCCGCGGAAAGCCCACTCAGGCTATACTGCAGTCGCTGAATCGATTCCTTCAGAACACAATGCACCCGTGATTCTCATTGCGTCCGACGAACGAGGTGAAGGCTCCTTTATCGTTGAGCGACTTCTCCGGGACAAAGATCGAAAGGGAGTGGTTTTACGAGCCAGCAAAACGCTCTCCAAGAGTACCTGGATGGGCAACTATTTCAAATTGGTATTCAAGACGCCCACTGAACTTAAATCGTATTTGAACTCAACCCAAATCGACTACATCGTCATTGATATCGCTGCTTATGGTGACCAAGAGATCAGCCCTGACGTAAAGTTACTGTTAGACACCGTACAAAATGATCCCGCCAATTTCGAATTACGCGATTCGTTCACCATTACCCGCAAAGGCACCCCTCAAGTCGATGGCCTTTTCGTTTATAAGAATCTAAAGACTGACAACACCAAGCCCAGAGTAATCCGCTTGAATTCAGGTCCCGAAGTTTTAAAAGATTTCGAATTAATCCTAGACTGAATTCAACCTCCCTTCCGGCGACACATCCCTACTCTCGTCGCACGCTCTCGGCCGACCTTCATGGCTGAGAATTTCTTTCCTAAAATGACCCTGACGCGATCATCTTGACGGCGGCCAAGTCTGCCGTGCAAGCTTCAGACGAAAACGATGGCTTCAAGCCTCCCGGGTCGATTGCAGGACATGGCGTTAAGTGAGTCATTCAACGTCGATTAAGTGATACTATCTAAGCAGGGCCATCGTCCATCTCCTTTCCGACGCGTCCCTGACCCGTTAATGCTCCGTTAACCTTTCGAAGAATTCATTAAAGCCAACCAGGAATTCACATATTCAGGACTAATCACGCCTTCAAATTCTTACCGACGATGGTGGCGGGTTTCTCGTTAACTTTTCAATCAGGCTGCGATGCCAATCGTGTTTCGGATACAGTAACAGTGACTTCTGAAACAAGCTCACCGAATGGAGAATTCGTCGCCACCTGCTTTAATTGCGCAGGAGGAGGCGCCGGAGGTTCCGCGTATACCAACGTCAATCTACGACGCACGAGTGATGAGTTGAATCCACATGACAGTCCTCTCGGCAAGCACAAGACACGGAGCGGGTTTTCAAACATCAAGATCCGCTGGATTGACGACCGCAATCTGGAGATTTCCTATCGACAGACCGAAGGCCCCGAATACGAAG
This sequence comes from Planctomycetaceae bacterium, assembly GCA_002723275.1. Classification (GTDB taxonomy): domain Bacteria; phylum Planctomycetota; class Planctomycetia; order Pirellulales; family Pirellulaceae. The sequence continues at coordinate 83,079 of PBNZ01000017.1, forward strand.
AACATAATGCAACGAGGGTCCCAACCAAGGAAGGGATCACGATTCACTACGTCATTCTCACCTAAGCAGACGTCTCTCGATGTTCCAATCAACTTCTGCCACCTTATTCAAACCAATAGCCGCCTGCTTGCTCGACGCGACGCCAGGCAATTTGAAGATCAGCACATAGTCGAGGCAACTTTTCATGATGACGGAGTGACACGGGGGCAAGCCAATCCCTGACAACTACAGATAGACCTACCAGCCTCAAAACGCGCGTTCATAATGGCTCCGATAATTCCTCAAAACACAAATCCCTACTCGACTCCCACCGAGAACTCGAAGTACACCTCGCAGAGCAATCCAGAAAAATCGCATCAGCTTTTCAGAGCAGCTTCCCTCGGACTTGAGTGCAGCCTTTCCATTGGGACTTTTGGTCTCTCACAAGATCCGTGCGTTTAAAAAACCAGCATGCCAATTAATCACAAGCTCTCTAACGATCGCTTATTTCACCATCGCCGTATCCGCCCTTTTGTCTAACCGACTCAATTATGAAGTCGATCTCATTATCGTGGATGGAATGCCCATCTTTTCGGTGATCTGTAGCGTGGGCACTTTTCTTGTCGTAACTGTCTCTCTGGCAATCAAAAAACTCGTCACATCATAAAAATCAGCCGATCCTGCTATCGTCAAACCCATTGGCAAGATCATACAATCGCACTTATACACGTACGTTACTCATCATCTAAAGATAAAATACAGGCTTGAATCAGAGAGAATCATCATGCACAAAATAGCCGGGACAGTGCTTTCCTGCCTTCTCATTACAGCCGTCGCACAGAGCGAAGACAAAATCGGCTTACCACAGGACATTGCCCCCGTCATTGGCATGGCGACCGCGAAGCCCATTACGGAAAGAACCGAGGGCGAATACCAGATCGAACTGGTATTGCCCGCGGTACAATACGACATCGTGCATCGCGTCATAGACCTCGGTAAAACAGCGATCCTGGACGACGTCGAGACCGAGACAACTCCGATCACACGAACTCTCTTCTTTGGAGGCAGCAGCCAAATCCCAGATTCAAGGGTCGTCGATACCGCTGGAAACGAGCTAACAAAGAACAGTGTCCTCAAGCGTCTACAGAATCCGACCGCTGTGCTGGTATCGATCTCAGGGAAAAAGGTAGATCCGTATTACCTGCAACTCGTCAAGGACGACACCATCATCATCACGCTAGGCCGCAGAGACGGAAAAGGAGACAGCGAACTCCTTCCCAAAGACGTCACGATCTCCCCCATTATTGAAATCACGGGCGCGCGGACAAACGAGACGGTCTTCGACAAAAGCAGCGCGATAAAGCCGTTCCAAATCCAGAACAAAGAGGTTCTCAAGGAATATCTCGCGCCTGGACAAATTGGCAACTTCGATCAGGTTAACTTTGACCGCCAACAGGTCCTAATCTTTGCCTGGCGAGGGTCTGGACAGGACAAACTTTCTTACGCCGTCGAATCTCCAAAGGATGTCAAATTCTCACTACAACGAGGTCGAACACGAGATCTTCGTAGCCATGTAAAAATCTACGCCGTGAGATTAGACGTCGTGTTGGAAACAACACAGGCCGGCTTTCGTTAAGAGCAGGCAAACTCTCAACAACCCCTGGACAAGCGATGATGTTGGACTTGCCAGGCCCCACGAGTGACTCTCGAAATGGGCATCCGCGAGCGGTTCTTTCCTGGATCTTCTCCGCCTCTAGCCCTGCACGTCTCGTCCTTTAATTCTGCAACTAAGCAGCCTTCCCAGTTCCGATGCAGGAGGGTCTCCAAACGGTTGGCACAGGAGGTCTGGCGAACAGCCATCCCAAGGCGCCCGCCTACAGTTGCTATCGGGATCACCATCACGGCCAGCCGGCCTATTACTTCGGAACGCGTGTGCCCTGGCCAGCGGCGAACCCGGCCTGGCTCTACCTGGCTCCCGAGCTTCGCTCTAGTCATCTGATGCGAACGGAGTTGTTCCTGCATCGATGGCTTGATGGAGTCTACGGTGATCATGACGGCTACGATTACGACGTCGTCACCGACTATGACTTTCGTTGCAATCCCGGAATGCTGAATAGATACAAGACGCTGTGCATTAATGGGCACAGCGAGTACTGGTCCGCCGAAGCCTACGAGTGTGTCGAACATTTTCTTGCTGATGGCGGAACCGTGATTGCGCTTTCGGGCAATACCATGTTTTGGAGAACGACCTTCAATGAAGACGGTAGCGTGATGGAATACCGCAAATACGACCCACGTATTGGCGGGCGCGGCGGTGCATTGATAGGCGAACTGTATCACAGCGACGATCAACGCCTAGGCAGCCTGATGCGAGAATGCGGCTACCCCGCTTGGAAATGCATTGGATTAGACTGCAGTGGCTGGGCAGGTGTCGACGGCGTCTATCACGCTGATCTTCCAGATCACTTTCTCATGAAGGAACCGGAAGAAGCCAGCCTGTCGCATGACGAAATATTTGGGCATGGCCCGGAAAAATCTCAGCCCTGGGCGGTGGGCCACGAACGGGATGTCCGCGCGAGTACCTTGGCCAAGGTCACCCGCAACATTCCAGCAGGCGCAACCTTGCCCGAGGAACCGGATGGGATTGTTACCTTGGCGCCTGGAGTCCGACCCGGTGGCGCAACGCTCGACTACTTCACACAAAACACCTCTTCCCAAGACGGAATTTGTGCCGAAGTGATTTATTGGGAACGTCCCACGGGAGGTCGAGTTTTTCATGCCGGGACGATTGCCGCAGGCACAGTTCTATCGGTCGACCCCAAATGGCAAACTGTGATGCGGAATGTTTTGCATCAATTTGACGCAAAACCAAAGCAACCTCAGCCCAAAGGCGAATCAGCGCACTCCGATCTCTGAAAAGATCTCAGCAAGCTTAGTGGCTCATACCACTCTGACCTGAATTCATAAACAACGCTAATTCAGTTTGAGGGAAAAGGCGGTGCATCAAATTGCTCACGCAAGCGTGAGAATTCAGCCGACATTTCTGCGCGAACTTGCTGGTAATCTTGCTGATCGTAAACACTCCTCATCTCACCCGGATCCGTTTCAAGATCGAACAGATTCCATTCGTTGGTCAGAGGAAAAAAAATGAGTTTATGTCGATCGGTTCGAACGCCAAAATGTTGGGGGACCGCATGTTCCCCTAACTCGTAATAGGCGTAATAGAGTGACTTTCGCCAGTTCGGTGTCCCTCCTTTCAGAATCGGCACTAACGAATCTCCCTGAATTTCGCCCGGAATATCCAACCCAGCGACTTCGAGAAACGTAGGCGCGTAATCGATATTCTGAATCAACTCAGTCGGCGCCGAACCTTCCTGAATGACACCTGGCCAACGGATCAGGAATGGCATCCGAAACGACTCTTCGAACATCCACCGTTTGTCATACCAGCCGTGTTCACCAAGAAAGAATCCTTGGTCTGAAGAGTAGATCACGATTGTGTTTTCGGCGAGGCCGTTATCGTCTAGATACTTCAACATCCGACCGACGTTTTCGTCGACTGCCTTGACGGTTGCCAAATAATTGCGCATGTACCGTCGATACTTCCAACGGACAATCTCCTCATGACTGAGCTCGCCGGCTGCCAAGTCAGCCAGAAACTCTTGATTCCGTGGACTGAAATGCGTATCCCAAACCTGCTTCTGCTCCGCGTTCATTCGATTGTATTCTGGAGTTCCATAGCGATCCGGAGCAGGCAACTTGACGTCTCCTCGTTCATCCTTGCGAACTTTCGCATCGTAGGCCCAGTCAAAATGTCGATCGATTTCCATTTCGTTGCTCGACAATGTACCGCTGCGATCGCTGTAGTCGTCGAAGAGACTGTCTGGCTCTGGAATCTCGACGTCGTCCAGCGAACCAAGGTGTCGTAGTGCGGGGGCAAAGGTTCGGTGAGGTGCTTTGTGCTGACACATCAAGAAGAAGGGTTTTGTAACGTCCCGCTGATCAAGCCAGGCAATCGCCTTGTCCGTGGTTAGGTCAGTGGCATAACCCTCGAATCGTTTCTGTGATCCGTCGCTCTGAATGAATACCGGATTGTAGTAACTGCCCTGCCCCGGCAGGATCTCCCAATGGTCAAACCCGATCGGCTTTGAACGCAGATGCCACTTCCCAATGACGGCCGTGTTGTATCCTCCCGCCTGTAGCGTTTTCGCCACCGTCCATTGATTGGGATCAAAGTTATTGCCATTCCGCATGAATCCATTCTTATGACTATGTTTCCCCGTCAGGATCGTTGCGCGAGAAGGTCCACAAATCGAGTTCGCGCAGAAGGAATTCAGGAACACTGCGCCTTCGCGAGCGAGCTGATCAATATTCGGTGTGGGTGCGACGTCTGCGAGCGGACCTCCATAAGCCGAGATCGCCTTAATCGCGTGATCATCCGAAAAAATAAAGAGAATATTGGGTCGTTCGGCTATCGCGGTCTTCGCGACCAAAGTAACTAGCATCATGACCGATAACCGCAAGACACACTGCTTCCCTGACCATCTCAACATAACTGCACCCAATTTCCGACATTGACTTTAATGGGATTACCAACCGCCCTGTATCCTATCGAACTTTGGTGTTAGGATCGACCGCTCGCGTCCGCAGTTCTCATCAAACCTTCTGCCGGAAGCTCTATCTTATCGACTCAGCACTGAGCGTTAGTAATTCCTGAGAATAAAGTGACGTTAACACGCTCGACACTGTCTTGTGGCCTCAGGAAACAAAGGGCGATAAAACACCCTAACGGGGATAAGCGTCCGTCATCTCCATTGAATTCCAGGCAAGTAAAAACAACCTTAACAGACTTTCGATGATACCCTTTTTAAGAAGTGGATTGAGAATTCCCAAACGCTTTAATGACGGGTAAACCGCTGCTGCGAATCCACGTTGAATGTCTTAAACTCTTAGGGATCCCTACATCGTTACGATCGGAATCCCGAACCCCACGAAATAAATTCCATGCAAGCTCGAAGAATAAAAACGAATCGAATTTCATGTCTTCAATGGTGCGTGAAGACCGTTGGCATGTTGCTTTTTTGCTCCAGCATATTCGGTATCTCACCGGATCCTCTCGCAAAGGCTTCTGCGGATGAAGCGTCACGTCGATACCCTGAGAACGAACTGCATGCTCAGCCCGCCATCAAGATCTCCGTCGGGCACAACGACGCGGACCTGATCGGAACCGACAATCGGGCTCTACAGGCTGCTGTTGATTATGTCGGGAATCTGGGAGGCGGTATTGTCGAGATTGGCCCGGGAGAATACTTAATGCGAGATTCTCTCCACTTGCGTAGCCGGGTGACGGTAAGAGGGAGCGGCGAAAAAACGATTTTGAAAAAGGATGCGGAATTTCGCTCACCCTTAGCCGCTGATGGCGACTTTGGCGAAGCCGCGATTACCGTAGTTAATCCGCAAGGCTTCGGGGTTGGACGCGGAGTTTACGTCGCATCTAAACAACAACGCAACTTCCACGGCGTGTGCGCGACGATTCTCAACCAACGAGACAATTACTTTACGCTCAGTCGCACGATGAATGCCGACATCATGGTCGATCACGAGGGCTTTGCAGCGACCATTTATCCCGTGATCAGCGGATACAACATCGAAGACGCTCATGTGGAGAAGCTGATTGTCGATGGAAACCGAGATAACAATCCGACCAAGATTGACGGTTGCCGCAACGGCGGAATCTTCCTCTACCGTGGCGACAATTGCGTGATCACTCATTGTCACGTGCGAAATTACAATGGCGACGGCATCAGCTTTCAGCAGTCGAATGACGTGCTTGTCGATCAGTGCGTCGCCACGAATTGCGCTGGATTCGGTCTTCACCCGGGAAGTGGTTCACAACGTCCCCGTGTGACGAACTGCAGGGCAATTCGGAATGGAGAAGATGGATTCTTCTTCTGCTGGCGCGTACGGGGAGGAATCGCAGAAGGAAACTGGCTCGAAGAGAATGGCGGTTACGGCATGTCCATTGGCCACAAGGACAGTAACAATTTCGTTCGCAAAAACACCATCATCGGGAATCAATTGGGCGGGGTTTACTGGCGTCGAGAAGCCGAACCCATGGCAGCACATAACATTACCTTTGAGCAAAATACGGTACGTGACAATGAAGGCTGGGGGCTGTTTGTGGATGGAGTCACCCGTGGGACAGTCATTCGAAACAACATCATTGAAGACAGCGGAAGCGGGAAACAGGTAACGGGGATTCGCCTCGGTGAGAATGTCGCGGACGTTTTAATTGAACGCAACCAAATCACTGCTCAGACAGAATTACTTGACGAACGCAAGAACAAGTAATGAACCGAATCTATTCAAGGTTATTTCAAACGTGATGCATCGAAGAAACTTACTGGTCCAAAATACTGCATTCGTCAGTTCGTGTTGCTTTCTCCTATTGCTGATTCCCACCGCAGTTACAGCACAGGACTCGAATTCCGCACGCGACTTGCAACCCATCGAATCAATCGGCGCGCCCAGTCGTCTTATGATCGATGTCGAGCGATTTCGCTTTGGGACCCCCGACGTCACCAATCGGAGTTTTTATCCGATACCGCAAGACGAAATCACTCGCGCGAGCTATCTGCAAGCGATCGACGAATTGAATCTGGAAGAAATCGCAGCAACACCCAACCGCGGCATGTCGGGCCCGGCAGCTTTCATGCCCGTGCTGGCGAAATATGTTGCCACAGGCGAACAGCCATGGGCCGACGCCTGCATTGAAATGCTCAAAGCGTTCCACCAGGAAATGCTACGGCAGGTGGAAGAACGAAAATGGTTCTGGCAATTCGAACACCCCGCAGCACTCATCCCACTCTATCGAAAATATTTGATGGCGGGCGGCGCCATGGATGCGGATGCCACCTGGTTTCGTAAAATGTGGCTCTGTTACTGTCGCAATCTTCACGTATGGGATACTAAACCGGTCGAGTGGCGAGGTGGCTGTCATCGTTCGATGCCAGAAGGCTATGCCAAAGGTCGAGCCGCAGAATGGTATCCTGACATTCCCGAGGCAGAACATTGGGCCAACTATTCTCAGTGGGTCTTTCGCGATTTCTGGACGACTAAAGACGCCCCTCAGAATGACACGGGATATATGATGGGGCCGCTCATCATTCTCATCTGCGGCGGTGACCAATGGACCGGCGACGATCGCGTCTACACTCACCCTGAAATGCAACGACTCTGGCAACGCCTACTCGTCGAACTCTCTCCGGACGGCATCGTAAATCCGTATGGCCCTAATGGCGGATGGAATAGCACCGCCGATTATCGGATCGCCATGCTGGAACGATTGTCGACCAAAACCGGAGACGGAAGATACCGCTTCGGGGCTCACAAACTGTTGAACTACCTGCGTTATCAATCCAACTCTGCGGAATCGCCTTTGAATCGCATCCGCCATGCCGGAAGCTGGCTCATCGCCTTGGCCTACTTGTTCGCCGATGATGATGTGGCTCCGCAGATGCCCAATGCTGGTTCTCAATGGACGGAACGCGTTGAGGCGATTCGTGTTCCCCACACGAACAAACCACTCACGGAACGCCTACTTGGAAATGCGGATCCTCGCGAAGATTTCGGCCACATCTGCTGTAGCTGGTATATGACGGGAAAAGTTTGGCCCGACAAAATGGTGTTGCGAAGCGGATGGAATCCCGGCGATTTTTTTGCACTCGTCGAATTACATCCCACAAGTTTTCCGGCCAACCCTGGCGGCATCATGGGAATGAACCGATGGGGTGCCCCGTTCACACAAATCGTGACGAGTAAAGGAGCCTCGATCGAAAATCGCTTGCTCATCGAAGATACTCGTGAACAAGCCTCACGACGTTTTCACCCCGATAAACTTCGCATCAATGAGTTCTGGAAATCCGGAGAGATGCCAGATATCCAATCCGAGGTGACTTATTTCAAAGAGACACCTGCGGCAACCTATGCAAGCGTCCGCGTTCGAAACATGGATGGGCTGCCCGTCATTTACGAACGAGAATTCGTGTTTGCCAAAAATCGCTTCCTCGCAACACGCGAAATCGTTGAATTTGAGGAAAGCTTTCCCGCCCGTGTTGCGTCAACGTGGAACACACACAATATTGGCTCGCAAATTGGAAAACATTGGGCGAACACCTTTATTCACAAACCCGTTGCTGCAAATGGCACGCGCAGCATGAAGACACCTCCGATCGACTTGCTGGTCTGGTTCGCGCCGCGCAATGACCGCAAGCTGCAGATCATTGACCGGTTGATCAATGATCCACGAGCTATCGCCTGCCCCAATCAACTCCGCTATCTGTGGAACGGAACGCCGGAAGCGGGCCAAAAACTGGTCTTCACTCAAGTTTACTTCCCGCACCGCCCCTACCGCCCCAAACAATCTTCCAACAATCCTAACCCCAATTTGAAGGTAGCCTACGAAGATAACTTGCAAGCTACCGCACACGCTTCCGGAATTACGGTTGTCCGAGATGATGTCGAAGCCTCCGTTCTGCGTTTGGAGCTGACACCCAAACATGTTGAATGGGTGGTCTTCAACCAAGAGGAAACGCCAATCAAGTTGGCGAAAACGGAGACAAGCGAACGGATGCATTACGAGCCCGCAGCATCGAAGTCACCGATTAAGAAGGACTGATTAAGGCCGAGCGAGTGCGCCCTCATTTCGAAGAAGCGTTGTCCTTCAGGATTGGACCGTAAACGGAATCCATCTGAAATCCATCGACCTCAGGCAGCAGTTTCAATATATCTTGTCTAGCACGCTCGTAATGCTGATCTCGCGGATAACGAAATGTATTGATTGCCGGAAAGATCAGCGCTCCGGAGGCTCGCAAACTTCCCAGATCATCTGGCTGCAGATTCCAAGGCAATCCGAACCAGAATCTCTCGCGTAAATCCGAACGTTCTCCAGCTCGAAGCCGTCTCATTTCATCGCTCGTCGGCGTAAACCGGATCGACTTCAACTGTTCGCGCGTGACATCCGAAGCAGTAAAACAGATCGTCGCGTCCAATAACTCATGTTTCTTCAACAGCTTCTGCAGATGCGTCAAAAACTCAGGATCATCACGCCCCGTTTTCAGGTCTAACATCACACCTAGTCGAATTTTCCGGCAAAGCTCTAACGCAGTATCAAGGGTTACAATGCGATCTTTGCCTTTCAGATAAGGAATCTTTTCCAACTCCGACGCATTACGATCGGCAACTCGACCATCAACACCACAGGCTTGCTGCATCGTCGAATCGTGAAACAGGATCGGAATTCCATCAAGACTCTTTCGGATATCAAGTTCGACCATGTCATAGTGATGGTTTGCCGCCAAACGAATTGCGGTGAGAGAACATTCGGCCACATCGTCATTGACAACCCCACCTCGATGCGCGATGAGAATCGGCCGACGGCGGATCAAATCTTCGCGATCCCGAAAGTCGATCAGAGATTGAGCACCTTCATTCCTGGTTTCACCCGCCTCAGCAATTCCACCACTGGTTATCAGACTCACGGCGATCAACAGCAAGTCAAGGCGCCAAACGGGAATCGCCACTGAATTAATCCGCATCATCGAAGCAAGGTTTTGCATGTGTTGGATTGCTCCGTTTCACCCAAGCGTATTGGAAAGAATAAAACTTGAATCGCTCCGCTTCCTATGCTCGTCTGTATTGGGGATTGAGACAAGCAGAAGCCTGGGAAAGTGCCTGTTGATCAGGAGATTTAACGACCTTGACACGAAAAATCAACCATTCTCCGCAGGAAATCAAAGGACCGAAATAACCGCTGCCAGCATCGGTTTAAAGCCTCAATTCCAATCAAACCGCGAATTCCAGCGGCCCCCTTCATCCGGGATCCGGGGAACTGAATGATTCGCACTTGACGGATAGTTTTTCGATGAGGATCATTGAAGGTAGACCCTGCTTTTCAGGTATTGAACACAATGATCAAACTCCCACGACAATCTGCAACTTCGCTTGCCGTGATTCTGGCGATGACTCTTACGAGCGTCATCCCGAACCATGGAGGTGAATGCCGTGTAGAAACATCGTGCGAGTCGAATCAGTGTTGCCAAACATGCTGCGTTGATAGCGTGAACGCCGAACAATCATGTTGTTCAACTCCTGCCAATGCAGTCGCGTGTTGCTGCTGCGACAGCGAAACGGAAGTCCCCGCTTCGGTGTTCGCCTCACTCGCCGGGCGGGACTTGGCTCGCTCAAACGCGTCCGTGTCAACGGAATCGACACTGCCCCATAATCGCGAACTAGCAGCGTCCCTCGCGGACCTGCGTATCAATTCGCCTTCGCAGTCCATGCAGGCGATTCTCTGTTGCTGGCAAATCTAAAGCAAGTACTCTTTGCGCTAGCGTTGTATTCGGTGAACTTCACCTCATTTCCGGAATGAAATGGACGTGCCCCCTACGGGCTCATACTCTATTCTTCCGTCTCTGCAAATTGCCAGAGAGTGCACCATGCCTCAGGAAAAACAATCGTCGAAAAACCCATCCCCCGCTGGGTCGACACCATCGCCACCCGACGCATCCGCGGCTGCACCAGCCGACAATCGCCGGTGGTGGATTCGTTTATGGGTTCAACCCTTGTTGCTGCTCTGTGTCGGTTTGCTTCTGATTGTTTGCCTTGGTCTCGCCCAACGCTTTGGCTTGATCACAACTGGCGACGGTTCGTCTGGCTCAGCCGCGAGTGGCGGGGCGACGAGTCAATACATTTGCCCGATGATGTGTACGCCTCCCCAATCGGAAGAGGGTCGATGCCCGGTGTGCGCTATGGAGCTGGTTGCCGCCACATCGAGTTCGGGCGGAGATAGTCATTCTGTCCAAATCTCACCTGCAGCCCGTCGTATCGCGAATATCCAAACAGCGGATGTTGAATTGCTGCCGGTCACGCGAACGATTTCGGCCATTGGTGAATTGAGCTATGACGAGGGAACGCTGAAGACGCTGTCAGCTTACGTTGATGGTCGGCTCGATCGTTTGTATGCCGACTACACTGGCGTCGTGGTAGAAGCAGGCGACCAACTGGCACTCGTTTATTCGCCGCGACTTTATTCGGGGCAAGTCGAATTACTGCTCGCGATGAAGGCTCATCAAAACACACCACCCACTCAATTATCTCGAGTCCAATTATCAAATCAGGATTTGTTTGAGAGTGCCCGACAACGGTTGATTGAGTTGGGCATGACGGAACAGCAGATTGAGAATCTCCAGGCATCTGGCGAGCCGAGCAATCGCATTCACCTGCATGCTCCGATCAGCGGCACCGTGATCAAAAAATTTGCGGTTGAAGGTCAATACGTCAAGGAAGGCGAGCCGATCTATCAACTTGCGGATCTTTCAACCGTATGGCTGATGCTCGAACTATTTCCGGAGGATGCGGCTGCCATACGTTACGGCCAGAGGGTCGAGGCAAATGTCCAATCGCTGCCCGGTGAAACGTTTGTGGGCCGCGTTGCATTTGCGTCACCCAGTGTTGACCCGACAACTCGAACTGTTGGTGTTCGAGTCGTGATTCCGAATTCAGACGGTCGCCTGAGAATTGGTGATTATTCGCGCGCAACCATTGATATTCCCTTGAATCAAATTGGAAGCCAACAAGGTCCAGTCTTCGACCCAGAGCTTGCCAACAAATGGATCAGTCCGCGTCATCCTCACGTGATCTCCGATGATCCAGGTCCCTGCCCAATCTGTGGCATGGAATTGGTCCCTGCCACTGACTTCGGCTATGTCGACGCTGCAGCAGACAACCGCGGTGCGCTCGTCGTTCCGCGCGATGCGATTCTCACGACCGGCCGGGACAGTGTGATTTATGTAGAAACAGAACCGGGCCGATTCGAGATCCGCCGCGTTGTCGTGGGGCCAAACGCAAGAGACAAAACGGTCATCCTGAGTGGACTCGAAGAAGGAGACAAGGTCGCCATCCGCGGGAATTTTCTCATCGACTCTCAAATGCAACTAGCCGGTAATCCCTCTCTGATTGACCCAACGCGAGCAGTTCCTGAAGAGGCCCCCGAAGATACCGAAGCGATAGCCGCGGCGATGTCCGAACTCAGTGAAGAAGATCGCATCCTGGCCGAACGCCAAGAGATTTGTCCTGTCGCCAACATGCGTTTGGGATCAATGGGAGCGCCAAAACGAGTCCTCGTTAACGATACACCGGTCTTCATCTGCTGCGAAGGTTGTCGAAAACGATTGCTCAATGAGCCTGACAAATACCTGACGATGCTCGAGGAATATCAGTCGGGATCGACGTCAGAAAACAGCCTGCCTGCCAACTCGGAGGAAGACTCTTGGTTGCCTCCGATTTTGCCACTGGAAGCCATTGAAAGTGAGGATCCTGTATCTACGGATGGACTTCCTCCGATTCTTTCGCCTCAACTCATCGAGCCGGAGGAATCCACCCCATGATCCACAAGATGCTTGAGTTCTGCATCCGAGAGAGATTGATCATTCTGCTCGGATCAGTCGCTCTCTTCATTTACGGTTGGCATTCAACCCAAACGGTTCCGTTAGACGCGATCCCTAACGTGGGCGAGAATCAGGTGATTGTTCTGACCTCCTGGCCAGGGAGATCCCCCAAGGACATCGAAGACCAGGTCACCTATCCGCTCTCCATCGCGCTGCAAGCTGTCCCCAATGCAAAAAGCGTACGCGGGAAAAGCATGTTTGGCTTTTCCTTTGTGCAGGTCACTTTCGATGACCACGTTGACTTCTATTGGGCAAGATCGCGAGTCGCAGAACAGCTGACGACGATCAACAGTGAGCTGCCCGCGGATGCAGTTCCCGCTCTCGCTCCGGATGCAACAGCCTTAGGACAAATTTACTATTACGTTTTGCAGGGCCCTCCCGAGGTCGATCTGGCAGAGTTGCGGAGTCAACAAGACTTCTTCATCAAATACGCACTGCAGTCAGTTGAGGGTGTATCTGAAGTGGCCTCGATTGGAGGTTATGTCAAGCAATATCAGATCGAAGTCGATCCAGACAAACTGCGCTATCACGGCTTGCCCCTAAGTCGCGTGATCCAGGCGGTCAAGGATTCGAATATCGACGTAGGTGCGAAAACGGTCGAAACGAGTGGTATGGAGTTTATTGTCCGCGGCAATGGATTCATCGGCTCCAATGGCACCGAAGCGGAAACGATCGAACAGATCGAAAACACGGTCGTCCTCTCGCAGAAAGGTATCCCCCTCAGAGTCCGTGACCTGGCCCGAGTCCAAGCGGGGCCGGCATTCCGCCGGGGTGCTTTGGACTTCAATGGGCAGGAGGCCGTGGGCGGCGTAGTCGTCATGCGATATGGTGAGAACCCACGCAAAGTCATTAAAAGTTTAAAGACAAAGATTGAGTCGCTCGAAGCCGAACTCAACGGCATCAAGATTATCGGCGTCTATGACCGAACTCAGCTGATCGACGAAACCGTAGCGACACTCACGAATGCCCTGTTTCACGAGACATTGATTACCATCGCCGTGATGGTGTTGTTTTTACTTCACGTACGGGCCAGCCTCGTCATTGCAATCACGCTGCCGATGGCGGTGCTGATGGCCTTCATCGCCATGAAGGTTTTCGGGGTCGATGCCAATATCATGTCACTGGCGGGGATTGCGATCGCGATCGGCACGATGGTCGACATGGGCATCATCATTCTGGAAAACATCTACGCCAAACTTTCCGAATGGGAATTGGCCGGCAGAAATGGCGGTGAAGAAAAGCGAATCAAGGTGATTCGAGAAGCTGCTGCTGAAGTTGTGCCCGCGGTCATTACTGCAGTCACCACGACGATTGTAAGTTTTCTGCCCGTCTTCTTCCTGACAGGTCGTGACCACCGTCTTTTTGCTCCCCTCGCCTGGACGAAAACATTTGCGTTAGCATCCAGCCTGATCGTTGCCGTGGTCGTGGTCCCGATGCTCTGTCGTGTATTTCTACGTTCTTCGGGACAACGTCGGGCATCTCAATTTCTTGGCGGTTGTGGATTTTCCATCATCAACACTGTGTTGTGTTTCTTCATCTGGGGTCCAAGGCTTGCAGGTGATGCCACCATGCTTTGGACTCTTACGGGTCTGAGTGGAACAGTTGGCTTTCTGATGGGCTGCTGGATGGCACGTGAACGCGTTCGCCCCATTGATAAAAACCCGGTGAGCCGATTCGTGCTGTGGCTCTATGCCGGACGGCTAAGATTAGCTCTGAACCACAAAGGATTCATGCTGACGTTTCCGGCCATCATCTTCTTTATTGGTCTGGGAGCCTGGCTAGGACTTCCTACCGTGTTGCGCCCCGTCGAAAAAATGGCGAACACGCTAGGAGCAGAATTGAACGACGTGCCTGGCTATGTCGGCGCGAAACATTGGTTTACCGGCTTAAAATCCGATGACTGGATTGCGTTGGACGAGGGCAGTTGGTTCTACATGCCAAGCCTTTACCCAGCGGCCAGTTTCTCTCAGGCAATGGAGGTTTTGCAGGCTCAAGACACTCTCATCAAGGCAATTCCCGAAGTTGCCAATGTGCTTGGAAAAATTGGTCGCGTCGAATCAGCACTCGATCCAGCGCCAGCGGCCATGGTCGAAACCTACGTGATGCTAAAGCCGCAAGAGCAATGGCGAGATGGCGTCAAAGCCCGGGATATCTGGGATGAAATCAACGCCGTCGCGACATTGCCTGGGGTCACACCGGCCTCCGCATTGCAACCCATCGAAGGCCGGGTCGTCATGCTGCAAAGCGGCATTAAGGCTTCGATGGCCGTCCGTGTTTACGGAGAAGACCTTGCTGGTTTGTCCCAAGCCTCGTTGGCGGTAGCTGAACACCTGAAAGGCCATCATCTTGTTAACGCTGGGACCGTGAACCCAGACATCGTGATGGGAAAACCCTACATTGAGTTTGACGTCGACCGCGATGAAGCAGCCCGACACGGCATGACAACGTCGATGGTCAACCAGATCGTGGCCGCGGGACTAGGCGGTGTCGATGTGACAACCACGGTCGAAGGACGCGAACGATATCCTATCCAGATTCGATATGAGCGAAGTATCCGAGAACGCGTCGACGACCTAACTCAAATCGCAGTCGTCACTCATTCCGGCGAAGTCGTTCCATTGTCTCGCCTGGCCAATGTTCACTCGACCTGGGGACCTGGTGCGATCAATAGCGAAGATGCTCGACTTGTCGCCCACGTATCTTTTTCAACTTCCGGTTCTGCCGGAGACCTCGAAACCGTCAACTCCGTGATGGAATCCTTGCGAAGCGCCCGTGCCGATGGTGAGCTGATCTTCCCGGCGGGAAACTTTGAGCTCCAGGCGGTCGGCTCCTTCCAGAACCAGCTCGAAGCCAACCAACGGCTGTTGTGGATTGTGCCCACGGTGATTCTGATTAACTTGTTCTTGCATTACCTTCATTTTCGCAACCTGCCTATCTCCCTGGTCGTATTTTCAGGAATCCCCGTTGCCGCAGCGGGCGGCATGATTGCCGTCGCGATCATGGGAGTCGACATGAATACGGCGATGTGGGTTGGATTCATCGCATTGTTTGGTCTCGCAGCCGACGACGGCATCGTGATGGCAACCTACATGCGAGACAAACTTTTGAAGACCGAAATTCGATCGGTCACAGATATACGTGAAGCGATTTACGAAGCAGGCCTCAAACGAATTCGTCCGTGCATCATGACGACGGTCACGACGCTGGTAGCTCTCGTCCCAGTCTTGATTTCGACAGGGCGTGGAGCCGACGTGGCTCGAGCTATGGCTTTGCCAGTGTTCGGCGGCATGCTTATCGAACCCTTCACAACGTTCATCGTACCGACTTTGTACTGCGGCTACCTTGAATTCAAATTGAGAACCCGCTTGCGCGACGAATATTGGACGAAACAGTCTCAACATTCATCGGGCGAGCCTATTACTCCAACGATTTCATCACCCATGTGATTCATGGACAGAATCATTGAACCCATTCAAGAAAGGATTCTTGAGATGACTTTGAACCAGAGACTTACCACCATGCTTTTGTTCTTGATGATGACCACCCTTGTATCTGCTAATGACGTGACGTCGCCAGAACTCAGCGCAAGAGACCAGATTCGCGTCGCAGTCCAAGAGATTTGCCCGATCTCAGGGCAAAAACTCGGCGGACACGGTATCCCCGTGAAGGTCAAGGTCGGCGAATTGGAAGTTTTCATTTGTTGCAAACCTTGCCTCAAGAAAAAGATCGATCCAAAATATTGGAGTGCGATTCATAAGAACATCGCGGCGGCTCAAGAGATATGCCCTGTGATGAAGCACAAGCTACCCAAAAAGCCGGTGTGGACGATGGTCGATGGACAAATCATTTTCATCTGCTGTCCTCCCTGTAAAGATGATATCGCTGCGGAACCCAAAGAGTTCCTTGAGAAGGTCGACGATTTATATCGCAAGTCCCTCGCCCAAAGCTCACCGAGCACTCGCGGTGCAAAATCAGCTCGCCTCCGAACAGGAGCTCCAGCCCCGAAGTAATCGTTCAGCCATGAACCGCCAAATCAGCGTGTTGTTTTTTGCTTTGTCCGTGGTCGTCCTTCATTCCACGGACGCAGTATCACAAGACCACCCGTCCCAAGTTCGGGTGGCCGCTATTTCCTTTGAGCCGACAAAGCTTGACCTTGCCGGCAACTGCGATCGTCTAGAATTCCATTTTCGTGAGGCGGCAAAAGGTGGGGCGAAGATCGCGGTGGCTCCAGAAGGTATTCTGGAAGGCTATATCGTCAACGAGATTCTCGCGGACGAATACAAGCCGGCTCAAATGCATGATGTTGCCGTCGAAATTAACTCACCTACGATCCAACGGTTTCAACGATTGGCTCGCGAGCTCCAGATCTGCGTGGTGTTCGGCTTCGCCGAAAAGATTGGCAAGGAAGTCTATAACTCTGCCGTGTTCATCGACGACGTCGGCAAGATCTGCGGAACCTATCATAAAATGCAGCTCCATGAGGGATACGATCCTGAGTGGTGGTTTAATCGCCTCGGTCGCCAGAGTCGCGCATTTGAAACTCCCTACGGAAAATGCGGCATCTTGATTTGCAACGATCGCTGGAATCCGCTGCTAGCAAAGATTCCCGCGCTTGATGGAGCCCAGTTCCTTATCATCCCTTCGTTTGGCTCAACGTCAAAAGCTCAAGACGAAGCCGTCCTATCGCGAGGTGTTGAAAACAATCTGCCGGTCATCGAAGCGAATGTTGGCGTATCACTGATTGTGAGTGATAACCAGATCGTCGCTGTGGATCGTCACCGCGAAGGCATCACCTACGGCGAGATCAACATCCCTGCGCCGCGCCCAAAGGACACGGTGAATCGCGACCGCACGGAGGTAGAATTCCTGCGATGGCGAGAAACGGAAATGCCACAGCGACTGGCGAAAACCGTGGCAAACTATGACCCCCATGGACCGGCACGCGAGCAAGACGTAACGCAGTTAAAGAGCTCCCGTTTGAAGGTTACCCTCGGGAACAATCGTTCAGCTGAGATCAACGGCGAGCAACATCGTGCGGGATACAATGGCATCTTCGCCATCACATCACCGGACCAGCCAGAGAGTCCCTTTGTCCCCGCCTATTCGGGCTGGAATCTCGAGCATTACTTTGATGCCAGTCCCCGATCGGCAGCAAACATTTTCTTTGAACCGCGGTATGCGGCAATGAAGCTCAAGCGATCCGATAATCGGACGGTCGAATTATATCAATCAGCAACTCCGGCATATCAAGTTGAGAGTTGGACTCGGTTCCGAGCGTCCGACCCTTACTACCTCGACTTTTCCTATCGTTGCAAACCCCATCGAGATGATTATGCAGGAGACTTCCTCGGAGTTTTCTGGGCGTCCTACATGAACGGCCCTATCGACAAAAGCATCTATTTTCTGGATGGTGAGTCCAGCTTGACACAACCCACTTGGCGTCAACTGTGTACACAACAACACAATCGCGACAGTACCGTCAAACAAAACCAAGACTCGACTGAACTCAAATTTGAGACCGGCGACACGCTGTTCTCAAACATCTCACCGATGACCTATTCGGCACCGTTCTTTTATGGACGGTTTCGCAACATGGTATTAATCTACGTGTTTCGCGAGAATCAGAACCTACGGTTCGCACACTCGCCCTCCGGCGGAGGTCGCAACTCGGCAGGAAACGACACGAATCCTGCTTGGGATTTCCAGTTGATCATTCCGAATCCACAAAAGGGTCAGGAGTATCAACTCGAGGGACGACTTATTTATAAGCCATGGAAAGGACGTGCCGACGTTCTCGCTGAGGTTTCACGATATCTGCAAGGCGTAAAAGAATCCGACAACCAGTAATCGATTCGTGTCAGCCTCAAGGAGGTGCTGCCTGCAAACGGAAAACCTCAGGCGAGATCCGGGGTCGAATAGGCCGTTTTCCCTCGCACCTTGATTTCAACGGGCACAAGATACTTCTCAATCGTGGCCTGGTTGATATCGACTCCTAAACCGGGTCGATCATTGAGCTGCACTTTGCCCTCCACCAAGGACAGCGGCTGTTCAACAAGATCAAGCGCCAAACGAGAAGCCTCAACAGGGAATTCACAGATGACAGACTGTGCATCATCGGCATAGGGCACGATGGACGCTGCGAGAGCAAGGTGCGTTGTAAATGTATGGTTCACGTAAACCACATTGCGTTGGGCGGCATAATCAGCGACCGCTTTTGCTGGCGCAATACCACCGATACGCCCCGTATCAATTTGCACAAACCCGATACCACCGTGGTCGATCAGATTTCGGGCCGCGTGAAAGTTAGAAGCACCTTCGCCCCCTGCGAGTTGAACCTTATGCAACGACTTGGCGAGTGCACCGTAAGCGTGTAGCGCCTCGCCCACAAACGGTTCTTCCAACCACAGCACACGGTGGGCCTCCAAGGTCGCTAAACGCTGCCGCGCGGCATCGATATCTTCATTCCATACGGTGCCGGCATCAATCAGCAAAGTCGCCTCTTCTCCTAAACCGGCTCTTGCCGCTTCCACGTGAGCGTTGTCCTCAGCGACGGTGCCACGACCATAGCTCGCCCAGCCAAACTTGACCGCCGAAAAGCCCTGTTGTCGACATTGCCTGGCCTTCTCAAGCGTTGAATCGGGCGTGTCACCAAACAACTGAGAAGCGTACGGAGTTTTGGGCAAGGCTTCCTTAAAACCAAGCAATCGATAAACAGGCTCATCCAATCGTTTACCGAGCAGATCCCAAAGAGCGATCTCGACACCTGACCAGGTATGATCGGTTTGAGCAATATCCAAACCAGCAGATCGCACCGCATGTCCGAGCTTTACGATGTCCTCGGGGGTCTCGATTCGTTGGCCAAAGACGGCATCGCGCACGCTCTTGCAGGCGGAATGCGACATCGGACAAATCCAATTCGCGATTGAAACCAGCGGCGACGCTTCACATTCCCCCCAGCCGACGATCCCTTCACTTTCAATCCGGATGAGTAACGCATCCTGGCTACCATCGCCAATATCTTGAATCTCGGGCATCGCGAGATAAAACAGACGAACATCTTCGATCAACATGGTATCCCGACCTGAAAAGAAAAACGTCTTTCAAAATGGATTCGGCCTTCGCGAGACACGAGAGAAGTGGCTTAAGCCAAGAGATCTTCAACGACATGTCTTTCGACATCGGTGAGCCGAAATTTTCTTCCCACATGGCAGCTGAAACAACGCTCCACGAGGATAGGCCGCACGTGCCGTTCAAAATACTCTTCTTGATCCTCGCCGGCCACAACGACGTGCGGCAACAGACAAACAAGGGCCAGAAACCAGCTCTTGCAGGCCGTTGATGCGATGTGACCCAAGGGCGTGTAGTTCATGTCACCGTTAAAAGCAAACACCATCAATCGGGGCAACTTGAACGGTCTCATTCTACACGATCCTGACCGGGTAAGCGTCTCAGCAAAACACACCTGAAGTTAATCCGACTTCGCAGGCCCCCCCTGTTCCGCCAATTCTTGAGCTCCGCACCACACTCGTTCCGCCCCAAAAAAACGGCCTCTCGAAGACTTGAGAGGCCGGTTAAGTTTCATCATCGAAGCGAAATCTGAATTAACGGTGGCGACGGCGACGAATCTCCAAAAGGCCAATCAGGCTGATAACAGCTAGAACGATGCCGGACGGCTCGGGCACCGTTGCAACCGCTGCCTGCGGACCAATTTCATAGCCACCATCCACAAATGCGGTAACCAAGTCACCACTCAAGAAGCTACCATCTCCATCCCAGTCGCCTTCTTCCCAACCTGCCAAAGCGTCCGTTTCGTACTTGCCAACGGCGAAGACAACCACCAGATCAGTGGTGTCGAACTGACCGCTGAGATCAGCATCGCCCATCCAAGTATTCAGGTGATCACCGACAAGAATCTTTCGGTCAGCAATGTCAACAACACCGTCGCTGTTTTCATCGTAAGTAGCAAGATCAGGAGCAGCATCTGCGATTGCCTCTGCTTGCAAATTGATGTCAGCAGCATTCACGACGCCATCGCTGTTGTAGTCACCAGAAGTTACAGCAGCAGTGAGTTCAATGGACATTCCAAAATTCGAGTAGTCACAAGCATTCAGCCAATACTTCCTTTCCCCCCAATCACCGCCGTTCGGTTTAGATTTGGCCCCGAAACCCGACAAAGCAAGATCAACGAAGTCACCCTTGGCAAGCGATACCGAGACGGAATCAACGACGCCGGTGCGATCGTCCCACTCGATCGTGTTCGATGCGAGAACATTACCATTGTGGTAAAGGATCACTGTTGAACCGTTACCGCAATCTCCTAAAATTTTGGAGTGATTGTACGTGACCGTAGCATTACCGCTTACGTCGGATTCCCAACGACGTATTGCATACTGCAATTTGTGCTCGGGTTCGGATTGACCATTTGACCAACTAGCAAACTGCGGTTGGCCACTATGCTTCGTGATAAAGGCATTGGGAGGATTTGAACTCAAGAAATTGGGATTGAATGGATTCCGCCCACTCTTGCCCCAAACACCGGAATCCAAAGTAATTGGTTGATTACCCACAGCCCCCATCGGTAACACGGTGTCTCCCCAACGCTCTTCGACAAAGGCCTGAAAATCATCAGGATGGTAAACCGCGTCCGGGTGAGGAATCTCCGCCCTGATGGTTTTCGTTGGTGGTTCGTAATAACCGTAAGTCCAACCGTTTTCACCTTGGGTGCCTGTTTCCGACCAATCGGCAACGGAATCAGCAACGACGTTAGCCAAAACGGATGGTGTGAAACACAAACAAATACAAAAGACAAGAATTTTGAACTGTAATATTGCGTGCCTACTGTTCAAGATAAATCCCCCCTTATCAATCAGATCAGGTACTCATTGAGGGTATAGTCTTGCAAAAGCTGCTCGACTTACCGTTGGGTAATGCGACAAACGCATTGATACTGCGTGATACAAACGGAGAATTTCTTCAGAAACTGAATACCCAGCGTAGGGCGCAAAGAAAACCGGCCAACCCCAGCTGGGATTGACCGGTTTCCAATCATTTTCAATCGGACTACTTCTGGCGTCGACGGAATCCGAAGAATGCCAGGAGACCCATGCCAACCAGGACCAGGCTGGTGGGCTCGGGAACGAGAACGGTCGAAACTTCGATGCCGTTAATCGGAGCACGAGGAGGACCGCCCGTGGTCGGCTGACCGGTCAAGGTGAAGCTTTCACCACTGAGACCGGTGAACACAAGGACGTCGCCTTCGCTACCGAAGACGAAGTCTCCGTTAAACGCGGAAACGTCAACGTGGCTGACCGTCTTGTCGCCGATGGTGTAGTCACCACCGCGTCCATTCACACCACCCTTGGTGTAAACATAGACATTATATTCGCCTTCGAAAGGCAGACCACTGACAGTCACGGAGTTGGGATCGTCAGCGTTCGTATCAAGGTAACCCGTCATGAGGTTTCGATTGTTACCTTCGGGAGCGGTGTTGTTGTCTTCACCACGACCTTGGCTCGCCCAAGTGTTGTTCGAGGTCCACTCGACACTTGCGCCGGTTGCAGCGCCCGAGGCGTCGATGAGGTCTGCGGCCGATCCATTCTGACCACTTGTGTTATTCCAATTGCTGACACCGAGAACGCCAGCAGCTCCGGTCACAGCGGAACCGGCTGCATTCGGTTGATCGGCTCCGAAGTTAACCGAAATGGTTTCAACGGCAAGATCAACAGACATGCCGAACAGGGAACCGTCACAACCATCAACGAAAGTTCCATCATCTCCCAATGGCGACAAAGCGAGATCAACAAGATCACCTGCTTGAAGCGAGACGGAGGAGGAATTAACAACGCCGGCACCGTCGCCACCCGAGATCGTCGATGAGTTGATGACAGCACCATTGTGGTACAGGATCGCCGTCGAACCGTTACCACAGTTTACGTTTTGTTTGGCGTGGTTATAAGTGATCGTAGCATTACCACTCACGCTGGATTCCCAACGACGCACTGCATATTGGATGCCATCAGCATTATTGTCGCCGTTCGGGTGTCCACCTTCTTTGTTGACGACTGTCCAAGGCTGATTGTTACCATCGGCATTCGCTTCATCCCAAGCGTTTCCATTCCAAATCCAGGTAGGACCTTCAAAGGCTTGGAAATCGCCAGTGCTGTAAACAGCATCAGGCGTGGCAGGAGCATAATAACCGTAGGTCCATCCATTTTCCCCTTGGGTGCCGGATTCTGACCAGTCAGCAACGGAGTCAGCGACGACGCCAGCAAAAAGCGTCGGCGTGCAACACACCATTGCTATGCAGAGAGTAAGTGCTTTGATCTTCATTTGTCTTCGCCTTAATAAATTGATTAACAGCGTTAGCGTCCGATTGAGTTAGTGTTCGATTGAATTCCATTTACAACCAAAAAAAAAACGATGGTGTCCGTCTCGCCAGCTACTAGCGGGACGGGCATCATCGTTTTATGAGGTTAAATTCGTTAGCGTTTCTCGAGGCCTATTTCGGGTACCGAGAGAACAAAATAACCTTCTTAAAAAAGAAGTCAAGCGGAAAAAAATCAATGCTAATAAATATGTACATCAAACAAAAAACGCATCAAGCAAAGTAGATAGGTCTATCAAGGATTGGGAGCGGCGCAGCTTGAGACCCATTCCAGTTAACGTTCGACAAGATGAATCAAGTTGGTCGGATCAGTTCAGGAACTCTTTCCAAAAAACATCAGGCGATCACCTCGTGAATCACCCTCCCCCCAACGTCGGTCAAGCTCTCCTGCCGTCCTTGATGAAAATAAGTCAGCATCTCATGGTCGAGCCCAAGCAGATGGAGAATGGTCGCGTGCAGGTCGTGCAGGTGCACCTTATCTTCCACCGCTTCGAAACCAAACTCATCGGTGCTTCCATAGGTCATTCCCCCCTTCACTCCCCCGCCTGCCAGCCACATCGAGAAGCCGTAGGGATTATGGTTACGTCCGGGTGCGTTTTTGCCTTCGCTAAAGGGCATACGGCCAAATTCACCGCCCCAGACAACGAGCGTGTCNTCNAGGAGCGAGCGACGTTCCAAATCNGTGAGCAATGCCGCAATCGGCTGATCCACCTCAGGAGCGTGNTGCCCATGATTGGACTCGATGCCCGCNTGNGCGTCCCAGGTTTCTTCGAGGTGGCCGCCGCCCGAGTAGAGCTGGATGAAGCGGACTCCTCGTTCAACNAGCCGTCGAGCGATCAAACAATTACGTCCNTATTCGTCGGTAGGCTTCTTNCCAACCCCGTAAAGCTCCAAAGTCTCTGGCGACTCTTCAGATAGATCAACCGCCTCTGGAGTGGCCGACTGCATTCGATAGGCAAGTTCATAGCTTTCGATGCGGGCGGCCAATTCCTTCCCGCCGGGTCGTTGGTCGAGGTGATGCTGGTTCAGTTTATTTAACATATCGAGCTGCTCACGTTGAGCTTTGCGAGACAGATGGGCGGGTCCCTTTAGATCAAGGATCGGGTCGCCGACAGGCCGAAAGAGCGTTCCGGAGAAGGTGCCGGGCATGAATCCACTCGCCCAATTCGGCTGACCACTGATCGGCCCACCACGCTTATCCAGAATCACGACATAGCCCGGCAGACTTTCGTTTTCAGTCCCTAGACCATAGACAGCCCAACTGCCCAACGACGGGCGGCCCACCAGTGTTTTGCCCGTGTTCATCGCGACAAGCGCCGAGCCATGAGCGTGACTATCAGTGTGACATGAATTCAGCACGCACAACTTATCTGCGTGTTGACGCACCTGAGGAAANAAATCGGAGATCAGCAATCCACTTTCACCGCCAGGACGAAACTTGCGCCACGCCGGTGTCAGAAAACCAACCCCTCGCCCACCGGAATTGATGTAATCTTTATCAGCGGGAAGTTCCTGACCGGCATACTTCTNGAGTTCAGGTTTATAGTCAAACGTATCAACCTGAGAGGGCGCACCATTCATCATCAGGAAAATGCATGACTTCGCTCGCGGCTTGAAATGAGGCGCCTTCGGTGCGAGCGGACTCGCCGACGATCCTGTCTCCTTGGCAAACGTCGGTTGGTTCCAAAACCCATCGCGTGCTAACAGATCGGCGAGAGCCAAACCTGCAAAACCGTTTCCCATTTGCCAAACGAATTCACGTCGAGACTGACCACAGGGGAAGGATGATCGATTCTTCATCATGATGCCTCAATCTACGTAGAGGAACTCATTGGAATTCATCAGGACATGGCAGAGCGACGCGAGCGCAAAACTTTCGGGCGTAATCATCTCAGCCTGAGTCTCTTCTGGAATCTCAATTCCGTAATACTCTGCCAATTC
Organism: Planctomycetaceae bacterium; assembly: GCA_002723275.1. Taxonomy (GTDB): domain Bacteria; phylum Planctomycetota; class Planctomycetia; order Pirellulales; family Pirellulaceae. The sequence goes on from PBNZ01000017.1 coordinate 107,889, forward strand.
TCGTTCGACAAACTGTCGCTCAAACAATGAAAGTGCGCGGTCGTAGATTCGAATTTCAGCAATCCCCCCCTGCCAAAACTCTCCGTCAATGTTCCCCTGCTGACCGATGACCCAAGCCGTATCGAGACGGCGATCCGGAAGCGAAGCCCCCATGCCAAGCTCCCGGCCATTTTGGTAGACCNCTGCTTGCTGGCTGTCATTGGTGGCGGAAAGGATGAACGGTTGCGAGCGATCACGCAATTCACTTCCAGGGGAAAAGGCGTCGCTAAAACGAACAACTCGCTCAGCCGTTAACCCCAGGAATACAGAACGGCCCGAATTCCCTTGTGAGCCATTCCAATTGGAAATGATTTCGCGATGGCCTGTTCCTCGATCATCACGAACAACACAAATCAAGGTACAGTCAGACTGCTCGAGCAGGTTACCACTGACATGCAGAAAATCCCGTTGGCCATCAAAAACAAGGGTCGGCTTTCCACCAAATCCATTTCGTTGCAAACGCGGTCGGGCCTCCTGGGACTCCTGTTGTGATAGGTGATCGTGTCCAGAAAGGTCTCGAACGGAGACGGCAAACTCAATATCTCCGACCCGCTCAACCATCGCCTGATCTGCTCGCAGATGAAACCGCAATGCGGAAGTTGGCGACTCTGGACGACTCGCCTTCGACACGACATTTTCTTCCGACACTTTCTCTTGAGCTTTCGAAAAACGCGTCTGTTGAGCTTTGAGATGACGAAGCGACAATTCAATCTCAGCAGCTTCTGGCTGTCGACGCAGGATGCGGGACCAGGCGTGCCTGACCTGCGCCTCCGGATCCGCGCTGCTTTNCATTATCGACGTAGCGAGAAATTGACTCCGATCATGCACGAACTGGTTGTTCAGGAGCGCCAGGGCCTGAGTCGGTACGATGGTCACATCCCGCCGGCCGCACGACTGCGTTGGATCACAGAGGTCAAACGNAGTCATGAATGGCGGAAGCAAACCACGCTTCAAATACATATAGAGGCTGCGACGTTTCTGAACTTCCGGTGCAGAAGCCTGCCAGGCGGCNGATTTACGAGAAAGTCCCTCCAAGGCTTCGGCACTAATCGTTGGCTTGAAGCCCACACCCCCAACAGTCCGATCAAGCTCACCACTCACCTGCAACAAAGAATCACGAAGTGTTTCGGCATCAAGCCGTCGCCGTTCTGCTCGCCACCACCAGCGATTCGTCGAGTCTCGTTGTTCAAGCTGTCGTGCGTCGGGATGCAATGAAGATTGTTGCCAGGTGCGTGACGTCAAGATGAGACGATGCAGCGACTTGATGCTCTGACCACGCGATAAAAATTCAGCGGCCAGCCAATCCAGCAAATCGGGGTGCGTGGGAGGATCGGCCAGGAATCCAAAGTTATTAGGAGTCCTGACTAACCCTTGGCCGAAATGATGCTGCCAGATTCGATTGACAAGGACCCTGGCCGTCAGCGGGTTACGAGGATCCGCAATCCACTCTGCTAACTGCAAACGTCGCTGAGAAGTGCGTGCACCCTCNGGCGGTGGAGAAAACTGGCGTTCCAATGAGGGGACCGACGAGAGCGAAGCGGGAATCACCTCGTGCAAAGGCTGATGTCGCTCGCCATTTTTGAGCACATGCAACGGACTCGGCTGGGATCCTAAATCAGTCCACCCCAACACATTCTCATAACCCAATTCTTCAGCCGTCGGACCTCCTAATTGATCTCGTGAGCCTCCAATGGTAATCGGTCCCGCCCAAAAGGCAGAAGCCATGCGATAGTAATCGTCCTGGGTAATAGCATCGAATTTATGGGAGTGGCACCGCGCACATTTGACGGTCAGCGCGATGAACGCCGAAGACGTCGTATGCACCGCGTCCTCGAGTCGCTCATACTGATAATCCGCCGGATCATTTGGCTCATCATTCCAAGGTCCAAGCCGTAGAAAACCAGTCGCAATCACTGATTGCTCATCCCGATCNGCAATCTCATCTCCGGCCAGTTGATGGATAATGAATTCCCGATAGGGCATATCCGCATTGAATGCGTTAACGACCCAATCGCGATACTTCCAGGCGAAGGGTTTTTCTTGATCACGTTCGTAGCCGCTGGNGTCGGCATAGCGTGCCAGATCCAGCCAATATCGTCCCCAACGTTCGCCATAGTGGGGCATCTCCAGCAGCTGATCTATTTTTCTCGACCAGGCATCGGGCCGCTGGTCATTGACGAATGCTTGAATCTCCTCCTCGCTCGGAGCCAAGCCAATCAGATCGTAGTAGAGTCGTCGAATCAGGGTTTGACGATCCGCGGTCGGCGCGGGAGTCACGTCCTGCTCTTCGAGACGTGCGAGAATAAATGCGTCAATCGGATGCTCAGGCTGCGGAAATTTTTCGAGCTGCGGAATGGCTGGTTTCACGACCGGCTGCAACGACCACCAGTCACGACCGGCTCGCAATTCAGTCGTCCGTTCAAAGTAGTCCAATTCTCGGTCGGCGGGCCAGGGAGCGCCAGCAGCAACCCAACGGCTGATTAACTCGGCCTCGTCATCTGGCAGCTGCTGGGATTTCCCCCGCTGCTCCGGCGGCATCTCCCCCGCATGAATTCGTTCCAAGAGCAAACTGGAATCCGCCTGCTCGCGATCAATAACACTTCCCGAATCGCCCCCGGCGACAAAGCTTTCCCGAGAGGTCAAAGAAAGACCACCCGCAGGGTCCTCTTTCTGATGACACTCCAAACAGCGTTTGACCAACAAGGGTGCCACCTCTGACTCAAAATCGGGCGGATTATCCGCAGCCACAAGATCGACGGATCCCGTCAGGCCGCAGAGCCCGGACACCCCCAAAAACAGACCGTAAAGAATCGTTGTTTGTCGAATCATAGTAACCAAGCTACATCGTCAAAGACGAGGATTCCAGTAAGTTCAGAGCAGGTCGATACACGAAAACAAGATCTCCCTACGAAAACCCTGACTTTACCAGCAGACGGCCGTTAAATTAGGTAACTACTGCGGATTGGAGATCGCTCGGAGGGCATCCCACCGTGGCTACCAAGATCATCCTCGAATCGCCGACAAAAAGCTTATCTAATGGTGGGGAGCTCGCAGCCGATCCCGTAAAAGTCGATGCCGAGGCGCTCTGCGTGGCGGTGGCTTCGTGCCTTTGATCAACAATGANAAAACGTAGAACCGNTGCGGCTGGTAGGGCTCAAGAATCCGAANCATTTCATCATCATCAGCTTCTTCACGCCCCTCGAAAAAATAGGCCACGTGTTTTGGAAAACCGTAGTCTCCAATAACAATAGCATCGCCATCACCCATGGCCGAACCTCTCAAATACCCGACAGTCCACGGCCCAATCCCAGGTTGATGGAGCAAGTAGTCTGAGGTTTGATTGATCGCGTCCGGCGAGTCTCCGACTCCCCACAGAGTCTCGATGCGATCAGCGAGCCGAGCCAACCCACGAATCCGTCGCCCGTGCTGAGGCAGGATCCCACATTCAACAAATTGATAGGAAGCGAGCCGAGCAAGTACGGCAGGAGTTGGCGGCAGATAGAGATCATCGTCAACTGCAATGCCATAGCGTTGAACGAGCGATCTCCAACCGTGACAGGCATCCTGGAACGTGACCAATTGTTGCAAAATGAGCTGGACGATTCGCGGAAACAGGACAGGCAGCTTGAGCAGCCGTAATCCCGCCAGGCGATGCGCGAGTGCCCGCAAGCAATGCGGGCCCTCCAAGATGGGAGGTGTNAAGCTCAGGCCCAACGCTGCCGGTAACCTTGGCTGAAGCCATTCAAGATCGTCGCCTACAAGTTCGACTCGTAGCGTTTCAGGCTCTCGGGTTAGCCGCAAAGCGGCAGCCCCCTGCCGCGTACTGAGTGCACATCGCACGACATGTTCCGAATCGATCCGAACGCACGGATCCCCTCTCCCCAAGGCAAANAGTGACAGGGTCGCGGCCAAGTCATAGCTACCATGAACGGGAATCGACTCGGTCAATTCAGGCTTCACCATATTTCCTCAAAGCGCAGACACCGAGAGAGAATCTTGATTCCCCACCACCGTTTACCGTCGACATCGACAGTGGAATTCCATAAGCTGTGCAATCTTCCAATTTATTCTAACAGTCTGGCGGTATCTCGTTAATCGAGGGCACGAAAAACGGTTTTTCTGGGGGGGAGCTAAAGAAACACCATGACGCAATCCAAACGCCAAAAATTCGTCGCGTATCGTAATATTTCTGACGAGTTCGAAATCCGCTTCTACGGCGGCCCGCTCGACGGTGCTCGCGTCAAGACCGACGTTTTCCCTGATTCTGAAGAGTTTGTCCACGTCTTCCAACAACGACAATATTATTATCGCTACACTCAAGTCGATGCTGGCCACTTTGAAGCCCACTTGGCAGGATTCGAGCCTGCCNGGAAGCGACTTCGGGCAAAAACGCGTTGGCGAACCCTCTGCGTTCTTTTGTTGCTGTTTGCCGGCACTGCTGCCGTAGCGATTGCTGGATTCTATTCCGATATTTTGTCTCGTTGACGTTCATCTGCCGCAGCGGTAAACGAGCCCAACCAATCGANGACGCACAANCGAAGTGAACCGCCATGTCAAAACAGTACAACCCACTCTCNAAAGCAGAGGAACACATNATTGTCCACAAGGGCACGGAGATGCCCGGCACAGGCGAATATCTTAACCAAGAGGGGGCGGGAACCTATATCTGTCGGCGCTGCAATGCCGCCTTGTACCGATCCGATGATAAATTCCACTCTGGCTGCGGTTGGCCCAGCTTTGACGATGAGATCGCGGGAGCGATCGAACGCCAGGTTGATGCGGACGGTCGCCGAGTCGAAATTCTATGCCGTAATTGTCATGGNCACTTGGGACATGTTTTCGAAGGTGAACGGTTAACGTCAAAGAACGTTCGGCATTGTGTCAATTCGCTGTCGATGTCGTTTGTTCCAGCCGGTGACGAGCTTCCAGCTCCGATCCAATGAACGACGGTGATCGCTGATTGGGCATTCGTCAAACCACTCGAGAACACTTAAACGAAGCCGCGGCAACAGCTGCCAAAACGGTCGTCCTGAGGGTGATATGACGTGCCGAAAAAAAGGCCTCTCGAGAATTCGAGAGGCCTTTTGAATTTTAACGATCTAATCGCAAGCTGAATTAGCCATTACGACGGCGAGTAATGCCAAAGAGACCAATCAGGCTAACGAGAGCCAGAACGATGCTGGAGGGCTCGGGNACAGCTGCAACAGCTGCTTTCGGGCCGGCTTCGTAACCACCATCGGTGAAAGCGGTAACAAGGTCACCACTACCGAAGGCGCCGTCGCCATTCCAGTCGCCTTCAGCCCAACTAGCTGCATTGCCAGTCTCGTACTTACCAGCGGTGAACACAGTAACCAGGTCGCTACTGCCGAACTCACCATTCAGGTCAGCGTCACCCATCCAGGTGCCGATGTGACCGCTGATGAGGATTTGGCGATCAGCAAAATCAACAACGCCATCGCTATTCTCGTCGTAAACGCCGAGATCAGGAGTAGCGGATGCGATTGCAGCAGCCTGCAGATCAACATCAGCAACNTTAACAACACCATCGTTGTTGTAGTCGCCAGGAAGTGCAGGACCGATGCTACCGAAGACCACGTCGCCATTGTCCCACAACCAAGTCTGAGCAGGATTGAGCGAAGCGATAACGGGCGTTCCGTTAATCGTGTTGGCATCGATGATCGTGAATCGCTCACCGTTGGTGAATGTACCCGTTCCAGCGATTTGGAGAGTAGCACCATCAACGTCAAAGATCGTCGTGTAAATCGACTCATCAGGATTGACTACGGTGATGACATCAGCTTCGCCGGTGTCGCCGTTCACGTCGAATTCATAAGGAATCTCAGTGCCGAGCGAGCCACCGTCGATGTCGGCGCTAACGAGGGGAGTACCCGTGTGGGTAACTTCCCAACCGAAAGTACCATTGGAGAGCAGTTCCCAACCGGTATCAGGACTGGCATCTTCAATAACGCCATCGTCAAGAACAGCGATTTCAAAGCTATCGCCACCACCTCGTTCGAACATTGAACCGATGATCGTGGTTGTGAGAGGTTCGTCCAGAGTAAACGTACCAACCGTCCAACCATGACCTCGAGTACCTTCGTAGCGAACTTCGTCATCACTGAAGTTGTCATTATTCTGCGAATCTTCAAATTCAACGCCTTCAATGAGAAGACGACCACCATCGTCCGAACCGAAACCGATCGTCCACGTTCCAGCAGGAATCGTGACGTCAGCGATCGCTTCAACCGCGAAATCTTCCATGGAAGTATCGGAATTTCCGTTCGGATAAGCGTTGTTGACACCAAACGTACCACCGCCACCGGCGAGGTCAACTTCGGTGTAGGAACCGGTGCTAACTTCACCATCATCGTCTTCGAGGACGAATTCGGCGGTGCTCATATCACCGACCGTGATTTCAGAATCAACGAGTTTCACTCGGAAACCATCAGCACCAGGTTGCTCTGGACCGAAGGCTTTGTTCGTCACACTACCATCGAACGTTCGCGTGCCAACCGTTCCCTGGCCACCGATATAAATCGGAGGTAGGAGTTCGCAGTTTGTACCGGGACGAATGTCGCCACCCGTACGAATTTGAATGTTATCCAGGTGATGGTAAGCATTAGCACCACCAGTACGTCCACCGAAAACAAGTGCACCGGTGCTCGGAGCGTATTCAATAGCTTCGTTGAATGCTTCGACACCCTTGTAGGTGACTGTCAGGTTATTTTGGCAGAGTTCGATCGACAGATGAGCCCAACCCATCAGGTCTTGCAACTCATCGTCAAAGACGCCTTCAGGACCGGTTTGCAACGACTCTTCGTCATCAACTTCACCATTAAGAATGGGGAATTCGTATTGGTTTACGAGGTCGTTATCAACGCGGATACTCAGACCAACAACATCACTTCCACCACTGAACCATTCGTCGAAACCAATGGCAACACCAGTAGTGGTACCCTCTTCGGGAAGATTACCTTCGTTCGTGGGACTTGACGCCCAGCCTTCACCGTCATCAAGGACGGGGTCACCGTCACGGGCAAAGTTAAAGCTGAAGCCGTCAGCAGGACGTGAGGTTCCGCCACCGACGCGAAGATCCGCCTCGATTGCGAACGCGTTAAGCGCTTGTCCGCCAGTCAGGTCGGGAAAAACAATGGCACCGCGTTGGCTATTCAATGCGTCCGTGATGCTCAGATATCCAGAGTCGTCAACGCCATCGGAGTCACGCCACTCAGAAGTTCCGTAGAAGTCAACGCCGAGGTCGGCAGGATCATCCGTAAAATCTAATTCAAAGACATCGGCCGATGCGGGTGCGGCCATTAGAACTGTAGAAAGTCCTAGAATCGCGAGCTTAAATTTCCAGGTCATTTGCTTTCCATCCCCATTTCGCAAAAGAGTTAACACAGAGTGAATCAAAAGAACAATTTGTCGATCAGTAACCAAATAAGGTCCATCAAAAGATGTGAAATTCAATACCGATCTCGATTTTCTCGTTGCACAACTCCATCGGGCGAAGAAACGACGGGCGACTGCCCAACCGACGAAATCGACAAGATCGAACTCATTTGATTAACTAACGTAATCGATAAATAGCTAAATGCAAGTGAGTTTGTGAGCCAAAAGCTAAGCGTTGGTTATGCCCCCCCTCGAATGTTGAAGCCAACCCATCCAGTAGTTGGGAAATGCAAAGTGAACTAGTCATGATGGGAGTAAGGGGAAGGCTCAGTTCACTTAACACGCATCAAAAGTGATGGATGAATTGCAGCTGCTATACTGGTATAGAAGAGGCTGGAAATGTCGCCTTCCAAGTGTTCGAACGACTCGCCTTCGCCAATCGCCGCTTAATTCATCTCATAGGTGTCGGCTTGAATCCAATGTCCTCGGATTCCAATCCTAAATCGGAATCATCTTCATCCGCCAAGCCTGTTGTTTCTCGGCTCAGCAAACGTCGACTGTGGCTCTTTCGCGCCTTGGCTGCAACGTTCATTCCCCTGCTTTTTTTTGTGTCGATTGAAATTGCANTGGGGTGGATCGCGATTGGATATCCGACGAGTTTTTTCGTGGAGAGTGAAGACCACGGGGATACGCTCGTTGACAANTATCGATTCGCTTGGCGATTNTTCCCTCGTTCACTGGCACGTAGCCCTCAGCCGTTACACGTGACAGCNACAAAGCCAAGTGAAACGATGCGGATTGTCGTTTTTGGTGGGTCTGCAGCCATGGGTGATCCTGAACCGGCGTTTGGATTCCCGCGGATGCTGCAAGCCNTACTCGAGTTACGTTATCCGGATCAACAATTCGAGGTTATCAACGCGGCAATGACCGCGATCAACTCACACGTTGTTTACCCAATTGCCAGAGAGAGCCGTCGTTTGGACGCAGATGCCTGGGTNGTCTATATGGGAAACAATGAGGTACATGGACCGTTTGGATCCGGCACAGTGTTTGGCGGAGAAGAAACCCCGCTTTGGCTCATCCGAGCGGGCCTGGCACTGAACAACACCAACACCGGACAATGGTTTACGGATCTGCGTTCATCAACAAGCTCGACCGGTCCCAAGAGCTGGGGCAACATGCGAATGTTCCTTGACCACCANATTCGACATGACGACGCCAGTCTCAACCGCGTCTACCAAAACTTCGAGAAGAATCTGGTCGACATCCTAAACACGGCAGGACGGGCAGACATCCCGGTCGTTGTTAGCACGATCGTGACGAATCTACGAGACTGTCCACCCTTTGCTTCTCTGCATTCAGAGAGTTTATCTGCGGCCGATCAGTCTCAATGGACAGAACACTTTGAACAAGGCTGCCGTTTCCAAGAGAGCGGCGACTACCAACAAGCGATTCAGGCCTATCAACAAGCCGCAGCCGTCGACGCGAATTACGCGGAGCTTCAGTTTCGACTTGNACAGTGTTCCCTGCTAATCAATCATCCGACCATCGCGAGCGAGCACTTTTTAAAGGCACGTGATTATGACACGTTGCGATTCCGCGCAACGACCGAAATCAACGANACGATCCGGNAGGCCGCCACTCAAGCAGCTGACCAGGGGATACGATTCATCGACGCTAGCCGCGAACTCAACGACCAGAGCCAAGCGGGTTTAGCCGGATCCGAATTCTTATGCGAACACGTGCACTTCACATTTGAGGGCAACTATCAACTGGCGAAGCTAATTGCGGACGAGCTTGTTGACGTCTTGCAACTTNCCGGCGGACAAGATACTTGGGCCAATGANCAAACCTGTGCGAATCACCTCGGATTCACTCCCCTGCAGAAACTGCGATTTGCTCAAGAGCTNCGCNCCNGCCTACGGTCCCCGCCGTTCGACCAGCAACTTGGGCACGAGCAACGAGACGCCGCNATCGATGNANNAATTGAACAATTAAAGCGGGAGCTGACACCCGAAGCAGCAAGAAACGCGAAGACTCTTTACGAACAGCTACTGAACCAGCGACCGAACGACTGGATTCTACGAAAACAGTATTGTTTGCTTCTGGAATCCCTTGGCGACATCCCTGGCGCCATCGAACAGTGGAAGCTAGTCGCCGCGCATCTCTCACACCATCCAGATGCGTTCTTCATCCTTGGAACTCTTTATAATCGCCAAAAAGATTGGCCGCAGGCGGTGGAAGCGTTGCAAACCGCAGTCGCACTTCGTCCGCGTTATCCGCGTGCGTTCAATAGCCTTGGGATCAGTCTTTCACACCTGGGCAATTTCCAGGAGTCGTACGATAGTTTCGCACAAGCCATCGCGCTACAACCAACTTATGCAGAGGCCTATTTGAACTGGGGCGATGTACTGCTTAACCAGAAAGAGACCGATGCAGCCATCCAGAAGTACGAAGCGGCGATCGAGGCGAATCCAGACTTCTTACGAGCTCATCTGAAACTCGGAAAACACTTTGTCGATCAACAACAATTCGTTGCCGCAGAACCCCATTACGAGGCCGTTGTACGGATCAAACCCGACGACGCTGCGGCTCACTTGAATCTAGGCTTCCTCTACCTGAAGACTGAGCAAAGAACCCAGGCGATCGAGCAACTCGAAAAGGTCATGGAACTCGATCCCAACAACGCGCTTGCCCGGCAGGCACTCGCCGCGTTACGCAATTGACACAGCCGACTATTATCTCTTTCTGACCGCTTGCCCGACTCGCGAAACTCTTCCGCAGGATCAATCACTAATCTCCCAGATACTCGTCGGCCAGATGGGAATGACAAACGCACTCTGGATAGTGCGGAAACGGCAACGGTGGCGGAGGACAATATCGGCAATTTACCTGGCAATCATCGTACTGATGATAATCGTAGGCACATCCGACGATGCCCGGCGCGAGCACCGTGATCGCAACGATTAACCAAACCTTTCCCCCGATCATTTCCAAGTCCTCATCATCCGTCATTCGGTTGGATTAGAATTCTGCTGGCGTCGGAGGCAAGATCTCAACATCGTTTAAGTCTGACATCGGTTCCAACGGCTGCGAAATCATGCCTCCTACAGCCTGTTCAAGATCGACGATCGACTGACGCAGGGAAGTATCAAGTCGCAAATAGCTCAATTCATGCCGAACATGCTGCCTCCAATTGTCGAGCAACATCAGAAAGTCGACTTCACCGACGTTGTAAGCTCGAATTGAAACTTCAACGGTCTGGCGGGCCTTGGGCAGAATATCCCGCTCGTAAATCAATCGCAGCTCTTGCTGACTATGAGCTTGTGTCAGCAACTCAGTCACCTTAGCGAGTGTATTGTCTCGCAAAGAATCGTATTCACGAGCTGTCGACACGGCTTTCGCTTCGGCTGCCTTGACGGAAGCGTTCAATCGCTTCTTGTAGATTGGCAGATTTACGCCTGTTGTAATCAAGAACGCATCTTCTCCGTTGGCGACTGCACTAATCCCCTGGTCGGCTACATCGATCCATGAAAAGCCAAAGGTAAGATTTGGTTTATAGTCCAATCTCGCCAGGGCTACGGCATGCTGGTCACGACGAACCGCAGCTAACTTAGCATGCAATTCAGGTCGCGCTGCCACCGCCGTTTGTTGCAGTCGTTCTAAATCCTGGGGCGGACTTTGTTGGGGCAACTCTTCCATGACTCGCAAGTTACTTTGTGGTGCGACATGCAGTAGCTGCGCAAGTTGCGTCTGAGTTACTCGAAGTCTCTGCTTGAGTTTAATCAGGTCATTCTCAACACTGGCAATTTCCAGATCCGATCTGAGAACGTCTTGTTGATTGGTCTGATTCGACTGATATCTTGAAATCGCCACGCCACGAATCTCATCAAATAGATTCTTTTCGGATTCGGTCACCGAGATCGCTTGTTGGAGATAATGAAGTTCGTAATAGGCTTTCTTCACTTTGGTGATGACGGAGAGCTCCGTCGCGGCAAGGTTTGCTCGGGCAACGTCAGTCGCAGCTGAGGCAACATCGGCTTGGGTTGCCAGTTTGCCAAACCAGGGAACTTGCTGATTGGCGGCTAATATAAGCTCCTGCTTTCCCGCTGCCGTTTGTAAGGGCTGCGGTTGCAACGTTAGATTCAACGTGGGATCGGAAAGACTGGCAGCTACAGGCACACGGTAGGCCGCAGCCTCCACTCGCTTGCGAGCCGCTTGAACATCAGGATTTTGCGAAAGCGCAACCTGGACGTAGGTTTCAACGGGATGGGCACCCTCAAGTGACTCCATCGACGGCGCAACCGCCTCAACTCCCGGTGCCGCAATGTAACTGGCACGGCGAACAGACCGGTCCAGCTGAGCATATTCGGGGTCGCGAATTTGGCGAGATGTCTTGCAGCCGGCGATCACACTTAAAACCGCTAGCAACCAGGCGAACTGACGGAACATAATGGCTCACTTGAAACGAAGCCAAGGAAGGGAATGCTCCTTTTATCGGCAAAACCCGGGCTTTCAAGTCAGCCGTCGCATTCGCTTCCGTCGCGAATACCCACAGCCCATAGTCGGGTTGTAACGGTTATGGCAATTTGTCTGCCAACCGAGCAACCAGACGCGGGGATTCAGCACTCAGTTTCATTCATCGGAGACGACAGCATCGGCCATTCGAGTGCCAAGGTGCAGAATGCCAGCACTATCGATCACAAGCCGTTTTTCCTGCTCGGGCAGGTCGAATACCTGCACATGCTCGAGGAACTCATCACTTTGGGCCAAGGCTTCCAAACCGGCCGTCACATCAATCTCGTTCACACTCTCGTGATCCGTCGGTGGCTGCTGGCTCACAATCCAGCGTAATTCAGGATGACGGAGATCACGACGAGTCTGTTCGACAAGTTGTTTCAGCCATTCCGGAACCTGCTTTCGATAGAGCGGCATCGACATTTCATTTTCGCCGACATGGTAGACAATCGCCTCAAGTTCCACCTCGTGCCCTTTCGCTTCAAGTTCCTGAATCGACTCACGAATGAATTCGACAAAACGAGGATAAAGATTCCGAGTCTTTGCCATGCTACCCTCAGGTGTCCAATCAATAAGCTGCGATCCGCTATGGGTAAACTTCGCGATGGCAAAATTCTCGACACCCTCTTTTTGAAGCGTATCGGCAAAACTCAATTCAGGTCCAAAGGTATCGTAATAGCCAACGAGGCCCAAAGGCTCCCAACCTTGAGACTGTCGAAAATCCCCACCAACCGAATACTTAAAGGGGACGCCATGATTGTCTTCAACGAGCAAAGGTTTCAGTTGCCGAAGTTGTTGAACAAAGGCACGTTCCCCTTCCATATTTCGGTGACCGGCCATTACTAAGAGTTTCACGGTGGAGCCTTTATCCAAAGGCCACTTCTTCAATGAACGTTGAACATGTTCAACAACTCCAATCGTCTTGAGATAAGCCTCGGCATAGTTATAGCCGTGCTCGAGCTGCCCAAGAGTTCCGTAATGGTAATGCAAACCTACGGGGTTACCGATCTCAACACCGACATGGGAAGTCGGGACATAATCAGCCAACTCATCCGAACCCGTCACTGATTTTTGGCCGAGGCTAATGGCATGCATCCGGGGTCGAAGGTCCATGCCCCAGATTGTTTTAGTACAGAGTTCACCGACGTAGAACCTCAGCTCAGGAAGCTCAAGATCACGACGCCAACTCTTCAAAAAGTTCGCGAGGTTTTTGCCATAATCCTGCATGTACTCCTCATTGAACATATCGTTTTCGCCTTGATGCCACATAAAGCCTTCAATGCGATAGTCAATTCCACGCCTTTCAAAGTCCGCAAGCGATTGACGAATATGCTCGAGTGCCAACGGATACATCTGAAAGCCCTGCGGATCATCGGGATTCCAATCGCCCCCCAGGTGAGTACCACCCGCTGCAATTTTAATGATGGCAATCGGGGCCTCAATTTTTTCAGAAAGCCGTCGAGCAAAACTTAGTTCGGGGCCGACAACTCCATCCACAGGTTGCAAGTCGACCCAACCCTTCGAACGTTTCTTGTCTTCGCGGCCGAGGCAATAGGAAAACCGGACCTTCGGCTGAGCTTCCTCACAGCCGACAAAGGGCGGAAACCTTTTGACATCGCCTGCCTTCGAATCTGAGCCCACCATATTGGACTGGCCAGCAAAAACAAAAACGCGGACCGTCTGATCTTCAGCATGAGCCGATACAGACATGCCGACGCAGCACAACCACCAGATTCCAATCAGACGAATTCGAGCCATCACGATTTCGATACTCCTACTCGTATCCAGGAAAAAAGCGGAGGTCGACGAATCATTCGCCGACCTCCGCTGTTCTTTCAAAGGGGTTTTTCGTGATCAATCTTTTGGAGAAATCCTGTCACCCGCTCTAGCGACGTCGAGCGAGGCAGACCAACAATCCAATCGCAAAGAGCACGAGTGCCGACGGCTCTGGTACAACGGCGACTTGACGCGGACCAATTTCATAACCACCCGCCACAAAGGCTGCAACAAAATCGGACGAGTCAAATTCTTTATCTCCATTCCAATCACCACTCGCCCAACCTGCATTGGCTGCGACACCATCCTCGTATTTGCCTTCGGTGAAAACAGCCACGAAATCAGTACTGTTGAATTCGCCATCGAGATTTGAGTCTCCAAAATAGGTGGACTTCAAATCATCAACCCATACCTCACGGTCAGATTGATTCACCAAAGAATCACTATTGAGATCAAACTGGGACTTGTTGTCGCCAGCCAAAACCGCATCGGAAAGCAGATCGATATCCAAGGCGGTCAACTGACCATCGCCGTCAAAGTCACCCGGCGCTCCGATGGGTTCATCCGAAATAGCGGCCTCGTATAAGCTCAGCGCTTCTTCATCCGACAAGACACGATCCAACCAGATCGAAACTTCATCCTGTGCGCCAGAATGAGTTGTTGTGTCAGCCGCATTGGCCCGACGCCCACCAATCTTTGCTAATCCGGTGTTGGTCCCCCAACCAACGGTTCCTGGCAACATATCTTCCGTGCGATCGACACCATTTAACCAGAGTCGGATATTTTCCGTACGATCAAGAGCGGTATCGCCCTCGGTCGTGGCGACAATGTGCCACCAACCGTTTTCTGCACCGTTGAGCCCTCGATCAGCACCCTGATTGGTGAACTCAATACCCTCGTCGGGGAAGAACAACGAACGATGACCACATTCGACTTCGTCGAAGCAGCCAACGGTCGGATTCGTCGACACAACAATCCCGTCATTACCTACGACAATTTGAAAACTCGTCAGAGGATCTTCAACGTTGTTCGTGAATAGACGATCACCACCTTGGGCTTTTCCTCCTAAGGCAAACATCGCGACGGAAATCGAATTCGATGCAAATGCCTCTCCATCGCCTAACGTGATATGCCCTTCGTTATTGCTCGCATGAGCAACGTTGTCCGAATCGAGACCGATGATATCAATCTCATCTCCCAAATCGTCCCATTCTTCCGAGACCGTCCAACGACCACCTTCGATGAGGAAGTCGGGGCCAGGGATGCCCACTTCAGGAACACCATCTTCATAGTCGCCGTTGTAACTTCCCACGGGTCCGTTGCCCATCGTGTCGACAACACCCGCGGACGTGTCGGTTTCGTTGAGCTGGTAGTAGTAAGTTGGATTCAACGAAATCACGCGATCGCTGTAAGTCCCTGCCAGGCTGGTGGATGCCAGAGCCACAAAGCAAACAAACATCGCTGAAGACAAAAAGAATCTTTTCATGGTGGAATCATCCTAAGAACAGGTACACATCATTCAACAGATTCGTAGTCTATCACCGAACCAGCTATCCTCCCATCCATTCTGCCGACAAAAGGCCGAGATCAAATTATTTCCCTTGCATTCATTGGTTGCGTGAATCATCGACCGAGACAACAGCTCCCCCACTGGCATACAGGAAGTGCAAGGCGGTTGAAAAGGAGAGATCCGCCTTTCGCATGCTCAAACGAAGCTCGATCCTGACGAATTCAGAGTCGTACTTTGGGGCTGACGAAAGGTGCAAATAGCTTCGCTAGAGACGCGACCTTCATTCGGCAGAAAACAAAAATGTTTCAGATCATTTACACCATCCACACGAGATTGTTCGAGGCTGGACGCGCCTCTGATGACTCGACGGCACCGTCATTCCTACCACCTTTCGAGTCTCGCTAAGCTTCGATCCAAGGGTGTACGTCACTCCATTGAGCGATACAGGTGGACAGGCATAGCATCTGACATGAAAGCGGAGATCAACGATTCACTCGCCGATCTTCGCTAATTTCCAGATGGACGATTTGCAATCAAGCTTTTGAAGAAAGCGAAGGACCGGCTCTAACGACGTCGAGGAAGACAGACCAACAGCCCAATCGCAAAGAGTAAAAGAGACGACGGCTCAGGAACGACGGCAACTTGACGGGGCCCAATTTCGTAGCCGCCATCCACAAATGCCGTGATAAAGTCAGTCGTGTCAAACTCTTTATCTCCATTCCAGTCACCACTCGCCCAACCTGCATTAGCGGCGATACCATCCTCGTATTTGCCTCCCACGAAGGCAGCCACGAAATCCGTGGTGTTGAATTCGCCGTCGAAATCTGCGTCTCCGTAATAGGTGAACTTCAGATCATTCACCCAGACATCACGATCAGATTGATTCACAAGAGAGTCATCGTTGAGATCGAACTGGCTTGGGTTATCACCGGCCAAGACCGCATCCGAGAGCAGGTCGATATCCAGAGCCGTCAATTGACCATCACCGTCAAAATCACCTGGTACCTCAATCGTGTCGCCGGAAGAGATCGCTGCCTCGTATAAACTTAGAGCTTCTTCATTCGTCAAGACGCGATCAATCCAAATCGAGACTTCATCTTGAGCACCGGAGTGGGTTGTTGGGTGGGTGTTGTCGTGCCAACGACCTCCGATTTTTGCCAACGTGGTGTTAACTCCATAACCGTAATTTTGTCCGGGTAACATATCCTTGGAACGATTGACACCATTTAACCACAGACGGATGTTTTGCGTGCGTTCGAGTGGAGTAACGCCCTCGGTCGCAACCACAATATGCCACCAGCCGTTATCTGCACTGAGAAGTCCATGATCGGCTCCCCGATTGGAGAACCTGACACCCTCCTGTGGCATGGACAACACACGATGGCCACATTCGAATTCGCTGGAACAACCCACTTGTGGATTTGTTGCCACAACAAGACCATCTAAACCTGTGACAATCTGAAAACTGAGCATCGGGTCAAAGAGGTTATTTGTAAAAAGACGGTCTCCACCCTCTGTTGGCCCACCCCGGACGAACATTGCGACAGTCATCGCAGGCGCCCCAAAACCCTCATTAGGACCTAACACAACTTGGGCCACATCGTTGCTCGCATGGGATGTATTGTCCGCGTCGAGACCGGCGAGCGCAATCGGATTCCCTCGCTCACTCCAGGATTCCGAGGTCCTCCAACGACCACCTTCAATGAGAAAATCAGGACCCGACACGCCTAACTCGCCGAGGCCATCGCCTCGATCAACATCATAGTCACCCTTGTAGGATCCAAAACGCTCATTACTGATCACATCAAGTGCACCCCCGCGCGCTTCGGACGCGGGTTCATTGAGCGGGAAATAGAAAGTTGGATTCAACGAAAGCACCTGATCGCTGTACCTTCCAGCCGAACCGGTTGCTGCAAACCCCAAAGAACAAACCAATAGAGCCGAACCTAGACAGAATTTCTTCATGATGGGATGTCCCAAGGAGTACGTTGAAATTCATTCGTAGGGCGACAGTCTATCACCGCTCCACACCCCGTTCCATCCATTTCACGAACATCGCAACAGAAAAACCTTTTATTGACAGCTATCAGTGGAACCTCGCGCCACGGGGGCCTTGCTCCCAAGGCCACGACCAGAGCCAGCTAGAAAAGAAAGTTGCGCGAGGTCAACTGACGGCATTTCACGGATGGTTGAACACCCTTAAATATAAGCCCTTGCCGCAAAATCCCGGAGGGCGATTTGGCGGTGGCTTGGTTGACGGTGGCTTGGGTTGTTGAACCTTCCATAGATATCAACCGACACTTCTAAATCAATACTTCCCACTATTCGTCGCGAGTCACATTCTCATCGGATTTGACGTAGCGCAGAATATTCAGGGCATCGAGCTATCGAAACGTCTCGATGTCTTGCGTCGAAATAAAACCATGCGATGGTTCGATGCCATTGATCTCTGTCACACGATTGAAGATTGAAACACCGAATACTTTTTCGAGCAAACGGAAAAATTGAGGTACTCGTTAATCGACCACTGCCTCAACGCCTCTCATCAGTCACGACCCAGAAGAGGGTGCAAGACTTTGCGATTCGCCATTCGTGAACACGACAAACCTACAGCCTTCGAACAAGCGACTTACCATTCCTTGCAACGCGACTTGCTCGGCTCTGTAATCACGATAATGATGAACCAGCCAAGCCAGAATCACTCCCAAAAAATCACTGCCGACGATCAGTGTCCTGAGACTGAAACGACTCAATTTGATTTTGTTCGATCCTGAAAACATCTATTCACTCCGACCGTAACAATCTTCCCTGATTCCTCGCACACTTCGGTTGGATCTCATTTTTGCGTCTTTGTCGTTTCACAGAACAAACAGGCCTTCGGGAAATCCATTGCCAATTCAGCGGGACATCAATCCTCTCCAAAAAAAACGTTGCAAGCTGATTACCGCGACAAATCGTGGTATCCTATCGCCGAACATCCAACTCCCCTTCGGAGATCAACGATCATGCGAACAGCCTCTGTATCTTGCTTTGCTTTCCGACTGTTTATTCTGGCTTGTTTCTTTGGCATGGGACCTTCTTGGGCCACCGCCGAAACCCATGTCGGCGTCGCGAAAGTGGATATCACTCCCAAGCATCCAGTAATCCTAGCTGGATATGGATCTCGCACCCAAGAGTTCGAAGGAATCGATTCGCCACTTTGGATCAGGGCGCTTACCATCGGTCGCGAGAACCCGGTGGCCGTCATCGTTGTCGACAACTGTGGAATCCCCGCAGAAGTCACGAAACGTATTCGAGANACATTGCAGGGCAAGGTTGCGGCAGAGCGAATCGTCGTCGCGGCAACTCACACCCATAATGCGCCCTCACTCGCTGGATATGCGACGATCCTTTGGGCCGGGAGGACCACGCCCGAACAGGAAGCACACATGCTCCAGTACACGCAAACGATCGTCGACAAGGCGGCTGAAGCAGTTACGAAAGCCTTGGCTCAGCAGGAGCCAATGCAACTGGAATGGACCCAAGGTCGGGCCACGTTCGGAGCCAATCGACGGGTCATCAAGAACGGACGCTGGGCAGGATTCGGAGTTCACCGCACAAACCCTGTCGATCACAGCCTCCCGATTTTGACCGCTCGCGACGCATCGGGCAAAGTCAAGGTTGTCTGGTCGAACTATGCCTGCCACTGCACCACAGTCGGAGCGAGAAATCGCATCGGTGGAGATTGGGTGGGTTACGCAAACGACTACCTCGAAAAACAATATCCGGGGGCAACATCGCTGTTGACCATCGGGTGCGGAGCCGACGTTGGACCGCAACCGAGCGGCACCTTAGAAATTGCTAAACAACATGGTCGCGCAATCGCAGAGGGAGTTAAGGCAGCACTTGCTGCGGGTACGACCAAACTTGCAAATCCGCCTGAAGTCAGTCAACAGCTGGTGGCTCTCCCAATGGAAGAAATTCCGACGCGAGAAGAATGGCAAGAGCAACTCGAAAACAGCCAGGGCTTTCATCAACAACTCGCCAAATCAATGCTCGCCAAACTCGACAAGAATGGCTCCATCCCGAGCGAAGTCAATTATACAATTTCAACCTGGCAATTCGATGATGACCTGGTAATGCTTTTCCTCGGTGGCGAGGTAGTCGTTGACTACGCAGTTCGCCTCAATCATGAACTCGACTGGAGTCGACTTTGGATTACGGGATGGGCGAATTCGATGCCAGGCTACATTCCGTCACGACGCGTCCTGATCGAAGGCGGTTACGAAGCCGATTTCTCGCAGGTCTACTACGATTTNCCAACACGTTACACGCTTGAAGTTGAAGATGTCCTGGTAGGCGCGATTACGAACTTAATCGGCCCCAAGTTTCATGCAGCTCCGGAACAACCTCTGGCGCCTTTTCACCAACCGCCCAGCNCAGCAGCTCAAGCCATGGCAAGGCTCAACAATTGGGCCAAGTCTCCCAAGACGCCAGAGGAAAAGAAGATTTTGTCGGCGCTCCGAGCCAACGCGGGCAGAGCAACGGCTGCCATCCAAGAAATCTCGAAGGGCGACAGCGAAGCGACCGAGTGGCATGATTACGCTGGCGATTTCAGACAACGACAGTTCATTCGGCAAAATAAAGAAGGACGCGAACTCGGCTGGTCGCTGCCCACATTCGATAATCAGGACAACGGTCCCATCACCGTCTGTTTCACCGGAGGCTTAGGTTATCTTTCTGAACCGAAGACAGATGGCTTCACACTTTGGATCAACGAGGAAAATCCGATTCATTTTGACGTAACGATCGAAGCAGAACAGTGGGTCTCAGAAGACGGAAAGGCAACGCTAACCTACCTGCCGACCTGGACGTCCGACGTCGACTCAGGTGGCTTTTTCTTTCTACGATTCCAGCCAACCAAAAAAGAGAATCAGATCTCAGTCCGTTCGCAAGGCGGTGGATCTCAGCGTTGGTTTGCAGTCGATCGCCAACAAGCGATTCCAGAACGCCTGAAGGCGTTAAACGAAGCTCTGGTAGAATAAGCGANAAGTGGATGCGTTGACCTACGGTTGNCAGGGGGACATCAGCCTCTATCTTTGGGCGGATGCCGATTTGCCATCAAAACGTTCGACGACAACGGTGCAACAAAATGTCCTCAGATTCACTCATCTCCAACACGACGAACATTGACTGGAGTGATTATCCATCGATTCAATCACGGCGTGATTGGTCGCTCGAACAGGTCATCAAGTTACAAGACTTGCTGTCGGACCTTCGCCAGACACACCCGATCGTCGACAGCGTCGTTGTCAGTGGGTCGCTCGCCCGGCTCGATGCCGGCCCCGATTCGGATAGTGACATCATCGTAATTCTGTCCGATGACGCAGAGCTGAAAGATGCTGTTGCTGGTGATGCCGTCACGGAAATCAGCCGCCGNAGTGAACCTTTGGGCCTTCGATCAGCCCAAGCAGCCGGGATCTTCGCAACGCCAACATCTCGATCGGAGCTCTGTGATGGGCCACGCGGGATCGTCGACGAATCGATGTCTGTCTTCGGGAAACGAATGCAGTTATTGCTTGAGGCTCGACCGATCTTTGGAACCGATGCCTGCCGAGAACTCCAGAGAGACATTCTTCGACGTTACACCGAGCATCCCTTTGCGAACNAACCGAATGAGCTTTGGAACTACCTGACCGACGATCTGATTCGTTATTGGCGTTCCTATNGCGTCTGGCGACACTGGGATGTCGCACCGGGCAACGGTGGCTGGTATTTGAGAAACCTCAAACTTAGATACAGCCGATTACTAAGTTACGCATCGTTGTTAATGAGCTGTTCCGCGGCGAATAGGGAATTGAATTCTGTCTTGGATGTACTCTCACTCACACCACTTGAAAGACTCGCCAGGCTCGAAAATCATCTCGAAATTGATACGATGAAACCGATTTACGAATCCTATGATTGCTTTCTGCGAATCGTCAGCGACTCAGAGATTCGTCATCGATTAGAAGGTCTTCAAATCGATGAAGCCGAAACCGCGATGCAAACTGCGCCCCCCGAATTCGAGACCTTACTCGGTTCCAGTCGATCCATTCAATCGGCGTTGGTCACACTTTTGAGCCGCCTGCCCAATCAACAAGCAATCTTAAGCAGCCTTCTTTTTTAGTCCGTCGAAAGATTCACCGTTTGCGAGATCGACCAACACCGCCTGCGTGCCTAACGCGTGATGCGTTCCGCTCCTGCGAGGAAATCGGGATCGATCGTCACACCGTACCCTGGTCCTGAGGGCACTCGCACCTTGCCCTGCTCACTCTTNAAAGANGAGGAGTCACAGTGAACGGGAATCTTTGTCGCTCCTTTGAATTCTTGATGAGGTCCTGGATTTTCAATGCAAGAAGCGAGATGACACATGTCGACATACCCGAGCCCACTTCCGGACATGTGAACGGTGCATGGAAGTCCAACCGCATTCGCCATCCGCGCAACCCGAATGACTCGAAGGTATCCTCCGAAATAGTGCAAGTCGGGTTGCACCACATCAACGGCACGATGAGCAATCGTCCAGCGGAAACGACGCATACTAAACTCTTGCTCACCGCCGGCAATCGGAATGTCAAGTGCATCGGCGACCTGCTTAGTCTCCCAAAGGTNATCGAAAGGGCATGGCTCTTCGAAGAATCCATAATCGTATTTCTCCATGAGCCTTCCGATGCGGATCGCATTGGGAACATCATAGGAGCTATTGGAATCGGCATAGAGTGTGAAGTCGTCTCCAAACGCTTCACGCACCCGCGGAATCAACGCCTCACTCCGTCCCGCTAATGAATCGGCATTTTTAGACATCCGACCGCCTAGCCGAAACTTAAGCGCTTTACCTCCAGTTTCTTCCGCTAAACGGTGCAGATAGTCGATCTCTTCATCGACGGAATTTCCTCGATTACCACTGGCGCGATAAACAGCGATTTCACGGCGTTTCACACCACCGAGTAGTTCTCCGATCGATTGGTTGGTAAGTTTGCCGAGCAAGTCCAAAAAGGCCATTTCAGTGGCCGCATAGGGTGCCCACAAGCCAATCCCTTGCAATTTATAGTTACTGCCGTGCCGATAAAACTTGGGAAGTAACGACTCGAGAAAACGCACGTCCTTCTTCTGAAAAAACGGAACGATCCGGCGCAAAAAAACGGGATAGAACTCGCGCATTCTGGAGCCGTTGGCAACGGCAAGACCTTCGTCGCCCTTGGTCGTCCGAACTCGGACGACATAGACTCCCTCGCGATGCAACAACTCCAACTTATCGATCACANCGGGCTGTTCCAGTCTCTCGAGTCCCACGAGAACCGGATGGCCACTGATCTTCGCNAATCGATCTTCGATGTTCAACTCGTCTTGAGCCCAGAGACAGCGAGCCTTCACACCCCCCAAAGCAGTTGTCATCAGAAAAGCACGTCGATCCAACATCACTCAAGCCTCATCCGCAGGAACATTTGCCACTTGCTACCCGTATCTTAACCGTTGGCAGACTGCTATTTTGGCAGAACAGAATCGAGTTCTGNAATNAAAATCGCCGGCGTTCGCATCGCACGAGATCCACAAACAGATCGGTACCCGGGAATGGATAGCACCGGGCTGAATTTTACAGAGGCCTCAGAGGTCTCTACAACTGTCATGACTGTTCAAAGCCGGCCGGAGCGCCAGCCTCAACTGCCCAGGCTTCCGGGCCAAGCCACATCTGCTCAACCTATAATTTAAGGCTTCACCACCAATATCTACGACACGGGGCCTCGCCAAAGCAACGAATCACGTTTGAAGAATCTCGAGAATACGACTTATCGAGAGTTCCTCTGGAAGAGCCGGTCGAAGTCGAATTCGTCGCGCACTTTCCAGACCTGATGGAAAACTCAGCACCGATCGTGATCCGCATGCAAACGGATCTCCTCAATGTCTGGATGCTATTCCTCGAGGATTGTCCGCATACCAATTTCAGCCTGGTCCGTTACGCTATCGACCGAGTCTCACCTCCCGAAGTCATGGATGTACGCTACACCGTGAATCATCCCTACGGACTTCTGATTGACTGGTCCGCGGTGACGCCAAAAATCAGCACGGTCTACGAGTGTCGATGGACCGAGTAAATCTCGGCCAGCAACAATTCCTTGATGTGAGAGAAGCGAACGGTCAGACCACTCTGCCGGGTTGACTCATTTCGGTCGTGAAGGCCGTCGCTGCGTCGCCTCATCGCTATTCGATATCATCGCGATCGCTCGTGGCGAAGTCCTTTTGGCGGCAGCGAAAAATCCAGTTGCGTCTGCCGATCACCAGGCTCGACGGCGCTGAATCAACCCACATCCCTATCTTCTCCTGTCCAACGCGAGAAACGCACAGCCAATCGCAGGCAATCCGCAGCGTCAATTTGCATCTCCATGGTTTCAAGAAGAAAGCTTCCACAAACCACGGAAACCNGGACTGGCNACCCGAATGCTCAAAATCTTNNCGGTGGCCATTGTTGCGGGCGAGACACTGACCTTNTGGTCATTTAGAATAGGGGCATCCGGCGNCAACGAATGTTGGCCGCCCTCGCCTTCNCCGACACAATCATCCAACCAACNNAGGACNAANCACCATGCAAAATCGGCTGTGTNTGCTCATCGTCGGTTGGCTTGTTTCAAGTCAGTTGGTGGCCTTCGCCGATGCGGAAGAAGCGGTTGATTTCAGCCGAGAGATTCTACCGCTATTGTCAGATCGTTGCTTTCATTGCCACGGCCCCGATGCGGAGAACCGCGAAGCCGACTTGCGGCTTGACCAACGGGACGCGGCCGTTGCACAAGGAGCGATCGTGCCCTTCGAGCCGGAATCGAGCGAGCTTCTGGCACGCGTGGTTTCCTCCGATCCAGACCTGCGCATGCCACCCGAACACGCGCACCGCAAACCGCTGACGGATGCGGAAGTCGCCCTCCTGAAACGTTGGATTGCGGGAGGTGCACCTTGGGGAAATCACTGGGCCTTCGAAGCACCGAAACGCCCCGAAGTTCCCGATACCAATCTCCATCCAATCGACGCGTTCGTGCAGCAGACGCTCCAACAACAAAACATGAAGCCGGCTCCGGTGGCGATGCCGTATCAGCAATTGCGTCGCGTCTCCTTCAGCCTCACTGGTCTACCTCCGTCGCGCGAACAACTGGATCGTTTTGTGGCAGCCGACCAGGATCAGGGCTATGCTAAATTCGTCGATGAGTTACTCGCTTCACCCCATTACGGTGAACGCATGGCGATGTGGTGGCTGGATGCCGCTCGTTACTCAGATACCGACGGATATCAGCAAGATGCGACACGCACGAATTGGCCATGGCGTGACTGGGTGGTTGGAGCCTTCAACCGCAACCTTTCTTTCGACCAATTCACGGTTGAGCAGTTTGCGGGTGACCTCCTGGAAAACGCAACTCAAGAACAAAAACTGGCCACCTGCTTCCATCGCAATCATATGACCAACGGCGAAGGTGGACGTCATCCAGAAGAATCTCGCATCGATTATGTTTTGGATCGAGTTAACACCATGGGATCGGTTTGGCTGGGGCTCACCTTGGGCTGCAGCCAATGCCATGCCCACAAGTTCGACCCAATTACCCAAGAGGACTATTACAGCCTGTTCGCCTTCTTCAACAGTATTGACGAGGACGGCAGGGCCGGCGGTGGTGCAAAACCGTATATGGATTACGTTTCCCCGTTCGCGAACCGAGCGATTGAGGAGGCACAACGAGTCGTCGATGACCGCAAGACTGTCGAGAAGCAGGTTCGAGAGCGCGCGGAGGCTGCCTTCGAAGTGTGGCTAGTCTCACAATTAGAAAACATCGATGCGGAATTCGTCGGCTGGCGTTCTCTCGCGCCAACTGCCATTGAGTCAGTCGAAGGTACAGTGCTTGAGGTGGAGCCTGACGGTACCGTTCAATCGTCCGGGCCTCACCCACGGCAGGATGACTACCGCGTAAGTTTCAACGTCCCCTTGCAACGACTCACCGGTCTTCGCCTCGAAGTCTTTCCACACGCATCTCATACCGACGGAAAACTGTCACGTGGTGCGAGTGGCGAGTTCATTTTGACGGACGTGAAACTGCAAGTCAGAAAGCGAGGCGCATCCCAACTTCACGACGTCGAGATGTCCGGGGCCATCGCCAGCGCTGAGAAAAAAGTTTCTGGGCGCAATTACGGCAATGTCAAAGACACGCTCGATGACGACCCTCGCAACGGCTGGACCACCGAAACCCATACCGGTCACGAACCCCANACCGCGATTTTCGCGTTAGCTGAACCGTTGCAGTTGGCTGATGATGAAGAAATCGTATTTGTGATGCTCCATCGCTCGACCCGAGGTGACGCCAACACGGGGCGTTTCCGTTTGTCGGCCACTGATCAACCAGGCCGAGCGGTGCGGTCGTTCGATCCCATGCCGCTTGAGCAACTCACCCGTGCAAATCCCTCCACGATNGATGCAGTCGAATCTGAATTGCGTGGCAGACTGCTGGACCAATTCTTGACCGATCACCAGGAATACCAGGAAGCCAAACTCCATCTCGATCGAGCGAACCGGCAACTATCGACGGCGAAAAATGGGGCCAAAACATTGAAGGTAATGGTTCTGTCGGAACGAGAGTCGGCGCGCAAAACGCATGTTCTGGAACGTGGGGTCTGGGATCAGCACGGCGCTGAGGTGCAGGCGGACATGCCGGCGGCCATTATGGGTTGGCCCACAGAATCAGATCGCTCACGACTCGGCCTTGCTCAGTGGTTGATCTCGACCGACAATCCGCTGACGGCTCGGGTCATCGTCAATCATCTCTGGCAGCTATGTTTCGGTGCCGGCTTGGTGCGCACCCCCGAAGACTTTGGACTGNAAGGTGAACTCCCCAGTCACCCGGAACTACTCGATTGGCTCGCCATCGAGCTCATGGAAAGTGGATGGGATCTCAAACACGTTCTTCGTTTGATCGTGACCAGTCACACCTATCGCCAAAGCAGTCGCTTCACCGCTGAATTATTGGAACGCGATCCGGACAATCGTTGGCTGGCACGTGGCGCACGTTTCCGACTTCCAAGTTGGATGATTCGCGACGCAGCCCTTCGTTCCAGCGGACTAATGAATACTGCTATTGGTGGGCCCCCAGTGATGCCCTATCAACCAGAGGGTGTCTGGGCTGAAATCTTCATGGGACGTTTTCGTTACAATCCCAGCCAAGGTCCTGCCCAGCATCGACGAACGGTTTATGCATTCTGGCGACGTGCAGCGGCCCCGACTTTTCTCTTCGACAGTGCACAACGTCGCGTTTGCGAAGTTCGTCTACGTCGTACAAATACTCCCCTACAGGCTCTCACGTTNCTGAACGATCTCAACATCCTGGAAGCCTCACGTGCGTTGGCNNGAACTTCGCTGGAACAGTATCCGAATCAACCAGAGCGTATCAATGCCATGTATTTGTCGGTATTGTCTCGCCCACCGACCGACGAGGAACGTGAGATTGTTCGACGTGAAGCGGATCGGGCTCTCAATTACTATCGCAATTCAGCAGACGAAGCTCGCGAATTCCTGGCATTCGGGCAACCTGAACGACGTGAGGCAGCCGATCTGCCAGAACTAGCAGCCTACACGGTCGTGGCAAGCATGATTTATAACCTCGATGAGGCCATCACCCATGAATAACGGTCCTCACGGCGACGACGTCTCGGTCGCGAGACGAGAATTCTTGCTGCAGAGCCGAAGCATCGGGCTGGGTGCAATGGCACTCGGTTTTCTGGAAAGAGCCTCTCAGGCAAGTGAGGTTCAGGCTCCTGCGTCGGTCCAACATCACGCGCCACGGGCGAAGAACGTTATTTTCCTGACACAATCCGGGGGGCCCTCGCAGATCGAGCTTTTCGACGAGAAGCCGAACTTAGCTTCCTGGGCCGGCAAGGAACTACCGGAGAGCGTTCGCCAGGGCCAACGACTAACAACGATGACTGCCAACCAAAAGCAGTTGGTGATGCCCGCCCGAACTCGATTCAAGCAATACGGTGAATCGGGCGCGACGATTGGTGAGTGGCTTCCGCACCATGCTCAAGTTGTCGACGACCTTTGCTTTATCAAATCGATGGTCACCGATGAGATTAACCACGCGCCCGCGATGACAAAGTTCTTGACCGGTCACCAACTCCCAGGTCGTCCAAGCCTGGGTGCCTGGACGAGCTATGGGCTGGGAAGTGAAAACCAGAATCTCCCAGAGTACCTTGTCTTAATCTCCAAAATGAAACGGCCCAGCGATCAACCGCTCTACGACCATTATTGGGGAAGCGGTTTCTTGCCCTCACGNTATCAGGGCGTCAAATTTCGCAATGCCAAAGAACCTGTATTGTACCTGCGGGATCCGGACGGTCTGCCACGTCATCTGCGACGAGGTATGCTCGACGGCCTGTCGGAACTCAATGAACTGCAATCAGAGCGAGCGGGCGACCCGGAAATTGCCACGAGAATCCGTCAGTACGAAATGGCGTGGCGAATGCAGACGAGCATTCCGGAGCTAACCGACTTGAGTGACGAACCCGAATCGACGTTTGAACTGTACGGACCCGACTCACGTCGGCCTGGAAGCTATGCGGCGAATTGCGTTTTGGCTCGACGACTGGTGGAACGAGGTGTGCGATTTGTGCAATTATTCCACCCCGACTGGGACCATCACAGTCGGCTGAGTTCCTGGTGTGTCGCACGTTGTCGCGATACGGATCAGGCAAGTGCCGCCCTCGTCACCGATCTCAAACAACGAGGTCTTCTTGATGAAACGCTGGTGCTGTGGGGCGGCGAGTTCGGTCGCGGGGTTGCGGGACAAGGTAAATGGGATAGCCCCGAAGGGGGTCGTGATCATCACCCGCGCTGCTTCACGATGTGGATGGCGGGCGGTGGTGTCAAACCGGGAATCACTTACGGTAAAACCGACGAGTTCAGCTATAACGTCGCCGAATCGCCCGTGCATGTTCGTGACTTACACGCAACCATCCTCAATCTTTTGGGAATCGACCATGAGCGTTTCAGCTATCGATTCCAAGGCTTAGACTTCCGTTTGACGGGCGTCGAGCCAGCGCAAGTGGTCCGTGAGATAACGGCATAAGGAGTTTTCGATGCGGCAGCTGATATTCCTAATGATCGTGGCATGGGGAGTGGCTGGACACGCTGCAAGGGCAGCTGAAACCTTAGACGTCTGGCCAGAACTTGCACCCGGCGAAATCAAACAATCGCGAGGCGAGGCGCTCCCCTTCCGAGCGAATGAAACNCCACCGGTAACGCGAGTGATCAACATCACTCAACCAAGCTTCACCGTCTACCCCGCAGCTGAACCCAACGGCGTTGGAGTCGTCATTCTCCCAGGCGGTGGCTTCGGCAAGNTTGTTCCCGACAAAGAAGGAAGCGAAGCGGCGGTATGGCTGAACCCGCTGGGCATCACAGCATTTGTCGTCAGCTATCGAACAACTTCAAGTGACAGTCCTCAGCAAGGCTGGGAAAAACCTCTCCAGGATGCCCAACGCACTCTCTCCTGGGTACGGGCTAATGCTTCGCGATGGCAGTTGAAGCAAGACAAAATTGGGCTAATCGGATTTTCAGCGGGAGGACAGGTTGCTGCCAGACTTCTCTCTGACTCCGATCACCGTCGCTACGAAGCAGTCGACCGATTCGATGACGTTCCTTACCGTCCAGATTTTGCGATGTTGATTTATCCGTGGAATCTTTACGACCCCAAGTCCGATCAACTTGCAGACGGGATTGCCGTGACGAAAGACTGTCCTCCGACCTTCCTGCTCCACACCGACGACGATCGCTCCACCTCACTGGGAACGGTGCTCTTTTATGCCGGGCTTAAACGACGGGGAATCCCCGCAGCGTTACATGTGTTCGGTAAAGGCGGCCACGGTTATGGCCTACGGGCGGTGCCGGGCTCGATTATCTCGACATGGCCTACCGCGGCCACTCATTGGTTGAGTACACACTCGCTCACCAATCAATCTCCTTAAGGTGTCATAGGGTCGATTCCCGGTGACAGTTCGCGCAATAAAAAAGGAGGCCTTTGCAGGCCTCCTTTTGATCGATTTATCTTGCCGTGCCTATCGACGACGCAGTCGCAACAAGCACATGGCTCCGAGGAGCAACAGAGCGATGCTCGACGGTTCAGGAACAGCAGCGGTAGCAGCATTTGGGCCACCATCACGTTGTCCCATTTCGTAACCACCATCCGAGAAAGCGGAAACGAAGTCGGTCGAATCGAAGTCCATGTCACCGTCCCAGTCACCCTCTGACCAGGAAGCAGTCTCGCCCGACTCGTACTTGCCAGCCGTGAAGACCGCTACGAAGTCGGAGCTGTTGAACTCACCATTGAGATCCGCATCACCCATCCAGGTGTTCTTGAGTTCATTCACCCAATAACGACGATCTGCNGAGTCGACAACTCCGTCATTGTTTTCGTCGAACGAGAGATCCTGGTCTTTGATCGCTTGGGCTTGAAGATCCAAGTCACCAATGTCCAAAGCGCCATTGTTATTATAGTCACCCGCAACACCAGCACCGA
This sequence comes from Planctomycetaceae bacterium, assembly GCA_002723275.1. Lineage (GTDB taxonomy): Bacteria > Planctomycetota > Planctomycetia > Pirellulales > Pirellulaceae. Next base: position 137,682 of record PBNZ01000017.1, read on the forward strand.
AGATGATCTCACCGGTTGCGGGATTGAAGGTCCAGACCTGATCCGGATCGAGTGACGTGACAACAGGCATTCCCTGAATCTGATCGACATCAACGATCACAAACGAGTCGCCAGGTTGCAAATCACCGGTCCCATTCATCAAGAAAGGAATCCCATCCACGTCAAGCACGGTGGTGTAGACATCGGCATCCCGGTTCGTGATGACGAACTTGTCCGCCTCATCCGTATCTCCATCGACCTCGAATTCGAAGCCACGGGGCGGAGAGGTCACCGAACCAACGAGGTCAGCACTCACGAGAGGACGAATATCCGATCGCAAGTGCGTATCCGGAATGTACATATTTTCGGCATCTTCGGGGAAGAGTGCATCTTCCACGAATTCAGGGAAACCTTCCGCTCCAGCCAGACGCTGACCTGTGGGAGCATTGGGGTCGTAATCCCAATAGATGACGCCGCTATCGCCGCCGCCACCTTCGCCCATATTGAATTCTATGGCGAGCCATTCGCCGCCGGCTGCGACGTCAAAATCAGCTTCTCCCAAACCTCCACCGCCATTGTTGCCATCGCGTAGAGTATTTGTCCAACTGTTGTCTTCGATCAAGACTTCATCGGCAGAATCACCAGCCACACCGCTCTTGTCAATGTCGATGGCGAGGTAAGTAAAATCATCCACTCCGTCGGTGAAGCGATAAGTACCGGATTCGGGAATCAGAATCTCACCCGTTGCACGAACCACATAGTTATTGTTGTCGTCGTTGTTAAACTGAGGCTGAACTTCATCCGGGTATTTTACAAGTTCACCGAGTTCCGCATCGCTTCCAGTCCACCACGTCGAACCATGGCCTGCCTGGAAGGCAGGAACAAGCAATTCGGCAGAATCAAAGATCGAATCGATCCCCAGCTTGGTTCCCGGATTACCCTGATTAACCCATTCCTGAGCGAGCCCTGATTTAGAATTACCACCAGGTCCCAAGACAGGATTTTCGACCGAGATTGGAAGAGCTTGACTCCCAATAACGCCGCGACCTGCAACGGGGGTCGGAAGTGGAAGACAGGCGCCGGTCGCACAGATTTCAATGGCGTTCAAGGGAGCCCGGAACAGATCCTCTGTGGTTGCCTGGGCTTCGATGGCCAACGCATTACCGGAAAGTCCCTCGAAGAACAGGTAGTTGCCCTCTGCTCCTTCAATGAAAGTTCCGTCGAAAGCGACGGTATTGACATTCTCTTGCGATACCGAAGGACCATCTGCTGTTAACGTAAAGGTTCCACCACGACCGTTAACGCCACCGTGGGTATATAGATAGACATCAAAACCACCCGAGATTGAGGGCGGCAAATTCTCGATGTTGACTTCGGTAATCGAAGTAGCCGACGTATCGAGATAACCTAGCATGAGAGCACGATCATTGCCCTCTGGCGCGTCATTGTTGGCCTCACTTCGCCCATCACTGGACCAAGTGTTGTTCGAGATCCACTCGATTTCGATTCCAGTATCTTGTGCTGCCCCACTCACATCCATAACAACTTCGTCAAAAATGTCAGCTTGACCTTCCAAGTTATTCCAATTGACGGTGCCAACAGCACCTGCCGCACCGGCAACCTCCGCTTCAAACCCACCATTGGGTTCGTCAGCGGCGAAGTTAAAGCCGATGCTGGAGCCAGTCGGCGAAGCCAAAACGGAGGTCGACAGGACAAGTCCAATCACGATCCCCACTGCAAAATGTTTCATTAGTTGAATCCTCTCTGTTACCACGTTTGAATGTCTCCAAGAATCAGAGCAGAAAGCACAATCTATCCTGAATTGCTGCACCGTCAACTCGGTAAGGACGGATGGACAAAGAATGAATCAACGAACGTCCATGCTTTCGAGCGTAGGAAGCGTCGAGCCCAAAGAGAGATACTGTTTTTCGCGGGAAAACAATCAGATGGTCGCGAGATGACAAAAAAACCGTCTTGCGCCATGTGAGAGATCAATGGCGCAAGACGGTTTGTGGAAAATTATCGACGCATTAACCGATCCTAATGCGTTCACGTTTTAATGCATGGCCGCACCTGCAGGGAGACGAGGCCCCGCTTCTACGACAGCCTGAGTCAATCCTTCTTCATAGGATTTGAAATTGGTCTGGAAGAGACCTGCCAGGCGTGCTGCCATTTCGTCGTAAGCAGCCGGTGATTTCCAAGTGTCCCGCGGTACCAAAATACTGCTGGGAACCGCAGGGCACTTCATCACCATTGAGAGACCGAAATGAGGTTCGATCTTCGTCGGTGCCGAAGCTAATTCACCCGAATGAATCGCTCGGAGAATGGCACGTGTGTGAGAGAGATTGATGCGGGATCCTTCACCGTACGCACCGCCACTCCATCCGGTATTCACAAGCCAAACTCGAGCGTTATGTTGAATCAGACGTTCGGATAGAAGTTGTGCATACTTACCCGGATGCCACACGAGAAAAGGACCACCAAAGCAAGGTGAAAAGGTTGCCTCAGGTTCGATAATACCAACCTCTGTTCCAGCGACCTTCGCAGTGTATCCACTAATGAAGTGATACTCTGCCTGCTCCGGAGTCAGACGACTCACGGGGGGCAATATGCCAAACGCATCACAGGTAAGGAAAATGACATCCGAGGGATGACCAGCTACACAGGGGAGCTTCGCATTCTGAATGTACTCGATCGGATAGGACCCTCGGGTATTCTCCGTAATACTGGCATCTGCGAAATCAACATGGTGATCTGATTTGTCATAAACCACGTTTTCGAGCACGGCTCCGAACCGAAGAGCATCAAAAATCTCCGGCTCAGCTTCGCGAGTCAGGTAGATTGCCTTTGCATAACAGCCACCTTCGATGTTGAAGACTCCCTGATCGGTCCAACAATGCTCGTCGTCCCCAATCAACTGACGTGCTGGGTCAGCGGAGAGTGTTGTTTTNCCGGTTCCGGAAAGCCCGAACAGAATCGACGAATCACCGGTGCGCGGATCAGCCGTGGCCGAGCAGTGCATCGGTAACACGCCCTGCTTAGGCATCAGGTAATTGGCGACAGTAAAGACCGCCTTCTTCATTTCGCCTGCGTACTGCGTCCCCAGAATAACTACTTCTCGTCTTTCCAGACTAAGGTCGACACTTGTTTTTGAGGTCATGCCTGCGGTGTATCGGTTTGCTGGAAATGCACCTGCATTCAGGATCACGCAATCGGGCGCACCAAAATCTGCCAATTCCTCCTGGGTGGGACGAATCAGCATGTTGTGCATGAAAAGTGCGTGATAGGGTCGCGCGCAGATGACTCGAACCTTCAGTCGATATTCAGGATCCCATCCTGCAAAACCATCGATCACATAAAGTCGGCTTCGCGTATTCAAGTAATCAAGAGCACGTTCCCGATTGACGAAAAATACCGTTTCATCGAGCCCGATATTGACGTTGCCCCACCAGACGTTGTCCACCGAGTCGGGATGGCGTACCACTCGCTTGTCCTTGGGAGAACGACCTGTTTTATCACCTGAATAGGCAATCAAAGCCCCCTTATCCGACAACGTTGCACCCTCTTCGTAGCGGAGTGCATCCTGGTACAAGTCGGCAGGTGAGAGATTTCGATGGATCGTTTCAACATCGATCTTGTAACACTTGAGATCAAACATTCTGCTGTTCCTTTCCCTCGACAATAATTTCCCAGGCATTTTCATTTGCCCGGGCACACAGGTTTGCGACGAGTCGGCCTGAGATGCTGACATCGAATGTTGGAAATCCGGTTCGAAGCTTCGCACCAGAGATCAACCTTGAAAGACCCTCAGCAATCTCCATCCAACTTTTTGGCTTGTCTCCGCTTTACGGTTATCTTTCGCTGTGTCGAGCAGACGGGAAAGGGGAAACGACGAAGCCAGTAAACACGCTGGTATTCGAACGGTTCTCGAGGCCACAAACGGCCATTCCCGTTTCGCTCTTCTTCCTCAGCAAAGCCCCATGGATTCATGGCAAATCGGTTGCCGACAATCAGATTGAGTCAGCAACTCGCTCGCCTCCCGAAAAAGCATAGCTCCGCTCCTATCTGCATCTCAAAGCAGCCAATTTCGCAGTGACACTTTTTTGTCACTGCACAAATCTGTACGGCATCTTTCGATTAAACGCGTCAAACGGACTGGATTCACTCCTCTTAATATCCTCAAAAAGCTCACCGACCCCACGACATGGCGGGTTTGGCCGTGCTGGATACGATCAGCACTTGCGGTGGAAGGACTCAGAACCGGAGAGTCAGAGGCTCCGCGATAGAGAGCTGAAATTTGAGATCTGGGGGTTGTTTAATGAGAAGCAGAACCGGTCACGTGGCGACGCAATCGGGCCCCCTTTGGAAGAGCTGCGGCTAGCGTGCTTTTTCACGCCACTCCCGCCATAGACTTCGCATCTGCTCAAGCTGCGCGGCATAGCTTGGATTGTCTGCGAGATTAACCTTTTCGTGTGGATCAACATCGAGATCAAATAATTCTTCCCACCGTGCCGTCCCCTGCTGTTCCTCACCTGGCACGAGATACCGGCAATATTTCCAACGCGATGTCCTCACTCCTTCGCTCGGCGCGATGCGTCCCCTCGCGTTGAACCAATGTTCATAGAAAAACGAGTCTCGCCAGTCTTCGGCATCGGTTTGAAGCAATGGTTTCAGGCTGCGTCCCTGAACCTCAGCGGGAATCTCAACATTGGCAAAGTCGAGAATCGTGGGCGCCATATCAATATTGAGGGCGGTTTGAGCTCGTCGTTGCCCGCCGGTTTTGTCTCTCGGATCCAGGATGACGAGCGGGATTCGTATCGAGACTTCGTGAGGTGTCCATTTGCCTGCGAAACCGTACTCGCCCAAGAAGAAACCATGGTCTGAGGTGAAAATGATGACCGTATTCTCAGCCAATCCCTGCTTCTCCAATGCCTGACGAATCCGGCCGACAACGGCATCAACCCCCGTGATCAAACGATAGTAGTCCTTGACTGATTGTTGAAAACGAGCGGGCGATCGAAATCGGACCGCCCAACGATCCCGGTTCATACTGTCCTTCAAAAAATCGGGCATGCGGTCGTAATACTCATAGGCAGCCGTCGGGGGTCGCGGCAAAACGACATCTTGATAGAGCGTGCGATACGCCGCATCGGACGGAAATTGATCGGAGTAGATATCACTGGAGTCCTGNCAATGGGGAGCCTTAAAGCTGACGGATAAGTGGAAAGGCTGGTCAGCTTTGCAGCCCTCGATAAACTCAAGCGCTTGATCCCCGAGTTTGGCAGTCAGGTGGCGTCCCTCCTTCTTTCGGAGGTCCCCTTCGAAGAACCGACTTTGTCCGGGGAACCCTCGGTTGAAGTCCAGCACATCATCGGCTGACTTGGGATTTCCAACTCCCCATTTACCGATGAATCCTGTCCGATACCCCGCTGCCTTCAGACGTCCAAGGTAGGTATCGTTCAATTGATCCGAACTAAATGACTGCGAAAAGCTCCAGACTCCGTGTCGAGCTGCATATTGGCCCGTAAAGACAGAAGCTCGACTCGTCATACAGATGGCGGTGGTGACAAAGGCATTGTCAAACACCAATCCTTGACTCGCCATGGCATCAATGTTCGGCGTCTGAATCACGGGATTCCCCATACAACCCAAGGAGTCGGCCCGCTGATCATCGGTCATGAGAAAAATCACATTGGGTCGATCCATCCCCCACAAAGGTTGGACCAAAACGAACAGACCGATGACGACAAACCAAAATCGCTGAGACATGACGAGGCGTACTCTCTTGTAATTCCCTAGGGGACCCACNCAAACNNACTCGTTCCAGCGCAATCCCACCCGATTCATGAACTTCTATAGACCGTACCAAGAATTAACTGGAGGAGCCAGCTTTCAAGTCGATTCCTAGCCTTCATCAAGTCTGATGTCGTGATACAGCCGAAACGAGGCTCTGCGTTCAATCGCCGAAGAAAACGATTACTCTGTGACTTCGACTTCGAGAATAACGGGTGCGGAGCAGACCGCCCATCCGTCAAAAGAATTCGGAACATCTATCCGACCCCAATGCCATCCAGATTGCTCGTCTTCGCCGCATGGGGATGGAAAAAGCTGGGCGTCGTCAATCACAAAGCATTTGCCGGTCGATGGCTCAAAATTTCTCGTCGATTCGGATCGCTTTCAGAAACAAGCTTGGTTCGGGAAAGTACGAGACTTAGATATTGATGTCGCCTAATGCTCTCTTTGCAATCTTNCAAATGCGGTTGGTTCATCCGCCTTCACCTCAGTCAAAAAAGATGTCACAGAGCCTTCTCTACCGTCACACAGCAGATGACTCGGTTGCAATGTAGTAATCGCCACTCAAGAAAAATTTTGTGAACGATTCGTCATCCGCTTCTCAAGCATTGGGAATCAACGAAACTCGGTCAACCAATTCAAGGTACAGCTGAATCCTCCACCTTACGTCGACTACCAGTGTGCACTCTGTTCATGAAGAACAAGTTAAGGTGAGATGAATCTGAATTGAATTATTTATGAACCCTTCCTTGCCGCGATAAATNAGATCATTGTTTTCAATTNTCGCGGTTTCTCCAACCGGCGAATTCCGTAGTGTCAATTCCCCAAAGGTTCACTTCCTACGAATCCGTACCCTCCGATCAGCTGGAGAGACGTCGCTCTCGTTTGTGCCCCAGCAAGGCGAATGTCACCAAGGACAAAACCAGTGCTCGATCCACAAGGTCCCCTCCTCTCCTGTCTCACTCATTCCAATTTCGAGCAAATGCCCCATCTGGAAACGGTTAGCCTTTAGGGTGTTACCGTCGAGGGTGTCACCAACTTATTCCGCACACGGCCGAAAAATCGAAGTCACCCTGACGAGAATATTTCTCGTCAAACTTACTTGATAAGCATCAAGTCGATCGCGACCGTTCCACCCGTCTCGTCCTCGATCACTATCCAACGATTCGGCATTTGTCGCGAAATCCGACAGGATGCGAAGAGCCTTTATTCTGTTTACAATCAGAAGGAGGTGACACGCACTGTGATTCCCGATCATTCACCCGATCATCCCCATTGATTTCTAATGTCCGCACGTTCCATTCCTGCTTTCGAGTTCCTCGCGTTGACGTTACTAATGTCGATGTCAATGACGGCGCGCGGTGACGACTTCCCGGCAATTTACAACGACGACGCGGACGTAAATGCGAGTCCTTTGCCGGCGGCGGAGGCAGCGCACTCGATTCAGGTCCCGGATGGCTTCCGAGTCGATNTATTCGCGGCCGAACCCGAGGTCCAAAATCCGATTGCGATGGCGTGGGATCAGCAAGGCCGCATGTGGNTAGCGGAAAACTACACCTACTCGAACAAAACGCAGCAATTCGATCTATCCCTTCGTGATCGCGTGTTGATTTTCACCGACACGGATAACGACGGCCGCGCAGATTCTCGCAAGGTATTCACAGATCAGGTTCAAATGTTGACGAGTGTCGAGCTAGGCNGCGGCGGCGTCTGGCTGATGTGTCCGCCTCAACTTTTATTTATTCCCGACGCCGATCAGGATGACGTTCCTGACGGACCNGCGCAAGTNATCCTGGATGGTTTCACGGTCGCCAAAAGCAACTATCACAACTTTGCGAACGGGCTGCGCTGGGGGCCCGATGGATGGCTGTACGGTCGCTGTGGCCATTCGTGCCCGGGGCGTCTAGGAATTCCCGGTACGCCCGACGAAATGCGAGTCCCGATCGACGGAGGCATGTGGCGATACCATCCCGAACAACGGCGAGTCGAGGTTCTATGTCACGGNACGGTGAATCCCTGGGGACACGATTGGGATGTCAACGGTGAGTTNTTCTTCATCAACACCGTTATNGGACATGTCTGGCATTCGATTCCCGGCGCGCACTTCAAGGAGTCNTTCGGAGAGAGTATGAACCCGAGAGTATTCGAGCGAATCGATACGATCGCGGACCACTACCATTTTGATACCCAAGGAGGATGGACGAGCAGTCGTGGTGGCAAGGCGAATCACCTTGGCGGGGGCCATGCTCACATCGGAATGATGATCTACCAGAGCGGTCATTGGCCTGCTCGCTACCAGAATCAATTGTTCACGCTCAACATGCACGGTCGTCGAGCCAACGTNGAAAAGCTGGAACGCCGCGGGGCGGGATATGTGGCTCGACATGAACCCGATTTCTTGCTGGCGCAAGATCCTTTCTTCCGAGGCCTTGAGATTTCGATGGGCCCCGATGGAAACGTATTTGTGCTTGACTGGAGCGACACAGGTGAATGCCACGAGCATTCTGGGGTTCACCGCACAAGCGGTCGGATCTTCAAGGTCAGCTACGGAGCTCCGCGGACTCCGCAACCCATTGCAAAACCCACATGCCTTGACGGACAAGGTCCATTACCCGAACTTTGGAAGCGATATCAGGCAGACCAAATCACTCCGCAAGAACTGCGCCAACAACTGCGTCATCCGGACGAGCATGTTAGAGTATGGGCAATCCGTTTGCTAACTGACTTTTGGCCCTTGGATACGATCGTCGGCCCCAGACAGGATATCGAACCCGTCGACGATCCAGTGACGCGTTCAGAATTACTTCGACTCGCTCGCGAGGATCGTTCAGGGCTCGTGCTGCTGACCTTGGCATCAACTCTGCAACGACTGCCCGTTGAGCATCGGTCTGAGTTGGCAATTGAGTTAGTCAAGCACTCAGCTTACGCTGAAGACCACGATCTCCCTGCGATGGTCTGGTATGGTTCCATTCCAATTGGCGAGCATGATCCGGAACAACTTGTTTCAATCGCCGAGGCAAGTCGTTGGCCGAAAATCACTCGATGGATCACACGACAATTGGCGGCTCAAAGCGAGACTCAACTGCAACCGCTCGAAAAGATACTCCGTTTAACTCAAGCGAAACCCACAGCTTTTCAAGTTGCAGCCTTAAGGGGAATGCACGACGCGTTCCGCGGTTGGCGACAAGCTCCGCGTCCGAAAAACTGGAATGCATGGCAAACGTCCCAGACAATCCAGGAACAAGCTCAACTCGTCCGAGATCTCAATCTCATCTTCGGAGACGGCCGTGCTCTGGCTGAACTCCGCGATTTAGCTCTCGATTCCAAGGTCGATTTACAAACTCGCAAATCAGCCTTGCAATCCTTTATCGCAGCACGTCCGCAGGATCTCAAAACGGTTTGTGAAAAGCTGTTGAATCAACGAGTGGTCAATGTCGCCGCTGCTCAAGGATTGGCAACTCTGGATGACCCAAAAGTCGCGGGCAAATTAGCGAGAAGTTATCGGCGTTTTCAACCCACCGACCGTCCGATGCTGCTCGAAATGCTCGTCTCGAGATCTCATTTTGCGGAGGCGTTGCTCTATGAAATCAGCAAATCGAAGGGCAGTATTCCGGCGACGGATCTAACCGCAGTTCACGCCCGGCAAATCCGCAGCCTGAATAACCCGAAGCTCCAACAACGACTGCGGGAGGTCTGGGGAGAACTGCGAGACTCACCCGCAGAACGAAAAGCTGAGATCCAAGCATGGCGTAACCGTCTAACTCCGGAAACACTTGCGGAGGCCGATCTGAGNCAGGGACGCCTGCTTTACCAAAAACAATGTTCCCAGTGTCACATGCTTTATGGCGAAGGCGAGAAAATGGGGCCGGACTTGACCGGTTCCCAACGAAGCAGCTTGGACTATTTGCTGGAAAACATTTTGGATCCGAGTGCCGTTGTCGGAAAAGATTATCGGATGAGCGTTGTCGAGACGGTTGACGGACGAACCTTAAGTGGACTCATCGTTTCAAACGACAAGAAGAGAATGGTACTACAGACACAAACGGATCGATTTATCCTTGGCCATCAGGATATCGAAAACACGACGCGGACATCCCAGTCTCCCATGCCCGATGGCTTGTTGACGAATCTGAGTCCGCAACAAGTCCGCAATCTCTTCGGGTATCTGATGCATCCCAGCCAGGTCCCCCTTCCCTGAACTCAATCACCCGCGCATCTGGCGGTCTCCTCGTTTCCGAATCAAGGGCAATCGCAGAATAAAACGAAGCTCCCAGCGATTGCTGTATCTTGGGCAACAAAGATGACTCGGGTACGATAGGAACCACAAACTCAGACCTGATGAAGGTCGGATTGAACCATGGCTCTGGGATTCCCGAGGAAAACACCATGCCTGAATTCACCGTCGGTGGTTATCTAGCATCTCGACTTCACGAGATTGGACTTCATCACTACTTCGCGGTTCCGGGCGACTACAACCTGGTCTTACTCGACGAACTTCTCAAGTGTCCCGATCTTGAAATGGTCGGTTGTTGTAACGAGCTGAACGCTGGATACGCGGCGGACGGATATGCACGTGCGACCGGTGGTGCTGCGGCGGTGGTCGTGACGTTTAGTGTCGGTGGACTGAGTTCACTGAATGCGGTGGCGGGTGCTTACGCGGAAGACCTGCCGGTCATTGCAATCTCGGGGGGGCCCAATACAAACTCCGTTGCGGAATATGAATTGCTGCATCATACAATCGGGCGAGTTGACTACGACTACCAGCGTGACATCTATGCGCAAGTAACCGCCGATGCGGTGATCATTCAGCATCCAGCAGAAGCTCCGAAACAGATTGACAACGCGATTGAAACGGCTCTCTCTTTACGAAAACCGGTTTATCTCGAAGTGGCCTGCAACATTGCAAATGCCCCCACGTCGAATCCGTACAAACGTGNNTTTGGTCATCGCCCGTCCAGTGACCCATCTTCATTGGAACAGGCGATCGAAAAGGTGGCGGAACGACTGAATGCCGCGGTCAAACCGGTGTTGGTCGGAGGAGTCAAATTGCGACCGAACAATGCCCAACAGGCTTTCCTCGAATTGGCAGAAGCTTCCGGTTACGGGGTCGCCACCATGCCGAATGCAAAAAGCCTCTTCCCAGAACAACACGGACAATCGATCGGGACCTATTGGGGATCGGTCAGTTCGCCAGGCTGCGGTGAGATCGTCGAATCGTGCGACTGTTATTTGTTCGCCGGTCCCATGTTCACGGATTACACGACCGTTGGACACACGATCTTGATTGATGACAACAAGCTGATTCAAGCCAACTCCGATAACGTTTCAGTAGGAGGCCAGACGTTTAGCAATGTGCAGTTGAGTGATTTTCTATCGGGACTCGCGGCGCGTGTTAATCGCAACGACAGTTCGCTGACGGCCTTTCAACGTATTCGCGAAGAACTGGCGAGTATTCCGGCATCTGAAACACTCTCAACGCGTCAGATGTTTCAGACGATCCAAGCAGCCCTCAACGAGAATAACGCGGTCATCGCAGAAACGGGCGACTCATGGTTTAACGGCGTTGCCCTGGAACTTCCTGACGGCTGCGACTTCGCGATCCAGATGCAATATGGTTCGATTGGCTGGTCGGTCGGTGCTACCCTTGGATATGCATTGGGCAATCCGGACCGGCGGGTCTATTCATTGATCGGAGACGGTTCTTTTCAGCTGACAGCCCAAGCTTGCTCAACCATGATCCGCAGCGGGGCCAATCCCATCATTTTCCTCATCAACAACGGGGGTTACACGATCGAAGCAGAAATCCATGATGGTCCATATAACACCATTAAAAACTGGGATTACGCGGGGCTGATCGACGTGTTTAATGCCGGCGATGGAAATGGATGGAGTTGTAAGGTTGCCACCAAAAACGAACTGGAATCAGCTTTAGAGAAAGCGTTGGCGCATGACGGAATGTGCTTGATCGAAGTCAAAATTGACCGCGACGATTGCAGCCGCACTCTATTGAAATGGGGTGCTCAGGTTGCGAAGAATAATGGACGACCTGCACAGGCAATACGAAACGGAGGAGTCTAGATGCGGTGTTTTGGGCGGGAGATCTTCCGGCTCTGCAAACCTGCGATGGCTATCGCGATCGCAGCCTGCTTGGCATATGGCCTCGCTGCAGACAGCTTCACCGTGCAGCCTCGTGTTGAAGACCAACAACGCCCCCCGCAGACTTCGCCCCCAGTCGCCCGAGATGTCTTCACCTTTGTCCGCGTGAAATACCAGAGTAGTGGTGGGTATGGCGAATCCTGGTATCGATATGAAGGACGGGACTGGGAACGCTGGGAAACTGATTTCCCGCGTGCCGAAAAAAACTTACTCTACCGACTTACCGAATTAACCTCACTCAAAGTTAATCCAACGCCGATCGCACGAACCCTGCTAGACGATGAGATCTTCGATCATCCGTTCATCTTCATGAGCGATGTTGGTTGGCAAGTGTTGTCTCAGCAAGAGCGGGAGCGTTTACGAGATTACCTGGCTCGGGGCGGCTTCTTGTGGGTTGATGATTTCTGGGGCGAGGCGGAATGGAACAACCTCAACCGCAACACGGGCAACCTTGCTCCTGGCTGGGAATGGCGAACGATCCCGTCGGATCACGAGATTCTGTCCATCGTCTATCCGATGGAGGCCTGCCCGCAAATTCCCGCCAGAATTTTTTATGCGGGACGAAAACTCACTTACGACCCGCCTGAAGTCCACCGGTTTCCGAATGGTGGTGTGTCTGACCTAAAGCAGGTGCATTTCCGTGGCCTATTCAACCCACAAGGTCGGCTACTGGCCGTCGCAACTCACAACACCGACATTGCCGATGGCTGGGAGCGCGAGACGGAGTCACAGGAATTCTTTCAGCGTTTTTCGATCGATGCTTACGCGATGGCCGTCAACATCATCGTCTATGCAATGTCACACTAGCAGCAGGCCATCAAAGGAACGTCCTGGCCAATCTTGCCACCATGCCTGAAACTGACTTAATTGAGATTGGGCATAGGAGCGTTGACTATCGGTCAATGCGTCGGACTCGTTGAGATGGAATTCGAAGTCATTGTCGCCGAGCAGCGTCAAAAGATACTTATAATAAAGCACCAGATCGGGGCCCTCATCAAAGGTCGAGAGGACCATCAACGCTTCGTCCAATTCTTTGGCAAAGCGTTTGGCATCCGCATCTCCCTGAACAGCCCGCTGACAGAGAGCGACCAGGTGCAAAACCTCTTTGGGTAAACAATTCCCGATACCGGTAATCGCCCCGACGGCACCGCAACGCAGAAAACCGTGGAAGACTTGAGTATCGACACCCACCATCAGTAACAAATCATTTCCTGCGTGAGTGATATGTTCGGCGGCATAGCTCAATGCTTCCGATCCGCCAAATTCTTTGAAGCCAACAAGATTCGCGTGGTCTTGGCGGAGTTCAAAAAACAAGTCAGCTCGAGTTTCGAAGCCGTAATAGGGGCTGTTATAGATGACTGCTGGTAAATCAGGCGCTGCAGCGAGAACTCGTTGAAAATGATGACGCTGAGCGGTAGGCGAGGNTCCTCGAGAGAGCACTCGAGGAATCACCATCAACCCGTGTGCTCCGACCGCCTGGGCATGTTCGGCGTGGGTTGCCGCGAGCATGGGGTTTTGGGCACCGGTTCCAACAATCACTGGCACCCCTGCCTCAACAAGTCGCTGCACTCCTGTCTGCCGCTGCTCATCGGTCAACAAGGGCCAATCCCCCATCGAGCCACAATAGACGACAGCCGTCATCCCCTGGTCGATAAGTTCAGAAGCCTTGCGTATAAGAGCATCATAATTGGGTGTCCGATCCTCATGACAGGGCGTCATGATCGCCGGAATACAACCGCGGAAAACGCCTGGATCCATTGCTTTTACCCGTGCCGCTGTTTATTACTCAAAGCGAGTTAATGAATAAGGACTCGACTCGATATGCGTTGGTAATTCACTCGCCAACTCGGACACGAGTTTACCAGTCGCAGGTGCCGTGGCTAGCCCAATCATTCCGTTGCCAGCCGCGACAATCAAGTTTTCCGCTCCGGGAGCTCGTCCGATACATNGTAAACCGTCGTAAACCATTGGTCGCCAACCCGTCCACTCTTCTGTTGCCTCAGGCAGTTGAGCGCCAAGATGGTCCTCCGCAGATCGGCGTAGCAGGGCAAGTCGGCGCGGACTTAGCTTTCGATCGTAACCGGTGAACTCCATCGTCGAACCAACTCGGAATGAATCATGGAGCGGCGTGACGGCGACATGGTGTTCCTCAAAGATCATTGGAATCCGAGGAGCTGGCTCCGGTGCTCTCATGGTGAAGGAATAACCTTTACCGGGTTGAATTGGGATCTTGCAACCAACGGCATCTGAGAACTTTGGCGTTTCAGCGCCGGCGGCAAGCACGATCAAGTCGGGAGAATAGCTACCAGAAGTCGTCTCGACCGCTTCAATCGCCTTCCGACTCGTTCGCAACTCAACCACTTCAACACCCTCACCAATCTCACCTCCACGACGAACGATNGCAGTCTTGAGGCTTGCGGTCAGTTTATCGGGTCGTACGTGAGCATCCTGGGGAAAGTGCCAGCCTCCGGCAAGGCCGGCTCGCAACGCCGGCTCAAGTTCGCGGACGGTCTCTTTTTCATAGGGTGTGGAAGCGATCGAAAAAGCGCCTTCGAGCAATTCCGCCGTTCGTTCATATTGCCGAAACGCTTCTTCTTGATTGAAAACCAAGAGCAAGCCTTCGTCCTGCCAGTCACAGTCAATGGTTTGTTCTGACAACAGTTCACGATACAGAGCAACAGAAGAGGCAAGCAAGGCATTCCTCGCCACGGCGGCCTGCATCATTCGATCGTGCGTACATTGGCGACTGAAGTTCAANAACCACTTCCATAATTCCGGATCAAATCGTACCGGAATGCTAAGTGCAGCATCACGTTGAAAAACATGAGGCAGGGTCTTACCAATCACCCCAGGACCGGAAAGTGGCAGGGCGTGACTGGGACAGACAAATCCGCAATTACCATTGGACGCGCCACTGCCAATTCGATCGCGTTCCACGAGTGTGATCTTCCAACCAAGCTGTTGAAGATACCAGGCAGACGAGCAACCAATGAGTCCGCCGCCGATAATGAGTGCCGAGCGATCTGCAGCCATAGGACCAACGTGAAATTAAATGCCGTATCGAAAGGGATCCATATCATCGAACACAACCGACAACTCACCTGTCACAAAAGCGCGCCCCTTGATGGTCGGACAAACGCCATGGGTCGCCTTTTTATATGAGCCTTCAAAAATGCTACCAATGATCGACTCCTGTCGCCAGATTTCCCCGGGTCCCAACTTTCCATCTTCTGCGAGACAGGCAAGCTTGGCACTCGTACCGGTACCACATGGCGACCGATCGTATTGTCCTCCAGGACATAACACAAAGCATCGGCCATCAGCAAAGTTTTCGTCACTCGGCGCCCCAAACAATTCAATGTGATCAATTTCCGCNCCTTCGGCACCCGTGATTCCCTGATTGATCAGCGAGGCGCGAATGGCTTGAGCGAACGGCAATAACACAGGAATCCCTTGCTCCAGGTCGGCATCGGTTGACAGGAAAAACCAATTACCGCCATAGGCCACATCTCCGCAGACGCGACCATATCCGTCCACCTCGACCTTCACATCCTTGCGATATCGATAGCTCGTCACATTCTCGATCGACACTGAACGATCGGAGTGCAAACAAGCCGCAACCGTTCCCACAGGAGTATCAAAGCGGTGCAATCCTGCTTCGATCTGCCCCTGGTGAGCGAGCGCCTCGACCACGCCGATCAAGCCATGCCCACACATCCCGAGATAGCCGACGTTGTTGAAGAAGATCACGCTCGCTGTCGAATTCGCATGACAGGGCGAATGCACCAAAGCCCCCACCATCCAATCGCATCCACGAGGTTCACAAATCAGCGACCTGCGCATCCAATCCGCCTGATCGCGAAGGTATTCAACTCGTGCCGAAATCGTCAAGTCGCCGAATTCCTCGGGGGCACCTTCGACGACCACACGAGTTGGTTCACCTCCCGTATGCGTGTCGATCACTTGCAGCTTCATGGCAAACGCCCTTATCCGTTTTGCCGCAACTGTCGACGTGTGATGTGCTCCTCCAGAACCGCGCGATATTCATCAATTTCGATATCTCTCTCGCAACAGACCAGCATCAACGCTCCGTCAGAACGAAAATTCCCATCCCATTCCATCAGCTGCTGATCACTCCAGTTCGCTTGATACTCGAGCAACCGATCATCACTTATGCGAGTAAAGTAAGCTCGCAAACCGATGTCCGTTTCGTCGGGTGGCCCCTCAAGCGGCCGTTCCAAATCAATATCGTTCATCTGATATCCCTCCCATACCCTTAATACTCGCAAGTCCGGCTTGCCGCTCCTCTGTCGAGGGCTCGCTGGTAATTTTCAATTAACGCCCCGGGATGTTCCGTCGATGTATGACAACTACCGCAGATCGCGGTGGCTTACACTTCGCGATGACGAAAAACATCATTTCCGTGAACTTGATGGCAGGACAAGCATGTCACCTGCTCTCTTCCCAAAACAACAATATCGCGTACGTTTTCAAAAATATGCCATTCGATCGGTACCATCGACTGGATATTCTGTTCCGACAAATCGACTTGAAAGTCACGAAAGAGATTATCACCGGGAACGAAGGTATTGGGATAGGGCAGGCTTGAGCTTTTCGAATGGCCACCGCGCAAATGACACTGACCGCAAATGGCAGCGACCTGCTTTGCCGGCTGATTTTTGGTGGAAAGCAAGACTTGCCGGGTGTCTTTTGTGTGGTTGAGATCGACAACGCCATGGCAGACATAGCAATCCAGGCCGACCGACGAAAAGGCACGGTTTTGAGCATCGACCGCGGTACAATGACAGCCCGCACAGCGATCCGCAAAGTGGGATGCATGCCAAACAGGATCCAACGAATCCTTCGCTGATTGCTGCGGTTCATTGGACGACGCATCCGCAGGAAAAGCTCTCGCCAAAGAAAGCTCTAATCGACCGTACTTCGCAGAGCGTTTGAGAGCTCTCGCCACTCGCTGTCCGCCCATCAAAAAGTCAGCTTGTTCGAGCAGCTCATCTCCGCCAGACAGCTGGCTCAACAGGGTGCTACTGGGATCATCTGGCAGAGCCGGACGCAACGTCAATTGATGCGGATTTGTCGGCCAGCTTTTGCCGATATCCCGATGGCAGAAAAGGCACTCGTCACCGGTCATGTACGGCGGGATTGGTTGGCCAACATGGTCCTCGCCTCCCTGCGCCGGATCTAAGTCTTGCTGCTCACGTGGCTGGAGCGGCGCCACGGCCAACTCGAGGCTGACGATCAGCACACTCAGAATCAATCGAAGCCCGAACTGTTTCATGCATCAACCTCAACGCCCGATTACGCAGTACCTCGGACCCATCCTTGAGCGGCGTTGTCCGGCTGGCCTCCACGGTGAAGGTAAGCCGATTTCAAATCTGACAATGAATCACGGGGAATCGCCTTCAACCGTTCGTTCACATCAAATCCGTAGATCTTGGCAGCGTTGAGTCCAAAGATCTTCGCTTTATCTTCCTTCGTTAATTTTGCGTACCCGAATTTTTCACAAAGCTCATCACTGATTTGAAAACGCTTCATGGCATCAATGACCCATTGCGGAGATCCCCACCACAAACAATCCGTTCCCCAGACAACGTGATCGGCCCCGAAGTACTTAACATTTTTTCCAATCAGATGTTGGCACATGACCGGATGTGCAATTGCCAACAGTCCAAACGAGGAGCCAATTTCGGGATAAACATTCGACATCTCTGGATTGCGTTCCTTGATTTTCATCAATTCCGCATGCCATTCAAAATCGCCGGTAGTCGGATCAAAAAAACCATCGCGTCGAAACTGAGGTTCACCGGGCCCGTGCTTCAGCGCTGAGTGATACACGATGAAGGTCAGATCGGGATGATCCTTGGCGGCTTTTTCAATATCGCCCGGATGAGCATAGTGTCCCAACGTTCTTGACTGTGCCGAAAATCCCTTGTGCACACTGAAGACATTCAGTCCCAACTCCTTAGACTTTTCGAAGAACGGGTAGGCCATCTTTTCATCATCCATGCGAAAGCCGTCGCCGGATCGACCTGGATCGGTATGACAGTACCATTTCCAGCTGTCGATTCCGTACTTCTTGACCTCGCGTTCCATTTGTTCGAAAAGCTGTGGAAAATCAGGCGCATTTTCTTGTCGATTCCAATAATGGTTGGGGGCGCAGTTTCCCTGACAGAAGGCGCGAGTTCCTCCGGCCATTTCATTGAGTTCCTCCTTCCGTTGCGACATCAACCAACTTGGCAGAATCCCGCCGCGACGGTCGCGTCCCTCAAGCACCTTACCGGCAAGATTTTTATTGGTTTCGCGGCCCGGCACTCCCGAAATCACAGCGATACTTGTTTCGCTATCGAAAAAGATTTCCTTCACGAAATTGGTGAAGCTATAGGCGTCGGCGTCATCCTTCAAATCGAAGTCCATATTGCGTATGAATGTGGCATTCCGGAATCCGATAGCCACACCATCCGTAAAGTGCGTTTGCACATCAACGATGAAATACTCGCCCTTGGGAAACTTGTCTTCCGTGGCAGCGGGTTCAAGTGTTTCAGCGGCATCGACCTCCCAGTTCGGTCCGTAAATCATGTTCGATGCGAGGAAAGCAGTCGCCATTCCCATGGAAGACCGCATGAAATCGCGCCGTTGCATCCCGAGTTTTTTGGACTTTTCGTCGGCGAGCTCTCCGATCAGCTGTTCCCATTCCTTCTGTTTTGCATTCTGCTGACGTGGAATGAATTCTTCGTTTGAAACTGCTTGAGTAGGCACAGGAGAGTCAACACCTCGTTCCTTATCTCTCTGCCATTTCGGTATCCACATCGACCTTGCTCCTTCTGTATTTCTTCGTCAAGCAATTCGTTGATTGAGCGGATTGAATCGCCAATCAACAAGAAAAACGACGACAGTCATTCTACAACTTACGAACTCATTCGTTGATATCTGCCGTCCAAAAAGACGGTGTAACTCTTCGTATTCCCGCGGTCTTTCAAGGCATGTGTCCGCGCCCAACTTCCTTGACCCTCCCCCGAATCAGGCGGTCGTGCTCGAACATTGCAAGGTGAGTGGACGATAGCAGGAGCGATGAAAAGCTCACCCTCAAATTACAAGCGTTCATAATTCTCGGGTGATATCTTCTCGCCGCATCTCCCCAAACATTAGGCGATGTACAGCGGGCCACACTGGTGGCTCAGACGGGACGGTGCTAGACTCGAAGAGTAGGCGGTAACCAAGGAACCATGTAACCGCAGGGAAGAGCAGGTACCAAATGATTAACGATCGAACGGAATTGCGACGCGCCTTGGGAACAACTCGCGACTTGACCCAGCCGGAGATTCATCGGCATCGTGAACAGCTGCTTCAGTATATCAACTTGCAACTAGTAGCAAGCGGTCAGCCACATTCAGACGCAGTCGACGAGGCCCAATTTTCGCAAGTAGCACGTGGCCTGTTAGACCAACACCGAGCTCAAGCACGTCTGCTGTCAGATTACCGTTGTCCTGTCGATGCCAGGATCGAATCGTTCCTGCAACGTTACTTTGTCGACCTTGACCTGGCGAGTCCACTTCGTCTCCCCAACCAGACGTTGATCATTGATCGTCACGGAATGGCTCGGGAGCTATCGCTTCCAGCTAACAAGGATTTTTACAAAACCAATATCATTCAGTCTTATCGTGTGCACAATGGTGTCTTGCACAATCCACGGCACGATCGACGAACAACTCAGGGCACTTTTCACGTCACGTCTGGAGGTCTCCCAATTCCGGACGACAAACTCTCTGTCCCGAAACGCGTTTTCGCAGAACTTTTCGAGCGCGCCGTCAATCCTCCCCAGGAGCTACTTCGACTACCGTTCACTTCAAATCAAGCCGAGCAGGCAGAATGCTTTGTCTCGTTGCTACTACGGCCAACCGTTTGTCCGGAAGTAAAAAATATTACGAAGCTGCGTAACATGGAAATTCGCTTTTTCGCTCCCGGCTCTCTAGTTAGCAATCTGGACTTTGTTGAATCTATTTTCGGAAACGGCGGTGACCCTTACATTCCGAAAAACGACGCTGGCTTAGATGTGGAACATTGGTCAGGTCACACTGGCATGGTGATTCTTGCTCCGCATCTGGAAACGGTCACGAAGCGTGAAGTAGGTTTGCCTCACTTCGATGATGCGTCCGAACGACAGCGTCGAGACGGCATGTGCTGGCAGGAAGAAACCGACCTTTACAATAATGGCAGTCCTTTCAAGTTAACGTGTCGAGATGAGTCGGGAGTCATCGTCACGATCATCTCGGACAACTACTTCGGTTATTGCAAAAAAGAGGTGAAGACACAGATCGGTTTTGCGGCGAATCTGTCTGGCAATTACGAAGAAGAGCATGCCGGCGGCACGACCGCGTTTGCGAGTTACAGTTTGGGAGACACATTCCAATTCGATAGCATTCGCTATAACGGCCGCACCTTTAAGGATGTTGCCCGAGATTACGCTTCGCTTGTGGACATCCATCCCGAAGGTTATGCACAGGACAAACAATTTCCGGACTTGATTTATGTCAAAGAGAACGCTCAGGCGGACATTCGACGACAGCAAGTGTTCTGGACAGAAAACGGTAAAGAGCACTCGATCGCATTGTTGCCTGGCAAAGTTTACATGGGACCTTCGGGCTATCGTCTACGAATGGAACGACACCCATCCGCACCATCTTGGCGACTGGTCGGCACCACGGGAGAAGGTGTTCTTTGTCATAAACCGTGTACGGTCAGCGGTGGTGGAAAAAGCGAAATCAGCAAATCTATTCGCGACTACATGCACTACGGTCCGATCTTTGTTTCCGACATCGATCAAGACATAGAACTCATTGACGAGGTATTTTCACGCAACTATCAGGATCGCTGGAAGGTACCACCGGACTACACCAAGTATCCGACACGTAGCATCCTCAGTGCTCGGAGGACCTTAGGAAGCGTGATCAAACTGCTGACACCTTCTCCGGAGTATACCGACAAGTACAACGATTGGCTGCAGTCTCTACCGTCGCATGTATACGCCATGGTTTTCATCATCAAGCGATTCTATCGAGAAGAATGGGGCGAGAATTGGCAGAATCACTTCGGAGTTGACGTCATCAACGGCGAACCCGGACATCAGTTGAAATTCGAAGACCGACAATTGGTTGGAACTTATTTGCGAGTGGGCCTGATCGAACCCCAGGCCTGGCGTACGTTCAAGGTTCGCCAGGACTTCATTGCCTCCGAAAAACTGCAGGTGGAAGACGACATCACTGCTTCCGTCGTGATTCCAAGTGATGAACTCAAATACCTTCCACCAGGAGCAACAGCGACGAGCTTCAAATTCGTACAGAATTGCGAATACCGATTCTTCCAACGTCCCGACGACGCGATTTTCCGAGGTCTGGACAAACACACGGAACGTGACTTAGCAGGTCCTGGTAACTTCATCTCGAATTTTGAACCGTTGACGTGCGACCAAGTGAGCAAGATGGCAGAGTATGCAGTGGACTTTGACGCTTTCAGTCTTCCGATGCAAGACATGCTAAAAGAGGTTCAAAACGAGGGAGATAGCTACGTGGTTTGCTCGGCAAATCCACGCCAAATTGATGGGAAGCCGACACGCAACCCACGATATTTGCAAGACGGTCCCGATCTAGCCGATCCCATGAAGCGTTACGTGGCTGAAATGGGAACTCGGCTGTCGCGTGCCGTTCCCTTGGAGAATCCCGTGCTGATTCCAGTCGGGGCAGTTTTGATCGGCCGCCGCAACAATCCACCGGACCGTAAGAGTGGCATTCGCGGCCTCGCCGTCTACAATCCGATTCACTACCAGGAGCTACCTGAGCTTTTCATGGATCTAATCACGTCGCTCACAGGTCGCAGTCCATCCACGACAGGTTTCGGAAGCGAAGGTGCTTTGACGAAGGGTCCCTTTAACGCACTTCGTCCGACCGCTGACCTGAACTCGGCAATTGTCAGTTTCATTTTGACCGGGCTCCACGGTTTCTCATCAGCAGCTGGACACATTGGTCCGAATGTGCGCGTCGGTCATGACATCAGCCTCCTGATCCCGGAAGTCTGGTGTCGTATGACGCCCGAAGAGCGAGATCCTCAATACATGATCGAGCATGGTCTCCTGGAGGCGGTTGAAGATTTCAAGCATAACGGCCAACAAATTCCAGGACATCGACTGGGCTACCGCATCACAGATCGCTTTCTTGTGCGATTCTTCGGCCGAATTTTCGACAACCCGAACAAACTGTTTGACGAATCAATACTACGACCCGAAAAACAAGATCTTGATGCTTTTGCGGACGGCATTCTTTACATCACAGAAGCTCAGCAACAAGTGGCGCAGCGTTATCTTGACGATGGCGCTATTGAAGAGGCCTGCCCACCGCTTCGCGCTTTATTACACATCATGGCTGAAGGTTCTTACGAGGGCAAAACAGAATTGGACGCAGATATCCGACAGATGTTCACACTTAAGTACTTGGTCAACAGCGATTGGTACCAGGAGCGTTTGCAGGCGCGGAAAGAGCGAGAAATCCAGTTGTGGACGCGCAATCTCGAGTACCTCAAAAGTTTCATCAACAATCCGCATAACGCAAAAGTAACCAACGCGATGGATCTGCTGAACCGCCAACAATTGGCGATGGATCGATTAGCACAAGTTTCTGCAGAAGACTACGGTGAATCGCTTCGCGGAGCACTGGGCACGGACCCCTTCTTGATTAGCAAGCTCGCCGCGCTCAAGGTCTAGCGGTCGCTTGCTATTGCCGCTGCAATCTTAATGATTGCGATCGAACTGCTATCCGGAACTGTGCAACAGGTACGAGATTTCTTCGAACCTGGCGATCTTGCCATCACGAAGAGCATACACCCCCATGAACTTCATTCGCATCTTTGCGCCATCACTTTGGACGACATCGGCAAAGTGCACATCAGCAATTTGATCGCCTTCAGCTATGACCGTTGTAAACTCAAAGGAAATCGATTCGATCTCATCGCGCAAAGAGAGAAGATGTGCATCAAACTGCTGCCGATTGAATTCGGTCCCATCAACAATCTGAATGGAATCTTCGGTGAAATAGCGATCTGTCACACCGGGGTCGGCATTGGGATCGCACACTGCGTTGAACACTTCTTCAAGAAACGCTTTGGCCTCAATGCCATTCATGGATCATAACTCCCCTGGAAGAATAAAGTCTGCCTGCATTATTCTTCTTGCTTTATCCAATAACAAGAGAAAGTTGTCACGGAATCTCCAAAAACAAAACGAGGCGAGCCATCGATGATGGCCCGCCTCTACACCTTCTCTGTTCCGTTATAGAAAACGAAGACTTATTCTGGAACCGCTAAGCACTTAGCTACGTTTTCGGACGACTTGAACCATACCGAGTGCACCGAGAAGCAGCAGGACCAATGCTCCCGGTTCGGGAACGGGTTCTGCGGTAGCTATCTGGCTTACTGCACCAACAGTCACGCCAGCCAGACCTGCGTTGCTTAAGAATGTGGCAAGTTCGGGGGCCATGACAAGCGGGGCATCAATATTAAAATAAGTTTCCCCGTAGTCGACGTTCGTGCCCGAGGGAGTGCCCGTGATTTCCGGCAAGTCAAAAAGCGGAATATTGAACGACGGGTCATCGGAAAGCGTTGTACGTACATAGAAGCCACTCGTACCTGCGGGTCGCGTGGCGTCGTGACCAATCTCAAAATCACCAACCGTCAACCCATTATCAAACGAGATCGTTCCGGTGTGCTGAATCGCGCCCGAGACGGGAAACAGAGTATTGCTGTCGAATTCGAAAGTAGTTGGGGTACTGTCTTCCACCGAGTTAATGGGGAAGCCAATAAGGCCTGGCATTGAAAGAAGGTCTGCTCCGGTGACACCCGTGATGCCGAGGCCAAGAGTTCGCAAAGCATTTGCGTCGATTTGGACAAAGGTGTCACCACCGGTAACTTTAATCGTCGCGGCATTGACATTACCGCAGAAGAGAAGAGCAAGCAAACATGTGGTCATCAAGCGGACGGTCTTCATTAGCGTTTTTCTCCAAGGTGAAATATCAAATGCGAAACACTAAGTGTTCAGACTAATTGCGACCCCCTTCTCTTCAATGGACAAATGCAAAAGATCTCTAATCTCCAAAATTGAATATTCGAGTCGTTACGACCTTGCGGACATCATCACAATCGCGATCCGCATAACCGTCACCAGCGGTGCGACAGACCCACGATCGACGCAGGCTTGAGCAACATTTCAGGCGGATCGACGAAGGTCCTGGCTGACGAAACAGTGCTCTCCACCGAGGCTTCAAGCGGTACTCCCGCCGAACGGAATCTCGATCAAGGGAGCAGAGAGTAATCGAGAGATTCATCGAGTGCGACATCGGCAACCTCGCAAAGCAGTGGGGCGAAAAAAAACTCGGCGAGGGCAAAACCCCCGCCGAGTTCAAAAAGCCTTGGCGTTCTACAGAACTACTTGTTACGTCGGAAAACGAACAACAGCAGGCCGATTCCCAGCAACATGAGACTGGAGGGTTCAGGCACGGCTGCGACTGCAGCATTGGGACCACCGGGACGCGGTCCTACTTCATAACCGCCACCCACAAAGGCCGCGACGAAGTCACCACTGGTGAATTGACCATCGCCATCCCAATCACCTTGAGCCCAACCTGCTGCGGCACCCGTCTCGTAGGTACCCGCGGTAAACACGACGACAAAATCGCCACTGTTGAATTCACCGTCCAGATCGGCATCGCCCGACCAGGTGTTTTTCAAATCGGCAACCCAGAAATCAAGATCTGCCGCATTGACACTGCCGTCCATATTGACGTCGAAATTCGTATCACCACTGGGCGTACGAATATCGGCCATCAAGAGATCAATGTCATCACTATCCAGAAGATCATTTCCGTTGAAATCGCCTTTCTTCCCAGGGGCAGCTGCACCTGGTTCAAACAGACCATCTTTAATGGCAATGAAATCCAAGTCATAGGCACTTGCTCGCGAAGTTCCGGGAATGCCGAAAGAAAGAGGGCCCTGACCACCACCGTCACTTCGAACACCCGCTGTCACGTCAAAAGCCTGACCGTCCGTCGAACCATCCATATAGACAGTCACCTGATGCGAACCTGGGCCATCTGGAGTTCCCTGAATATTGACCCAGAATTCGTGCCACTCATCCACGTCGGCGATCTCGATGAAATTCGTTTCACCTTGTCCCGTGTCACCGCAATTTTGACAGGGGACTTCGCCATTCAAATCATTCATCAACAAACCGTTTTCGCCGAAGGTGTTTACACCCTCTTCCGTAGTCAAGGCGAAACCGATGGAACCGATATTGAAAGGTTGGAAAAGGCTAATGTGAGCCGTCGAATCAAATTCGATTACGTGCTCGCCCAAGCCACCTGCGGGCCAGTCATCAACAAAACCACCGCCGTCAGGATACCACTCATCAATCGGTCCCGTCGCGGCAGTTGCAATTCGAGCGCGAAAAGAAAGAGTGAATCCGTCATCGAGGAATTCTTCCCCAACGTCGTCCAAAGCGACAATGTCACGGTCAAAAAAGAGCTTGCGATTACTGGGATCACCACCAACGCCTGTGTCAGGATGATCGCGTGGATCACCCGTGTCTTGTAGTCGGAGAAAGCTTGTGCCGTTGTCGTCAAGCATAGAAACTCCACCTGGCGCATCTTCACCGATTCCACTTCCATCCCAGGAATCCGAACCACCACCGAATGTCCAATCGCCGTCGAGCGCTTCAAACTCGTCATCCTGCAATTGGTCGCCGTCGTAGATATATTGCCAACCGCCTTCGGGCGGGGAATACGCTTGGCCAAAAGAGTTTTGACCACTCACGAAGAAAAGGGTGAGAAGACATACAGAACTGATGTTGATCTTCATTAGGCTCTCCTGCTCGTCACTGAGTCTGTTTAGATGATTCGGTGAGTCATCTCGATTTACGAACAATTCGAAACTGAGAGATAAACTAACAACGAGAAATCAGCGCAGCAACAAAAATCATGATGTGCCACAAAATTCTCAGAAATCGACGCGCAACCCCTTAGTCGAGCGTCATTCCCGGTGTTCAAGAAACACAACGGCCACAAACTCCCTGTCGTTTACGAATCACCCCTTTCGACTTACGACAGGGAGAAGCCAGATCACAAAAACACCGATGGTGGCCAGGACGACCACAACCATCCCTGTGCGCCAAGATTCACCCGTCAAGTAAAGCGTCAGGCCGACCGCGACAACAACGAGCAAGATGGCCCTTCGTTTAACCTGAGGTGTCACCCCTCCATGAACTTGCCAATCCACGAGAATTGGTCCGATGAACTTGGAATTAAGTAGTCTTTCGTTGAGCTTTGGCGACGAGCGGACCAAGAAATAGCTGGTCAACAACAGGAATGGAGTTGCCGGCAAACCCGGCAGCAAAACACCGAGAACCCCCAAGACAAAAAAGAAACCCGCCACAAGCAGATTGAGATAACGTCGGCATCCGCGGGACTTCATCGGTTCCCCTGTCGTCTCCGCATCTCCCGAGTCCACCTCATCGGCAACCAGCGGCTCATCGGGAACCTTAGGCTGATCGGGTTCTGGGCGACCTATTGGGCTACCCGCGGCGTCCTTCATACTGCGCAAATCCTCATGACGAATGGAGCTCCTGCGAGGGGATTTTATCGGACCGCCCCTCTGAGTTAACGGTGAGTTATCCTCCCACGGCGATTCGTCTCGCACCATCCCAAATGGTTCATAGTTGGCACAAAGGCTCCTGCCTGCAAGGGGGGATAGAGCCTAATCGGAAACTGAACCTTCCCTTCGTTCGCTCGAAAATCAGCGATTCACCGCAACAGATACAACAGTCGTTCCCCAGGCCCCGGCGACGATGAGAATCCCTGTCGGGTTTACTCGTTTTGCCAATCTGCACATTCCTCCACCCGTATGGGGCTCTGAACGATTGCAGCTCGACCAATTCTCTAGCAATTCGAGCCCTAAACAGGGTATGCTAAGGGTCACATCGCGACCTCATGGTGCATCACATAAATGAGCCGACTCACCCTTCCAATTACGATCCTTGTCTTCCTGACAGCAACCCACCTTCGAGCGGAAGATCGTTCTCTTGAATTTTTCGAAGAGAAGATTCGCCCTCTTCTGGCAGAACGTTGCTACAGCTGCCACTCGGCTGATGCCGAGGAGCTGGAGGCAGGTCTTTATCTGGATCGCCGCGAAGGTTTAGTGAAGGGCGGCGACAGCGGTGCGGCGATCGTGCCGGGTTCGCCTGACACGAGTTTACTGATACGGGCCGTTCGCTACGAAGAAAACGAGATGCCGCCCGATCGGAAGCTCAGCGATGAGGAAATCAATGCGTTGGAGAAGTGGGTTGAGATGGGTGCACCGTGGCCTGCTGAGGAGGTCAGTCAAGCGGTCGTCGTATCGAGTGGTTATGACTGGAATAAATTCCGCAACGAACATTGGTCCTTTCGCCCTTTGAGCAAACCAGATCTTCCGGCTATCAAAGCTTCAGATTGGGCGCAAAATGAAATTGATTTATTGATTCAAGCCGGACATGAATCGAACGGTTTGAAGACCGCTCAACCGGCTTCTCCAGTTATCATGGTTCGCCGCATCTACTTTGACTTGATCGGCATTCCTCCCACGCCCGAACAAGTTGACGAGTTCCAGCAAGCGATGGAAGCGGATCCGAATTCAGCCGTTTCATCCTTGGTCGACGAGTTATTGATGTCGCCGCATTACGGAGAGCGATGGGGACGACATTGGCTGGATGTAGCTCGATACTCTGATGGCCACGGCGGCTTCCTCGACAACCGTTCCCATCCTCATGCGTGGAGATATCGCGATTGGGTGGTAGCCGCATTCAATGAGGACCTTCCGTACGATGAATTCGTCAGGCTGCAAATCGCAGGTGACATCCTGAAGGGACACGAAGCGGTAGTCGCCACTGGTTTTTTTGCTTTGGGACCCACCTATCAATCCGACGGCGGCGATCCGGATAGTGTTGCTCAAGCCAATAGCGAAACGCTTGACGACCGCATGGACACCATGTCCCGCGGCTTACTCGGGCTTACCGTATCCTGTGCTCGCTGCCACGATCACAAGTTTGATCCGATTCCTCAAGCCGATTACTATTCGTTGGCGGCCATTTTCAACAACAGCAATGTTCGCGAGGCCCCTCTGGCTCCGGAAGAAGAGGTGCGAACATTCCATCAGCATCAAGAGAACATTAAGAGCACGGAAAACCGCATCAAAGAAAAGCGGGAAGCTGCGAAAAAAGAAGAGCGTGAGCTGTCGCCCGAGGAATCTGCAGAACTGGAGAGCTGGGAGCAGGAACTCAAGCAACTACGTGAATCGGCTCCAGCACCCTTCGCAACTGCTCATGCATTACACGACAGCGGTAACGGGAACATGCGCATCGCCTTGCGAGGAAACCCTCGCAGACATGGAGATGAAGTCCCGCGACGTTTTCTAGAAATCCTGACGGAAGTAGATGCACGTCCGGAGTTTCAGGAAGGAAGCGGTCGTCTTGAGTTAAGTCAGGCGATTTCGTCTCCTGAGAATCCGCTTACCGCTCGGGTGATTGTCAATCGAATCTGGATGCATCACTTTGGCAAAGCGATCGTTCGTTCGCCGAGCAACTTTGGTGTCCTGGGTGATCTGCCAACCCATCCAGAATTACTCGATTACTTGGCCATCACGCTGATCGAATCGGGCTGGTCGATTAAGGCACTACATCGTCACATCATGAACTCCGCCACTTACCAGATGAGTAGCAGCCATGATGAGCAGAATTTCGGCATCGACGGTGACAACCAATTCGTCTGGAGAATGAATCCCCGGCGGATGGACGTTGAGGTTTGGCGAGATTCTTTGCTAAGCGTCACCGATGAAATTGATCTCAGCATTGGAGGAACGCCGTTCGATAA
The DNA here is from genome assembly GCA_002723275.1 of Planctomycetaceae bacterium. Lineage (GTDB taxonomy): Bacteria > Planctomycetota > Planctomycetia > Pirellulales > Pirellulaceae. The sequence continues at coordinate 166,562 of PBNZ01000017.1, forward strand.
CTTGGCGAACACGAATCGTCGCACCCTCTACGCCAAGGTCAGCCGGAATGGAGACGTTTTTGCTTCGGACACGTTCTTACGTCTCTTCGATTTTCCGCTGATGCGAGCGACGGTTGCGAAGCGGCCCTTCAGCGTGGTTCCGCAGCAATTCCTCTTCATGATGAACAGCCAATTCATGATCGACCGGGCTCAAGCGCTTGCAAATCGGCTCGAACAAGCTTCAACTGATAGAGAAGAGCAGATTCAACTTGCCTATCGACTGTTGTTCAATCGCGAGGCAAACCCTGAGGAAATGAAACTCGGGCAGGCGTTTATTGCGGAGCAAGAGTCGTTTGAGTTAAAGCCACTTGTGCAATATGCCCAGGTGCTCCTGAGTTCTAACGAATTCATGTTCATCCGCTAACATCCATTTCAGTCCATCCGAACCTGACTGCAGGAACCTTGAAATGATGCACCGCAATCCTTTCCCACCGCTGAATCGACGTGAGATGCTGAGCCGCATTGGCGCTGGATTTGGAACTTTAGGTCTGGCAGGTCTGCTGGCTCCCGAAGCTGCGGCAGCGCAAGCGGCATCTCCTCTAGCTCCCAAAGTACCTCACTTTGCTCCCAAGGCAAAACACGTCATTCAGTTGTTCATGCCGGGTGGACCGTCGCATGTCGACACATTCGACCACAAGCCTGAAATCGCCAAGTACCAGGGGCAGCGTCCGGATATCGTCAATCGCAAGACGCTTCGAAACACAAAGAACGGCTTGTTCCCATCCCCTTTTGGCTTCAAGCAGTATGGCAACAGTGGCAAATGGGTAAGTGACATTTTCCCCCATACGGCACAGCATGTGGACGACATCTGCTTCATTCATTCCATGCACACCGATATTCCGGAGCATGCCGGAGCCATGTTGATGATGAATCTTGGCCATCTGCAGCCAAGTCGTCCGAGCATGGGAGCCTGGCTGACTTACGGGCTTGGCACAGAGAACCAGGATCTTCCTGGCTTCATCGCGATGAGCCCTCGTGCACAACCGCGTGGGAAACTCGCGAATTGGGGAAATTCATTCTTGCCGGGAGCCTATGCAGGCACCTACGTGAATATCGCCAGCATGTCGAAGGAGCGGATCATCCATGATCTCAAAAACAAATGGCTTCCGCGCGCGACCCATCGACAGCAGGCAGATCTGTTGACGCGACTGAATCAGATCGACTTGGAACGCCAACAGAGTGATCAACAATTAGAAGCCAGCATTCAGGCGATGGAGATGGCTTTCCGAATGCAGTTTGCCGTTCCCGATGTGTTCGATACCTCCCAAGAGTCAAAAACGACTCTTGAGATGTATGGGGACAGTGAATATGCAAAGGGCTGTCTGTTAGCTCGTCGCCTCGTCGAACGCGGCGTCAGGACCGTCCAACTTTCACATTCCATCGATGGTTATGATATCGCCTGGGATACAGGTCATGGCGACATCGCCGGCGGCCACAAGCGACTCGCTGACGCCTGCGATCAAGGAATCGCCGCGCTAATTAAAGATCTGAAGCAACGAGGACTGTTTGACAGTACGCTCGTGATTTGGGGCGGTGAGTTCGGTCGAGCCCCGACCTCAGAAGGCCAGAAAGGTCGCGATCACGATCACTATGGCTTCACCGTTTGGATGGCGGGTGGCGGCGTCAAACCTGGATTCAGCTATGGTGCGACCGATGAATTCGGCTGCACGGCCGTCGAAAACCGAGTCCACGTCCATGACTTGCACGCCACGATCCTTCATCTCATGGGATTGGATCACGAAAAGTTGACCTATCGATATTCGGGACGTGACTTCCGATTGACCGACGTCCACGGCAAAATCGTACACGACATCATCGCCTAAGGATCATCGCCTAAGGTGATCGTTGCCGGAGGACCAGTTTCCTCGGGTGATGTAGTTGGGTCAGCGCGATCTCATTGGTTGGTGCAATGGTTGTGACCAGGTTTACAGGGCGATTCTTCCAACCACCCTTTCTGTCCAAGTGAGAGGAGCTTCCATGTTTCGTTGGGTTCCCATTCTGTTATTCACAAGCCTGTTGACACCCGCGCTTCAGGCACAAACGGTTTCCGACGCACAGGAAAATGGCTACGCCACCAAACGTGAGATCCTCTATCGCTCCGAAAGCGATCTGAGCGATTACATGAAGACGCAATGCCGACTTGACCTTTACTATCCAACGGAAAAATCGGACTACCCGACAATCGTATGGTTTCATGGTGGCGGTCTTAAAGCAGGCAAACGCTCGATTCCAAAAGCGCTGACAGAAAAGGGAGTTGCCATTGCAGCGGTCAGTTATCGTTTACACCCAAAAGTGAAAGCACCGGCGTACATCGAAGATGCAGCAGCGGCAATCGCCTGGGTCTTCCAGAATATTGAGAAATATGGCGGTTCACCGAAACGGATCTTCGTGAGCGGTCATTCGGCGGGCGGCTATTTGACCAGCATGGTCGGGTTGGACAAACGTTGGCTGGCAGCTCACAACATCGATGCCAATCAAATTGCCGGTCTCATTCCCTTCAGCGGCCACACAATCACCCATTTCACGGTCCGAGCCGAACGCGGAATCGATGGGAAACAACCGATCCTGGACGACCTGGCCCCCTTGTTTCATGTCCGAGAGGATGCCCCGCCGCTCTTATTGATCACGGGCGATCGAGAATTAGAAATGCTGGGACGATATGAAGAAAACGCATATCTTTGGCGCATGATGCAGGTCGCCGGACATCAACACACAACCCTGCACGAACTGGACGGTTACAATCACGGTCAAATGGCGCAACCTGCCTTTCCACTGTTGCTGCGCTTTATCGAGCGTCAATAATCTCAAAAACACGCATTCGCAGGGCCCGCGGGCATCGCATTGGTACTTTGCTTTCCTGAGCAGGAAACTAGAATTGCCCAGGTAACTTGCTTTGAAGCGGTCAATCTAACCGATGCAACGGTCACAAGCGAAGGAATGATTCAAGTCCATGCTTGATCGAATTACACCAACCCATCGTCCTGAGGGGCGGGCGAACAGTACGCAAAGCTGGCGGTCTCTGCTGTTCATGCATTGGCCGGTCCCGGTGGACGTGATGCGCAGACTTGTTCCGGAACCGTTGGAACTGGATCTATGGGAGGGAACGGCCTACATTGGGGTCGTCCCATTCAAGATGCAGCGAGTGCGTCCCAAGTGGCTACCCTCGGCATTCGCCTTTGAATTCTTGGAGGCAAATGTCAGGACTTACGTTTACTACGGAAATCAGCCAGGCGTCTACTTCTTTTCACTCGAAGCCGCTTCTGCGCTTGCCGTCTGGTGTGCGCGCCAATTCTGGGGGCTACCGTACTACTATGCATACATGAACACGCATGAGGAAAACGAGATCATTCAGTATGAGTCTGTACGACGACATTCCGGAGCAAAACACAAGGTGCGTTATCGCGTCGGTGAAAAATTAGGCCCCACTCAGCCTGAGACACTCGAATTCTTTTTCTTGGAGCGATATGTGCTTTTCGTCGAGCGTAAGCGGCAACTGCTTTCGGGACGCGTTTACCATCAGCCTTATTCTGCTCATCTGGCCGAAGTATTGTCGATCGAAGACGAACTGATGCTGGCAAGCGGGTTTGAATACAGCAACGAGCTTCCGCATTTCGCACACTACTCACCGGGCGTTGACGTGGAAACCTTCGATCTCCAGCCCGTTTCGTAGACAACATCACCGAAGCTTGTAAATCTCTGCAACGTCGAGCGATCTTCGCTTCTTAATCTTATCGATGAGCGGGCTTGGCTTCTGGATGTTTTTTCAGAATGGCGATCAGACGTCTTAAATTATCCTGATCTTCCTCTGCAAGATTACGAGTTTCGAGAGGATCCTGCTCGTAGTCGTAGAGTTCGTATTGAGCGGTTTCCGGGGAAGCACCAATTTCCTTCCATTCGACCAACCGATGACGCGTCGTGCGAATGGCACGCCCCATACGCTTGCCGCGCGGATAACAGTGATACGCATGATCACGAATCGACTTTTGAGGATCGTGCAGTACAGGTAACAGACTCGTTCCGTCCCAAGGTTGCTCACCTTGAAACGGAGCTAGTCCCGCTAACTCAACGAGCGTCGGAAAAAGATCCACTGATTCGACGAGTGCACGAGTACTTGAACCCGGTTGAGTTACTCCGGGAGCTGAAATCACAAGTGGAATACGATTGGCCTGCTCATAGTTGGTATGCTTGGTCCACGCACCATGATCTCCCAAGTGATATCCATGATCGCCCCAAAGTAGAACGATGGTGTTATCATCCAGTTCCAATCGCTCTAGCTCGTCAAGAACACGTCCGAGTTGAGCATCCATGTAGCTTAATGACGCATAGTAACCATGGATGAGTGTTCGTTCGAGTTGGTCATCGAGTGGTAATTTCTGAGGTACAGGCTTGTACTGATTGAGCTCACCCAGCTCCCACTTAGCCGCGTATGCGGGCGCACCGTCCGGGTATTTTCGGATCGCTGGCTTCGGAATTTTTTGACGATCGTATAACTGCCAGTACTTTCGCGGAGCGCAAAATGGGAGATGAGGTTTGGTGAAGCCGAGCATCAGGAAAAAGGGAAAGTCGTCCGCTTGGTCATGATAATGTCGCAACCGTTCGATCCCCTCAGATGCAATCCGTCCATCGGCGTAAGCGTCATCCTCGACATCCGCTGCCTCCCAGGCAGCTCCTCTCGGAAGTCCGCGCGCTGATTGATTACTGAAGAGTGCTTCCTCGCGTGTCAGTTTCCCGTCGGTACTTTCAGGGAGCACATAATCAATGACCTTATCGGGCAGAAAAGGCACACTCCAAGAACTCTCATCGTTCTTGTTTCCATGCCCAATGTGAAAGACCTTCCCAATTCCGGCAACATGATACCCCTGTTGCATGAAGTATTGAGGCAGCGTGACGGCATCGGGATAGGCGCGTCGAAAATGATATCCGAGTCCGTAAATTCCCAGTGATGTCGACCGCGCTCCCAAAAGTAGATTGTTGCGAGATGGTGCACAAACAGCTTGATTGCAATACGCCGCATCGAATCGCATGCCACGCGCAGCAAGTCGATCGAGATTGGGAGAATGTACCCACTCTTCTCCATAGGCTGCAAACGAAGGCTTCAGATCATCCACGAGAATCATGAGCACGTTGGGACGATCTTGAGCATTAGCCTGTACACTCACCAAACCACAGAACAATCCGATCAACCAGATTCGAGAACGATTCACCGTCTTTGCATCTCCCTTCCGTTTGCCTGGAAACCCTCTGATTCACTTCGCTTAATTTAACTCGTGCAGAATTCCAGGACAAACACATGCGCTGACTGGCTCTACTGCCTGCAGGGCTCCAGAGCCCCTTCTCTTGTTGCACCGACCAAACTTCCGACCGCGTTCCTGAAGCTCAAGATCCCCGTTGACGATGCCCCAGGCTACCATCAGCGACAGCACGATCGGGACCCGCATCTCCCCGGCCCTCGGGTCGGTTTTCTCCGCAGCCAGCCATTCTGCATCGATCGGTTCCATGCCATTCAAGACCTGGTCACGACGTTAAAGAATGCCCACCCAGAAAAGTCTCACAAGGACATCGGGCGTAAAAACCTGAAACGGCGAATTCCACGAACCAGGCAATCTTTTCTTGAGTAGAAGCATTACAAGCTGGCTCATGCAAGCGAAGCAACGGCAGCAGTTCTACCATGGGCAACTTTCTTCAGCGGGATTGCCTAAGTTTCCGATAAAGACTATCAGTTACGCGACAAGTCACTGAGCTCCAAGGAGGCGAGCAAACATGTCGATCCGATGCCACTCGAAATTCATTTTCACCTATGTGGGTAGCCTTGTCGTGGCGACACTCATGGCCGGTGTTTCAACGCCAACATACGGCCAATATTATTATGTTCCCTCGCGCGATTACTATCGCAACGATACTCTTGAGGGCACCGTTGTGGGTGGAGCATTAGGCGCAGTAACTGGCGCCATCATCGGAGGCAAGGGAGATCGTGGCGAAGGAGCCTTGATCGGCGCCGGCGTTGGTGCATTGACCGGTAATCTCGTCGGTCAGAGCCGAGACAAAGCAGATGCCTACCGCGCTGCGAGAGAGTCCGCAGCAGTTTCGAACGCGAATCGACAGGCTGCCTCTCGTGCGGTCACGAATTTCGACCTCATTCGGCTAACGCAAGCTGGGCTTGATGAGAACGTTATCATCAATACGATGCGGACGCGTGGCATCCGACTGGATTTGAGTCCGGATGGCCTCATTGCACTGAAAGAAAATGGAGTGTCTGATCGAGTTCTCGTGGCTGCTCAAGAAGTGCAACGCGCTGCCAGGGCGATTCCAGTGGTTACCGAACCGGCGGAAGTGATCGTTCGCCCGGCGCCCCGTTACTACTATCACCCGCGACCCTATCCGCGTCATACGCGCCACTACTATCACTTCCATTGGGGATTTTGAGGCGTTCAGTCTCAAGGTACTCGAGCGTCGTCAACGATCGAGTTGGTATCCTCATCACGGAATGATTGAGTTACCCGATTCTTGCTGGACGGCCTGGCGGATGATGATCTGCGTTTCCGTCTCAGGCACTTTCTGAGTGCCTCGGTAATTCCCCTCGATCGGCGCAATCTCTGATAGGGTTTTTGCCTTGGAGAGAGCAATATAGCTTTCGTCCACAGCACACCCTTCGACTGGATCGTAGCCAAGCCAACCCGCTCCGGGCAGATAAAGTTCAGCCCAAACTTCCAAACGGCTTTCGATCTCGTCAGCCTTTGCAGCCTTGTAGCCTCTCACCAAGCGAGCCGGAATGTTCATTGTCCGCGCCGCTTCAGCAAATGCGTGGGTCGTCTCATCCTGCCAGAATTCGCCCGAAGCTGCAGGGACAAAGTGCTGATGGAATCCCCAAAGTAAATTGTTAACGAAGTTCTTGGTGGTTCCATCACCAGACTCATTAATGTCGTTTGCAAACTCCTGCAACAACCCAGAATCTTCGACAGGTTCCGCATAGTAATCGGCAAGCTCCTGCTCGGATTCCAAGTGCATCATGGGAACCGTTACGGCTGAGGGGCTCAACACCTGAGTCCCTGATTGTGATTGTGACCAAACCTCGACTCGGGATGTGATCGTGATTTTCAGGTCAACGCAGATGTCATCAAAGACGAGTTGCCAACAAATATTCCCGTTCAGATCCTGCTGAAGAACAGGTTTCGGAACATTTGGTTCAACTTGTAAGCGAGTCGATTGAACGTCGATGCCTGGGCCCAGACATGGATGCAAACGTACCAAAGTTGGTTCACAGAAAACTGGACTTCCGAATCCGACGCGATGGATATGCTTGAGGTAGTAAATCACGATCCGTCCCACATTCACTTTGGTAAAAAAAAATGGTCGCGCTGCGAGTGGCCAAACCCACAACGCGACCAAGCCTGCCCGTTTTCATGAAACCCCAAATGTTACTGCTGGGGGCGAACGCTCATGGGCGATTTCGCCCGAATGAAATTGTTCAAATGAACCCATCTCTTGGTCCCTGTGTGAAGTGGAAAGCGAATACCAACACAGTGTCTGACGCTGGGCATGCAAAGAAAGCAAACGCTGTGCCGAGTTTGAAAACAAAAAAAAGAACCGCAGATTTCAACTGAAAATACAGCTTAAAAGCATGCAGAAAGTTATTTGCAAAAATTTGACTGCCACAATTCCTGGCAGGTATTGCTGATCCGACGTGCACTCCTCACGAGTCTCATTCAGAGCGTGGCCAACCGTCGATAGTGCACATGGGTAATGCGGGGACTTGTTACGAAATATCAACAAGTCGACAAGCATGTCTCGCTGGAAACAAGTCGAGATACGCATTCAAATGATGACGGACCGATCACACCCATGCGATCGGCCTGAATGCCGAAAACGGAATGCTTGATAGTGAGAACGAGGAGATAAAGCTTGGGATTGGCTACCAAGGCAAGGAAAAGGTCTTCACGTTGGTCATATATTTGATCGCTTCGATCACCCCTTCTTTGATCCCAAGTCCCGAATCCTTGACGCCGCCAAAGGGGGAGCATTCGATTCGATAACCAGGAATCTGGTTGACGTTTACGGTACCGGTCCGAATGCCTTTGACGGCTTGCAGCGCCTTTTCGAGGTCACGAGTTACGATTCCGCTTGAGAGCCCGAAAGCGGTGGCATTCGCGAGCTGAATGGCGTCGTCCAGATCAGCAACGGACATAATGGGCGCTAACGGTCCGAAGGACTCTTCAACGACCATCTCGGCGTCACGGGGCACATTCGCAATGACGGTAGGTTCCAATAAAGCACCTTGACGCCCGCCGCCTACGAGTACTTTTGCCCCCGCTTCGACTGCGTTTTCAACTCGACCTTGCAAGCTGACGGCAGCTTCTTCATCAATAACGGTCCCAACTCGAGTGGCATCATCGGTCGGATCCCCGCAAACGTACTCGCTCGCTTTGGCAACAAAAGCCTCGGTGAAGTCAGCGAGGATTGCTTCGTGAATCAGCAATCGTTTTACAGCGGTACACCGCTGTCCGGAGTTACGAAAGCAACCCTCAGCGGCTAAGGTCACAGCTAACGACAAGTCAGCATCATCGAGGACGATCAATGGTGAGTTACCGCCTAGTTCGAGACACAGTTTTTTGTAGCCGGCTGTTTTCGCGATCTGCTTTCCAATGGCAGCACTCCCGGTAAAGGTCACCAATTCAACGCGTTCGTCTTGGATCAAGGGTGTTACCAAATCATCAATGGTTCCGAGCAACACACTCAACATGGGCCCTGGCAACCCAGCTTCATAGAGAAGCTCCGCAAAACGAATGGCCGTTAACGGTGTCTTCTCCGAAGGCTTTAGAATCATTGGGACACCGGCGGCAATCGCGGGAGCGATTTTGTGTGCGACCTGATTCAGCGGATGATTAAACGGCGTGATGGCCGCTGCAAGGCGTAAGGGCTCTCGCAACGTGAAAATCTTTCGTTGTTTGCCCTGCGGAGAGACGTCACAAGAGAAGATCTGTCCATCATCCTTCAAAGCTTCGGCGGCAGCAAATTGCAGGACATCCTGTGAACGACCGACTTCATACCGAGTCTCTCGCATACACAACCCAGACTCGCTGCACATCAGCGTGGCAAATTCTTCGGCTCTCGCGTTCAGTAATGAGCGAGCTTTCTCGAGGATTTGAGATCGATCGTAACGAGTCAAGCTGGTGGAATAGTTCAGCGATGCAACGATCGCCTCTTCCAACTGCTCTGTAGCAAGCAGAGAAGTGGTGCCCGCCAGACTACCGTCGAAGGGGTTCAAAACTTCCAAAACTTGATCACCTGAAACGGGTTTACCTGCCAAGTAAGCCGGGAGAGTCAAGGACTTTGCAGCGGGCGTACTCATACAACCACTCCGTTACAAACGAGTTCAAAAAGGTCGAAGTTTCGAGGATCGCCCGCCAAGGTAACGGCGCACTCGGAGTTCACCGGCTCAGAAAGGACGAACGGTACCATTTCTTCATAACGTCCGCCGTGTGATCGCAAGCCTCCTTCGAGATGCGACAAATCATGGTCTTCGGGAGTCCGGCCCAGGACGACGTCGCGTGCCGACAACACGACAAGATCCCCAATCCGATCGGGTGGCAATTCAAGCTGCTTCGCAGCAACCTCTCGGTCGTAAACTTCGGTGACTCCATCTAGAGACAACATCCACTGAGCCACTTCCGGTAGATCGGTGTCGGGCTTGAGATGAACGGTAACGAACGAACCCAATGCACCATGGTGCACAACATAGGGATCGGTAATCGGGCAAATCACTCGATGACCTGAACCGTATCGCTCTGAGAGAAGACTTTCCAGATAAAGCACCTTCGGTTTTCCCTGCTCATCATTCTTCGCATTCATCCCATGATCGGCAGTAAGTCCAACCACGGCGCCCAAATCGAGCAGACGACCAATCTCGCGGTCCATCGCTTCGTAGAATTCAAGAGACTCTTCAGCTTCCGGCGGAAACTTGTGCTGCATGAAATCGGTCAACGAAAGATACAAGAAGTCCGCCAACTTTTGTTCCAACAAAGCTACGCCGGACTGTAGCACGAACAAACTTGCATCAGCACTGTAAATATTTGGCTTCGCTCGGCCAACTAATGACTCTACCTGGCTGATGCCATGAGATTCCTGTTGTGCTTCATCAGCTCGTTCAGAAGAAAAGGCAATGCCCGTCAAATCCGCCGAGAGAATATCTCGCAACTTCTCTTTGGCCGTCACGATGGCCACCTTGCGTCCGGCATCCGCGGCTGCGGAAAAAATAGTTCCGCAACGCAGATAAGAGGCTGAATTCATCATCACTTCCTCGCCGGAATCCGGGTTGAGAAAAAAATTGCCGCTGATGCCGGTCACGGCGGGAGTCACTCCCGTGGCAATGGCGGAGTTATTGACATTCGTGAAAGAGGGCAATGCCCCGCGCACCAATCCCCGATAGCCTTGCCGGGCCATCTTGGAAACGTTCGGCATGCGATCTCGCACCATCGACGCGTTGAGATACTCGTCGGCACACCCATCAATGCAGACACCGACAATCGGTCGACTTGGAGGCCGATAAGTACGGCCATTCACAGTAAACGCATCCGTTGAAAAAACATGTTCAAGCGAGGAGGAAGGCGAATTCATAAACGGCACAGGGTCCCATATCTAGCGAAAGTCGAACAAAAGGACGCAATCAAATTATCGCGTCAAGCTCGTAAAACACAATGAGCAAATCGGCATTCCAGTTGACCAGATGCACGGAGCGAACACAATAAGAGTCAAGTTGCTCGAGAGTCTTACGAAATGTGAATTCCGATGAGCTTTCAATCACGAAAACAAAAGGCTGCCGACGAACAACTGCGAAAGGTCGCGTTGCTTGTTCAAACAGCGAGTGATTGGAGCCGTCAGGTTCTCCGGGGCGTTGCGAATTATGCTCATGAACAGGGAACCTGGGACTTTTTCATCGAGCCACGAGGTTTTTATGAGAACCTGACTCTGCCTCGTGACTGGAGCGGCGATGGCGTTATCGTCCGCCTAACCCACGCAGGCCTGATACGTTCCATTCGTCAACGCAAGATTCCCGCAGTCAACGTATCATGGCTAGGCAAACATTCACAAACCGTTCCCAAAGTTGTATCGGATGAAGCGGCCTGTGGAAAACTTGCTGCTCAGCACTTCCTGAATAAGGGCTTTCGATGCTTCGGTTACGTCGGCCCGGTCAAGGAACTGGGATATGCTGATGTCTTGGGCAAACAATACGGCCTGACTCTCAAGGAGTCGGGGCACACGTGCGATCAATGGATTCCACAGGCAGCTCGTACTGACAGCCAATTGAGAAATCGCCGACAACAACTCATTCGTTGGCTCAGTCGTCTTCAACATCCGATTGGAATATTTGTTTGGGATACGGCGACGGGTCGGGAAATCACCTCTGTCTGTTCGGATTTGAACCTGAGCGTCCCCGATGACGTGGCCGTGCTTTGCGGTGAACATGACCCTCTCATCTCGTCCCTGGCTCGAGTCCCCCTGTCGAATCTTGACCAGGCACCTATGCGTGTCGGCTATGAAGCCGCTGCGCTTCTTGACCGAATCATGAGGAATGAAAACGTTCCGGAGGAGCCCATCCGCATTTCCCCAATCGGAGTTGTCCAGCGTCAATCCTCTGACACAGCCTCCCTGACAGATCCTTTGGTGGCGAAGGCCATGACTTTTATCCGAGACCATTTCCGGGGGCCGATTCAAGTGGTGGACCTCGAGAAGACGCTTGACGTATCTCGGCGGATGCTAGAGCACCGATTCCAGCGTTCTTTAGGCTGTACACCAGCAGCAGAAATCCGCAGAACTCGGCTCGAATTCTGCAAAAGGATGTTGCTCGAGTCGGATCTTCCGATCGCGGCCATCGCGGCCCAATCGGGCTTCAATCACCCGGAAGTAATGATTCGTGCCTTCCGACGCGAATTAGGGGTAACCCCAAGTCAATTTCGCCGTTCTCGCTAATTGCACACTTTTCTAACACCATCTTCACGAAAGTGATTATAAAGGTGCCAGGGCGGAGAGGCACAATGAGTCGCAGGTCGTGGAAGGCGACGAGCGACATCGTGCATATGATCAAATCATTTGCGGATTTCCTCATTGTGAAAAAAGAGGTGATTGACCACCATATGAGGTGGTGAAAAGGATTCATCCAAAACGCAGCCTCCAACACCTGAAGGCCCTCAAGATGCGAAGCAGGATCTCCAGAAGCGAACAACTGGTCGCTCTCCGACCACGACAAGGATTCACATTAATCGAATTGCTCGTCGTTATCGCCATCATTGCCATTCTCGTCATGTTGCTGCTGCCGGCGATTAATGCAGCGAGGGAGGCAGCCCGCCGAACTCAATGCGTTAACAATCTCAAGCAGATTGGTCTTGCGATCATCAACTATGAGACGGCAAAACGGACTCTTCCACCGGGGGTAATTTTAGGGGAAGGCAGCATGTGGTCAGGCTACATACTGCCGCACATGGAGGATGAGAACCTCAAGAACTTGATGACCATTGGTGAGGATGCGATGGGCAACTTTCAATGGGCTCACCCAGGACCTTACCGTTATCCGCTCGATAAGAAGACCTACCGAAACATTATTGCCGTGGAGTCGGTGATCCCGGCCTACCGCTGCCCATCCGCAGCATTACCCAATCATCAATACGATGTTTCTTCCGACAACTGGCACGTCATGCGAAGGGTTCCTGGTTCGTACCTTGGCTGTGCTTCAGGAGTCGTCGTCGATCAGAACCGGCCACGAGGCATGGAAGAATTAGACGGCGTACTTTACGGCCACAACAAGGACCGCCAACTCAAGCCTGTTCGTTTGAAACAACTTGTCGACGGGACTTCGAAACAAATATTGGTCGGAGAGGCGTTACACGACAGTAACGCTCAACGAAAGATCGGTCGTACGAGGGAGACATCTCAGGGCGACCATAAGGACCATTGGTACATTGGTGGCGATGATCCCGACATTTACAACGACTCGTCTGAGTGCCTGGGTTCGACGGGTGTCGCCCCCAACCTGCACATTCAGCTGAAATGCGGAGAGGGATTTTCGAGATCCGACTGCCAGGCATTGCAGGTAAGTTTTTCCAGCGCTCATCGTGGCCTCGTCAATGTCGTGCTTTGTGATGGCTCGGTTCATCGCATCGAAGAAGAGATTGACGCCAAAGTTTGGAGCGAGATGGGAAGTCGGTCGACGGCCGCGGCCGCCGAAGCTCAAAAGAAAATCCGGCCTCGCCGGCGTCGAACTTAATCCTTTCTTACCGGATAATAAAACCGTCCATTACCTCGAAAACGAATGCTCATGGATCGACGGAATCACAAGCCCATCATGCAAGGCCAGACAACGTGGAAATTCGTGGCCATCACAACCATTCTTTTCGTTCACCTGGGATGTGGACCTTCAGAAGATCCTATTGGAGAAGACGTCTCTCACTTTCTCAATGGCAAGACGGCAATGGATCGCGGCGACACCGAAGTTGCTCTGCAAGAATTCAACAAGTCCATTGAACTCAACCCTGATGCCTGGGTTTTCTACTACCGCGCCAAACTCCATGCCGACAAAAATGAGGATGAGAAGGCGACCGCAGATTGCGAAGCAGGTCTCAAACTGGACCCCAACCATGTAGAACTGAAGTGGCTGCAGGTGGAACTCAAAAAAAGTCCTAAACAGAGGTTCAAAGGACGAAACGCAAGCGCCCCCCAGTCGGCCAAATAAAGCCTTACCCCAAACACTTACAGATCGAATTTTGACAAAGATTGATTAAATACTTGCGACGAGAAACATCGAAAATGACAATCCGTATCTGTAGCTGCGAATCACCTTTGATTGGTTTAATGAAGGAGTAAGAACGATGCGAGTGAATCCTCAACTGAGATTTTCCTTGTTGCGGCTGCTTTTGCTGCTCTTTATCGGCGTAACGTGCGTCTCTAATGCTTCAGCTCAGACAGTCCTTTTCTTTGAAGACTTTGAGTCTCTTGAGTTAGGACCGAACGTTGACGAAGGCTTGATTGACGACAACCCGGAAGACGCTGTCTGGAGCCCTGTATGTGGAGATGGCTGGACCATCGATCGAAGTGGCGTTCCTGGCTATGGTACCGACGCAGATGGAATCGTTGAGTTCGCAGGTTGGAATTGCATGGATCCGCTTTGGTGGGCAAGCACCGCCGGTGGCCAGGAACGTGATCTATTCCTCGACATCGGCGAAGGTGTGGTCGCAGTTGCAGACGGTGACGAGTGGGATGACGCATTTCGTGCACCGGGCGAGATGAACACATTTCTGTCGTCGCCTAGCATACCGGTCTCCCCCGGCTCGACACTCGATTTCGACACGAGCTGGCGTCCAGACGGCACCCAGGTTGCAACGGTCACCGCCAGCTATGACGGCGGAGATCCAATTGAGCTGATGCGATGGGAATCGGAAGACACTGATTTTTTTGAACCCGATCGCAATCCCGACTTCGTCGAATTGGACACGCTGGCCCCCGCTGGAGCCGAAAACGTCGTCTTCACCTTTGGTTACACGAGAGCTCAAAACCACTGGTGGTGGGCCGTCGACAATATCGAGTACGGTGGCTTCCGAGAAGATTTTGAGAACACCGAACTCGGACCGAATATCGAAGAGGGCCGAGCCGTGCCTGCGGAAAATGTTTGGACCAAAACTGCGCCGGACGGCTGGTCGATTGAAGATGAAGTCCCCGGTATGGACGAAGACAACGATTTCAATGGCGTCACCGAATGGATCGGCTGGAGCTTCACCGACAAAGACTGGTGGGTCGGCGTCGCAGGTGATCAAGATCGTTCTCAGTTTACGGAAGGCGTGGGAACCGTCGCCGTGGCAGATCCCGATGAATGGGATGATGCAGACCACCCCGATTCCGCGAGCGAAGGCTGGTACAACACTTTCATGAGCACTGGCGATATCGACATCGAAGGCGTGGAACAAGGTTCGTTGAATCTCAAATTCGCCTCGAGCTGGAAACCTGAATTCGATGCCGATTATCAACAAACGGGCAATGTTGTTGTCAGCTTTGACGACGGATCCTCCGAAGAACTGATGCTCTGGGAATCTGACCAGGCCAGTGACAATTACAAACCCAACGCGACGAACGAAATCGTCGAATTGCCGATTGATCACCCAGAAGGTGCCAAGTCGATGCAGATCACTTGGGGTCTGTTTGATGCCGGTAACGACTGGTGGTGGGCCATCGACAATATCGAATTGACTGGAGGTGGTGGGGGTGGATCACCTTATGACTTCAATAATGACGGCATGGTTGATGTGGCCGATATCGACTTAATGCTTGGTGAAGTCAAGGCAGGTACCAACTCTGGCAACTTCGACCTAAACAATGATGCCTTAGTCAATAGTGCCGACATCGATGCCTTACTCGCAGACGGCTTCAATAGCTTCATCGGCGACTCGAACCTCGATGGACAATTCAACAGTAGTGATATGGTTGTCGTTTTCACGGCAGGCGAATACGAAGATACTGT
Organism: Planctomycetaceae bacterium; assembly: GCA_002723275.1. Lineage (GTDB taxonomy): Bacteria > Planctomycetota > Planctomycetia > Pirellulales > Pirellulaceae. The sequence continues at coordinate 182,100 of PBNZ01000017.1, forward strand.
CGCCATGAACTCCAGTTGGGTCGAAGGCGATTGGAATGGAGACGGGGATTTCACTAGTAGTGATCTCGTCTTCGCCTTTACGATCGGTGGATACGAGCAAGGCCCGCGTGCCGCTGTTGCCTCGGTACCTGAACCGGCATCGGTGATGGGACTGTTAACCGGCATGGTCGCTCTGCTCATCGTTCGTCGACGACGCAAGTAGCAGCACCTCTGCTCACAACATCTCAAGGAGCACCTGCATCATCCGATCAGGTGCTCTTTTTTTCGTATCGCGACCGTCGCGACAAGCAGGATGTAAGAACATGCGAAGCGGCAGCACGTTGAACGGGTGGTCTCGACGGATCCGCATCACGATGGTGGTTGGATTGAGCCTGTTTGTCTCAACATCATCTCTGCAGGCGGAGTCTCCTAGTCCAGAAGAACAGCTCTGGCTCCAACTCATCAACCGTTTTCGCGCCGATCCAGTGGGTGAACTCGACCTTATCAGCAACTATACCACCGTCGACATCGGCCAGGAGTTTGCGGATCCCAAAGCCAATAACTCGAACGTCGCACAGGCATTGGACTTCTTTGAAGTCGACGCCGCGATTCTCCGCCAACAGTTTCAGCAACTCGAAGCAGCTCCACCCTTAGCCTGGAGTGAATCGCTGTATCGTTCTGCGAAATACTATTCCGATCTGATGATTGAAACAGATTCCCAATCTCACGATCTGGATGGTTTGAATCTACTGGACCGTGTCCAAACCGCCGGCGGCTTTGATTTCTTCGGTGGCGGACGAATTGGTGAGAACATTTTCGCCTATACAAAAGACGTCGAACATGGTCACGCCGGCTTCATCATTGACTGGGGGGGTTCCCCCACAGGAATCCAAAACCCGCCAGGGCACCGCGACAGCCTGATCAATCCGGAATTCCGAGAGGTGGGAATCTCGATCTTAGCCGAAGCGGACGATCAAACGATCGTGGGTCCGCTCGTTACAACACAACACCTCGGTGTCGATTATGCCGACGGCCCTTATCTCACAGGGGCCATCTTTTCAGATACGGACGACAACGACTTTTACTCAATTGGCGAAGGTCTCACGGACGTCACCGTGCAATTACACCGATTGAATGGCGAGGTCGTCGCCTCCGCCGAAGCCTATGCAAGCGGTGGCTATCGCATCGATCTTTCCGGATTATCGGAAGACAGCTACCGGATCGTATTGGCGACGGACTCACCGGTATTCTGGTCGGCCGACATGACGCTGTCTGATGACGGTAACAACGTTGGCTTTGACCTGAAAGATCCTCAATACGACATCGACTCCATCACACGAGCGATTCAACAAGACATCGAATGGCAGCCTTACGACTTGAACCTGGATGGCCAATTCACGACAGCCGATCGCGATTACTTGATTGATGATATCTTTCACACCTTCTACGGCGATGCCAATCTCGACGGTGAATTCAACTCAACCGACTTAGTGCAGGTTTTGGTGAGTGGAGAATACGAGGATCAACGACCACTGAATTCGACCTGGAGTACGGGTGACTGGAACGGCGACCTGGAGTTCACAACAGGAGACCTCGTTCTAGCACTCTCCGCAGGTGGTTACGAAAAGGGTCCCAGGTCCCATCCGATTCCCGAGCCGACCTCCATAAGCCTGCTCCTGCTGTCGGTGCTATGGTTAGGAAGGTCGGTGCTACGAGCCAACTCACGATCGGACTTCAGTGCGTCACGAGGAAGAGGATGATTTCAACGATCATCCCAACACCGCAACCGACTTATTCGGTGACGGGTGCCATCGGCAAGTAGATGTAGGGGAGAAACTCGGCTTCACCACTTCGTTGCGGATGTCGATGATAGAATTGTCGTCCGCGATCCGGTAACAACGGAATGTTATCTCCCTTGGATTCGGCAAGCATTTCGAACAACTGCTGCTTCAACTTATTGGCTAATTCCTGATGGGCGGGATCCCGAATCAGATTTTTTTGCTCGTGCGGATCTTTTTCCAGATCGTATAGTTCGTCGGTATCCCAAACGCCGTGGTAGCGGATGTACTTATACCTCTGCCCCACCACCGCGTGCACCGTTGGAGTATGCGGATAATTCCATTCCCAAAAATACTCGTACAGCAACGATTCTCGCCACGGAACTTCATCATCTCCGGACAACAAGGGATAGAAACTCGCACCGTCCATTTTCTCTGGCGTTCCACGACCCGCAATCTCCAACACCGTCGGAGCGATGTCGATATTGGCAACGACCTCATCAATCACCGTCCCTCCCTCGATAAGCTCAGGACAGTGCACGAGCAATGGCACACGGATGGAAGACTCGTAAGCAGTTCTCTTGTCGATCAAACCGTGTTCCCCGAAGGCGAAACCGTTATCGCCCATATAAATCACAACGGTCGATTCTAATTCACCACTCTGCTCCAGGTGAGACAATAGACGACCTACGTTATCGTCCACTGCAAGCAATGCCTCACAGTACCGTTTGTAGTAAGCCTCAACATCGAAGTCGTCGAGGTTATATCCGTAGTCAACTCCATGTCGACTATTTCGCTGGTTGATCGCCCAACGTGGCTTGCCAGCTCGATTTTGCGGCGTGTCGGCGAAGGTAACCGGAGGCTCCCAAGGCTGATCTCGGTATCGCCCGCGATGTCGATCGTGCGGAACAAAATCAGAATGCACTGCCTTGTGAGACACATACAGAAAATAAGGACGACGATCGTTACGATTCTTCAACCAATCAAGTGCGTAGTCGGTCAGTTCGTCGGTAATGTAGCCTTTTTGGGGCGATCTGTTCCCGTTGATATTGAGTCCGTCATATCGTGTCTGCGGCACAACGCGCGTCGTGCCACGGCCATCCGGCCAATAGGTGCCCTGCCCTTTGAAGGCCACCCAATGATCGAATCCTTTTCTGGGAGAGTCATCGTCTCCACCCATGTGCCATTTTCCAATAAAAGCAGTCTCGTAACCTGCCGCCTGCAAATACTCCGGAAAAAAGAGATGGTCGGGTGACACCGGATGATAGTTGTCGGTCACTCGATGATTGTGCGTATACATTCCCGTTAAAATCGATGCTCGACTGGGCGAACACAGAGAGGTCGTTACGAACGCATTTTTGAGAAAGACCCCACCGCTCGCCATGCGATCCAGATGCGGAGTCTCGAGAAAGGGATGATCGAGGAACCCAAGTGCCTCACGACGATGATCGTCGCACAGAATGAAGATCACATTTCGCGGCGCGTGATCTTGAACAACCGGCAGGTTCAAGTCTTCATTCGCCAAGCAAGTTGACACCACAACCGAACATAGCAGGCCGACAATCCAACGCATCGCCACCGTCCTCATCGACAAAGGGTTGATCATTGCTCGTCCTCTCGAAAGACGAAACACATGAGAACAAGAATAGCACTAACCCGATCTTCGGTCACCTTTCGATTCTGCATCGTTTCATGAAAATGGGCGATTCTCGAGATTGACGCTCCCGACCGCGTCTCGCAATTAGCTGCTGACAACTCCGATACAAATTCCTTTCTCGCAAATGCATAGGCGTTGCCTGTACTCGCCTGAAAACTACCACTAGACTGACGTCATGAATACAGCAGACCTGATTGCTGCGTTGCAGCAGAAGAAGTTGAATCTGGTGGAATACGTTAGCGAGATTTGCGATCGCATCGAGCGCGAGGAATCAACGCTCCAGGCTATCGTCCCGGGCACTTACGACCGCGAAGCGTTACTTTCCCAAGCCACCGAATGCAGCCTTCGCGACCCAGACAATCAACCACTTTACGGATTACCCATCGGTGTGAAAGATATTTTCCGTGTTGATGGATACCCAACAACCTGCGGAAGTCGGCTACCCGTCGAAACCTTTCGCGGAACCGAAAGTCACGTCGTCACTCTCCTCAAGAAAGCGGGAGCGATCGTTGTGGGAAAAACGATCACGACTGAATTTGCCGCATTTCATCCGGGCCCCACGACAAACCCGGCAAATCCGCTGCACACTCCAGGCGGCTCCAGCAGCGGTTCCGCCGCCGGCGTCGCCAAGGGATATTTTCCATTTGCGTTTGGCTCACAAACGATCGGATCGATTGCGCGCCCCGCCACCTTTTGTGGTGTGGTTGGCGTCAAACCTTCCTATGGAAGAGTCTCTGCCGAGGGCGTGATCGAATATTCACGGACCATGGACCACGTGGGCTGGTTATGCGAGGACACGTCTGCGCTCAATCATTTCAGCCAGGTTCTGATCAACAATTGGCGAGGGTTGTCTGCGGAAATATTGCCAGCGAATCGAAGCATTGGTGTACCCGAGGGTCCCTACATCGGCTGCGCTTCCGCACTCGAACTTCAAAGATTCGCGAAGATTTTAGATCAACTTAAGGAGTTCGGCATCTCAATTGTCCCCTGCCCTGTTCTGGAAGATTTTGAAACCATACGATCCGAACACCAACAAATCATCATGGCTGAACTTTCCGACGTTCATCGTGATTGGTTCGCAGATCATCAAGAACTTTACTCAGAAGCATTGGCTGAGTTGATCGTGGCAGGTCAAAAGGTGGACCGTCAAGAGTTGGCTCGGATGGTCGAAGCTCGTAAGCAAGTCCGATCAGCCTTGATGCAACGAATGGATGAGGCTGGTGTCGATGCATTGATTGCTCCCGGTGCTGTCGACGTCGCTCCACGCGGAATCGAAAGCACGGGGGATCCGGTCATGAACCTGCCTTGGACTTACACTGGGCTACCGTCGGTGTCCCTACCCTGCCGTCCGACCTCCGCCACCATGCCGCATGGTGTCCAACTGATCGGACGCTTCAACCAGGATGAGGAATTATTTGCGCTGGCAGACTTAATCGCCTCTCATGTCCGCATTGACGCATAAAGACGATCGCAGCAGTATCGCGATGGGCTGTGAAGCTGTTGTGTTCTTCAAATTCCTGATTGACTGGAAGCGGCGCAGACAGTCACAACGAAGAGCGGTAATGTAATGGCATGAGTTGTGTCTCAAGTACAGAAGCGACGCGTATAAACATGAAAAGATGGCAAAACAGATCGACGCAATCGTAGTTGGATCAGGCCCCAACGGCCTCTCCGCGGCGATTGAAATCGCGCGTTCCGGCTATGGGGTTTGCGTTTACGAAGCCAAACCGACGGTCGGTGGAGGCATGCGGACGCTGGAATCAACCTTACCAGGATTCCTTCACGATCATTGTTCAGCAGTCCATCCACTCGGCATTCTGTCGCCATTCTTTCAACAACTGCCCCTCGAAAAGCACGGACTCGAATGGCTCGCAACTGCCGCGTCTGTCGCACACCCGATGGATCATGACCCCGCCGTCATGCTCTACCAGGACCTGGAGCAAACCGCCTCTGAACTGGGTGCCGATGCAAGTCGCTGGCGTAAAATGATGTCGCCGTTTCTAGCGCATCCACACGACCTGCTGCACGATTTACTCGGCCCATTACGAGCGAATGTACGACGACCTGGACTCATGGCTCGATTCGGACTCCAAGCAGCATGGCCCGCTCGCCGCTTCGCGAAAACATTCTTTCGAGAACCACGAACCCAAGCTCTCTTTGCCGGATGTGCCGGACATTCGATACTTCCGCTGGATCATTTATTAACCGCCGCTCTTGGGCTGATCTTCTCCATCTGTGGACATCTGCAAAACTGGCCGGTGGCACGAGGAGGCTCTCAGGCGATTGCCAACGCGTTGGCGGCGCACCTGAAAGAACTAGGAGGCACGATTCAATGCAACACCCCCGTGAACAATCTTCGTGATCTACCACCTGCACGATCGATCCTGTTGGACCTTGCACCATCCTCCGTTCTCCGTGTCGCCGGAGAAGCACTGCCTTTGGGATACAGAAAACGGCTGCGACGCTTCAAGTATGGCCCCGGCGTCTTTAAATTGGACTGGGCATTAAGTGAGCAAATCCCCTGGCAAGATTCAAACGTTGACAAAGCGACGACGGTTCATGTAGGAGGCACACTCGATGAGATCGCCGCTTCAGAAGCAGCAGCCTGGCATGGTAGACAAACCGAACATCCATTTCTCATTCTCTGTCAACAAAGTCATGCTGATCACAGCCGCGCACCGCAAGGACAACATACCGGTTACGCCTACTGCCACGTGCCCTCTGGCTGCGATACTGACATGACAACCGTCATTGAAAACCAGATCGAGCGATTTGCGCCGGGCTTCCGTGACGTGATTCTGGCAAGGCACGTCACTCGCCCGACTGATCTCGAAGCCGACAACCCGAATTACGTCGGCGGAGCGGTCACCGGAGGAGCCGCGAACCTGACTCAACTTTTTACACGTCCCGTGGCCCGCTTGAATCCGTACACCACCCCTAATCCGGCCATCTATCTGTGTTCGGCTTCGACTCCACCCGGCGGTGGAGTCCATGGCATGTGTGGCTTTCACGCTGCTCGGTCGGTGATTCGAAAGCTCGAGAAAGGTGCCATCTAACTGGCCCGAGTATCTCACGAATCCCCTAAACGTATGCTGGAACGACAAATCGAGCCACTCCTGGTGACCCAGCTCAGCGGACCCCCTTCTGGGCTCGATAGCCAGCAGTTCGATCGTTAAAATAATGGCAGTTTTGCGGTCCTGAGGGGTCCGTACCAGCAACATTCCTTCCTGTTCTTGAATCGAGCCGAAACTACCATGGCCAAAGTCACTGTCGTAATCGCTGCCCTTTTGATCTTAATCGGTTGTGTCGGGTATTTTGGAACCCCTACCGCTGAACCGAGTAGCCCCGAGAGCAATGCTGCTGAGACTGCCGACGCGGCTCCAGCAGCTCCCTCAAAAAATTCCGTAACGGCTCTAATTCCCGCCTTTGTCGGAGCGATCCTGCTCATTTGCGGATTGCTCTCCTTCAACGAAGGCATGCAAAAACACGCGATGCATGCGGCCGTCAGCGTCGGATTGCTTGGCTTCCTGGCCGGAGCAGGTCGTGGATCGATGGGCCTCGGAAAATTCTTTTCGGGAGATCCGAGCCTCAACACTCGTAGCTTTATCTTTGTCTGGCTGATGGCGATTCTCTGTCTGGTCTTCGTGGTGATGTGCGTCAATTCTTTCATTCAGGCTCGAAAACGACGCGAAGCAGAAGGCAATTAGGCTGGCCAGAGCGGACAAGAAAAAAGACTTCCTTATTTTTCTCAATTTCATGCCCTGATCTTCCTCGTTGCGGAAACAGTGGTTGAGGACGGCATGAATGCGCAGTTCCATCGGGCTTCTCACAGTCCGTGGACTGCTTCCCCTCACAAGCGCCCCACGTTCAAACGTCGAGCCTTTGTCCTCGTGAAGACGGATCGGTGAAAACGACATTAGGTGACGGGTAACGAGCGAGCCTTGCGTTCAACGAGGCAGCGATCGTTCGATTTCTGCGCAGCCTTCCACTGCACGGGGCGGATTGGGGTCATCCCTAAAATAACCGCATCCGATTTCAAATGGCTTCGCCAATCCGGAGAGGAGATAAACCATGCTACGAATGAAAACGCTCGGCTTTGCGTGCTTGTTATTGATTCCTGCCGTCATGACTGCATCAGTATTTGCGCAGAGCAACGAATCACGTTTATTCCAGACCGAACGCGATGCGATCGCGGAAAGCGTACTCGTCGCCGAAATGCAGCTCACAGAACTCGAAAGTGTTTACGGCAAAAGTCACCCCAAGGTGAAAGCAATCGAAGGCGCTTTGGCCTATCTGCGAGAGAAGCAGCGCAAACTTGCCGAGGCCGATTACGATGCCTGGGCGAATCAGCGTTTGACCCCAATGCTTGACGAGATTACCGAGGAGTTTGGGAAGTTACAGCTGAATGATTCTCAGCAAGAGGGAGTGGACCTCGCATTTCAGCAACTCGAGATGATCATGCAACAGGTTTATGAACGGGAAACGGAACAGGCTCGAGCGAGCCTTGAGCAGATCCGTGAAAACGCTCGTTTGAAAAACTTGCAAATGGAACGGGATCGACTGGAGACAATCTCTCTAGCGACGAACATCCCGGCAGAGGTCACTGCGGCGGCCAAACAAGCAGCGGAGCAACAGCGACGTGCAGAACTAGAACTCCAAAAGGCACGCACCTTACGAGCTCAAGCATTAGCGGCAAGCGAATCGGAACTCGCAACTCGCGTCAGTCACGTTGAGACGGAGCTTATTGAGATCAAAACATTGCTGCAGCAATTGGTCGATCAGACTCAAGCTGAGTCAAGCGACGCGGTCGACCAAAGCAACGAGTCCTGACCGATCCTTCGCGGAATCGATTTTTTCGACCAACACCGAAAGACTGCTTGTCACAGAAACAAGCCTGATTTCCGGGAGGACCAACGGACATCGGTCTTCCCTCCGGGGCCGAACGTCGATAAAAAAGCACGCATCTAATCCACGTTTCTTTCCAGGGTTGGCCTCGACATGTCTAAACCGAGCCTCACCGATTATGCATTATTAATAGGTGTTGGCATCAGTTGGGGTTCTCAGTTCTTCTTTAACCAGCTCGCCATTAAGACACTGCCACCATTGCTGGTGGCATCAGGACGGGTCACGATTGGCTGCATTTTCTTGACTCTGCTGCTTCGTTTTTTGCCCAAAACCGATTTAAACAGAGAATCGACGTCGCACCCTTGGGGAGCCTATGCGTTGATTGGCATTGTCGAGGCGATTCTGCCCTGCTTCTTGATTCCCTGGGGACAACAATACGTCAACGCGAGCATTGCGGCGATCTTGTTGGCGATGGTGCCGATCTTCACGTTAATTCTCGCCCCCATCTTTATTGCCGGTGAAGCGTGGAGTCGCCACGCAACACTGGCCGTCTTGCTCGGTTTTTTAGGGATCGTCGTGCTGGTCGATCTGTGGTCGCAAGAACGAGTGGCAATCCATTACTGGGGCGAAGCAGCGATCCTCGGCGGCGCGTTGAGTTTCAGTGTAAGTATGATAATGATGAAGCGTCTACCCGACGTCGCACCGGTGGAATCAATCCGAAATATTTTTTTCACGGCTTCGATTCCTCTTTTGACGCTAGCCATCCTCTGGGAGCATCCTTGGAAACTTAGCCCAAGCTCAGAGAGTCTATTGGCGATGATTACCTTGGGCATTTTGTGTGGCGGCATCGCCTACGTCATGTTTATCCGGCTTCTGAAACGCACGGGGCCAACTTTCACATCGCTCTGCAATTATCTTGTAACGTTATCGGGAGTTTTCCTGGGGGTGTTGGTTCTGGAAGATCACCTTGGAATCCATGATATCTTCGCTCTGATTTTGATTTTGGCAGGGCTTGCCGTCTACCAACGACGTCGAGCGAAGCTTGTCATTTAGCAACTGATTTTCAGCCATGCATTCTTCGTTGACATAAGATTTCCCCTTTCTGACTGTGATCCATGAGATCACCAGGCGAAACAGATCGACTTAGGTGACGGGCGTCGACTTTCCTCGTATAATCAGCGATCTGACAACGATGGAAAACGAGGATACACCGATGCGTCGTCTTGCTCTTTTTTGTCTGACTCTTGGATTATTTTTTCCAACGCCGGGAGCTGCTGAGAATTGGCCGGCATGGCGAGGTCCGCGCGGGGACGGCTCGAGCGCAGAGACCAATCTTCCAACCGAGTGGGATGGCCCGAGTCGCAAGAATATAAAGTGGCGAGTCGACATCCCTGGCAAGGGGCATGCCTCACCCATTGTCTGGAATGACCGCATCTTTCTGGTGTCATGTCTACCAGAAACGCTCGAGCGTGTTCTCATTTGCCTTGATCGAGACAGCGGCAAACAGCTTTGGCAAAAGACCGTCTTCGTCGCTCCTCTGGAGTCGATTCATGCATTAAACAGCCGTGCGTCCGCGACCCCGGTAACAGACGGAAAATCGATCTTTGTCACCTTCCAAGAGGTGGGTGACAAGCAGATACCGGCGCCGAATGTCGGCAGCGATCGCCTGATCACTGCGGGAGAAATGGTGGTCGCATCTTTTGATTTCGACGGGAATCTCAATTGGCTGACGAAGCCTGGCGAATTCATCAGCGCTCACGGATTTTCAAATTGCCCCGTGCTCTTCGAAGACATGGTCATCGTCAACGGCGATCATGATGGGAACTCCTACGTCGTAGCTCTCGACAAGATTACCGGAAAACAGGTTTGGCGAGAGGCCCGCGATAACGGGATCCGAAGTTACGTCACTCCCTTGATTCGAAAAATCGACGGAAAATACCAGATGGTCTTTTCCGGAAGCGAGCACATTATCAGTTTAGATCCTCACAACGGATCTCGGCATTGGAAGATTGAAGGACCGACCGAACAATTCGTCGCTTCCATGGTCTATCACAACGGTCTCTTCTTTATGAATTGTGGCTATCCCGATCACTATGTGATGGGAATTCGCCCCGACGGTAAAGGTGACGTAACAGAAACTCACGTCGCGTGGGAGTCTCGGTCAGCTCGGTCGTATGTGCCGTCACCTGTGGCGCTTGATCAATATCTTTTGGTGAGTGACGATCGCGGCACGGCGAACTGCTTTGACACTCAAACCGGAACCCGCCACTGGATTGCTCGACTCGGTCGTGGCTTTAGCGCTTCCTTGGTACACGCGAATGGGCTCGTCTATTTCACGGACGACGACGGACTGACAACGATTGTACGGCCTGACAAGGAGCTTCAAGTCGTTGCCAAAAACGAGCTATCGGAACCGGTTTCGGCTTCACCCGCTCTATCGGACGGACAGATTTTCCTACGTACAGAGACCGGATTGTATTGCATCGAGCAGCAGTAATCTGAGAACGGCAGCCATTTCGTAACACTTAATCGTCTTCGGCAGGCCCGACATCAACGATCCACTTGCCGGCAGAATCAGCTGCGGCTCTGGCCATCGCGGGGGTATTGAACGACATCACAATCTTGCCCTCCGCAGACACGCCTATCAGACCGCCTCGCACCGGAGGCGTTTCCTGGCCCAAAACAGTCTTGATGGCATCTTCGAGACTCTGCTTCTGATACTTCATACGAGCGGAAACATCAAAGGCAACCGCACTGCGTATGAAATCCTCGCCAATCCCCGTGGCCGAGACGGCGCACGTCTGATTGTCGGCATACGTACCGGCCCCGATGATCGGAGAATCACCAACTCGACCAAACTTCTTATTGACGAGTCCACCGGTTGAAGTCCCGGCGGCTAGATTGCCATGACGATCAAGTGCCACACATCCAACCGTCCCGATGAGGTCAACGTTTCTCGAGCGAGCGGAGCTACGTGCTTTCAACAATCGCTGGCGTTGGTATTCCGTAGAAAAATAGTCATTGGTAACAAGTTCGATTCGCGGATCCTGCGACGAATCCGCGGCGAATCTGTCGGCACCGTCGGTGACAAGTAGAATATGTCGAGTGTCATTCATGACTCGACGCGCGAGGGAGATTGGATTCTTGACAGTTTTGACTCCCCCCACAGCACCGCACTTTTTCGATTGGCCATCCATAATGGATGCATCCAACTCGTGATTACCGTCCGCATTAAAGACCGCTCCTTTGCCGGCATTGAATCTTGGAGAATCTTCAAGGAGACGGATTACTTCTTCGACAGCGTCGAGGCTACTCCCATTCTTGCGGAGAACCTCAACTCCTCGCTGAAGTGCTTGAGCAAGCAATCGCTCACGTGCCGTTTTCCACTCAACCGCGCGTGGTGCTGATCCCGCGCCCCCATGAATCGCAACGGCGTATTCAATCTCGTCGGTGCCAGGCTCTAGCTGCGCATCACACGGTTTGACTGCACAAAACAATACAACAAGCAAGATACGTATAGACATTGCCCATCTCCGCTTGCGGCGTCAGTCGTGCAAGGCATATTCATCAGCCCGCATCAACCAAGGCGCCCTTGTCATTGAATTTCATCTCGGTGAGTTCGCCCACAACTTCAACTCCATCCCGTTGTTCGGCTTCCTGCAAGAGAGCACGTGAACAAAGCATTTCCTCCAGATGGAGTGTATTTTTGATTCGCACAACCCGAGCATCGGGCCCCGACACGAGACCGATCGTATCGAGTGCAGCTCGAATCGTCTGTTCATCCGTCGCAAAACAAATCGGGATATTTCCAACGGCCGTTCGTCCAGACGTGACACAATTCACCGAAGTCTTCACGTAATCCATTTCGTCGACGACGTTTTGGGTTGTAAAATCAGCAACACCAATCCCGGTAGCATTGCCGTGTGTTGCCTCAGTCAAACTGCGAACAAGAATCTTTTTGATTCGAGGCTTCTCAATATCCGTCGCTGAATTCTCATTCCGTTTTCGCCCCACGACGTTCGTATCCATCCCCGTCCCGCTAATATTCTTCCCGATTTCGTCGACGATCAACAGATCGATATCATCGAAGGGCAAGCGAGCCATCCATTGATCTGCAAGCTTCAAGAGTTCAGGTTCCCGTGTTGCAATCTTTTCGGGTTCGACCGCCTCAATGACCGCGGTCTGCTCATATCCGTTTTCGACGATGGCGAGTCCGGCAGCGATACGACAATGTTTGACAACATCGGCAGAGACGCTTCTGACGATCTGATCAAAACTGTGATCCTGAAAAGCCTTATGATAAATCGAAGCCCCTCGCTGCTTCCCGAGTCCGATGAGCATCATCTTCATCAAGCCGCTCTGAATCTCACCACGAAAATCCGTGTGGAGTTTGATGCGGCCACACACGATCACGTGATCGGCTTCAAACGCCTCTCGATCAAAGTGCACCTCAAAACCTTCCGCTGCTTCCGTCACCACAACGGTATCCATACTGCTCCGAATGGGGCAACCGCATGTTGCTTCTGTGACTCCTAGGGATTTGAGAACTTCGATCTGACCCTCTGCGGTCGCGCCACCGTGGCTGCCCATCGCCGGGACAATGAACGGTTCAGCCTTCAACCCACGCACAAAGTCGACGATCGCCTTTGTGATCGCAGGGATATTCGCGATCCCACGACTTCCAACCGTTATCGCAACGGATTGTCCCGGGTTAATTTTTTTCTCAAGGTTAAGTGATCCCAGTTGACGGTGAACCTCGCCGGCCAGATCGTCAACAGCAGGCCCTTGAAACGTTTGCCTTAGTTGAAATAGTTGCGGAAAATTATTGGCATCGGCATCAGACACGATTTCTTTTCCTTTGCGGATCTAAGGTTTAGGTAGAGATTCCAAAGCATTTCGCCGTCTGCTTCAATCCGATCATCTGATCGTGCAGTGGCCAATACTCCAACGCCACGAATCCATCGAATCCCGTTTTTTGAATCGCATCAAAAATTCGAGGATAGTGAATCTCACCTTCGGTCAGTTCATGTCGACCAGGATTACCCGCCGCATGAAAATGGCCGATCTTGTCAATCTGCTTCGTTATATTGTGAATTAAATGGCCTTCACTGATCTGCTGGTGATAAATGTCAAACAGTACTTGAACGTGACTGCTTCCCACCGCTTCAACGATCTCAAAGGCCTCCTCACTGCGAACTAAATAATACCCCGCATGATCAACCATTTCATTGAGTGGTTCGATGACGAGCGTCACGTCAGTTGTCTCGAGCATCTCAGCAGCTTGCTTGAGTCCATCGATCAAGGATTGTCGTTGTTCAGCACGAGGAATTCCGACACGGTGATCTCCCACCTGCGAGATCAAGGTTTTGCAATTCAGTTGTTGTGCTGCTGCGATCGACGCCTCCAAGCCATCCAAGTAAGCCGTCCTTTGCTCAGGATCAACAAGACTAATGAAGTGAGTACAAAATGCGGAGATTGAGAGGTTGTGTGCATCACGCAATCTCTGCACTTCATCGAAATCCTTCTCCCACCAACACCAGAATTCAAAAGCTGAAATGCCACTGGCCGCAACACTCTCGATCGCTTCGGAAATCGGCCGGTTCTCAAAAACGGCATCGACGCAAACAGACGGTTTCAACTGACTCAAGTGAATGGCTCCCAACTTGATCTTCAAACACACGGGGCGAACCCCCGTAGTGTCTAATATCATTTCGAAAATCTTTGATTGGAACCAGTCCCTAATCGGCTAATTCGAAACAGCATTCGCCTTCACGGGCCGAAGAAGGCTTTCTCAATCATCAAGAAAACGGCGTTGGGGGGATCCTGCAGCGACCCTTGAGACTTCTTTCCCTGCTTTTGCTGGTCGCTCATGCCGGTTTCTTTTCCATAAACGGCGCCTCCATCCGAGCGAGACACCGGTCTCAGCATTATCCAAAGAAAACAACAGCCCATCCTCAGACCTGTTCTGGCGACCAATGGATTGGCGGGCCATCTGCACTTGCTTGCCTCTTAGTCATCACGGATGTTGAGGAATCGCAGTTCAAATGATTCGGCCAGGAAATAAATTGGCATGCTGGATTGGATAAAGAACTTTCTTGAGGTTGATCGAGGCAACTCGGAACCAACCCTGAATCCTCAGGTACGGGTTTTGCTATTTGAATCCCTGCGGGATTGCTCAAGGGTCTATCGAGCAGCCTCGTATGTGGTCGCTCACGAATATCCGGAGCAAATGAATGGGAATGTCGACAGCTTCCTGGAGTACATGGAGGACTTACATCGCGGATTGATCATCAAGCTACTGGTCGATGTTGCTCAAAGCGATCGCTACTGGAACGTCGCGGAGTGCGGGGCAGCAGAGATGATTTTGAAATATGCCAAGAAGGTAAAGGTCGATCAACGAAACCTTGAAGAAACTCTTCGCAGCGTCGCTGAGCGTGCTTCAAAGCTAAAGTGGCAATCACTTCTAAAGCCGTTCATCGAGATGCCGCCCCTTCGTAAAAAGCTCAGTGAGGTTATCGGCATTGCGTTACGGATTGCCAATCTTATTACAAAAGCTGACGGGGAAGTTCAAACGCCCAAGGCCACCACGATTCGTCGCCTTCAGGCCGAGTTTCAACAACTTGCCAAGCAACGTAATCCTCGACAAAAAGAACCTGGTAGACAGACACCTGCCCCCACCGGTCGTGACACGACCTCGGGTAACCAGAAGATAGGAACTCACGACGCAGACTTGGAATTGGCAGAAGCCGCGCCTAAGGAAGAGCTCATCCCTGAGGAGCGTAAACAACGACTCGACGAAGCGATGAAAGCACTGGGTAAACTTGTCGTTCTCGCGCTGGTCAAGGAAGACATCCGGGAGCTAATCAATTTCCTGAAGATTGAGTCGGCTCGCGAATCACGCAACCTTGCAACACCGCAAGTAAGCCTCCACACCGTATTCGAGGGAAATCCGAGAACGGGAAAACGACGGTGGCTCGAATTCTGGCCGATATTCTTTGTGGCTTGAACATTATCGATGGTGGCCAAACAATCGAAACAGACCGATCGGATCGGGTCGCCCCATACGCAGGGCAAATCGGCCCTCAGACGAACGAGTGTATTGACGAGGCGATTGACGGAATCTTGTTTATCGATAAGGCCCACAGCATGATCGCCGAGTCAGGAGACGACGCTTATGGACTCGACGCAATTCAAACTCTTCTAAAACGAATGGGGGATGACCGAGATCGATTCGTCGTCATTCTCGCCGGGTACCCAGAGCTGATGGAACGAATGCTCAAATTAAACCCTGGGTTGTCATCGCGTTTCCAACGCACATTTCACTTCCCTGATTATGCGGCGAAGAAAATGCTTAAGATCTTCTACCTCATGTGCACGAAGAATCATCACCGCATTCCCGAGAGAACTCAACGAAAACCATTTGGGGATTTCAAAAAATCTATCCAAGAAAAAGACGAGCACTTTGGTAATGGACGACTTGTACGAAACGTCTTCCAAGATTCGATTCGACGCATGGCTTCGAGAATCGTAGACGTTGCCCCGCTGACGTCCGATATTCTGACAACGATCGAACCGGAAGACATTCACGTCAAGACATCGTCCTAGCTCTTTAACGCCGCCTCGGTTTATCGTTCCCAGCAGAAACGGCTGGATCAGCTGAAGAGTGGCAGAACATCCCCATCACTGACGGGGAAGGGTCGCCCGAGCATATCGTGAATCGTCGCTCGTGGTGAAATCCCCATCGCCTGGAAGATGGTCGCGTGCACATCTGCAGGATCACAGGCATTCGTAGCGGGAAAAGCACCGTGATTGTCACTGCTGCCGTAAACCTGACCGCCTTGAATGCCTCCACCCGCCAAAACGACCGAATAGACATTTGGATAGTGGTCGCGTCCGGCACCTCCATTGATCCGAGGCGTTCGCCCAAAATCAGTGAGGATTGCGACGAGGGTTTCGTCGAGAGTTCCACGATCGGCTAGATCGTTAAGCAACGCCGAAGCCCCTCGATCAAAGACGGGCAACAGTCGATTCCTAAGCCGGTTGAAATTGTCGCCGTGTGTATCCCACATGTCCCCCTGACCACCATTGAGATCGCCGGCGGCACAGCAGACCTGCACAATAGGCACCCCTGCTTCGGTAAGTCGACGAGCGAGCAACATGCTCTGACCCCCAAGGTGGTTTCCGTACGACTCACGCACACGAGGGTTTTCATTGTCGAGGTTATACGCATCCTTGATCGCCGAACCGACCAGCATTTCGACGGCAATATTTCGGAAGTGATCAAAGCTCTCAAAATCGTTTTTTCGGCTGACGGGCTGTTCGAGCGACTGCAGCAAGCGGCTGCGTTCATCAATGCGTTCGAAGTCAACCTCGTTAAGCTCCAAGACTTCTGAACCGAGTGAACGGGAAACACCACCATAAGGTTCACCGGACAGTGTTCGCATCACAATCGGGTCGTAGCGTGCGCCCAACCAACCACCGTACTCACCCGCCTGCAAGGTCCCATTATCGACCATAGGATACGGTAATCGAATGGCCCCCGGTACACCGGGTGGCGACTTACGAAACTTGGAAACCATAGCTGCCAAGGAGGGCCAATCGTTCCGCATTGGCGGGATGTTCCCAGCTCGAGGCGGTTTATGTCCCGTGAGATTCCAATACATGCCACGACCGTGCGCCGAATCGTCGTGATGAATGGATCGAATGACGGCCAACTTTTCGGATTGCTGTGCCATCAATGGCATATGTTCACCGAAATGGATTCCGGGTGTCGCGGTAGGTATCGTACCGAACTCACCCCGAATCTCACTCGGAGCATTGGGCTTGGGGTCCCACGTTTCGTGGTGACTCATCCCACCCCAACAATACAGAATGATGCACGACTTCGCGCGCCCCTGCGCCTTTGCACCAGCAACAGCATTTTGCAGCTGTAGCATCATCGGCAGGGACAAACCACAGCTACCGATCGACGTCGCCAACATTTTTCGGCGAGTTAGTCGCTTCGCGATTTCGGCGGGATTTTTCATACTTGAAACTCAATTGTTTCGAGGCACAAAATCTCGTCCGTTTAAGATATCGTGTCGCGATACCAAACACCACGCCGATCCGCAAAAGCGACCAAGGAAACAAGAACGATTGCGACACCGTGTTAAAGGGCCCGACAAATTCACCCAAACCCGACAAATCCGACGTCTTCATCCTCAAGACAGGCTCGCACCTCTTCGGCGGAAACTTCGATTTCGTAAACGGCTGCGGCAGGGTTTCGAAATCCGAAGCCATGGCTCTTGAGAAGCTCTTCAAACCTGGATTTCAGCACTAAAGGAGCGATACGAACTCGCACTGAAAAGACATCCTTACGCAACAGGTGAAGTTGCAGGCTCATATCGACCCTTCAAAATAGTGAACTGAAGAGGGCTAAACACACGATCAATATCCAACCAATTCTTGGCGAAATTCTATTAATTTCATAAGTGATGGGCAACGAGGATTAAGTGATGGGCAACTAGGATGATCCTTTTTGTCGAAGAAATGGGTTAGAATCTGGGAACGCAAACGCATAGGAGTTATCCCATGACCGAGCATTTTTCTCATCCGAAGGTTCATCGACGGCAGGCCATCCAGGCGGGTGCCATCGGGTTACTCGGTCTCGGAACGAACCATCTAGCAAGTCTACAAGCGGAAGCCGACTCGAAACTCAAGCCAACCGCCAAGAATGTCGTCTTCATATTTCTCTCAGGTGGTCTTGGGCAACACGATAGCTTCGACATGAAGCCGCACGCTCCCGAGGAGATCCGAGGGGAGTTTCGACCGATTTCAACAAAGACCATCGGCATCGAGATTTGCGAACACATGCCGCGTCTAGCCGCACAAAGTGACAAATGGGCTTTGGTACGTAGCCTAACCCATCCCTTTAACGAACATTCACAGGGACACATGGCGATGCTGACGGGTCGCTCGCAGATGGCACCCGGCTTCAGCCCGACAGCTCCGAAACCAACCGATCATCCTTCGATCGCGGCGATTGCTGGGGCCGTTACCCGTCCACGAAACAATTTGCCTCCCGCGATTGTGTTGCCAGAAAAGCTTGTGCATCGCACGGGGCGCGTCATTCCCGGTCAATTTTCTGGCACCATGGGACCTCATCGAGATCCTTATTTTCTGGACTGCTGTAAGTTCAACGGCAATTCCTATGGCGCCTGGCCAGAATACGGTTTCCATCACCAACGCGGTGAGGAAAACCCATCCGGCTACAATTTCTCAACACCCAGTCTCTCCTTGCCCGAAGGTCTCACGAAGCAACGACTTCAACATCGGGTTGATCTCTTGGAACTTGTTGAGCGTCAACAACGGGACTTAGAGCGGCTTGCAGAAATCGAATCGTTTGATCGTTTTCAGGAGCGGGCAATTTCGTTGCTGAGCGATTCCAAAATCAAAAATGTCTTTGACGTAAAGGATGCCGACCCGAAGACGCTTGATCGATATGGTCGACACACCTTTGGATGGTCGCTTCTCTTAGCACGACGAATGGTCGAAGCCGGCGTGAACCTTGTGCAGGTGAACCTCGGCAATAACGAAACTTGGGATACACACGGTAACGCCTTTCCAAACTTGAAAAACTATCTGTTCCCACCCATGGACCAGGCGGTTTCTGCCTTCTTGGAAGATTTGAGTGAGCGAGGCTTGCTGGAATCGACATTGGTCGTCATGGCTGGAGAGTTTGGCCGAACCCCTAAAGTATTTGGCCTCCCCGAACACTATGCATTGCCGGGTCGAGACCATTGGGGCGCCGTGCAAACAGTATTCTTCGCGGGTGGCGGAGTCCGAGGCGGCAATGTGATTGGTTCATCGGACAACCTTGGGGGCCATCCCAAAGATGATCCGCAGACTCCAGAGAACATGGCGGCCACGATCTATCGTGCTCTGGGGATTCCTACTCAGGCAAGCTGGCATGACATGCTCGACCGGCCCTTCCCGGTTTACGAGGGCACTCCGATCAAAGGCCTGACCTAGTCGCACGCGAGCTGCGTGGACATCGCTACGTTCCGCAAATCACACTCTTTGCGCTCGGCCAAAATCCGAGAACAGAATGAACTTGCGGGCAGCAAAATTCCAGCCTGCCACGACCACCAGCGAAAACAGTTTGGACAAACGAAAATCCAGGCCGTACAAATCCGTACCTGTCCAGAGAACGAACTCGGTAATTCCTAATCCAGTGACTCCAATCACTGTGAACAGCATGTACTCAACGCTCTGATTCTGAAAGCGACGAGCAGAAAAAACCCAGCTGACGCAAAAAAGATAATTGATACTCAATCCAATCAGATAAGCAACGGCCGCGGATATCAGATAGTTCCACTGCAATACGGTTACCGCGTACGTCAGATACGCAAAATCAATCGCAAACGCAAAGATGCCCACGATGGTAAATCGAAAGGCTTGGACCAACGTTTCATCGGAGGCCTGTCTGAGCCAGCGTTGCCAGATCATCAAGATCTCCGATTTTGTCATGCCGTCTCCGCAGAAACGAGCCCGGCTGAGGTAATCGTCGCCGCCTCTTGATAGCTATCGTAATCGGTATTGATTGCCCACAAGTCGTTTTCGCGTGCGGTCAACAGGTTATCAGCCGCCAAACGTCCCATCAGAATACTGTGGTCCTGATTGTTGTACTTGAAGGCACCGTAACGTCCAATCGGGTCCAAGCCCTGGAACTGAGACAGATAGTCGGTCACCACCCGAAGATGAGATTTGTAGTTGCGAGCGTAAACCGGATAGCAGCGGGGAACTCGCACAACATGACCGTCAATAATTTCTGCAGCCCCGAGAAGTCCGGTGGATCGCATCTCTTGCTTACCACGTTCAATCAGCTGTTGATCTGTTTCTTTCCAGAGTTGATCTTCATCATTCGCCCAATACTCAAGCGAGAGAATCGTATCGCCAGATTGGCCGTAAAGTTCGGGAATCCAATTCCGAAAGTTGGTTACTCGCCCGACGAGCAAATCGGGAGAATGAACATAAATCCATTGATCGTCAAAGAGGTCGGTCTCTGGAACTCGCAAATAAACCAGAATCGTATTGCGAAATTTCAAATGCTTGGTGGCTTCGACAACTCGCTGCGGAACTCCCTCGAGACCTTTCGATAGCAGCGTTAACGGCATCGTGGAAATGACATGGTCAAGCTTGACGGTCTTCCCGCTCATTAACTCAACCCCGGTCACCTTCTGATTCTTATGGGTCACATGTTTGACAGGAGCGTTGAGGTGAACTTGCCCCAGGCCATCGATGTAATCGGCCATACGTTCGTAAATCATGCCGGTTCCGCCTAGCGGGTAGGCAAATTGATCGACGAGTGTTTGATGTTTCTTTCCGGTGAGCCCCATGGCATTCTTGACAACTTCGGCCATCGAGAGCTTCTTGATTCGCTGGGCGGCAAAGTCAGCGTCGAGATCCTGGCAGGAGATTCCCCAGAGCTTTTCGCTATAGGTCCTGAAGAAGATTTCGTAAAGGCGACGACCAAAGCGCCTCACCACCCACGATTCAAATGATTCTCCCGCCGGTTCGGGCAGGATACGTTGTCGACCATAACTTGCAACACAGCGAAGGGCTTCAATGACACCTAAATTAGCTAGGGCATTGGTCGGTTGCAGTGGATACTGAAAGAACTTGCCGCCGTAATAGATGCGAGTGAAGCGATCGACCATTCGATAATCGAACTCAGCAATTTCTAGCCAAAGCCGATTAACGCGGGCATCGGAACTGAAAAAGCGGTGGGGTCCCAGGTCAACCGTTTGTCCCCACAACTGGAAGGAACGGCACATTCCACCGACGGCGTCACTCGCCTCGAAAAGCTGAACCTCGGCGCCTCCCTTAGCCAATTCGTATGCAGCAGTCAAACCTGCAGGGCCACCACCGATCACACCGACCTTCATGTTTCCTGTTCCTCTGATTCACTTGAGCGTGGCAGGAAGAGGAAATCACGGTCAGCATTAATGCCTTCGTCCTCTTCTCCAATTCTGACCTAGGTTGAAAACTGCCGTGAAGCAAGGGAGCAGCCTTAGCAGGCTGAGATTTCGCGGCAATCCTAAGCTATATATCTAATAGGCCTGCTATCTGAGGGGTTCTGAGGGGTTTCAAGCTTCTTTTGGCTTCGTGTATGAGGGTCCAATCGCGGCCTCGTGTTTCGATCGGCACAACGCGCACAACAGGAACAGACGGAGAACACATGGAGAGGGACGCATCGCTAAGTGCCGGTGCGCGGTGGACGCGTCACCTGACACCATTCGTACAGCTGAGCATGAATCCAGTCAGTCTTTTCTGTGGATTATTGCTGATCAATGCAATCGCTCAGCCCTATTCGGATTTAATCCACGACGCACGGCTATATGCGGTTCAAGTTCTGAACCGCGTGGATTCAGGAATGTATGCGGATGACTTGTTTTTGAAATACGGATCGCAGGACAAGTTTTCCTTATTCTCTCAGACAGTCGCCCCGTTCGCTCGCGAATTTGGCCTCCGCCCTACCTTTCTCGGTTTCTACCTCATCAGCATCGGCATCTTGTTGCTCAGCGCACAACGGTTCATGGCAACATTCACACATCACCATGTCGTCGCTGCCGCGGCACTCGTCTATCTTGCGGTGAATCCAATCGCCTTTGGTGGAGTCCAGGTATTTCATGTTAACGAGACCTTCCTTACTCCCCGACTTGCCGCTATTGGCCTCGTGTTATTTGGCATGGAAAGACTTGCGAGAGATCGGCGCATTCAATCTTTAGTCATTTTCTTAGCGGCCATGCTTTTACATCCCATCATGGCATTCCCAGGTTGCCTGGCCTGGCTCTACTGCACGCTTTCCCGACTGCTCAATCATCGACGATTCATCATCGTCGTTGCCTCCACCCTCGTCGCGGCAGTCATCACTTTGTGGGTGAATCCCATCGGGCTGTTCCTGTTCGGCGAGATGGACGAAACCTGGAGACAACACGTCGCGGATCGGACTTACGGATGGGCGAGACCTCACGAATGGTTTCTCCGTGACTGGCTCGCCATTGTCCTCGCGTTCATCATCACCTACGCGGGCCGACGCCGTTTAGGACTTCCAGACTCGGCAACCCATTTGCTCGACGCAATTATGTTCATCAGCGGAGTGGGCCTTATTGTCGGATTTATCGCCCCGTTTCTGCCGTACTCGCTGTTGATCCAAGGACAACCTTATCGTGCTGTATGGATCATCCAAATCACTCAGATCCCAATCGGTGCGGCCCTGATCTATCAAGCCTGGTCGACCAATAACGAGCGCACACAGTCGATTTGCATGCTGCTCTGCGGTCTGTTCGCCATAAATGCATTAACGATCTATCAACTGGCTTCACTCCTTACCCTGTTGGCCACGATCTACTTGATTGCAAAGGGCCACGAACCACAAAAGCGACTCAGTCTGCTTTTGAAGATCGTTTTTGTCTTAGCGATAATTGCATCGGTTATTTCTTTGCTTTATCCACTCATCGAATTCTGGCCGCAACTTGAAAGACACGCGTCGTCAGTTGATATCCTAAGATTCATCGGCCCGGCACTGGGCCCCATCTACCTGTTCATTCTTTCGGTGATTTTTTTGAACTGGCTTCAACGTCGCAGCGGTGAAGGACGTCGTTTTCAGATGATGGCCCTGATCAGCTGCCTGGCGGTTCAATGCTTCTTCTCGAGCGCCCCCAAGATTCAGGCACTTGGCGGCGGTCACACAGTCCAGGAGGATCGTCTTATGAAGATGCATTCTTTTGTGCATTCAAAGTTTGACTCGAAAGATGCAATCCCCACCGTCTATTGGCCACAAGCACCCCTGGAAGACATTACGGTCGCACTTCGTTCCAAGTGTTTCTTTTCCACATCCCAAACTGCTGGCAGCATGTTCAATCGAGAAACCGCGGTCGAAGGGGATCGACGGGCCAACCTGGTCAGCAGGTTTGAGCATGAGGCAATCAGGCGAGTCAAGAACCTTCACGAAAAGCAGGATTGGAAGACGCAATCCTTGCTCAAAATATTTGGCAACCAGATCGACGATCGCCCGACCTGGGAGGACTTCCACAACCTTTGCCAAGAAGAGATTGATTTCGTGGTGTTGCGTATCAATTTCGGCAACTTGCATTCCGAGAAGTTCGGCCCTTTCTACGTCTATGAATGCGACAAAATTTCGGATGTCATCGCTCAACAAATCAAATTGGAAAACCGACTCCCGGTCTCCTTTGCATCGACAGTCCCTCACGATCCCCAGATTGGGACCTCGGCCAGTGAGGAAATACAATGACAACGGAAAAGAACTTTGCCAACGCTCGACTGACTTCAGCAGTGCGATTGCTCGCTCCAAATCCCTTTCTGGCAATGATCGTTATCGTGCTGATGGGCGTGGAACTGGTGTTGATAGCCTTCAATCAGGAAAACATCTATCAATCATCGCGGACCGCAATCGTCGGAGTTGCGTTGGTGGCCTGGTTCTGGGTTACCTTAGGCTGGTCATTATTCCTGGCGGGCCGCGTCTGCCGAGCATTAACGCGAGAAAGATCAAGAGCTACGACGTTTCTGATCTGGTCGGCTGTAACTCTGGCAATCGCCAGCCTCATTTTCTGCTACGGCGTCAGCTGGTTTCTATTCTTCCACTCAGGTCGCTTTGCAAATCTTGAAACATGGCGATTCGTCGCCTTTAACTTCGACCACCTGTGGTCCTATGTTGTTGCTGCGGAACCCGTCCATCTGCTCACGGCAAGTCTCCTGATCTTCTTAAGCATTGCGTTCGTTCCGATCACACTTTACTTCAGCTCTCAAACGGACGGGTCACAGGGAAGATCGAACTTAACCACAAAACGTGTCGCGGTTTGGACGTGTCTATGGCTCTGCCTTTGCGGGGCATGGTGGAACCTAAGGCTAGAACCGAGCTTTCATCGTCGCGTTTCGCAAACTCGAGTGATCAAACACCAACTGCATCCAAGCATGACACTTTATGCCTCGCAACTCGAAACACGTCGTCGCAACAAGCTAAAGGACACCATCGACACTTCACAACTCATCCCGCTGTCGACCAGCGATCCCTGGAACCCTCCTCCCGTTCGCAATGACGATCCGTCCATCATCATCATTGCCGTCGAATCACTTAGGGCAGATATCATCCATCAGTATCATCAAGGGCGAGAAATCCTACCCAACATCAACGCGTTAAGTCGAAATGGCTTGGAACTGACCCGAGCTTACTCACAGAGCACTCACTCCGATTACGCAGATGTCTGTCTTGTGTCGTCCCTTTACCCACTACGTACCATCAACCATTTTTACTACGGACCTCATGATCCGTTTCCGCGAACGTTGATCTACGATTTATTAGAGCCTACTGGTTACGCTACCGCGATCATCTCCTCACAAAATGAAGCCTGGGGGGGCATGGATCATTTCCTGAAACGCCCGAGTCTTCAACACTTCTATCATCCGGAGACGAGTCATGCCGACACCGTCTATTCGGAGATGGATTTCTTTGGTCGTGAAGTTTCGAAAGGTGGCTTCGTCGCCGGTAAACTTCCGGATCAACACACAACAACCGAAGCGATCGAGTGGATCCAAGGTCAGGCAGAAAAGAAACAACCGTTTTTCTTGAGCATGAACTTTCAAAGCTCGCACTTCCCCTATCTGATTCCGGATGAATGCCCGCGACCATTCCAACCTGCCACACTTGATCCCAATACAAGCTTTGTCGATTACCCCAAGGAGCAGACCGAGAATGTACGGAACGCCTACTTCAATGCGATCCATGAGTGCGATCGTCAAGTTGGGCGATTGGTTTCCGCGTTACGAGAACTCGGCCAGCTAGACAACACGATCCTGATCATCACTGGTGAAAACGGAGAGGCCTTTCACGAATGCGGGACAGTAACCCACGCCCGCGAACCCGTGCAACCGGCAATCCATGTCGCTTGTGTCATCCATGCCCCGAAACACCTCGACCCTGGTATCGAGAGTTATCCCTTTGAACACGTCGATCTAGTTCCCAC
Organism: Planctomycetaceae bacterium; assembly: GCA_002723275.1. GTDB lineage: Bacteria > Planctomycetota > Planctomycetia > Pirellulales > Pirellulaceae. Next base: position 207,383 of record PBNZ01000017.1, read on the forward strand.
GATCTTTGGTTTGCTTGGACGCCCACCGCATCCGAATTTCCAAGGAATCGACATTCTGTCGCCAGATCGCCAACCAGCGAATCAGCGTTTGACCTTTTGCCATGTGAATTCATGCTTTGCCGAAAGCGATTCGATCATGCTCGGCGGGCGTTGGAAATTGACAATCGATCATCGCACTCAGATCACCACGTTGCATGACATCGAAAGCGATCCATGGCAACAAGAGGATCTTGCAGAACAGCGGTCAGAACTAACAGAGCAGATGACCACCAAACTTATCGCGTGGCGTCAAAACCAGCTCGCCTATTACCACTGGCCACGGCATTATCTATCCTTTTACCCACCCACACCGCCACGATGGTCAAGCCGAGCCATTCCTTGAATTGCTCACACAACTGACACGACGTTAGAAACTGACGAAAACGTCGGCGCGACACATTAATCGCAATCTTAGACGATACTCAACTGGGTGAATCTGGCAAATAGAGGAAAACTGACTTCGGCAGTGGAGTCAGCCAAGGCACGCGTACACCACATTCCTTGAGCCCACGTCCGGTCCAAGAGTTGCACGTATTGAGGCAGTTGTAACTTCCTCGAGCCTCGAAGAATGCATCATTATTGTGGTAGGAGAAGTCAGGAATCTGGATCAATTCATCGTCTTTGTTTCTACGAAAACTCTGCCGAATGAATTTCACCAATTCCGTATATTGCTGCTCGGTGAGAAAAAGCTCGCGTGCCCCATTAGCGCCGTAGTTCGAATAGGCCATCACAACGTGCATGCAGGACTCTGAGGGCCATAGCATGGCCTTCGCCGCCGTCCTCACCTTGATGTCGGCCCAAGTTGGCGTTTCGAGAAAAAAACCGCGATCTCCCCAGCCAACTGCCAGATGAGTTGCCTTCGAAGTATCACTGGAAAAACAGTCAGCTGGAAAAACCGTTCGCCAGTCAATCACCTGATTGGAAATCGGCAACATAAAGTCGGCATGGACGGGACTTGAAACCACTTGAATCCGAATTTTTCCCTGGCTTGGATCGAACTCATTATTCACGGGAATTAATCCCACCAGGACGATCAACAGATATCCGCCGATGAGAGCGAGAACGAGAAGAAACAAGCGTTTGACCAGCCAAAGCAACTTACTCCAAGCTGAAGTTACATCGACTTGCCTTTTCGTTTCATCATTCATACGAAGGCTCGTGATTCTCTTTAACCGGCTCAATCCCTTATCATTTTAACGAGTGGATATCTCTCGTTATAATGAGGACCGTTCCGATACAACCCTTGAAACTGCTATGCTCCATTCCGATCATTGCCCGACCCAATGCAGGCTCGTCAAATCGCCGCTCCGCTGGCCATTTGGACTTCCCTTGATCGTAACACTAATACTGGTGCTGGCGGCAACCCCGTCAACGCTTTTTGCTGACGAAATCCACCGACCGCAAGACCTGCATTTTTTTGAGACGCGAATTCGACCTTTACTCGTCGAGCGTTGTTATGAGTGCCACAGCCAAGATCTCCAAGAGGGCGGCCTACGATTAGACAATCGCCAATCCATTTTGATGGGTGGTGACCGAGGCGAAGCAGCGGTGCCCGGGCGTGCAGCCAAGAGCCTGATGATCGCAGCCACGGAGTACACGCTTGATGATCTTGCGATGCCTCCTGAAGGAAAGTTGTCGGCGGAACAGATCCGAGACCTGCGAACCTGGATCGATGCTGGGATGCCTTGGCCAACCGATGAAACGGACGAGGCCGTTGAAGAAATCGGACAGCGGCAACAAGAACACTGGGCATTTCGAGCCATTAAAAAACCAGAGCTTCCCAACGTCAAGAATCAAACCTGGGTACGTAATGCGATCGATGTGTTTGTCTTATCACGTCTCGAGTCTGCTGACTTGGAGCCGGCGCCCAGTGCGGACGATAACACCCTGCGTCGCCGCATCCATTTTGATTTACTTGGATTGCCCCCCAGTGACCAAGATTTTAAAGAACAAGCCAACGAGACTTCGATTGATCGATTCATTGACCGCCTGTTAGCCAACCCTGCTTACGGCGAGCGATGGGGGCGACATTGGCTGGACGTCGCTCGCTATGCCGACACGCGTGGATACGTTGACGGTGGTCAAACAGAATTCGCCTTTGCTTACACCTACCGTGATTACGTAGTACGAGCGTTCAATCAAGACTTGCGGTTTGACCAGTTCATTACCGACCAGCTTGCAGCCGACCAACAATCTCTGGACGAAAATAATCGTTGGCGATTGGCTGGGTTGGGTTTTTTGACCGTTGGCCGTCGATTCAATCACGATTACCACGACATGATCGACGACCAGATCGACGTCATCTCTCGTGGTTTACAGGGAATGACGGTCTCCTGCGCCCGCTGCCATGACCACAAGTACGATGACATTCCAACCGCGGACTATTATTCGCTCTACGGCATTCTTGCCAGTTCTTACGAGCCCCAACACTCCGAACTTCCCTTGCTCAAAGAAAGTGAAGACCCTAAACATCTCAACGAGCTGCGCAAGCGAGCGTCGAATTACCTCCAAGAATTGAACAAATTACATCGCCAGATCCAACATGAATTACGTGGTTATGCGGGCGACTATTTGTTGTACATCGTGCAAGAATCCGCACAGCACCGCGAGGGCAGCCAGAACCCTCTGAAGACTGAACGAACAATTTTGCGAGGCCCTTCCGCTTACGGATATGGAGGGATTCGGCGCTGGCGAGATTACTTGATGAAGGTTAAAGAGAGCGACCCGGTATTCGGTCCATGGAAGGCACTCGACCTCTGCGAACAGGATCAATTTGCCGACGTCCTGCAACAACAGCTCGAAAAACCGCGGCTCAATGCTCTCATCCGCAAACGACTGGAAACAGACCGCCCTGAGTCGATGCGTCAACTAGCGCAGTCCTACGGGATTCTCCTGGAAGAAGTTTATTCGGCATGGAATGCTCGTCTCAAAGAAACCCCTGATCAATTGGATTTTTTCGATCCGTCTCAAGAACAAGTTCGTCAGGTTCTGTACGGTCCGGATGCACCGGCGACAATGACGGCATTCGAGTCGATTGACTGTTACCATCTTGATGAACATACCCACATGAGAAATGTCGCTGGTAAGGTTGAAGAATTATCGATCAAGAATGGTGCAGCTGCGAGCCGAGCGATGGTGCTCGAACAACGTACCGCTCCGTACGAGCCAGTGGTATTTCTGCGAGGTCGCCCGAATCGTCTCGGCCCCAACGTCACGAGAAAAGTTCCCTCGATCCTGAATCAGGGATCGGTCTCGGAGGCGTCTGCGTCAACACGAGGTCACACGCGACTCGACTTGGCTCGAAGCATTACGGCGTCGCAAAACCCACTCACGGCACGTGTGCTTGTGAATCGAATCTGGCATTGGCATTTTGGCAAACCACTTGTGGAAACAGTTAGCGATTTCGGCGTTCGAAGTAATTCTCCGAGCCATCCAAAACTGCTCGATTACCTGGCAGCCTGGTTGATCGAAAACGATTGGTCACTTAAAAAGCTGCACCGACTGATCCTCGATTCAGCGACCTATCGTCAATCAAGCCTCACTCGATCACCGGCGGCAGAGTTAGACCCCGAGAATCGTCTTCTCTGGCGGTATAATGCTCGCCGCCTGGAATGGGAGGTAATCCGAGATTCGCTGCTCCACGTTTCCGGACGTTTGGAGCAACACATCGGAGGCCGGGCAGAGCGTCTAGACCCCGACGATCCAACCTCGCGTCGCCGCACTGTTTATACCCACTTAAATCGTCAAGATCTTCCTGAGTTCGCTCGCGTTTTTGACTTTCCAGCCCCTGATTTCACCAGTCCACAACGTCCGATTTCCACCGTGCCACAGCAACAACTGTTCTTCCTGAACAGCGACTTCGTGCTGGCTCAGGCAAAAGCGTTAGGACAGGAATTCGCAACGATGGAAGAGATCACGCCTCGACAACGTTTTATTCGTTTGCACGAGAGAATTCTGGGAGAGCCACCCCGTTTGAGCGACGAAGAGATCAATTTGTGGGTATCGAGATTCGATCCTGAGAAGCGTTCTGAAGTAGAATGGTGGGCGTTAACAGCACACGCGTTCATGCAATCCAGTCAATTTGTATTTATTGAGTAGTTCGAATAACGAGTCGTTCGAATGGCAGATCACCCTCAATTCAATAACCGCTCCTCTCGACGAGAGTTCCTTCGAAATTCCGGCATAGGCCTGGGTGCGCTAGGCTTGGCAACGCTTCCCGACATGGCTGATCCGGCCAGAGCAAACGGAGAATCCCTCAATCCACTCTCAGCAAAGGCGCCTCACTTTGCAGCGTTAGCCAAACGAGTGATTCATATCTTTTTTAATGGCGGGGCCTCGCATGTAGACAGCTTTGATCCGAAGCCGGAACTCACTCGCCGCGACGGACAAGAGCTCCCGTCGCCGAACCCGATTACGGAACGGCGCACAGGAAGGGCCATGGGGTCTCCGTTTCGTTTTCAACCGTATGGGGAAAGCGGCATTGAAGTCAGCGAAATCTTTTCGCACGTGGGACGTGAAATTGATGACGTCTGCGTCATTCGATCGATGTATTCCGATCTTCCGAATCACGAACCTTCCTTGATGTTAATGAATACAGGGGTCGCCAACGTCGTGCGCCCCAGCTTTGGATCATGGTTGACCTATGGCCTAGGTTCGGAAAACGAGAATCTGCCAGGATTCATCGCAATGTCGCCGGGCGGGCACCCCGTCAAAGGTCCACAGAATTGGCAATCAGCATTTTTACCGAGTGTCTACCAGGGAACGTACATCGACACGAAAGATCCTAAGGTCGAAAAGTTAATCAAGAACATTCGCAACAATTCGATCGATCTTGAGTTACAACGTAAACAACTTGATCTCGTGCAGCGGATCAATCAGGTCCATCTCGATCGACGTGGCAGCGATGATCAGTTGGAATCTCGCATCCAATCGTTCGAACAGGCCTACCGCATGCAGATGGCCGCAACAGAAGCCTTCGATCTGCAACGCGAACCCGAGTACATCCACCGCATGTATGGTGATACGCCCCAGGCGCGTCAAATCCTAATCGCTCGCCGCCTCGCCGAACGTGGCGTCCGCTTCATCCAACTCTGGCATGGAGCTTGGCAACCTTGGGACAATCACAATAACATCGAAAAAGAGCATCGCAAGTTAGCCGGAGAATGCTCTCAAGCGATCGGTGCCTTGATTGCTGATTTGCGTCAACGCGGCATGCTCGACTCAACACTGGTCGTCATCGGGGGTGAATTTGGCCGAACACCAACCGTCGAGTTATCCAGGGGCGGCAACGACGCAACCCTGGGGCGAGATCACAACCATTACGGATTCTCTCTCTGCGTTGCCGGCGGTGGGATCAAGGGTGGACACGTTCACGGTGCGACCGATGAATTTGGCTTCCGTGCCGTTGAGAATCGGGTTCATGTGCACGATCTCCATGCGACGCTACTGCATCTCCTTGGCTTTGACCATGAGCGGCTGACCTATCGATACGCTGGCCGAGATTTTCGTCTGACGGATGTCAAAGGACGCATTATTGAGGAAGTGATTGCCTGATCCCCCACCCATGCGTTTTTGCTTCGATCGCCACAGACTGTTCCCTGGAATTCGGGTAAACTGAAGGACTTCGTTTTCCACACTTACGAAATCTTTCAGAATTGTTTCGTTTACTCTTCGTCGGTTGTATCCTGATTGTGACCGGTTGCTCGCCTGCAAGCCCCTCACACCCAAGTACCCTTCGGCTACAATCACTTGAAGAAATTCAGAAGACCCTTACAGCCAATGCGGGCAAGGTAATCGTGCTGGATTTGTAGACACTCTGGTGAGATCCGTGAGTGAAGTCACTTCCGCAACTCGTGCAGTTGCAAGAACAATTTGGGGATCAGATTCACGTCATCACCCTCAGCCTCGATTTCGATCAGCAAGGTAACGGTCCATCCGCTCAACTTCAAGCTGATATTCTCACCAAGCTGCAGCAACAGGAATTCGACTGCGACAATATCATGAGCACCACCGCAACTCATGAAGTGCTTGAATCGCTTGGCTTATCATCACTACCAGCGGTGCTCGTCTACCAAACTGACGGAACACAGCACGAGCAATTTCATGGTGCGATTGATTTCCCAAACGATGTTGCACCCGTGATTGAATCTTTGCTGACCTCTCCGCAAGAAACGGGCCCGTAACCCATGAATCCCTGGAAACTTCGATTTCTCTTGCTCAGCCTTGTACTCCTTCTGTTTGGACAGGGCGTACTGACGCCCCTGCCTGAAGCGATCGGCAAGGAAACGGCTACAGAGAAACGGGTCGAAGAAGATCTAAAACAAACGCAAAATATCGTGCTGTTTGGATTCATCGGCGTCATGCACATCCTGGGCGCTTTGACGTCGATACGTGCCATCATGCAAACTCGCACATCACAGGGAGCAATCGCCTGGGCGCTGTCACTGAATACCTGTCCCTATCTTGCGGTGCCTGCCTACTGGGTATTAGGGGAATCAAAATTCGACGGCTACCATGTGCTCCGACACTCGCAAATCAGTGACTTACCCTTCGCCAGCCAAACGCACGATCGGTTGGTCAAGGAAGATCTACTCTATCGTCCCACGACTGACCAACAGGAATCACAGGCAAAGTTGCTCCACAATTTAGCTCGTCTCCCACTAACCACTGGAAATGACGCGAGCTTGCTAGTGAATGGTGAGGCGACATTCGAGGCGATTTTCCGGGGCATCGCAACCGCCAAAGATTATGTACTCGTCCAATTCTACATTTTGAGGGATGACGATCTTGGGAAACGGCTCATTGCTTGCCTGAAAGAACGAGTTGAAGCAGGAGTCCGGGTTTACGTCCTCTACGACGAATTGGGCAGTAAAGAACTGAAGCCGCCCTTCTTGGAAAAGCTGCGCCAGGAAGGCATCGAGATTTATCCCTTCAACACCCGACAGGGTCGCGGCCACCGATTTCGTTTGAACTTTCGCAATCACCGCAAGATTGTGGTTGTTGATGGCCGCCTTGGATATGTCGGCGGCCATAACGTCGGCGTCGAGTACCTGGGACAGGATCCTGTTCTTTCACCGTGGCGAGATACCCATGTCGAAGTGACGGGACCGGTCGTGCTAGGTTTTCAGGTGTCGTTTATCGAAGATTGGGATTGGGCCGCGGGTCAGATCCTAGACGTCAACTGGGATCCTCAACGTTCCGAAACGGGAAACAAAGTAGCTATCGGCATCCCAACGGGGCCGGCAGATCAATTGGAAACAGGAACTTTGATGTTCCTGGACATGATCAATTCGGCGCGTCATCGGATCTGGATTGTAAGCCCTTACTTTGTACCCGACGACGACCTGATTTCGGCACTGCAACTTGCAGCTTTGCGAGGGGTCGACGTACGGATCCTGATTCCGGAAAACCCCGATCACAAGCTAGTCTATCTGTCAGCATTTTCCTATCTCGAAGAAGCGGAAAAAGCTAACGTAAAGATCTTCCGGTACAAGCCGGGATTCCTGCACCAAAAGGTGATGCTCGTCGATGACTCACGTGCAACCGTCGGCACCGCCAATTTTGACAATCGCTCGATGCGACTGAATTTTGAGATCACGCTATTGGTCCACGATTCAGAATTTGCGGCAGAAGTCGAGGCGATGCTGGAAAAAGACTTTGCGGAAAGTCGGCCGGTAGCCTCAACCGATTACACGAATCAATCCTTCTGTTTTCGGCTGGCCGTCCGTTGTGCACGTTTACTCGCGCCGGCCCAATAGATTTACCAGCTTCAGCCTGCATCACTCCCATGCAATACTTGGTTTGAGTGCTGACGAGAGGATGCTTAGCGGTTGGCGAAGAGTGTTCGCTCATCAGGCCAAAAGCTCTTCGATGACGGTCCCACCAAACTGGCTCAACTGTTTATAACGGCCACCGTGAAAATAAGTCAGTTGATTATCGTCGAGGCCCAAGAGTTGCAATAAGGTGACGTGCATATCACGAACGTGGTGTACGCAATCGACTGCTTCACTCCCGGTTTCGTCAGTAGCACCGACCGTATGTCCAGCATTGACACCGCCGCCCGCCATCCAGATGGTCATTGCCTTTGGATTGTGATCACGACCGTAGGCAGTGCCGCCACGAATGCCGTTGTCGGGCGAGCGTCCGAATTCGCCGCACCATACAACAAGAGTATCGTCCAACAGGCCCCGTTGCTCCAAATCAAGCAATAGTGCGGCAATCGGACGATCTACCTGTTCGACCAGGTTACCATGAGCTCGGGCAATGTAGTCGTGCGAGTCCCAGGTTCCCGCATAAGCCTGCACAAACCGAACTCCCTTTTCCACGAGCCTTCTCGCCATTAAGCACTTACGACCAAAAACGTCGGTTGGTGCAGAACCTACTCCGTACAGATCGAGAATGTGCTGTTCTTCTCGTCCGAGATCAACGAGATCCGGAACTTGCGTCTGCATCCGAAACGCAAGTTCATAGGCGGACATCCGAGCTGACAATTCATCATGACCGGGATGCTGCTCAGCATGAGTTCGATTCAATTCACTTAGCAAATCAAGATTCTTTCGTTGATGGTCTCGGTCAAATTCCGACCGCGGCTTCAAATCGAGAATCGGAGCTCCCTTCGGACGTAAAGGGGTCCCTTGATAATGCGCGGGCAAGAATCCGTTTCCCCAATTCGCAGCACCTCCTTGGGGATGGGCGACATCTGGCAGGACGACAAAACCGGGGAGATCTTGATTAATGGATCCCAACCCGTAAGTGACCCAAGACCCAATCGCAGGGTCTCCGCCGAAACGATTCCCCGTATTCATTTGGTACATCGCAGTCGGATGGTTGACCGAATCCACCTGGCATCCGCGATAGAAACAAATCTTGTCGACAACTCCTGCAAGATTTTCCCAATTGGTCGCGATATCAGCTCCGGACTCACCTGCCTTGATGAAATCAAAGGGACTCTGGACGTAATAACGTTTTCCGCTTTCCATCGCCGACTTGGACTCACCTTGCCGCGTAAATTCCTGCAGGTGTAATTCGTTCAACTTCGGCTTTGGATCGAACGTATCAATATGAGATGGTCCACCAGACATCATAAGAAAGATACAGTTCTTGGCCTTTGCAGGAACGGCCGCTGTTTTCGAGGCCAAAGGATTTTCGGCAGCCATCATTGAAGAAAAAGCCACGCTTCCAAGAGACGCCCCCAGACCGTAGAGAAAATCACGACGGGGAAGTCCGGATTGCCTGCGATGAGAAGAGGATGATGACATGGAAATACCTTCGGTCAATAGACGTAGGTGAATTCATTGGAATTAAACAGCACCAGGCACAACTCGGCAAATCCGCGGATCCGCGCATCCACTTGGGAAGGACCGAGATCTGGTACAAAATCGTCATAGATTTCGAGCGGTTCGACAAACTGGAATCGCACACCCGTGTTTTCTTCGACCGCTTCCCGGATGACCTCTCGTGGATACTCAACCGGCTGGAAGACAAGCTTTTCATGACGTTGAGTCATCTGCTTCCAATGCGCGAGACACTTGTCCAATTCGGCGGCAGTCGCCGATCGACCATAGGCCAATTTTATCGCCAACTCGGTAGCCTCCCGAGGCGTCGAGGTGGATGTCAGAACCCGATGAGCCATTGCGATCGCTCGATTGAAACTCATCTCGCTGTTAAACAGAGCGAAGACCTGTGGGGTGACTGTCGAAGCCTCACGAGCTTCACAAGAAAGATCAGCATTCGGGGCATTGAAGACTTCAAGAAATGGATCCCGATGGCCTCGAACCCGTTGAGCATAAAGAGATCGACGATGTCGTTGGTCTGGCAACGGCGAGGGTTGCCAGGCCTCGGCAAAAGTCCCCATCACCATCCTTGGTTGCAACGCAGCCTCCAAATTCATCTCAGGTCGAACCGGTATACCTCCAAGCTCCGTGTTCAATTCACCGGAGACCGCCAGCATCGCATCCCATAATTCCTCAGCGTCAAGCCGGCGAGGCAGGAAGACCGCCCAAAGTTCTCGATTCGGATCTTTTTGATCCAAGAGTTTTGGATCGGCATACTGAGTCGCTCGACGGTAAGCTCGCGATGACATGATCAATCGGTGCAAATTTTTTACCGACCAACCGTTTTCGACAAAATAGCCCGCAAGGTAATCAAGCAACTCCGGGTGAGTTGGTTTTTTGCCGGTGGCCCCAAAGTTATTTGGATTACCCGCCAAAGGCTTTCCAAAATGCCATTGCCAAATCCGATTTACCATGACCCTTGCGGTCAACGGGTTATCCGGATGAGTAATCCACTCAGCAAGTTCCGTTCGACGAGCATCATAAGTTTTCGGCAGAGGATCGATCGCGAGATCAACCGCACTCAACACTCCCGGTGTAACAGCCTGCGACGGTGAAAAGGGATCACCACCGGTAAGGATGCTGGTTTCCTCGAGCGTCCCATGAGCAAGAGGATCTTCCGGCAATCGCAAAGGCGACTGGACGGATTTGAAGCTCGGTGTTTTACCGTTGTAAACCGACATCGCAATCGGCTGATATCGATCACGTCGCCAATTGAGTCGTTGGAGCCCCTTGCGGGAGATTCGTTCCATTCCGAAATCTTGAGAATTGAAACCAACATGTCGCGGAGGGATCAGATCCGGGGGGACACCGTCTTTCGTCATCCGGTTACGAATCTGGGACACTCCAATCTCTCCGGCTCCCGCACCCTTCGTTTTGTTTGAGGCCTGGAGCTTGAGCAAAGTGTCTTCGAATAGCTGGGGATCTTTTCCCTCATCGCGATACCATTGCCGACAAGCCTCAACGGTTTGTTTCGCTCGCAGCGAATCCAACGCGTCTTCGTAGAAATCTCGCCGTTGATCAAGATACTTGACCTCTTCGAAACCAGCTGTGTTCTCGGTCGGCAGATAACTTACGTTTCGGTCGGCCATCTGCGTCGTCGCAAAAATGGCCTGCATCGAGTAGTAGTCCCGAGTCGGTACGGGATCGAATTTATGGTCATGGCAGCGAGCACACTGCAACATATGAGCGAGGAATACCTGACCAACAGCATCTGTAACGTCATCCAGAAAGCGTTGTCGGGCAACCTTCGGTACTTCCATCCCAGTGAGTTCCCATGCTCCCATTCGGAGAAACCCTGTCGCCACCAGCTTTTCGGGATCATCGGAATCCCATTCATCTCCGGCAAGTTGCTCACGAACAAACGCGTCGTACGGCTTGTCCTCATTGAATGCGCGGACGACGTAATCACGATAGCGCCATGCCGGCCCACGTTCGTAGTCGTTGGCATACCCAGACGAATCAGCATAGCGTGCGATATCAAGCCAATGTCGTCCCCATTGCTCTCCATAGTGAGGCGATGCAAGTAACCGCTCGATCACTTTGGCGAAGGCAACCTGATCTGACTGCGAATCGTTTACGAAAGCGTCAATTTCCTCAGGAGTCGGTGGCAACCCCAGCAGATCGAATGTCGCGCGTCGCAACAACGTACGACGATCGACCATCTCAGCCGACTCGAGACCGACCGACGCAAGACGTTTGTCAATCAGTTCATCAATACTTGAGGAGATGTTCGCCGATCGCTGCAGCGGTTGATAAGCCCACAGGTCTTCCGGATCGTATTTGCGATTTGTCCACTGGTCAGACAACCCACCACTCGTGGCGACAGAAACCCCGTTAGTATCCCCCCAACGTCCGGGTTCCGCACGCAATTCCTCGATTCGACTGTCCGAGGGCCACGGCGCCCCAGCATCGACCCATTTCTGCAAAGTAGCCATCTGCTCGACCGTCAATCGATCGTTTTCCTTGGGTGGCATTGCGGACCAAAGGCTGTCCTCTCGGGTCACTGCCAGATAGAGCGAACTTTGCTCAGCTTGGCCCGGAACCAATGAGGGCTCACCACTCTCTCCGCCCTTCAACATGCCCGCACGTGTGCGTAAATCAAATTCGCCACGCAGATCTTCAGCATCGTTGCCGTGACAACTAAAGCACTTCTCTTGGAGCGTTGGAAGAACGCGATGAACAAAAAGTCCTTCGACGTCCTCATCCAGCTCCTGAGCCATCGAAGGTTGGCAGCAACCGATGGCCACGAAAAAAATCACAGACTGAAGCAGCTTATTGATCATGATTTCCCTATTCTAAGCCAGAAACCCAGGAGGAACCAAGTAAGATCAGATTGAGATAGAAATCTTTTGGGAACGCTTGTTACTCTTTAAGATAAGTGTTCTGACCCCAATCATCAGGCCAGTGTTTGACAAACGACCAGGGAGGATACGGATGTCCGATGCATCACGCCAAATCACCGCCTTAACCACAAAATTGAGTGGCTCAGCGGACGAGCGAGCAGCCGCCGCAGAGGCTCTCGCTCAGCTCGGCAACGAATGTGCCGACGCCTGCATTCCACTGGTAAGGGCATGTGGTACGGATGAATTGACGCGAGAGTGGGCGGCTGCCGCGTTAGAAGAAATGGGGCCACCGCCGGAAGCGTGCATTCCGGGACTTCTTGAACTGACTTCGGATCCATCTGGGAGCGTTGTTTATTGGGCGGTAACCCTTTTGGGTCGCAGCCAGGCAGCCGGAGCGTGCAACGTGTTGGCGAAACTAGTCGACAGCAAACACGAAGATTTCGTGCGCGAACGCGCGGTGTGGGCGATCCGCCGAATCGGTTGTCCAGCGGCTACCGTACAACAGGCATTGCTGGAAGCCAGCCAAAGCGTGAATCCGCGTCTTGCTCGATTCGCAAAAGAGGCGATCACATGATCGGTCGCTTTCAGAACTAACGACGCCGATACCGCAGCAATCGTCGATTTCGCATTTCTGGTTGCGGCGGCGCGGCTTGCGCTGCAGGTGGTGCGCCCTGCCCATTATTGAAAGCAGGTTTTGCCGCATTACCAGGTGATGCCGAAGGCTGGACTGGATACCGTTGCGGCTGGCCATAATTTGCGGACGACGCTGAAGGTGGAACGGTATGCGTTGGGGTGGCATAGGGATTTGATCCGTATGCAGGCGCTCCCCCATACCCCTTCGACGGCAGGACAGGTTGAGCCACTGGCAAGGCGTTTACCCCAGGGGGCCGCCCTGAGTTCGTTGGAGCCTGCCCCGCATAACGCACGGGATTACCCGCAGGTTGATTCGAACTGGCCGGAGTCCGCCCATATCCAGCGGGATAGGCTGGCGGCGACGCATAGCCAGGCTGAACATTGGGCGACGTCGCTGCAGTGGGAGACGCTGGTACAGGTTGAGCGGGTGGTCCTTGAGCGACCGAGTTCGAGGGTTGGTTGGCACTGGGTATCGCTGCCTTCGACAAAGCCCGTGCCTGCGCCGCTTTTTGCTTCGCGATCAATGTTTGACTACCGCTTTCGTACGCCACAAATTCTGCCCAGATCGGAAAATGATCCGATACTTTCAACGCCTCTTCCTTGGTAAGTCCAAACTGTGATTGCAGATTGATAATCCCGGATCGTCCCGTGTACTCGGTCGTCGCAACGCTGCTGTATACGATATTGTCGTATGACTTATTGCCCCGGGTATTGGTTGGCTCGCCGTGTACGGTATAGGCAATATTCGGAACTTCCCCCAAAGCTCCAAGCTTCTTGTAACTTACGTTCAGATCTCCTAATAAGATCACATCGTCTTCGCCCCACGGATTCCTTTGGATCAGACGAAAAACGTCACCAAGTGCGTCAAGCTCCTGCTTGGTTTCGTCAGGATCAGTATGGATATTCGCCAAGATGAAGGTAAACGCATCGTTGGCAGGTGAAACACGTGTCCGGAATCGAGCGACNAGCGGCTCTCGGTGCAACAGGTCTTTTGGATCATCAATCGTCTGAACGGTGCTCTTGTCGACTTCGATTCGTTGCGAATCGAACACGAACACATACTGCTCTTTGCTGTCGGACCTGCCCAACCGAGGGCCGATGACAAAATCGTAAGCTCTTCCAGTCGAATTAATAAGCCGAATGAAATTGCTCATCACAGAAGGATCGGTGGTTCGCAACTCTTGTATCGCGACAACGTCAAACCGCCGAACAATACGAGCCAGAATATCCATCACACTTGGCTTACCAGCTTTCGATGTGCCAAACACTTGAATATTGAAGCTGGCAATTGTGATCGTATCACCAGGTTGAGAAACGAGTCGAGCAGGATTTGTTTGTGCCCGCTGCGAACTCACAGGCAAAGTCGACGACTTTGAACCTGGCACCAGATAACTGCCAAAGCTCGCCACACCGTTATAGATGGCGGTGACGCGCTCTTGATGAAAATCAATGTGAGGTCGACCGTGATGCCAACTAAAGGAGACCACTCCTGAACCAGCGAAGGCCACGATCGCCCCGAGAAACAACGGCGCACCCAAGCGACTTCCCAGCAGATTCTTGATGACCCGAGGCATTCCGGGCGTTCCCAAGTGCACAATATGCTGAGCGATCGATTTTTTACGACTTCGCTTTGAACTTGCCATCCGTGGCTTCAGCCTTTTCCAAGTCAGGACACTCGTTGTCCACAATGCGGGCTTCTAGCAAAGCCACCAAGCCCTCGCAACCTCGACTTTTCGGGAACGGCCNTTTCCTCGCTTCCGCGCAATACGCGTCGCAAGAATCATCTCATTGCAGGAAACTTCTCAGCTGGCCTCCTCAACTGTGTCGCCCAAAGAATAAGCCTCTTCCGACCGATCAAAATCCCTGGAGCCGGGATTTCTCACAATCCAATCTCTTTCAAGTGCGTTGCTAGCTTTCAGACACAAAGGTCGCGTGCCGAAATGAATTTGAGCTGGACGACGGATCGCTGACGCGGTGATGATTCAGTCAACGACCGCGAACCTTTGCTAACTCAGCATTGAGTTGCCTGACGACATCAGGCTTCTGACTGAATAGGTTGTGTTCTTCCCCAGGATCATCCCCAAGATGGTAAAGCTGTCCTGTTGGCCCCCCCGGCTCTGGTTTAATCCGGCCAGGTTTTGAGAAGCCCCCCGATCCCAACGCAGTGATCAATTTCCATGGCCCTTTACGAATCGTCATCGTTCCATTACCAGATACAATCGCGAGATTTTCGCGGACGGGAATATTAGCGGGCTGATCGCCCGTGAGCACCTTCGAAAAATCAACACTATCAAGATTCTCTCGCTCGGTTATTTCGACATCTAACAGTGCAGCCATCGTTGCCAATAGATCTGTAAAACAGAGCGTTTGATCCGAAACAGATCCTGCTTCCACATGCCCGGGCCACCTCGCAATGAAGGGCATGCGATGTCCATTTTCCCAAGCATCTGCCTTCATCCCGCGCAGTCCGCCCGACGCATCGTGTCCAAATCGCTCCACGTCATGCTCAAACCAGACAGGACCATTATCCGATGTAAAGATCAGGAGCGTATCTTGAGCGAGTCCCTTTTCTTCTAACGCCGCAACCACTTTCCCGACCATGGCATCGGTCATCGTCACGAAGTCACCGTACATCCCCGCTTTACTCGTGCCCGCGAATTCAGCCGATGGCAGCCAAGGAGTGTGCGGCGCGGGGTAAGCCAGATAGAGAAACAAAGGACCATCGGCTTCTTGATGATTCTCAATAACTTGAACGGCCTCGTCCGTGAATTTCGGCAACACGTCCTTCAACTCCAAACCCGGTGCAATGCCACCTGCTCGCGAAAATTCTCCCTGAATCGGCGACCATCCCTCGCTGCTTTTGGCTTCGATATGATTCGTCGGTGGTGCGACAACATCGCGACCGCGGATATAGAAATAGGGTGGAATATCAGTCGAAGCTCGAATCCCAAAATATTGATCAAACCCACAATCGACAGGGCCTCCATGCAGCGGCTTGTCGTAACCTTTTTCTAAGAAACCCAAATGCCACTTGCCGACCATGACGGTCGAATACCCTCGATCGTTCAACAGTCGAGGTAAAGTGAGTTGGCCGTCAGCGATACTCGGTTTTTTTCGCCATTTCGTGACATCCGTCCGAAATGGGTATTGCCCCGTGAGCAAACCATATCGAGAGAGATGACAAAGCGGACCCGGGGCATGCATATCAGTAAATCGCATCCCATCCGCAGCAAGTCGATCGATGTGAGGTGTAGCAATCTTCGATTCAGGATTGAAGCAGCCCGGATCACCGTAGCCCATGTCGTCCACAAGAATAATTACGACATTCGGCCGCTCATCTAAAGCCTCGGCTTGAGCAACCTGAAAATCGCCGCAAGAGTTAATCAAGAAAACCGCAAACACGAGACTGAATAGGCGACAACGAAAGCACGCCATAGGTAGCTCCTCAATCAATTAAATCCATCTGCCATTGTAATCCTGCCGTTCCCGCAAGATGCATCACCTGCACCCACGGATCGGCTCCACTCGGGGGGGCAATTATAACCGGCAATCGTGGTGATAGATGTCAGCAAAATCAGAATCCGCTGCTCAGGCCATACGAATCGCAGCTTTTGCTCAAGAACGACGGGTTCGGTGAATAATCTGTCCTCGANCTAACCGATAATTGTTTTTTCGNAACGGGCCAAAGCTCTTTTCCTGCAACGATATCCCGCCTGGAGCAGAACCCATGGACGAAGGCATGAAAGTCGCAATCGAAGAAGCCCGCCGCGGCCTGGAAAACGGTGGAATTCCCATCGGTTCTGCGATGGTAATCGACGGAAAAGTGGTCGGACGCGGACACAACCAAAGGGTCCAACAGGGAAGCGCGATTCATCACGCGGAAATGAACTGCATTGAAAATGCCGGACGCCTCAAAGCCAGCGACTACCAACGAGCCACGCTTTACTCCACTCTTTCACCTTGCGACATGTGCAGTGGGATGACCCTGCTCTACAAAATCCCGCATTTAATTGTTGGTGAAAACAAATCCTTNCAAGGGCCGGAAGAATACGTACGAAGTCGTGGCGTGAAGATCGAGATTCTGAACATCCCCGAATGCATCCAACTCATGGATGAGTTTATGGCTGCGCATCCCGAATTGTGGCAAGAAGACATTGGTGTCTAAGACAGATGGGCGTTTAAGAGATTCGCCCAAACCAGGCGGGGAAGAAACCCGCTCGAAGTTGTCCGAAGGAGCGAGAAACGAGTCGCCGACAGCAGGCCCGTTTCTCGCTCAGCGTTGTACGGTTAGGCATCTATTCCGGTTGCATTTCATACTAACACCGGTCGCAAATGAATCCAATAAAATCCACGGGTTCGCACAGCCCGGCGTTTCAGTAATGAAACGAAAGCTAAGAAATACCGCTAGAGATCGCTGCCTTCGCTCCAAATTTTATTTTTCTTGAATCCATCTTTTTGAACATCCCATTCGACATTTAGATCGTCAAAATCAATAAGTGCACTGTCGATATCTTCGTAGCTAAAATCGAAGCGGCCTGTGACCTGAGCCGCAACTTCGTAGGCGCCGTATTGAAATGCAAAAACAATATCGGCTGAATCGAACTCGCGATCACCGTTCCAATCCCCGGTGGTCCATGACGAATTCTGTTCGATGTCATCTTCATATTGGCCGGCCTGAAAAACCAACACGAGGTCACTCGAGTCAAAGTCGCCATCGCGATCGGAATCACCGGGGATCAACGTATCGCGACCGGGAGTTCCACCGGGCCGAGGACTGGCGACCCAATTCGTTGGCGTTGCATAGTCCCCGTTCATGTCCACAACTTCCAGCGAGTGCCCAGAGCTCGCAGCCAGGGAACTCCAACCCTGTTCGGGTGTTCCGTAGGCAAAGTCATGAATGACACTTCCATCCGCGGCAGTCAGTTTCAAGGGTTCACCCTCATCAGCGAGCCGTCCGTCGGAAAACTCTCCGGCAATGGCAAGACCATTAACATCGTGAAATTGAGAAAACGCCTCGAGACGGTTGACCACGACGACCCGTTGCTGAGGATTCAATTGCGTAACCTGACTCTCCGTAAAATCGAATTCGACGCCATCCTCGAATTGCACGCCCGACAAGGAAATGGTCAGAGGGCCGACATTTTGGAGTTCGATGAATTCAGCGTCGGGATCACCGGTGGGGTGATACAGGAATTCGNTAATTTTAAGGTTACTCTGATTGGCAGCGGCGACACCGACTTCAAAGGTCGCTTCGTCGATCGCAGACCATTGATCGCCGACCTTGGCACGAACGCGAACGACCGCATCCTCAGTCAGAATGACCGGTTCTCCATAGGCGGTCGCAGTGGGACTGACGNCACCGCCCATAAGGCGAGGATCAGACCCATCCGTGGTGAAGTAAACGGTTCCCGCCGCAGCCTCCAACTGCAATTGGAAAGCATCCGGAACAGCACCTCCACGTTGACTGAAGCGAGGCGTGTCCACTTCGGGATAGAGATCTCGACGCTGGAACCTCTCGATCGCTAAACGATGAGCTTCCGGCAAATAGTTATGATGAACATTGTCGCGTTCAGCCCGCCAAAGATCGATCGTCATCACCGGGATAGTCACAAGGGGACCTCGAGTATCGATCCGTTGCCTCTCACCTTCCCGTGCATCACCCCAACGAGCTGATTCAGCAATGATCGCCTTCTCAATCTGATTTGCTCGACGCATCCAACTCTGCTGTGCCTTTTCAACGGTCAACGCACCATCGTTAAACAGATGACGTTGCACGAGATCCCCAAAGCGAACCCTGAACTCNTCATTTGCCCGCAACCGATAAAACAGAAGAGCGGGTCCTTTACTACGAGCTGTGACGCGGTCACGAAAGCGACCGTCCAAAACGATTTCCTGGTCCCAGGTATAGAACTGATATCCTTCACTATCGTCTGAGCGATGCCGTCCTGCGTACCAATTGTGATGGGGCCAATCTTCAGGCCCGGCATAGAGATGCTGAATCATGTAATCGATGAGATTATCGACATCCAGATAATTCGTCAGTTCAGGATTTGGAGTTCCATCAGGATTATTGCCTTGGATCAGCTGATAGTTCGCCTGTTCATCGATATCATCGCCGGCAATCCGGAACATGCGGTTCCACGACGTCTTGCTACCACGGAACAACTCGTCGAAATCTTTCACGATGTCATAATCTTCACGATTCCCTCCGAGATGGCCCGCCAAGAACGCATCATCCGGACGTTCCGTGGGACTATAGAGTCCCCAATAGAGGCCATTGATATAGAGGTGCACGTATTCGCTATGTGCATCGAGCGTCCCCATGGCATGCCGCACGTCGCGCATCCAGGTATCTCTCAAATACTGAGAATCGACCGGTGAATAGCGGCCCGTTTGGGTCCGAGTTGGAAAGCCGTCGGTGAAAAATGACTTCAAGACGAAGGTGTTGATTTCGTTGAGTGGGGAATCTTTGAAGAGAGGAAAGTTTAATTCGGACGGACCGTTGAANTCTTCCTTGAAAACAACTCGAAACGAATGTTTTTTTGTACGAAGGTTATCGCGACTGGCACCGCCGTGCATCTGCACGCCAGCATTGACCTGAAACTCTTCATCCGTCGCCGGATCAAAATATTCGATCGACGCAGCTCGACGCCAGGCAGTGCCCTGGCTAGTCGCATTGTTGTAAATGCCACGCTGGCCCCAGAGGTCATCATGATCCATCACGATCGACATGGTCGGCAATGAAAGGAGTGATTCACGGATCCCAAAATCATCGTTTTCGGGATTAAGATCGTTCCATTCGGCGACAACCTCTGGATCCATCTCATAATCACCGGTGTAAGTGCTTTGCCATCTCGCCGGATAGTTGGGAGTCCCTACACCAGGCTGAGGATCCTGAGTCAATACCTGGTCAAGAAACACGTAAGTGTGCGTATCCACATTTGCGGAAACGTATTCATCTCGGAACGCCATCGCTCGTAGTGTCGTCGTCTTGTCGATCCCAATCGTCACAACAGGGGCGACCTCATCAGACACAGCAACAACCTGAGTTCCATGGCTCGGTGACGGAATACTCCCGTCCGTCGTGTAAGCGATCGTAGCGCCTGGCGTATCGGCGGTTACAACCACCTCAAATGCCGCATCATAGAAACCTCGGTCGACACTGAACGATGTATCGGAGACTAATCCCTTAAAGGTCTGCCCCTGATTCGGTGCACCGGGTGTTGGCTCTCCCAGATAAAGCGTAGAACCGTTATCGACTTGCGTCGCAGACAGACGAGGTGAAATCAAAAAGTCAACGTCCCCGGGCTCTGAATTCAATCCGTGAATCGCGAGTACGTTTGACCCATTCTGCAACAAACCGATATGACTCGTCAGATCGAAACGTTGGAAGTCGATACTCTGATCGAGCGTTCTTTCCGAGAGTGCCTTCACCTCAGCACCTAATCCTCCAACCGGTACATTTTGCCTCAGGACTTCTTGCGCATTCAAATAGGCAACGAATCCCGCGTCATACTGCATCTCCAGACTCATCTGATCAAAGCCAGAGGCATCGACAAGCTGGAAGGGAAAGCGGGCAAAGACCGATGACGAAACGCCATACATCGGTGCCTGAACATCGGTATTCACCAGATCAATGGCGGTAGGAATGACGATCTGCAATGCGTTCAAAAAGACGCCATACGAAGTGCCTCCGTTCCGTACACCTTGTATCTGCAATTCNCCCTCAGCCGAAGCAATGAGCTGAGCCGAAATCGTGTGGTCTCGGTTGGAACGAGGGGCATCAGTACCCGTGAACGAATAGCTTGATTCAATCACAACGGGTTCGGTCCCGCTCACCTCGGACCAGTTCGAAACTCGAGATCCAATACTCCCAGTATCAAAGGACCACAACGTAACCCGATATTCCTGACCGGGCGTAAGCCCCTCAATTCGAACTTCTAAACCGGTACCATTCGTCTGGCTCCGAGCGAAGACAAAGTCATCATAAAGCTGATCGAGTGTAAAACCGGGTGGAGAGTCAATGGGTGCAGCGCGATCTCGATCCTCAAGCGGAACACCACCAATCGCTGACATGCTAACTCGAATTCCGTCGTACTCCTGCTGATTGTCGGCCAGAGAAAAAGTTTGCCAGCCCTCTTCGGTATTTGCCTCAGCCACCTCGCCGCTATCGTCATTGATATCCAGCTGTAGAATCGGGACCCCGCCATCGACAAGAGGGCGCCCTGTCGCGACCGCGTCAAAGCCGACTCCAGGCTCGCCTCGAAGCCAATCATCACCGGCAACGTAATCCGCAGCGGTCCAACCAGCAATCGCAGCATCCAACGTGGGAACAATCACCTCAACATCGGCAGTAGCGCCGACAAACTTTTGTTGGCGAACTGTCTGACCAATCCCATACGCGATATCGGAGAACTGTTTTGGATAATTGCTTCCGTCAGCATCGAATTGGCTAAGCGTTTGTTCCGCTGGAGAAGTCAGAGCCAAATACTCGCCACTTCCCCGAAGTCGAAAATTGGTATGTAACTCACCCGACTCAGTCACCAAATCACGTCCTGACGCCATCACCACGAGATACTCGCCAGGTGCTAAGGAGGTCGCTACGGGAAACGCCCATTTATCAAGTGCATTTCGATCGTCGGTGAGATGATAACCTTGCAGATCAACGGTTTGATCGCCGGTATTGAAGACTTCGATCCAGTCAGGTGTCTCCCCAAAGGCATCCCGAAAAAGATCATCGTGGGACGCACTGAATTCGGTAATGATTGGATCAGCGGCCAGCAACCGACGTGCTTCCAATACCTCTAAGCTACCGAGTCGTCTCTTTGTCCAGCTAGACGGCCTTTTGGGCATGCTCACTTCCATCCATCAGTCGTTCTTGTTGCAACTCTGTGCCGATTCCATTGGGATAAAGCAATATAATTCACGCGAGATGAATCAGCCAGAAAGACGGCTCATTTGGCATTAATTGGTCATTGAAAACGAATCCACCACAATAAATGCTAGGAAATCATTACGTCCTTTGACCACTCCGTGACGCCATCGTCGCTCCGCCCGTCATTGTGAAAAAGTTGCTGTGCAATGAGACGCGCGGTAATCGCTGAAGCAGCCTGATAGTGAAACGTCACGACTACCAATAGTTTGCGAGTCGATCATTCAGCCAAATCATTTTCGCATGGAAACTCCGTACGAAACCCGCTTTGACAATACTCAACAAAGCCGCGACTCCAAGCAACGCCCACCCCATCGACAAGGAGTAGGTCCCTTCGAGTCGACCGATATCAAGATCATGGACCACCTTTTCAAAGAGCACGGCAGTTCCGATCATCGCCATCGCCCCGACNGTTGAAAAGAGTTGAAACACTTGCCGATCGCAACACCACCCCAAGGCCCCAAAGCCGACCAAAATCAAACTCAAGAGAAGGTATTCCCACTCGCTCACACCGACGAACAGCTTTGGATAGAGAGTCAATGCTGCGACCACCAGAAGTGGAATAAATCCAATCGCAANACGTCGAATGGCCTGAGCCGCGCGATCTTGAAAAGCAATGCCAATCAAAAAGATAAACAGGATTGCGGCGTGCAAATTGTAATAGATCTCCCACACAATGACCGGTCCTGCCAGCGAGCGATAGGTCGATGCCGCATACCCCAATACGAGTGCCGCCAACATAAATCCAGCCGAACGCCAGATAAGCGAGAGCGTGAATAAACTCGCGCAGACAATGACAACACTCATCGAGTTAAAGTACGCCAGGGAATTTAAATCGACGGTTTTCAGATTGATATGACAAATCAAGAACGCCAAACCAGAAGCGATCCAACCCGCTCCAGGGACTCGACGCGTCCAAGCATAGCTATAGAAAAGGATGAGGCCCAGACAGGTACTCCAAGCGGGTGCCGAGACCCATTCGGTCAGCATCGCCAGGTAACGCAATTGAGTTTCGTTGCCATTGAGGCCTGGAAAGGCAACTGCCAACAAAACAAGCGGAGCCAGGGCAAAGCAAAACGCCGATCGTTGTGAACGCTGTTGCAATGAAATCTCCAACCCTACCCATGCTGTTGCAAGTAGCAAGGGCGAGAGAAAGTAGATCCCAAATCCGGACTCCAAGCCGAGACTGATTTCAAAGGAGACCGTCAAACCGTATGCTCGGACGATCATCGCACCAATCATGATCGCAAAAATAGCCCAGGGATAGCATGGCCAACGCCATGGGATCGCCTGCCCCATTCCCCGCGAACCCAACCGAGCGGCGGGCAAAAGCAGCATCNCCGTCAAGCCCGCAGCTGCCGAAAACGACATCGCGTACCAGGCCATCAGCGGTTCCTGATCACTGATCGAGAGATGCCCGAGCCAGACCGGATAGGCGTGCAAAAGAATCAATTGGAGATAATAGGGCCCGCGGAAACGCCATGGAAATCTAAGCCGCAGACCTCGAATCGCCGCCTCAGACACGCTCATTGAAAACAGACAACCAAAGGTAAGAAAACGTATGGCTGTCGCTCGATCATCCAAGCAGATTCGGTCGAAACTGCTCGAGATGGAAACGAACAGCAATACAGCAATCAGAAGGATTGTTCGAGCGTCATCCCACACCTTGCCAAATCGGACAATCAGCACGCCGGTCACCACCAACAGTAACGTGTAGGCTCCCAGGATTTTCAACAAGAGCGAACCGTCTGCGATGCCAGCCGACTCGGTGAACGAAACATGCACCCCGTACAGGAGTGTGCAAACACTGATGAGATAAAAGGGGTTATGAACGTAAAGCCACTTCAAACAACTTGGCACCGNCGAAATAGGCGCAGCGGTCATCGAACCACCTCCACAACGTGAGGGACTATCAATAAGACATGCAATCGCAAACTCGATGGATTAACGATTCGCGAGCGGCATCGATTGAATCATGGTCAGGCCGAATGGCTGACAACAGCAACTATAAACTTCATAACGTCCTCCGACTTGAGATGAGATGTGATATCGGAAGCGGCCCTTTCTCAACTTCAACATCTGGTTCTAAGCCGATGNTCATACAATGTCAAGTTAATTCAACGAAATTGAAACTGGATATCGCTACGCAAGTCCTTAAGGTTTCACAACTTTGCGCCGTCACGATTTCAAGTCTACACAACATTCCACGCAGCTCTTCAATAGCCCCCCAATGACTCACAGAGTCATGGGTTGAACAAACGTTCTGTTTGGGCGCAAACAGAACAACAAGCACGACGAGAGCGAACGGTTCATCCCATGTCAGGTTCGACTTATCGCGGGCGCCGGAATCCGGTCCGGATCTTGATCTCGATCTCAATCTCGAATCTTGCTAATAGCTCGGCATGAATTCCCGGATACGAATCGCTGTCCTACCACTACTGTCGCTGTCGTTGATAGCCTGTGGCTGTCACGCTGTGATCAAGTACCCCCGTGGTTTGCTCGAGCAACAAGAAGGAAAAACGAACCTCAGCTCCCGCGAACTCCGCGTGCTGGTGAATGACATCGTGGTGCAATACGCAAGTCGGGTGGAACATGCAGCAGATCAGATCATAGTGGGTAATTCCGACCCGGTGATTCGCAAGAATGCGATTTTGTGGAAGACAAATGGGATCTCAGCCTGTTTTCAGGCAGCTTCACGCCGTGATCCATTGAGCGCTTATATGGATATCTGGGTGTTGAACAAGCAGTCGCTAGCATTGTTCGAACAGCCGCGTGATCCACCGCTGTTTGGGACCTCACAAGAGATCGCGATCAAGGCAAGCCAGGAACTGGAGAGCTCGCTTCAAGAGATTTTGACGATGATTGGGCCTGATTTTCCTGTCCGAGAGGATTTCCCGATCGCTTTTGCTCGCGACTATCCGGTCCGAGATCTCTATTTCAATCGCGAGTCGATTGCAGCTCATTACACAGATTACATTGCCAAAGTTCATTCCTCGGATCGAGAAATCACAGAGGTCGTGGGCGACATCGACGATCAGCTTGATCAGCTCCAGCGTCTTTCTTCGATCTACGCCGAGTTTATTCCGAAGCAAGCGAGGTGGCATGGAGAGCTCGTCGTCCTGGAAACACTTCGTAGCGAAGAGGTGATGCAGCCTCTGCAGGACATGTCTGTCGCTGCGGACGCGGTCGCAAGAATTGCTGACACCACCCAAGATACGCCCGCGTTCGTAGAGCGAGAGCGAGAACTTCTATATCGAACTATCCGCACAGAACGGATGGCCACGCTTAATGACGTCAACCGCATGCGGGTCGAAACTCTCGACAAACTANAGCAAGAGCGTACGGCAGTGATGGCCGACCTGAAATCCGAGCGGACCGAAGTCATGGGAGCAATGCGTGAGGAACGACTTGCAGCGACGGCTGACTTGACACGATTCGGCGAAGAGAGCATTCGCCAGCTCGACGCGTCGGTCGATCAGAAGATGACTGAGGTTGCCAACTTATCGGTTGAACTTGCCGACCATGTATTCCTGCGAGTTTTTCAACTGAGCCTAGGGGTCGGTGGCTTTATTTTGTTCAGCCTAATTCTGATTTTGAGAAATCGGCAACCTCGTCCTCAACCATCAAAAACGTCCGTCGACAGCGATGCGCCGATACCAGGCTCAAACGATGCGAGCCCGAAGCCGTCCGTTCGCTATCTGGACGAACACCGTCGAAAGGCAGCCTGATCGCATCGCCCTGACCCCACTGCGTTTGGCAAAATCTAGAGCAGATTCTTCTGATCCGGCTCGTCGTTCCAGTATTGTTCGAGACCAACGCGAATCCGTTGATCGTTAACGGACAACAACTCGAATTGCAAGGGATACCCACAACTTGCAAGGGATACCCACAACTTGCAAGGGATACCCACAACGCCAGAATTCAGTGGCGCGCAGGTTTTTCCTATCGGGCGTAAATTCAGCTAATGCTAGGACTTTCCGAGAAACAACGCTCCCGAACCAAGCCGGTCCGCAACCAACAGAAGTTCTTGTTGACGCTTACGCCGCAGCTATTTTTTGCAAGGCGTCACACCCCTGACGGTAGCAGAAATCCCCGAAGGACTCAGCCTCGCGTCGCTGGTCACGGAAATACGCCAGCAGCGGCTTTAAGAGCGTCGGAATGTCATTCAACGGCACCTGATCTTCAAAGAGAAAAGCCAGCCGTGTACCTTCCGCATTTCCGCCTAGAAATACCGTGTACTTTCCAACGGATCGACCCACTAGACCAATGTCGGGGGTATAGGGTCTGGCACATCCATTTGGACATCCTGTCATGTGCACGGCAATTTTTTGATCCTGTAAACCAAGATCGGCGACGACAACATCAAGCTGGTCAATGAGACCTGGTAACGCTCGCTCAGACTCGGTGACTGCGAGCCCACACATTGGCAAAGCAGGACATGCGATGCTGTACCGGCGTATCAAAGACAAATCTTTGGCGGCCTTGATCCCATGCTCTGCCAAGATGTTATCGATATCTTCGCGATCGGCCGGATCAATGTCGCATAGAATTAAGGACTGCAAGGCAGTTAAACGGGTATCCATACGGTATTTTGACAGCACCGTTCGCAATCCTGTTTTGATGCGCCTGTCATCGGTGTCACGAATACGACCATTTTCGATATTAATACCGAGAAACCATTTTCCATCTCCCTGCTCATGCCATCCCATCAAATCTTCGACTCCAGTCACGTCGGCAGGATGGGGTTCAGGAAGTGACTTACCGTAATATTCTTCCACCTTAACTTTGAATTTTTCCAATCCCCAATCATAGATGAGGTATTTCAGCCTGGCTCGCTTGCGATCTTCGCGATTTCCAAAGTCACGCTGAACCTTCACGACTGCTTCGCAAACAGCAGGAACTTCTTCCCTAGTTACAAACGTCATCTTTTGACCGATCGCAGGAAATGTTTTTTCTGCACTGGGCGTTTGGCCCATCCCTCCTCCAACGATGACGTTGTAACCCAATATTGATTCATCCTCGACAACAGCCAGCAGCCCCAAATCTTGCGTGTAAATGTCTACACTGTTATCTTCTGGCACCGTGATTGCCATCTTGAACTTACGCGGCAGATAAAGTTTGCCATAAATAGGCTCATCGACGTGGGCCGGTTCTGCCACGTTAACTTTTTCACCCTCCTCATCTTTAAGCCAAATCTCATAATAAGCAGTAGTTCTGGGCCTAAAATGATCGGCGAGAACCTGAGCGAGTTCCTGCATCTGCATGTAGATGGGATTGTGATACGGTGCGGGGCAACACATCACGTTTCGACTAACATCACCACAAGCTGCTAATGTGGTAAGTTTCGAATCATTGATTTCTCGAATGGTCTCTCGTAGATTTTCTTTCAATACGCCGTGGAGTTGAAAGCCCTGTCGGCTAGTGACACGTATCGATCCGTCGGCGAGCTTGTCACATATTTCAAATTCGGCCAAAAACTGTTCCGCGGTGACTCGTCCTCCGGGGATTACTGTTCGGATCATGCACGAAAAAGCCTTGCCTTTCCGTGTTCCGTCTTCGTTTCTCTGTTTGCGCAAGTCCCGATTGTCCTGCATGTAGCTGCCGTGATTCTTGAGCAACTGAGAAGCGTCGGCAGTGAACGACGGAGCATCATTTGCCAGCTCTTCGGGAATGGTACCCCGAAGCTGCTTACTTCCTTCCTTGAGATATTCCAGTTTGCTGAGCTTTGCTTCCGTCGACATCAATCGGTCTCGCTACTTTTCTTCTCTAGTTTTGTGGTTTCCAACCAGCAGATTTACGTCCCTCTGGGAGGAAAGGTTCGACAGGATTCAAGACAAATTCGGGTCTAAGTTACGTACTACGCGTGCATCAGAAAAATTGGATCTTCAAACTCTGTGCAAGGTGGGATCATGAGGTTGGGGTAAGATAAGGTACCCAAAACCCCGATCAGACTATCAAAATCTCGCGTTCGCTTCAATTGAAGCCGCAGACTGACAGCACACCTCAAAATTTGGTCAAGTGTCTCGCGAGAGCCGAAAAAAAAGGCTTTTTCCGCTTTTGAAATCTAGTGCTCGCACTGCTAGTTAACCGATCAAAATACAGCAACCGAGGTTCGCGGAAATCGTCGAATTTCAGTGAGCAGGTTAATTTCTACTCATCAACAGCCGTTTAAGGCGTTTGCGACTAGCTGGTAGCGTATCGCCGAAGACCTCTCCTTAGACATCCTATACCCCATCGAAAAACTTAGTAGAAGCAACATCTCGAAATAAGAGTATTGACCTACGCATCCTGGACAACTCACAGGCCTATCCCTCGCAAACGTTGCTTTTCGACGGAATCCTGCAACACAAACGCATTTCAATTCGATTTATTGGGCCAAAAAATGGTCCATTTGGATAAACAACCACACTGCCTCGCTCAAACATTCCGGCGCATGAGATCTTTCAAACTTGTCAGGAGGTTGAAACAAAAAAGAAGACGTCGAGATTCTCAGATGACACGTAAATGAGGCCTAAAATCCTGGCCGATATCACGTCCGGATGAATCTACGTCAAATCGAAAAAGACACAAGATTTGCTCACGGCTCAATCTTCTTGAAAACATTTGCTCCAAACCAAGCTCAGAATTGACCTTGGGATGCATTTCCAAACGAGTCCCTGAAAAGCCAACGACGTCGCGATCCTCATTTTCTTCAACAGCATTTAAATAAGCATCGTCGTTTACAATTTGTGTTTCCAATCAGAACTCCGCCTGAAGAAGAACAAGAGGGGGTCGCGGATCGACGTCAGGCGGCCTCAACGAATGGATCCGCAAGGACTATACCACGACCGGACCGGTCGCGGCATCGAGCGACGGATAGAAGATGAAGACAAACGAGCGGAGAGAATCTCAGCGTCGTTTGTCTAGGCGATGCTCAACAGTTGCTGATTGTTCGCGACTTGCGCGCCTTGCTCGACCGTGATGTCGGTTACGGTACCGGCTTTCGGTGCCGCCACCGGAACCTCCATCTTCATCGCTTCCAGAATCAATAGCTGGTCGCCTTTCTTGACCTGATCACCATTGCTTACGAGCACCTTCAGCACAACGCCTGGCATTTGAGCGTTGACGGGCGTCTTCTCGCCTGAACTGACCGGCGCTGCTGCGGCGGCAGGCTGTGCCGGGGCTGGACCATCGGCAGCCGCCATCGAGACCTGATAGACATTTCCGTCTACCGTGACGGAATTGCCTTGGAAGGCGATGAAGTGGTCCTTGCCATTGACGGTGAGGTTGTACTGAGCCGCTTCTCCGGGCTGCGGTTGGGCGGGTGCAGGAGCGGCAGCTTCGGGTTCAACCTTGCGGATGCCCAGTTCCGCCTCCCCTTTCAGGAAGGTCAATCCTTTATCGCGACAAGCGGCGACGATAAAGATGTTTTCATCAGAGACAGGAAGGTTGTTTTCTTCCAATATTTTCCGTGCCGCATCGACACCTTTATTAGGATCGGCATCGTTCAATTCGATCGGAGGCGTCGTGGTTGGCTCGAGCTTGAGCTGTTCGGATGCCAGTTTCACCACTTCCGGATCTGGAGCGACGGGAGTTTTCCCGAAGTAGCCAAGCACCATCTTGCCGTAAGGTTCAGCAATTTTCTTCCAAGGGCCAAACATGACGTTGTTAAACGACTGTTGGAAATAGAACTGGGAGACGGGTGTCACGGACGTTCCATATCCACCTCGACGAACAACTTCGCTCATCGCCTTAATCATGTCGGGATACTTGTCCATGATGCCGTTATCACGCAGCATTTGCGTGTTGGCCGTTAGTGCACCACCCGGCATGGGGCTCCACGGAATGAGCGGTTCTACGGCTGTTGCCTCTGGCGGCAGGAAGTAGTCCTTCATGCAGTCCTTGAAAACTTCTTCTGCCTCGCGAACTTTGTCGATGTCGACATCGAGAGTGTATTCCGAACCGCGAAGAGCGTGCCACATGACGAGCACGTCGGGCTGACAGGTACCGCCGGAACAGGGTGCCAGCGAGAGATCGATGGCGTCCGCTCCCGCATCCAGAGCAGCCTTGTAGGCGAGCACTGAAACGCCAGCCGTTTCATGAGTATGGAAGTGAATGTAAGTATCCTTCGGCAGCATTTTGCGAGCACGCCGAATCGTTTCATAGACCTTCGAGGGAACCGCGGTTCCCGAAGCATCCTTGAAGCAGACCGCGTCGTACGGGATCTCCGCATCGAGAATCTTCTGCAGGGTCATTTCATAAAAGTCGGCATCATGGGCGCCTTCACATCCCGGTGGCAGTTCCATCATGGTCACGACCACTTGATGCTTGAGCCCCGCCTCAACGATGCATTTGCCGCTGAAGATCAGGTTGTCGACATCATTGAGAGCATCGAAGTTCCGAATCGTCGTCATTCCGTGCTTCTTGAACATCTCCGCGTGCAGACGAATGATGTCGCTCGACTGAGATTCCAATCCCACGACGTTGACACCTCGAGCCAGCGTTTGCAAATTGGCATCGGGCCCTGCCGTTTCCCGGAAGGAGTCCATCATGTCGAAGGCATCTTCGTTGCAATAGAAATACAACGATTGGAAGCGGGCTCCTCCGCCAGCTTCGAAATAGCTGATGCCCGCGTCCTTGGCTGCTTCCAAAGCCGGCAAGAAGTCAGGAGTCAGAACTCGCGCTCCGTAGACGGACTGAAAACCATCTCGAAACGCGGTGCACATGAAGTCAATTTTTTTGGCCACGGTTTACTTCGCCTTTGATCTCTCGCGGAAATATAAATGCTTCGTTGAATATGCGGTTATGCAAACAAGTGCCATCGCAGGCAGCTTACAGAATCGACCACAAAACACCCGCCGCTACAGCGGATCCGATCACACCCGCCACATTGGGCGCCATCGCATGCATCAGTAAGAAGTTGTGAGGATCTTCTTCCTGGCCGACCATTTGAACGACCCGTGCGGAATCCGGCACTGCGGAAACTCCAGCAGCTCCCAGCAGCGGGTTGATTTTCTCACGTAAAAACAGATTCATGAGCTTGGCAAACAGTACGCCACCCGCGGTTGCTATACCAAACGCAACGGCGCCCATGACGAAAATTTGAACCGAATCCCAAACCAAGAACGTTTTGGCCTGGGTACTCGCACCCACGGCAAAACCCAGCAGAATCGTCACAATGTCGATCATGGCGTTACGAGCCGTCGCTGCCAATCGATCGGTCACCATGCTCTCTTTCATTAAATTCCCAAAGAACAACATCCCCACCAGCACAATCGATCCCGGAGCAATCATGGCACAAAGCAGGAACGCCACGATTGGGAAAATGATTTTTTCGCGTTTGGACACACGTCGCGGGGGCGGCATCCGAATCAACCGTTCTTCTCGAGTGGTCAACAACTTCATAATCGGCGGCTGAATCACAGGCACGAGTGCCATGTAGGAATAAGCCGCAATCGCGATTGCCCCCAGCAGCTGGGGAGCAAGTTGCGAGGCAAGGAAGATCGCTGTCGGGCCGTCAGCACCGCCGATGATACCGATCGCCGCCGATTCTTGACCGTCGAAGCCCATAAAAAGAGCAGCCAGAATCGTTAGAAAAATTCCGACCTGTGCGGCCGCACCAAGGAGAACCAACTTGGGATTCGACATCATCGTCGAAAAATCAGTCATCG
Source organism: Planctomycetaceae bacterium (assembly GCA_002723275.1). Lineage (GTDB taxonomy): Bacteria > Planctomycetota > Planctomycetia > Pirellulales > Pirellulaceae. Next base: position 238,812 of record PBNZ01000017.1, read on the forward strand.
CACCGATACCCAAAAAGATGAGCGGCGGAAAGATACCCTGACTGACTCCATAATAGATGTAGCTCAAAACACTACCTGGCTCATAAATGATTTCTCCTGTCTCGAGAAGTTTCATTCCGCCTTCACCGTAGACACTCAAATCCATTCCCTCAATGATGGGAATGTTGCCAACGATAATCCCAAAACCGATCGGCAGTAGCAGTAACGGTTCGTAGTGCTTCATGATCGCCAAACTGATGAAGGTGATTCCAATCATCATCATCATCACGTTCCAGATCGTGAGCTCTGCAAAACCCGTGTTATCCAAAAAGCTGTATAGAATTTCCATAATCTTCTATCGAAAAAGCTGCTGTATGTAGAATGCGAATGGGACGTAGCTACTTCTCCATCGCCTTTTGCATTTCAGTGTGCAAAACGTAGCCGATGGCCGCGACGACCATTTTCTCGTCGTCGACTGTACTCTCCGCGATTGAAGGGGCGTCATGCGACTCATCAACGTGCGGTAGCCAGGGAGAAAGCTTATCGAGAATCCACGGCAAGACCGCAATGAATAGGCTCACGAGCACCAAAGCTGAAAAGACGATGGACAGCCCTACAATCGAAATCGCAACGCCTTCTTGTTCCTGGACATTTGCCCAGCCATAAAGTCGCGTTGCCTTTTCGGCCGCTTGCGCCAGAAATAAAAATGATTCAAAAGGCATAAGTAAATGTGTCACAGGAGGAATCGTTTCAACCGCTTCAAGGAACGTCCGTGTGCCCTGAAGACAGCCTAACAGTATAAAAAGGAGATCGATTCGATTGAATCCGGGAACCGCACGAAATCTGAAGACACCGATGACAATTTCATGAATCATCCCAAATCGGCTAACAGCGGTTCTCATCGGCGTTTTCCAGAGGTGAAAATCCTGGAATTCGGCAGGATCACGAGCACCATTTCCGCATTCCGGCCAACCAACGGTCTGGATCTGACGCCTTCCGCTGCATGAATTCCGCGACCACGGGGTGCGGCAAAATCAGAAACCGTTCCTCCTGAATGCCTGACATGACCGCTTCTGCGACTGCTTCCACCGAGATCGCAGATTCTCGTAATTTCGCCAAAACCGGATGGTCACCCTCAACTAATTGGGTTTTCACCCCAAGTGGGCAGAGGCAGGAGACGCGAATTCCTTGGTCAGCATGGGTCACGGACAGCCATTCTGCGAGAGCAACCGCCGCATGCTTGGAGACGGCGTAGGGAGCCGAGCCTACCTGAGTTAGCAGCCCTGCCGCTGATGCTGTGTGCAACAGATAGCCACTGCCACGTTCGATCATGCCCGGCAGGAGAGCACGGCTGGAATAGACATGGGACATAAAATTAATGTCCATCACACGTTTCCAGTCGTCATTCGACAGCTCAACGCCTCCCATTTTACCAACACCGGCGTTGGCGCAAAACAGATCGATGCGACCTTGTTGCTGTTCAACCTGCTGGATCATCGCTTGGACTTCCGACTCAACGGCGACATCACAGCCGATGGCTTGCCCGCCGATGGCTCGAGCGACGCTTTCGGCCGTCTCAAGTTTCCGATCAACCACAATAATTCGGGCAGGATCTTCCTCAGCAAAACGATGACAAAGCGCCTCACCAATGCCGGCTCCGCCGCCGGTAACCACGATCACCTTGTCCTGCAAATCCATAGAGAATTCCTTGCTGTCGTCAACGAACCGTTTTCAACTCGACATATCAAAGGATCATTACTTTACCAGATGCGGTAACGGGAAAGCATGACGCACGAGAGAGAGGAAGTGTGCTATAAACCGGGTTATGAGCCAATTGGTATTAATTCGCCATGGTCAGGCGTCATTTTTCGAAGACGATTACGATCGACTCTCCCCCGACGGACGACAGCAGTCACGTCGCTTGGGCGAGTATTGGCTTCAGGAACAACAGCAGTTCGATGCCGTTTACTGCGGTCCGCGTGAACGCCATCGGGATACGGCTGCCATCATTGGTGAAGAATTCCAGCGGGCGGGAATCACCTGGCCCGATCCGATCGTTCGTGATGAACTGGACGAGCATCAAGTCGATCAGTTGGTGCGAGACCACGCCGAGGCACTTGCCGAGAAATCGGACCTGCTAGCCGATTATTTCTCACAGTTTCAAGCGGCAAGCCTTCCTGATGATCGTCAGCGAAGTTTTCAGCGATTGTTCGAGGCCGTCGCGTCGACCTGGCTTGGAGGAGATTCATTTTCCGTTGAATCGTGGACGAACTTTCGGAGTCGAGTCAATCGGCTCTTGAGCGAAGTCATCGACTTTCCGGCTCGAAAGCGTCGGGTCGCCATGTTTAGCAGTGTCGGTCCGATCTCGGTGGCCGTTCAACGAGCGGTACAGTGCGAGGATCGCATTGCGTTGCAGACCGGCTGGCGAATCTGGAATTGCTCACTCACAGAATTCGTGTTTTCGCCAAGTCGGATTACACTCGACCGCTTCAACGCCTTACCCCACTTGCCCCAAAAGGAATGGACCTATCGCTGATGGCTGAGCTCAACACCGACTCAAACCATCAGCGTCCTTTCGATTCATGGACTTCTCAATCCCCGATGCAACTGCCGAAGTTTGCGAAGATGTCCGCACCTTTGTCCGTGAAGAGCTGTTTCCTTTGGAACAAGAGGCGAATCAAAAAACGTTTGCCGAGCTGTTACCGACGTTGGAACAGCTTCGCCAATCGGTCAAAGCGCGAGGCTGGTGGTCGCCCCAGGTCCCATCCGAACAAGGAGGCATGGGACTTGGATTTCTCGACTTCGCGATTCTCAGCGAGGCCCTGGGCCAGAGCCCCTTCGGTCACTACGTCTTCAATTGCCAGGCTCCAGACGCCGGCAACATGGAGATCTTGATCGAGTACGGCACTCCAGAGCAGAAGAAACGATGGCTCAATCCGCTATTGGCCGGAGAAATCCGAAGTTGTTTTTCGATGACCGAACCGGACCGCGCCGGCTCGAACCCCGTATTGATGGATACAATAGCNCGTCGCGACNGCGATGAATATGTGATCNACGGGCACAAATGGTTCACAACGGCCGCGGACGGCGCAGACTTCGCGATCGTGATGGCGGTGACCAATCCCGATGCAGCCCCGCATGCTCGTGCCAGTCAGATTATTGTGCCTACCGACACTCCCGGATTCGAACGGGTGCGCAACATTCCCTGCATGGGACACACGGGCGATGGCTGGGCAAGCCATTCCGAGATCCGTTATCGCGAGTGCCGCGTACCGGTTAGCCATCTTCTCGGTGAGGAAGGCAGCGGCTTCTCCATTGCCCAAGCCAGATTAGGACCAGGCCGAATCCACCACTGCATGCGTTGGATTGGGGTCGCCGAACGGTGCCTGGACTTGCTATGCGAGCGAGTGATCCAACGGGAACTCGCTCCCGACGATCAGCTGGCTTCTCGCCAGACGATCCAGAATTGGATTGCCGAGAGTCGAGTGCAGATCGATGCTGCTCGTTTGCTGACCTTGCAAGCGGGCTGGAAGATCGATCGCGTCGGATCGCGTGCGGCGCGGGGTGAAATATCGGCGATCAAGTTTTACGTGGCCGAGGTACTCAACCAGGTGATTGATCATGCCATCCAGGCTCACGGCGCCTTGGGAATCAGCGATGACACGGTACTATCCATGTTCTTCCGCAATGAACGAGCCGCTCGCATCTACGACGGTCCCGACGAAGTTCATAAAGGAGTGGTCGCGCGTGAGGTGCTCAAGAAATATGGCTATTCGACGAGGAGATCACGATAGATGAGTTTGAGTTTGGATCAATCGTCGCAGGTGCGTGAAGGGGAGCAACTGAACCTGGAACAACTCGAGCCGTACTTGCAAGCTCACCTTGAGGCAGATGGCCCACTCACGATCGAACAGTTTCCCAGCGGCTATTCGAACCTGACCTACCTCTTAAAGATCGGTGATCAGCAATTTGTGTTACGTCGGCCGCCCTTTGGCAATCAGGTTAAGTCGGCTCACGACATGGGTCGCGAATACCGCGTTCTATCGCGACTATGGTCGGTTTATGAACTGGCGCCGCGTCCATTCCTCTACTGTACCGATACCGATGTCATCGGATCCGAGTTTTATGTAATGGAGCGACGAACGGGGGCGATCTTACGAGGCAAAACCCCTCCTGCAGCCTTGGCCGGGCCTGATTCCATGTCTGAATTGTGTGAATCCTTCATTGAAAACCTCGCTCGTCTCCACCAACTCGATTATGCAGAGGCAGGTCTTGGTGAGATTGGAAAGGCGGATGGGTATGTCGATCGCCAGATTGATGGCTGGATTCGACGTTACGAAAAAGCTCAAANCGACGACTTGCCAAATCTATTGGCTCTAGCAGGCTGGCTCGACAAGAACCGCCCTACCTCACAAAAAACGTCTTTGATTCANAACGACTACAAGTACGACAACTTGATTCTGGACATGGAGCGTCCACAACGCATCATCGCCCTGCTCGACTGGGAAATGACGACGATCGGCGATCCCTGGATGGACGTCGGCACCTCGCTCGGTTATTGGATTCAAGCGGATGATCCACCGGAACTACAAGGTCATGCATTCGGTCCCACCATGGTGGACGGCAGCCTCACTCGACGAGAATTAGTGGAGCGATACATTGAACTGACCGACCATGAACCGGAAAACCCGCTGTTCTATTACTGCTACGGTCTTTTCAAATTGGCGGTCATTGTCCAACAGATCTACGCAAGATATGTACGTGGCCACACGCAAGACAAAAGATTTTCTCAACTCAATCGAATTGTCGCATCACTTGGTGACGCCGGCCAGACGGCGATTGCCCGCGGCGAACTCTAGCATCGCTCGAAACTGGATCGCTCAACACTGACATGAAGGAACTCCGATGACCCAAACTTTTTCTCTCAGCGGCAAGCACGCGATCGTGACGGGAGCAACGCGTGGTATCGGCCTGGCCATCGCACGCGGTTTTCTCGAAGCGGGTGCTAACGTCACACTGTGTAGTCGCAAACAAGAGAACGTTGACGCCGCCATTCTGGCACTCGCCGAATTGGGCGAAGCTAATCGTGTTCAAGGCCTTGCGGCCCATGTCGGACGAGCAGAAGACATTGATCGACTGATCGAGACGTCTGTCGCAAAGTTTGGCGAGATCAACATCCTGGTCAACAATGCTGGGACCAACCCTTATTTCGGTCCGATCATCGACTCCGATGCCGCCGCTTGGGACAAGACGATGGAGGTTAATCTCAAGGGTCCCTATCAGTTGTCCTGTGTATGTGCCCGCCAGATGCAAAAGACAGGAGGCGGTTCCATCATTAATGTTTCGTCAATCGCCGGCATTCAACCGTTTCCCATGCAGGCCATCTATTCCATCTCGAAAGCGGGCCTGATCATGTTGACCAAATCGATGGCCAAAGAATTGGGCAGTGCCAACATTCGGGTCAACTGCATCTGCCCCGGNCTGATCAAAACCAAATTGAGCGAAGCTCTGTGGTCAAATCCGGAGGTTGAAAAGGCGACCACCGCGATGAAGGCCTTGGGAAGAATGGGAACAACCGATGAGATTGTCGGAGCGGCGATCTATTTCGCATCCGATGCAAGCTCTTTCACCACCGGTTCGATTCTAACCGTNGATGGNGGCATGTAAACTCAAGCCGTCATCNATCTTCGGCTCGGATGCGCACCAACTGTTTTCCAATATTCGCGCCTCGCATCATCTCAATGAAGGCGCGAGGTGCCGCCTCAAGACCATCGGTGATACTCTCACGATACTTCAANGCGCCGNCCTGATACGCTGCCGCCAAGCCCTCCATTCCTTCGCGAAAGCGGACGAGGTAATCGGTTACCAGGAATCCTTGAACCGTCGCTCGTTTGACAATCAGATACCAAAACAGCCGCGGTCCTTGCTCGACCTTCTGATTATTGTACTGCGAGATCTGACCACAAATGGCGACGCGGGCCCCAACGGTCAAGAGCGGGAAAACTGCATCTGTGAGGGGACCTCCGACATTATCGAAATAACAATCGATCCCTTCGGGACAGCGTTCCTTCAAGGCCAGGTAATAGTTCTCGGTCGTCTTATAATTGAGGGCTGCATCAAAACCGAGTTCGTCGACCATAAAGGAGACCTTCTCGTCGGATCCGGCCGTTCCGATCACGCGACAACCATGCCTTTTCGCCAACTGCCCGACAGCAGAGCCCACTGCCCCTGCCCCGGCAGAAACCACGACCGTGTTTCCTGCTTCGGGTCGGCACACATCGAACAGACCAAAGTATGCCGTTAAGCCTGGCATTCCCAGAATATGTAAAGCCGTGGAAATCGGAGCCACATCAGCTCTGATCTTTCGAATGCCCTGGCCATCACTGACGGCAAACTCCTGCCAACCAAACATCCCAGCCACGACCGTCCCTTCAGGAAACTTCGGGTGCCGAGATTGAACAACGCGTCCAACGCTCTCNCCCACCATGGTCGCACCGATCTCGACNGGATCTGCGTAAGATTTGGCNTCGCTGATCCGTCCTCGCATATAAGGATCGACGGACAGGTAGATTGCCTGCACCAGGAACTCACCCTCTTCGATCTCAGCGACCTCGGATTCGACCAACTCAAAATCAGTTTCCACCGGAAAACCGTCTGGACGAGCAGCGAGTACAATTCGGCGATTGACGGACATGGGTCCTCCTCGAGACTGATTCCCGATGAATACGATGACTTCAAGACAATGACTTTCGATCGCGCGGATTTTACCCTAGTCTTTCGAATCTGTCGATCAAGGTTGGACAGCGTTTCACTCCGTCGGTCGCCATGACGACGGACCATCGTGAATTCTGCATGAGTTCAGAATCAGCAGATCCTCTTGCAAGACAAGATTGCTGCAGCTAACTGCTTTCCAATCCGAATTGATTACAGTGTCACAGAAGCTATCCACACACGAGCTGCATTCATGGATGTCAAACGTCGTGATGGCATCTGGCGTTCAATCAACGTCTTCAGGAGTTTGCCGCAGATGGCTGAACAATTAAATGTGGCAATGGTTCAGATGCAAGTTGGAAAAAGTCTCTCCGACAATCTCACTGTCGCCCGGCAAAAGTGCAGTGAGGCCGCGGCGTTGAGCGCTGAGCTCGTCGTTCTACCTGAATACTTTGCCGATATGTACGGAGCTGGAGCTGATCCGCGGGATGCCGACCACCCACTCCAATCGATCGATCGGGATTCGATTTGTACCACCTTGAGTGAGATCGCCGCTCAACACAAAGTCACGATTCACGGAGGCAGTTTTCTTGGGCGGGATGGCGATCATGTCTACAACACCACCCCTGTCTATGGCCCGGATGGAAAGCTGGTCACGACCTATCGCAAGCAACACCCTTTCCATTGTCCTGTCGTACCTCAAGGTTCCGGCAATGCGGAAATCGACGTTCTCACCCCAGGTCAAACGGTCTCCACCTATGAGGTCCATGGTTTTCAAATTGGTTGTGCGATTTATTGGGACACTCGATTTCCAGAGCTATTTCACGCCTACCGACAAGCGGGCTGTGACGTGATCCTTTGTCCGGCTGTTTTCTTTGCGGACGTGCCCACCGACATCGCCTTTTGGGAGTCTCTTTTGCAGGGCCNTGCAATCGACACCGCTTGTTACATCGACTCTGNAACCATCTGCGGTCAAACCGACCCACCACCACCTCGTCCAACTCAGCCAAGCCAGTTCACTTCAATGGAGTCACTCGCCTGATCGATCCGATGGGCGGCATTTTGAAGCGCGCCGAAGATCATCTCCCAGATCTAATTCACGGAACGCTGCACCGATCCCGTCTCAAGGAGGCTTGGGAAGACTTTCCGGCTGCGATGAAATAAGCCGCTCGAAAACAGAAATCTGAATCTGAATTCGTTCCCTGGCCGGTTCAGGCTGCTTACAAGCTTGTCCCAAAACGGTCGGGTGCCCAGATTGGCGTGCTCCGCTTACAATACGAGCTAATGATCATTCTGTAATTTGCGTCTTGTGTTCACAGGGATTCGCTCCGGTCGAAGCTGATCAGGGTCTACCTGTCAAACATTCGCGGGCCATGCTGAGCAGCATACCCGCCGGAAAGAATCCAATGCCTCCCGTTCACGCGTTACGTGTTTCCAATCCTTTTTTCGAGGGCGCCAACACGATTTACGTGATTGAATCGGATCCTTTGACGCTAATCGACACCGGCGTCGCGACCCAAATCGCCTATGATCGACTGATCGCACAATTCGAAGAAAACGACCTTCGCATTGCGGACGTTGGAAGGATCATCCTAACCCACAAACACATCGATCACATCGGTAACGCCTGGCGGATTCAAGAACAAACAGGTGCCGAAGTGTTGATTCACGAGTCTGAATTGAAATCCATCGAAAACGTGGATGAACAAGGCGATCGTTTTATCACCTTGCTCAATCGTCGATTCGAGGTGTGGGATGTTCCGTCGCGTCAATATGCCGACAACAAACAGATGCCACCCTGGGAGATCAAACCGACTCGAGGCTCTGCATTACAGGATGGTCAGAAAATCGACGTGGGTGACGAGGTGCTGCAGGTGATCCATACACCGGGCCACACGATGGGTTCGATCTGCCTGCTTTCAGAGCGACATCTGTTCTCGGGAGACCATGTGCTCGAGAAAATATCGCCGAATGTTGGCGGCGGAGATATACGACAAGACGGTTTACTCCGCCATTTCCTTCAATCGCTTCAGCGAGTACAGGATTTGGCGAGCAGCCATCTGGTCATGCCAGGCCACGGCCAACCGTTTGAAAACGTCACTCAACGATGCATCGACCTCGCTCGACATCACGAGGAGCGATTGTTGAAAACTTGTGAGGTTCTTTCAGATCGAACCATGTCGGTTTACGAAGTGGCGTCCGAATTGTTTGGAGAACTCGACGACTTCCACGTCTTCCTAGGCTGTGCCGAAGCTAATGCCCACCTCGAATACCTGGTCGAAGAAGGGCTCGTCGAGAAAGATGAAAACCGCTATCGGCTAGGTGCTCAAACCTCCTAGCCGACATCCCATTCCGTCACGGACAAGAAAGTGACGGGAGTCTTGATCGGGAAAAATCCTCTTCGTGACGTCCTTCTTAACGACGTCGACGATGCACAGCCATGAGCAGTGCAATGGAGAGCAGCACCCAACTTGCGGGTTCGGGAACTGCAGCCACAGCAGCTCTGGGCCCTTGTTCGAAGCCACCCGCCTGGAAGGCCACTACAAAGTCACCACTGTCGAAATCGGCATTTCCGTCCCAGTCGCCTGTCGCCCAACTCGAGTTGCCCGCCACACCATCTTCATACTCACCCGCTTGGAAGACGGCTACAAAATCGCCAGAGTTGAATTCACCATTGAGATCCGCATCACCAAAGTAGGTTTTCTTGAGTTCGTTGACCCAAACATTTCGATCGCCACTGTTCACGAGGTTATCGCCGTTGAGATCAAAACTGGGCGGATTGTTGCCGCCTCGTACTTCGGCACTCAGCAGATCGATATCGTTAGCCTCCAAAACACCATTGCCATCGAAGTCTCCGGCGATGCCGCCTTCATCGAAGAGAAACATGGCGACCAGACCAGCTCCCAGGATCTCCCCTTCCTCACCGAGCGGATCGGCTGTGTAAACGGCAATCATGGTGCTATCCTGATCATCGAGGGCCGCGATATCCTGTCCTGAAAATGACACGACGTCCATCAGCAGATTTCCCTGGCTGGGATCATAGGTGAAAGGCGTCGTAAAGTCGTAACGATAGTCAAAATCTCTTGGACCAAATTCAGGCCCAGTCGCTTCCGTGGCAACGAGTACTTCACCATCGAGGACGACTTTTTCGTCCAAGCCGATATTTTCTTCAAAGACAAAGTCAAGATCTTCGAACTCACGGTCGGTTGTCGACAGCGAGATTTTCAGATCGTCATAGATAACTTCCTGAGGCGAGGTCAGCGACTCATCCGGTCGCAACACCAAGCCGATGATATCGCTCGGTTCGGTCAGAGCACCAAATTGGTCAGCCTCGTATAAGAACTGGAGCCGGAACGGGGTACCGCCAAAATCGGGTGGCGNACTCGCATTCCCTTCAAAATCGACCAAATCGTTCGGCACGACAACCGACAATTCCGCAACCGCAGTTGCCGACGCGAACAGGATGACACACAATGCAAGCGAAGATAGCGTGGTTGCCCGGTACATAATCCATCTCTCTCTTTGTTCAACTTAGAATCTGGGACGCGAAATGCCGGCCTCGTCCCTATCCCTTCAGCATAACAGCAAGCCAGAAAAAGCTGACATTGTTTTCAGAACATGGTTTTCCGAACATGGATGCCTTCTGAAGCTTCATCGTAAACAGTCGTTAGCAAGTCATGCAAACAAATCAAAGATGTGCGATGAATTCGATCGAGATTCTTAAGAGCGGATATAATCGGATGCTCCGAGATCGACAGCACACAATAACGAGAAAGTTAATCTGATGAAGCGATCAACTGGCCTTTTTCTGTTTTTGGCAGTGACATTCTGCCAAGTGGGACAGGGAAACGATGACGCGTTCGCCCCGCAAACCTACACGCTGTCACCCGGGCCCGATGTTCAATATCAGCTCCAAGAAAGGCTCATTCAGGCTGTCCCCGGTGACGTGATCAAACTCACAGCAGGCCGGTATGAGTTACGTCGACAGCTCGATGTTGTGTGTGACAACATTACAATCCGCGGAGCAGGATCAGAGAAAACAATCCTGTCTTTCAAAAAGCAAGATACAGGAGGCCAAGGGCTCCAATCCAAGGGTAACAATCTCGTCCTGGAAGGCTTTGCCGTCGAGGATACAGCGGGTAACGCTATCAAGATTCTCGGAGCACGCAATGTGACCTTCCGTGACATTCGAACTGAATGGACCGGCAAAGCCAGTTCCATGAACGGCGCTTACGGCATCTATCCGGTTCAGTGTGAAAACGTCTTAATCGAGAATTGCACAGCAATCGGCGCATCGGATGCAGGACTCTACGTCGGCCAGTGCAAAAATGTTGTCGTACGCAACTCACACGCCGAGCGGAACGTCGCCGGNATCGAAATTGAAAACACGATTGGTGCCGACGTTTACGGCAACACCGCCATCAACAACACGGGGGGCATTCTGGTATTTGACTTACCGGGCCTGCCCGTCAAATCTGGTGGAAATGTTCGCGTCTTCCAGAATCGTATCGAATCGAACAATCACCCGAACTTTGCGGCACCGGGCAACATGGTCGCAACCGTCCCACCAGGTACAGGCGTGATGGTGATGGTTACCGATGACGTTGAAATCTTTGACAACGACATGATCGGAAACAACACAACCAGTGTTTCGATCGTCAGTTTTTTGATTGCTCAAAAGAAGTTCGATGCTCAAGAGTTCGATCCGATTCCGACTTCAATCTCGATCCATGACAATCGCATCTCGAAAGGTGGCTCCAAGCCCGGTGGCGCAATCGCGGCGGTGTTGGCGCCCGTCTTTGGCAAGCGTTTTCCTGACATTCTTTTCGACGGAGTCGTTAACCCTCAGGAGCTCGTCGACGGCCAACCCAACTTGAGCATTCGCGATAACGGATCTGCATCGTACGCCAATTTCAATCTGCCAGATCTAACCCCTGAGAAACTGAAAGCGGGTCAATACCAGGTCATCACAACAGTCCCCGACGCAACCATCGCCAAGCTAGATCCGATTGTTATCCGCGATCATGATCCAGCAACGGCAACGGAAAATGTGGCGGTCAAGGTATATCGCTCAATTCCAACCGTTCTTTCGGAATGGAATCTCTTTGAGGGAGACCCCGCGAAGCAGCAACCGGCCGAGGACGTGGTCCCGTACGAACTGAATACGGAATTATTTTCCGACTACACTACCAAGTATCGTTTCATTCGTATTCCGGATGGGACTCATATCGATTACAACGCCGACAAGGTCTTCGAATTCCCTATGGGNACGGTCATCGCCAAGACGTTTGCTTATCCCAACAACATGGCCGATGGTTCGTCTGGGGAATATCTGCTTGAGACACGCATCGAAGAAAGGCGTCCCGAGGGATGGTTCGGTTACTCATACGCCTGGAACAAAGGCCAGACGGATGCAGAACTGGTCTTGGGGGGCAGCGAGATGGAAATCCGTTGGATTCACAGCGATGGCAAACCTCGCACCAATCGCTACCAGATTCCCAATGCGAATCAGTGCATCAGTTGTCACGAACAAGCCAAAAAATTCGAGCCGATCGGTCCGAACGCTCGCAACCTGAATCGAGACTTCGCCTTTGCCTCGGGCAAAGAAAATCAACTGGTTTATCTTCAACGAACGAAGAGACTCCATGGCATGCCAAAGCTCGATGAAGTCGCTAAGGCAGCTGTCTTCGACGACTNGCACTCAGGCAGCCTCGATCGCCGGGCGCGTACATGGCTGGATGTGAACTGTGCTCATTGCCATAATCCCGAGGGCAGTGCACGCACATCCGGTTTGGATTTGAGCGTTGCCCAGGACGATCCGACAAAGTATGGCGTCTGGAAAACTCCCGTCGCGGCAGGACATGGATCAGGGGGTCACGATTACGATATCGTGCCCGGTAAACCTGATGCATCGATCCTGATGTTCCGTATCGAATCGGAAGATCCCAGCATCATGATGCCGAATCTTGCACGACGCATCGTACCGACCGAAGGCGCGGCTTTAATCCGAGAGTGGATCGCCGAAATGGAGGCACCGAAAGAATAGATATCACGGCCTCGAGATTCTTCGAGGCCGCATCATTCTTTCCGCATCATTCTTCGCCGGGGTGGTAGCTTTTGACGGTGTGTGCTTCGACATCATCGTCATAGAAGTAGGCGTCTTTGAACCTCTCTTCGGAGTAAAGTTTCGCCTGATCGAAGTAGTGAGGGGAATTTGGATCGCCGCTGTTCCCATACTGCAACAACGACTTGCTCTTGATGCGATCCGAAAACTCATAGACCGCGGCATAGGAATTCCCAGCCACGCCAAACCGTTGCTTTCGAAACGGTGCGCTGGGAGTGTAGTAGACATTAAAGGCAACCCCCAACGGACCTTCGACTCCNNCGCAGGGAAGGCTTGGTAGCTGATCGCGGAAGAGGGCTGCTGCCGCCTCGAGGCCTCCGGCGCGAGGCACGCGTTGCATGCGATTCACTTTTCCCCAAGGCACCCGCCAATCGCCGTGCAGCTTCTCAAGGGACTCGGCAGCCACGATCAACGCCTCAAATTTCCTCTTGGGGTTATTCACAAATTGCGGCGCTAAAGATTCACTCGGTCTTAGTTGACCATACATTTGGCCATACCAGGCAACGCACAGTGTCGTTCGCGTACAATCCAGAGTGGAACGGCAATCCCAAGCCAGCAAGTGCTCCAGGTAGGGTCGAACGCGGNCAGCAAACTCAGGCTGATNGAGTGCCAACCGCTGGTGAGCCNTCTTGAATTTTGGCAACTCATTCAGAGGCCAATAAAGAGTCGTGTCAAGCGCTAACCGCTGCCAATCTTCAAAGGTAACCTGCTGAGCTTCTCGCAAAAGCTTGCGAGAAATCTTCGCTCGCCGTTTGTCGTCATGCTTCTCTTCGACCATGTACGAGGGNAAATCTCGTTCAAACGGATTGCCGTCATCGGTGGTCGTGAATGGAGTCGAATTGCAATTCTGCACATAGCCCGTGGGTGGATTGAGTACCTGAGGCAGATCTTCCAAGGGATGAATCCCCTTCCATTCAGTTCGCGGATCTGATCCATCCACCGGCCGACGCCAATCAAAGCCTGGCTCTCGAATGGGAATTGTCCCATTGTAAAGATAGAAAATATTGCCCTCACGGTCGGCGTAGGCGGCATTGAACATCGGCAACAACTGGAGACGATTGGCCTCCAACCATTCTTCCAAATTCTTTGCTTTGATCATCCGCAAACCTTGCTCGATCCGCGTGCCGCCAAACAACGCGGCAATCTTAACAGCAAGTCGGTGCTGATCGTCTTCCACCGCTACGCAAGGACCATGATGAGTTTTGAGAAAGGTAAACTGCCGAGTCTCCATCCCCTCGTCTGTCTTGACCTCGATTGAATCCTGCCACTGGGTCGCCTTACGATATCCATCGGCATACCGATACATCAGCGGTTGGCCCTCGAGATCGAACGTTTCTCGGTAAACATCAGCGATGTCAGGTTCGTTCACGGTATAGGCCCAACCCAAATACTCGTTGTGCCCTAGCGACGGAAAGGGCGAACCAAAGAAACAGGCACCGCTAAAGTTGATGCCTTCCTGATTCTTCACGTGGGCCTCGTAGAACTGGCCGGGGCCATAAAAAGGCTGATGAGGATTCACGAACAACATTGCGTGACCATCTCGCGTTTTTTCGGGTCCGATCGCCCACTGATTCGAGCCGATCACAGCATCTTCAAGCCGTTCCTGTCGCTCAGCATTCGGACGAGGTGCGTGGGACTTCCCATAGACAAAACTGAGCATGATAAAGCGATCGTAGGCCACGACATGCCAAGGTTCGAAACGCTCAATCAGCCTTGGCTTGACCTCCGGATTCTTTTGCAAAAAGTAGTTGATGCCAGCGACGTACGCATCACAAATCTTCTTGATCGGGGGCTTGAGATTGGCGTAATCCTCACGCGATCGACGATCAATTTCAAAGGTTCGATGCAACAGGTCGTTATTCAGACCTGATTCGCCATGGATTTCCGCATATCGCCCCAGACTTTGAATGTAGGTGTCCTCGAGCTGCCAAAAATAATCCTCGCACTGAGCATAAGCCATCCCAAAGGCAANGCTGNCATCGGTCGTACCNTAGATATGCGGTACGCCCCAGTCGTCTCGATGAATCGTGACAGACTGAGCCATCGTGACAGGATCGACNTCAGCGGCGANCGCAGGCTTCTCNCANANTCCCAGGGCAGACCAAACAACGATCGCTATCCAACGTAGAATCACTTGCACCGAACACTGTGGATTGGCTGCCAAGGACCGTTTCATCGAAGACCTCCACCAGATGACTGACCACACACCCCTCAAAATCTACTCCCTCTGTTATACTTCGGATTNGCCCTNGANCAAATGAAAGGCGCAAGCTGGATTGAGGTAAATCGGCGATGAGCAACATTACGGTGAGCGAAGCACAACAACGCAATACGGATCATGCCAGCATCGACGNTGCCTTGACCCGACTGCGAAGCGCGGCCACTGATTTGACTCGATGTTCGATCCATCGTCGCATTGATTTGGCGGAGGCATGCCTGGAGGGCGTTGATAGGATTGCAAAAACGTGGGTGGAGACGGCATGTGAGGCCAAACAGATTCCAGCAGGCAGTCCGGCCCGCGCGGAAGAGATCACGGCAGGACCCGTTTCCGTACTACGATACCTGCGTTTGCTAATCCGCACGCTGGATGACATCGAAAAATCAGGGAAACCTCGTCTTCCCGGAAAGGTACGACACGAAAACGGACAGTGCATTGTCCCAGTATTCCCCACCAACGACCTGTTCGATCGCCTTCTGTTTTATCCCATGGTTGCGGAAACTCGCTTGGAGCCATCCGTACCCATCGACAACCTTTTTGGCGAAAAACTTTCGATCTTGAAAGGTGAACAGACAGTACCGCCACAGGTCTGCTGCGTTCTTGGTGCTGGCAATGTCGCAGCCATTCCTGCAACCGATGTTCTCACAAAAATCCTGCAAGACAACTGTGTCGTGCTGCTGAAGATGAACCCAGTCAATGCTTATCTCGGCGAATTGTTTGAGCAGGCATTGGCACCGTTGATCACGGCGGGATACCTGGCGATCGTTTACGGAGGAGCCGATGCCGGGNGCTATGCCGTCANCCACGATCAAGTCGATCAAGTTCACGTGACCGGTTCCATCGAAACTCATGATGCCATCGTCTGGGGCTCAAGAGAAGAACGAGAGAGTCGAAAAGCAAATAACACGCCCATTCTGAACAAGCCGGTCACCAGCGAACTAGGCAACGTCAGCCCATGGATCCTGACCCCTGGAAAGTACACGGATGCCCAGCTGCGATTTCAGGCCGAACACATCGTCGCCTCGATCACCAACAATGCATCGTTCAATTGCATTGCAACCAAACAACTGATCACCTGGAAGGAATGCAATTCGCGGGATCGCTTGCTCGGTTATATCGATGAGATCCTAGCTCAGGTTGAACCACGTTTCGCCTATTACCCAGGTGCAAAAGACCGCTTCGCCACCTACGCGGGCAAACCCGCACCCGGTGACTACCTGCCCTGGATTTTATTGCGGGATGTCGATATCACGACCCGTCCCGAACTGTTTCACGAAGAATCTTTCGTGTGCGTTTGCGGCGAAACTCGTCTCGACGCCGAATCTCCCGAGGCATTTCTGGAAACGGCCGTGCGTTTTGCCAACGAGGAGCTCTGGGGAACCTTGGCAGCCGCCATTACCGTTTCTCCAGAATTCTCAAAAACTGATTTTTTGCGAACTGCAGTTCGCGAATTGCGTTACGGTACCGTAGGCTTGAATCAGTGGCCAGGAGTTTCCTTCGCTCTGATGTCCACACCGTGGGGCGGATTTCCGGGTACCAGCCTGCGTGACGCCAAGAGCGGCATCGGCGATGTCCACAACACCTTCCTGCTGGATCGACCAGAAAAAACGGTTCTCAGCAGCCCATTAACCATGCATCCGAAGCCGATGTGGTTTTCGACACATCGAAAACCTGAGGCCGTGGCATGGAAACTATATGAACTTTATTCCCAACCAACTTTAACTCGACTACCTGGTTTATTGTTCAAGGCGATCCAGGGCTAAGTCTAGTCGACGCCCAAAAAATGGCGCGTTACGTTATTGGATTCGACTGTACACAATATCTCCATCTCCGGTGGATTATTATCCTCAATTAGGAGTTCCCTAGGAAAATGACACGTCAACAACTTTTTTATGACAGCGTGATTCCCGTCACCGTCAAGAAGCACAAGGATTTATCGATAGAACGAGTCAACTTCGAATTTGCCCGAGAAGCGAATTCCGTACCGTTGACCGCAGTTGAAATCCCACGTGCCTCCCGCGAGTTCACCATTGTTTTCGCGGGCACGGAAGAAGTCGTCCCGGTTGCTGTGCTGGGTATCGAAGACAAGCAGAATATTTACATCGATGACGAAGGCAATTGGTCGGCCAATTATGTGCCAGCATTCGTGCGACGCTATCCCTTCGTCTTCTGGCAGGGTGACGACAAAACGAAATACACGCTGTGCGTGGATGAAAAGTGGGAAGGCTGTAACACGGAAGGACGTGGCGAACGACTCTTCGCAGATGATGAAGAGCGAACGCCCTATCTCACCAAGATGCTCGGCTTCCTCGAAGAGTACCAACTCCAACATCAGCGCACTCAGGCCTATTGCAAGCGACTGAAAGAGTTAGATTTGCTCGAACCCATGCGAGTCGACTTCACGATGGCCGGCGGCGAAAAACGGTCGCTTGGTGGCTTCATGGCCGTCAGCCGCAAAAAGCTGAAGGAACTTCCCGCAGAAAAGCTTGCTGAGCTCGTCAAAACTGACGAACTGGAATTAACCTATGCCCATCTGACCTCGATGGACAACTTCTCTCAGATGCTGGCAACCTTAGCCAAGGGGAAAGCCGATTCGGAACCGGTGACAGAGGCTGCCGAAGTAGCGCCGTCCGAATAATCTCGAGGCTGAGCGAAGACCGATCCTAAAAGCCGCATGGAATTCGAGTCAGAACCGATTCCAAGCGGCGGCATACAACCGAACATCCTTTCAAAGGAGGTTACCTCATGTCGGACGAAAAAAGTCAATTGGATGAATTGATCGCTTCCTTAAAGCAACAGCGAGACCAACTGGCGGTTCAAATCGAACTTGGGAAGGCAGAGGCCAAGGAAGAATGGAACAAGGTAACCGCCAAGCTGGATCAACTATCCAAAGATTACGAGCCCCTAAAGGAAGCCGTAGAAACTTCAGCTACCGGCGTTTTTGAAGCGCTGAAACTTGTTGCCAACGAAGTCCAAGATGGTTTTCAGCGAGTTCGCAAATCGCTGTAGAGTCGTTGTAGAATACGATGACAATTTCATCGCGACCTTCGCCGCATGGGGTAAAACCTGATGGATTTATCATCGATTCCGCAAATTGTTCGCAGCTCAGGTCGCTTTCATGAAGTCACCAAGGTCCTCGCCAAATATGGCTTGGCGGGTTGGATGGCCGATGTTCGCGTTGATTGGGTGCAACAGCTGTTTCAGGCGAACGATGGAACACAGCTAAGTGACCAACCCATCGAAGAGAGAATCCGTTGTGCACTCACCGAGTTAGGCACAACGTTTATCAAACTCGGACAGATCCTCAGCACACGTCCAGATCTCGTTGGNCCCGAACTCGCAAACGAGCTGAGCCAGTTACAATCTGGGGCTCCTGCTGACGACATTGAAGANGTCCGCAAGGTTTTTGATGCAGANTTCGAGCATCCACCTGAGGAGCTCTTTCAATCTTTTGAAGCTGAGCCATTGGCTTCTGCCTCAATCGCACAGATCCATCGTGCAGTGACTCTCGATGGCAGGCAAGTCGTTGTCAAGGTTCAACATCGGGGCATCCAAGANAAGATCCAGAACGATCTCGAGATCATGGGCGAGCTGGCAAAACTTGCCGAAGGTCTTGCCCCGCAAATCAAAAAATTCCAACCCGTCAANACGGTGTCGGAATTCAGTCGNACCCTGTTACGCGAACTGGATTTCGGNCGNGAAGCGAGAAACCTCCAANAGTTCGCCAACAACTTCCGCAAGGACGACGGCATCTGTTTCCCGACACCCTACAGCGAAACATCCTCGCGACGCATCCTGACGATGGAATTCCTGGAAGGCATCAGCCTTTCTCACAAGCTGGAACTCGAGAAGGCGGGATATGACTTAAAGGCTCTCGCCCAACGCGGTGCCAGCATGTTTATTGACATGATNTTCCGCGANGGTTTTTACCATGCCGATCCNCACCCTGGAAACCTGATGATTCTTCCGGGAGAAGTGATNGGTGTCATTGATTGCGGCATGGTCGGTTACATAGACGAAGAACTTCGTGAACAAGTCGAAGACATGCTGCTGGCCGCAGTCGANGAAGACTCAGACAGATTAGCGAACATCGTCGTGCGTTTGGGTCAGGTGCCGCAGGATCTGGATCGGACATTGTTGAACTCCGACATTTCTGATTTTGTCATGGACTATCGCAGTCAAACGCTTAGTGAATTTGATTTNAGCGGTGCCTTGAACGCGATCATTTCCATTGTCCGGCGACACAACATCGTCCTTCCCGCGCGGATCGCGTTATTGTTGAAAGTACTCGTCATGCTTGAAGGAACCGCTCAACAATTGAGTCCCGACTTCAGCCTGGCTGAGTTAATGGAGCCCTATCGAGAGGAGGCGATCCGTCGTCGTCTATCTCCGATCCGTCTTTTCCGACGTCTGCAAACGACCTATCGCGATTGGAATCACNTGGCAGAGGTTCTACCCGTCGACTTGGCGGACATTTTAAGTCGCTTGAAAAGCGGTCGATTCGATATTCATCTGGACCATCGCCGTTTGGATTCAACGGTGAATCGGCTGGTGATGGGGATTGTCTCCGCAGCTCTCTTTGTGGGCTCAGCAACCCTTTGGAGTGCGAAAGTACCGCCGGTGCTCTGGGACTACTCGCTCCCAGGAGCGTTTGGATGTGGCGTCGCGGTCATGCTGGGTTTGCGACTTCTCTACGCAATTCGCCGTTCTGGAGACCTCCACTAACCCGCACCNCATTGAGGGAGTGCGGTAAGTTGAGATAACGGCAGCGAGCAGTCGCCGCTGAACCCCTTANACCAATTCGCTGATCGGAGATACTCCGGAATCCAATAGATACTGAGGACGACCGTGCAGNTCCTCGACNGTAACGTAACGAGTATCGATTCCNAGGTTGTGATACAACGTTGCGAATACTTCCTGGAAGGTGACAGGTCTCTCAACCGCGTGCTCGCCCAATCGATTGGTGGCACCGATCACCTGCCCAGTCCGCATGCCNCCTCCCGCCATGAGGGCGAAGGAAACCTGCGGCCAGTGGTCACGGCTATTCATTTTGTTGATCTTGGGTGTTCGACCAAACTCACCCCAAACAACTACTGATACGTCGTCACTCAGTCCGCGNTCATCAAGATCCTGCAACAAGGCNGAGAGNGCNTGGTCGAACAGAGGAGCCTCCTGGCGAGTGCGTGGGAAGTTAAGTCCATCGCCACCATGCCAGTCCCAACGACTGTAATTCATCGAAACCACTCGCGCGCCGGCTTCGACAAGCCGCCTAGCGATCAGGAAATTCTGCACCATCTTGGGAGCGCCATCGCGCTGATAGGTGGCATCATTCTTTCCATATCGCGCGACCACTTCCGGATCTTCNCGAGAAATATCCAACGCTTCAACAAGCTTGGAAGAGGTCAGAATCGAAAGTGCCTGTTCGGTAAACGCGTCGACACCCTCAANCGCACTCGAGTGATCGAGCTTACGACGGAATCGATCCATCGAATTGAATAGTTGCTGACGATCGCCGAGTCGTTCCAGGCTAACGCCTTGCAGAGTCATCCCNTGGGGCTTGGCNAGCGGGTCCTTGGCAACGAGCGCCATCGGATCATAGGCGGAACCAATGAAGCCAGCGTTCTGGGGATTACCCCAATCACGATGCCCCGTCGGATACATCAAAGACAGGTTGGGAGGNACTGCTTGATTAACAGCGCCTTGGACTTTGGAAACCCANGAACCGAACATCGGCCAGCCACCGGCCGGCGGGTTCTCCCGATGCGTGCGGCCCGTCATGCATTGGTATCCATCATGTCGACCTTCGCTTCCGACAATCGACCGAATGATGGCAAACTGATCAGCCCGCTTCGCTAACAGCGGAAAGACTTCGGAGATTTCCATGCCCGGAACGTTGGTTCGNATCGGCGAAAACTCACCACGAACTTCGGCGGGTGCATTGGGCTTGAGATCGAACAAATCGAGATGAGACGGACCACCGGGAAGATAAACATTGATCACAGCTTTATGAGAGCTACCGGTGCCAGCTCGTGCTTCGAGCTGTAACAACTGTGACAATGACAGGCCACCAGCGGCCATCCCACCCACCTTGAGAAACCCACGGCGAGTCAAACCGTCGCAATGATTTGTTTGGGTATCCCCTCGTCCAAGAATATTGAGCATCGAGCCATCTCCTGAATTCGAAGTTGCAGCCGCATTTTAGACATTCCAATGGCTCCTGGCAAAGAGAAGCCAGGAAATGCAGGAACGTTGAAGGGTTTTCCTGGTAAACCGTGGCAAAAATCCCGATTACAGANGGACGACAGCGGCATAACATACCGCGAATNCTGAATAGNTTNCGCAATTGACGGGGCAAGCGAACTTGGTTTCGGCTCGCTGNAAGCTGGCTATCTNTCTGTCGAGNGTCTTGGCCACTCCTTTTCGTTCGACAGATTTCGGCCCGCCTCATACAGCTCAGGAAACTCNTACAGNTCNGGAAACTCGTATAGCTCAGGAAACCTTGAGGCCGCCCCTGGCAGGACGCTGTTCCGACCAGGGTATCGAGACAGTCCAGCGTGGAATCGCTAAACTGGTCGCTCCCCTAATCTCGAAAAGGAAGCATCCATGCAATTATCGATATCGGTTCGAATCGCTGAAGGTTTTCTCTCCAAGGAAAACGCAATCCTCAGCTTAGAAGAGGTCGCCGACCTCGCAACGAATGCCGGCTATGACGCGATCTGCATGCGAGCTTCCCAGGTCGGCGTTCAGTCGTCGACGGAAGCCGTTGACCAGGCGGCCGAGATTCTANAACGACATCGTTTACCGGTGAGCATGCTCACGGGTGACTTCGACATCGTTTACAACAACGACCAGGGGCCCAATTGTCTCCGTGACATCGAGCCATTCTTGCAACTGGCAGAACGGCTTGGTGCTCCTCTACTGCGAGTCGCGTTGAAGCAAGAGGAAGATATCGCATGGGCTCAGCGGGCGGCGGATCAGGCAGCCGAGCGTAATCTTAAACTGGCTCATCAATGTCANACGCTCAGCCTGTTCGAGACTGTCGACGGAATTGAGTCAACCTTGCGAGCAATCGACCGAAAGAACTTCGGGCTAATCTTCGAACCCGCCAACCTCGAAATCTGCGGACAGGATTATGGCGAGGAAACGATTCAGCGATTAGCTCCCTGGATCTTCAACGTTTATCTGCAGAATCAGATTCTGCGTCCGGAGGGTTCTGTCACTTTGAANACCTGGTGTCGCGGTGAGGTTTCCTTCGACATTATTCAGATTCACGANCCAGGGGGAGTTCGCGTGGATGAGGTCAAGCGAGGACTCGACTCGATTGGCTATGACGGCACCATNNCGGTCCACCAGTGTGCACCGGATGGGCAAACGCCTCAGGAATCAGCGGCGGCTACAGCAGCCTTCCTCAGGAGTTTGTAGGTTCGCGCAGCAACCTCAAGAACTCTTTCAAAACTTCCGTGTTGTCCTGATAGCCCCGCCCTGTGACCAGCCGACCGTCGACGACCCAGGGCTGGTTAACGTACTCGGCCCCGCCCTGCTCGGCATCGAGTGCACATTTTGGAACCGTCGTCACTTTTTTACCACGGATGCAGTCGGTCGCCGAAAGGATCTCGATACCATGGCACAGACAGGCGATCGGCTTGCCCTGCTGCCAGATCTCCGAAACGACCCTAAGCAGATTCGCATCGTAGCGAATGTATTCAGGAGCTCGCCCGCCCGAAATAAAGATGCCTGCGTAATCCCGCGCATCAAGATCCGCAAAACTCTGCGTGGCCTGCAAATGATAGCCCGGTCTCTCCTGGGTGATGTCCCAGGGAACATCGGGATTTGGTGGAATCTCGTGGAGAACCGTGTGATAAAGTCTTGCTTCGGGGCCCGCCACCACCACCTCAAATCCATCCTCGGGGAGTCGATAGTAAGCGTAAAAGGTATCCAGAGCTTCGGTGCCGTCACCAATCGGCATCAATATCTTCGCCATCTTGTCTCCTTCATAATCCCTGATCGGGTGATCCTTAACCGCACAAATCAGTCAGCATTTTAATGCATTCGAAACCACATCGCATCTTTTCGGCTGAACTTGCCTCCCTCGACAACAAAGGGAGAATCGATTCGCCTAGAATGTGTTACTTCACAATTCAACGAACGAGGACAAATGCATGACGCTTGGGATCGGCATCATCGGTGCGACAGGTTATATCGGGACTCCGTATCGGGCGGAAATCCGAGAATGTAACGATGTGAGAATCGTCGCGTTGTGTGCTCGTCGACAGGAACTGTTATCTCAAGCTGCAGAAGAAGACCAGGCCGAGCTCGCCACCGCCCAATGGCAAGAAGTTGTTGAGCACTCGGATGTTGACCTGGTCATGGTGCTGACTCCCGATGCGCTGCACGAGGAGCCGGTGTTGGCAGCAGCGAGTGCGGGCAAAGCTATTTTCTGCGAGAAGCCGATTGGCAAAAACATTTCCGAGGCTTCATCCATGAACCGAGCGGTGGAAACGGCAGGCGTCGCCAGCTATGTGCCGTTCTGGACTCGGTATGTGCCAGTCTTCGAGAAGGCTCGAGAATTCATCCAAGATGGCAAGCTCGGCGAAGTACGAGGAATCATGTACCGTTGGCACAATCCCCGTCCGCCGGCGATGCCCTTCACGTGGCGTGATGACGCCGAGCTATCTGCCGCAGGCAGCATTGCAGACGTCGGTTCTCATGCCTACGACACGCTCCGGTATTTGCTGGGCGAGGAGGCAACACGTGTGCTCACGGACGCCCGCACTTTAATGCCGGCAAAACCTGATCTTGGTGGCATCAATCTCGACGAAGCGATCTCGTGGGGTTCAGAAAACACGGCCCCCCAAGGCGGTAAAACGCGGCGAGGCTCGGTGCCGGATTACGCTCAGATCGCCGTCGAATTTCCCAGCGGAATCATCGGCAGCATTGTGCTATCTCATGCGAGTTATCTGCGAAAAGGCTTCGCCCCGGAATTGGAAATCCATGGGACCGATGCTTCGCTGTCGGTGAATCGAATCACTGGCGAGCTATTGATTGCGGATAGCCCGGATCCCGCACGTCACCTGGAGACGATCGAAGATACCGGACATTGCAATCGATTCAAAAGTCACGTTTTTCCTGCGTTTGAACAACCAGCTCCCAAACACCCAACGGTTCGAGATGGGTGGCTTGTACAGATCTTTACCGACGCGGCGGTTGCCTCGGCAGAACGAGGGGCCTGGGTGGAGACGAATGAGTTCGCGTCACAATGATCAATCCTCTCGTCCGTTTCAAAAATCAAGAATCATCCTTGTACGAATGGAGTGCACGCCTTGAACAGTGAAAACCAACTTTCATGGTCAGACCGAATGCTGGTCGTCAGCACCGGTTTTCTCGGATGGATGTTAGCAGGAGTGCAATTGGCGGTCACCTCAATCGTCATGCGTGAAGCAGTCAAGTCGCTGCTCGATTCAGCGGATGAAGCACAGAACGCACAATGGTATGGCTACCTGACAAGCTCATTCTTATTAGGTGCCGCCGTAGGTGGTTATGGACTCGGCTGGATCGGAGATCGCTTCGGAAGAAAACGGGCGATGGCTTTGAGTATCGGTTGTTACTCGATTTTCGCAGGCCTGACCTTTTTCGTTCAATCTCCCGAGCAACTATTGCTCTTACGGTTTCTCACCGGACTTGGCGTGGGAGGAATGTGGCCGAATGGTATCGCGCTGGTTTCCGAAGCATGGCCAAATATGTCTCGACCGATGTTGGCGGGAGTGATCGGCACGGCGGCCAACATCGGTATTATGCTGTTTTCGGTTCTGACCTGTTTTGTCCACGTCACCGTCGACGACTGGCGTTGGGTCATGGGCTTATGTTCCTTGCCCATTTTCTTGGCCGCTTTCGCAGCCGCCTTTGTTCCCGAAAGCCCTCGTTGGCTGGCTCTTAAACTGAATCCGAAGGAAGATCCATCGGGCGCGGATGCTCGATCACCGTTGGTCGAAGTGTTCAGTCCCCCGCTACTCAAGGTCACGTTGATTGGTATCGCGTTGGGAACCGTTCCCTTGTTTGGTGGTTGGGGTAATGCGAATTGGGCAAATGCCTGGGCCAGTCAAGAAGGAGAAGCCGCCAAGGCTGAAGAAGTCAATGAGGAACTGCCTCCCGAAGAAACAGTCACAGCAGATGACCCAGCTCTGAAGGCTCGCGCCTTGCTCGCGCGGTCTGCACCTGGCTCGCTGGCAAGTCTTTTGGGCGGCGCCGTGGCCATGCTGATTGGACGTCGGATCTTCTACTTCTTCTTGTCATTCGCTTGTCTGTTTTGTTCCCAATACCTGTTTTGGTTTTCCCACCCTCTTCAAGATGACTTCCTCTGGTGGATGGGTGCACTAGGACTGTTCAGTGGCTTTTTCTTTGGCTGGCTCCCCCTGTGTTTGCCTGAACTTTTCCCCACTCGAGTCCGTTCAACCGGAGCAGGTGTAAGCTTCAACTTTGGGCGCATCGCCACGGTCGTTGGGATACTAATTGCGGCCGTCATGTTGGGACAATCCTATGGCGGTGATTACGCGGCGATCGGTCGTATTACCGGATTGATCTATGTGGTGGGAATGGTCGTCATTTGGTTTGCACCAGACACCTCAAAACAAGGTCTTCAGGACTAACGTCAGGAAGGGTCAGGAGCAGGCTGCGGTTTCATCAGCCGCCCTGATTTCCCGGACTCCATCGCCGCGTGAACGGTGGCACAAATATCCCGACTCGCCTGTGCGTCGAGAGGAGATTCCGCACGTCCCTCGATCGTCGCCAGGAATTGGTCAGCGAGATGCCAATCGTTTTGATTGGCAATTCGCATGTGNGGNAATTCGAGTTCNGGTTGGCCACGATAGTAAACAGCAACTTCTGGCCTCGCCTCACTAATCACCAGCGCACCCTCCGTNCCGACCAGATGNAACTTGATCTCGCCAATAT
Source organism: Planctomycetaceae bacterium (assembly GCA_002723275.1). Lineage (GTDB taxonomy): Bacteria > Planctomycetota > Planctomycetia > Pirellulales > Pirellulaceae. The sequence continues at coordinate 264,791 of PBNZ01000017.1, forward strand.
CCGGATGACTCGCATTTCCAATCCGGCCAAGGCACAACGTCGCCAGCATTCCCTCTTCACATTCCAAGGTGATGGTGGCGAGATCGTCGACATCGTGATCCGAGTGCAACTGATGAAAATGCGAGTGGGTTCTGGCAAATACGCGTTTGACCCGAGCCCCCGTAAGACAATGAACGTAAGCCAGAGGATAAATCCCCTCGACCTCAAGTTCTCCCATGGGGACCTTGCCCACGCCACCATCAGCGCCGGTCACGTGAGCGGCAATCAAGGCATCAAGCCAGGCGGCAGGAGGCTGATCTGGCGAGCGAGATCCGACAGGTGGCCCCGCATCCTTGGCGAAATAAAAGTCGACATGAACCGCCAGAATTCGACCGATTCGTCCGGTGCTGACCAACTGCTTGGCCTGAACTAACGCCGGCAAGAAGTTTCGGTTCCACATCATAAACTTAACTTGATTTCGGGCGACTGCTTCGACAACTCGATCACATTCGCTCAGACTCGTCGACATGGGCTTATCTTGGACGACGTGTAGTCCGGCGTTCGCCGCTCGCACACTNAAGTCGCAATGCCGTTCGGCTTCGGAGCTAATCACAGCCACTTGCGGCTGGTAGTCGACGATGGCTTGTTCCACATCGCGGACATACGGAATGTCGTACTGATCCGCTAGTTTTTGATTCCGTTCATGCACCCAGTCAGGTTGATCGGCATCATCGGCCACGACAACCGGCTGAAAACGCTCGTGGGAAAACATGCCATGCGGAACATAGTCATGTTTAACGACGCTGAGCACGGCCACACGAATCGGTTGTTTTTCAGACGAGTTCATAATGGTCTCCTTGCCATTCGGCAACCTTCTGCTCTCGGTAGGATCGCTCGACCGCATCCATCACACGATATAGATCAGCGACCTTGTCGAACTCTCGCAAATGANTCCCCTCTGTCTGATCGACGACATCCTGCCAGATCCGTCGCCAGCACTCCTGCTGCTGTTCGACTCGGATCGCCTCGGTTCGATCGGCAAGCATGAGGTTCATATTGTGATGATCATCGGCATAGGCAGCTCCCGTCGAACCAATCAAGGTAATCATCGAATAGGGCTGCACCTGATCCATGACGAGACCGTCCAAGAGAGCCATTCCACCGTCGGCAAAACCGAGATGCAATTGCAAGCCGAACTTGACTCGTCCTTCAGCGGGCACATTCACCNCGTAAAGCGTCTGAGGACGGTCACCAAAGAGCCAACAAGCAGCATCAATTTGAGCTCCTAATTCGTGCAAGACTGAAAAGGGTTCGTGTTCCGCTCGCCACTCCGTCCAATGGTGAATACGAAGCAGACCAGGTTTCCCCAATTCTCCGGAATGCAAACGATNGCCGATGGATTGCAGATAGGGCTGGGCACGGTAGGGAAAACTCACCACGATCTGATCGACCGATTGAAGTTGCTCCCACTCACCCAGACTGGCCACCGGTGGAAACGGAACGACGATTGGTTTTTCAAGTTGAGCAAGTTGCTGCAAATGATCGATGCGTTTCTCGGGATCGCCTTCCAACCAAACGACATCAAAGGCAGATTTTTGGTCAGCAAGCTCGGCAATGCCGTTCAACCGTGAGGCGTCAATTTCGCGATCGTCCTGTGAACCAATCCACAGAGGACATTGGCAATCATCGAGGTAACGCATCGCATCCATTAGCTCGCCTGGATCACGAGACTCGATCAGTGCGATTCGCATCGGCATCCATCCTTTTCGAGGAAGCGTTAGAACGCAGTGCTGTAAAGTCTGACATCAGACAACACGACAAATATTTTTTCGACGCTGGACAGTTCNGAGAGCGATCCAGCCTCGGGCTGAAGGTTCCTGTCTACTGTTCCCCAGCCCCGGAAAGATCATTGAGGCAGGGAAAAGAAGAAACGTCCTTGCTTTTGCCGAGGACGCAGAACTGAGACCCTATAGCCTACGCATCCTTCGGTCTTATGAAAACACGGGGAGGGTCTTATGAAGATACGGGGACCCTGCCTGCGGTTCCAACCGCCCGCGATTAAGAATTGATCGCGGGCGGAGACGTCCACAGCAGATCCATCCTCTGGACAAAGATCACTTTTCAGTCGAAACCGGCCAACCTCGATCGTGGACAATCACCCACTTGCCCTTCTTCTTCGCCCAGATGGCAGCATATCGCCCGCCGCTGGGCGCCGATTCATCCGTACCGCCCATGTTCTGCCAGACCCCCGTTTCAACAACGATACGAGGGGAGAGAATCTGGTATTCGACTTCGGTGAGTGTTTGCTTCACGTTCGGTTTATTCTTGAACTCTTCTCTGAAATACTTCGCCATCTCTTTTCGACTACGACGTCGCACATCATCGTCAAAGAGAACGTCGGTTTTGACATTATAAAGTTTGGACAGAGCTGCGGCATCCTTGGCATTAAACGCCGACTGCCATTGTTTGTACAACCCTTGCACTTCCTCCATGACCTTTTTGTTTTGTTCTCCCCTGTTAGGTTTCTCTTTCTTGGCTTCTTGCGCGAGGCCACTTTGGGTAAAGATAGCCAACAGCAAAACAACAGAAAGTACAGATTTCATTTTCAGGCTCCTGGTCATTTCATGAGGTACAGATTAAAAGAACGGTCTCGTTGATTATCGAACGCAAAGTAATCGTTTTCATCGCGCGCGTTTGGCAATTTCCAAGTAGACATCGAGTGCTTTTTGGTACTCGGCGATCGATGCTTCATCGAGCAGCTCTCGATTGCGAGCAAGCTCCTCTCGAATACGATCAATAAAATATTGGACTTCGGCTCGCCGCGGTCGCAACCGCGAACCTGAAAACTTCACAAACACGGGGTTCGTATGAGCAAACCGCACACGCCGTTCCGGATGATCTTCAAAACAGCGAACGGCCACCCAGCCAGTGCTCTTCAAGACAATGGTCTCATCGATGATTGACTCAAAAGCGCCGACCAGAGTCTTACGATTTTGGGGATCTATGCTCGCAACGACTTCCCCCGAAGCGACCACTTCTATTCGAGACAAGGGACGACGACTATCTGCCCGCCCTTGGATCCGCACCGAGAATTCGCTTGCCTCAAATCCCGTAAAAACGCGTCCGGCAAGGCTTTCGTTAAACGTGACTTGCAACATCGGACCCGTGGTCACGAAACTACGCCCGGCGTTAAGGCCGTCGATCCATGCGTCGTATTCAAAGCCTTCTTTCAAATAGACATAGACACGACCGAAACCGATCTGAACGGGGTGAACCCCCGAAGCGGTACCCGCGGAAACACGCAGCGGAAATCCACAGTTGAGCAATCCATAGTAGGTTTGAAAACCAAAATCAGTCCACGACTCTTCGGTGAAACCATTCGGCGACAGCTTCAACTTCATGTACTCCGGAGCCTTATCCAAAGTCCATTCAGAAAATCCGAACCTCGTCTGCCAAAGGTGATTGTTCGAAAGCTCGAAAAAATCAACATCCATCAACGGCACAATCATCAAGGACCATGGCCAAGAATGCTTATCGAGATCTAAGAGTGCGGACTCCTGCCGAGCACGACTGGCAATGGGTCCTACGGGAGGAGCTGCCAAATCTAGAACGGATCGATGGTTGAGAACAAAGACCGCTCCCTGCGTGTGTTGCTTGCCATTCGTAAAGAACAATTCGTATTCGGTATTACGAGGCCAAATCACATGAGTCGGATCGACCTTGATCAGCTTAGGGGGCGCTGGACCTCCGATGCTCCGATCTGCAGTTGCCGGCAAGACCCCGGAATGAGTCACCCAGTAATTAAGTGGAAAGGCAACATTCAGATCTTCGGCCAGCATCGCATTGGGCAACTCATCCATCTTCCGGTGGACGTGCGTGTCGCCTGAATACCAGCCTGCTGCCGACATGTCGATCCACCGTTGCAAGCGAAAGACNCGAGGCTGAAGTTTCTCCGCGCCCAATTCAATCGTTCGCACCAGCGGGATGTACTCTTTGCCTCGCTCAATCCGAATCTCGTAGCGACCCGCGGAGCCACGAAAGCGAAAAGGATGCGGAGACAATGTCGTGTGCACCTCAAAACTATGTGGCAGGTGCTCGGGCTCACGACGATATTCAACGGCTTCTCCGCCAATCGATTCACAGTGATACCATTCACCATCTTCACCACGAATGTGGACTCGCACTGGCAACGGTTCAGACGAGTCGGCATCNACCACNGCGGCCTCANAAACATGAGTTCCAGNGGGATCNACGGGAGAATCCTGCCCGGCCGCCAACTTGGAAAANATCAGAACGCCACAAGAAACAAGCAGCAAAGTGATTCGGTTATCAAACACTTTTTTCCTTCCTGATGTTGCTCTTGGATCCTAGACATTCAATCCGAGCTGTCCAAATGTCCCACACCGAGTTCGCGAAATCAAGCAACTCGGTCGATCGAAGGCAGTTCATGGTTAATTTTTAATTGATCTAGCCGACCATCATTCTCAGGATCCTGCTCATCGCCGGTTGATTGATGCGGCGTCGCCATTCATGATTGAAGTTGGAAGAGAGTCTTTCACAGCGTTGCGTCTGTCCGTCGGACAAGGCTAGAGAGACATTCATGCTTCGTCAATAATTGCNCGTCCCATGAACAACCGAATAGATTTCATCCTCGGTTCACTTTTGGTTTGCCTATTCCTGTCGAACTTTGGCTGGAGTGACGATACGGCGTTGCATAACTGGGGACAATGGCGAGGCCCGCTCAGTCGCGGCGTAGCGCCTCATGCCAAACCACCGACGAGATGGAGCGAGGTAGAAAACGTTGCCTGGAAGACCGATCTTCCGGGACTCGGACACTCNACTCCCGTNGCCTGGGGCGATCGCATCTTCCTCACGACGGCCATCCCCATCGGCGAAAAGCTACCGCCTCGTTACAGCGGCGCCCCCGGAGCTCATGACAACGCGCCAATCACTCAGCGACAGTCCTTTGTAGGATTATGTGTCGACCGAGCGACGGGGAAAATCGTGTGGCAGCGAGCACTGCACGAAGCATTACCNCANGAGGGAGCACACTTTTCGGCCAGCCTCGCCTCGGCCTCGCCCGTCACGGACGGCCAACATATCTACTTCTTTTTTGGCTCNTACGGCCTCTACTGCCTGGATTACGAGGGCAACACCGTCTGGAGCAAACAGCTGGGAACTCAAAACACCAAGCATGGTCATGGNGAAGGNAGTTCACCGGTACTCTACAACAACACCTTGGTGATCAATTGGGACCATGAGGGACAATCCTTTATCGTGGCTCTCGACGCGAAGAGCGGTGACGAAAAATGGAAAGTCGAGCGAGACGAAGTCACTTCGTGGGCATCGCCGATTGTCGTTGCCCACGACGGGCAGGACCAACTGATCGTGAGTGGCACAGACCGCGTCCGATCCTATAACCTGAAAGATGGCAGCGTGATCTGGGAGTGCGGTGGTTTATCGGCCAACATTGTGGCATCACCTGTTGCTGCTGATGGGATGGTTTTCGCGGGCAGCAGTTACGAGATTCGTGCAATGCTGGCGATCCAACTCAAGGGTGCTCAAGGTGATTTAACGGGAACGGACCAGGTCGTCTGGACGCGAATTCGGTCGACCCCGTATGTACCGTCCCCGTTGTTGTATCAGGGATCACTCTATTATCTGCGGCATTATCAGGGAATTCTGACACGCCTGGATGCACGTACCGGGGCGGAAAAAAACGGCCCATTTCGACTCGGTCCAATCCGTGACATCTATGCCTCGCCGGTGGCAGCAGATGGTCGCCTCTACTTTTCCGATCTGGACGGAACGACCCTTGTCATCTCAACGGACGAAACCCCTGAGGTCTTGGCGATCAACCGATTAGACGACAGCTTTAGTGCGTCCCCCTGCTTGATCGGAAACGAAATCATTCTGAGGGGNAATCGTCGCCTCTATTGTCTGAAGAACGACAATCAAGAGTAGAGTGCAAGTCGAATTCCTCTTGGCTGGGAGGGTTACGGGTCTCGCAGGACGAAGACGTGAGCATCGATCCGATGCAGGATGGTGAACTTCGGCGGAGCGATCCGTTGTAGTAAGCGTTCGTGTTCATGATCAAATTCAATGATTGCCTCGGGCTCAAGAACTGCACCGATCCCGCGACAAGCACGGATTCTCCCCATCCAGGATTCTCGAGTGAATTCGATCGGATGATCATAGACAAACATTGCTCGAACTTCGAATTCTTCCTCGGCCCACGTGGGAGAGGGAGGAACATATCCAGACCAATCGAACGCACTCCATGCGGGATTGAAATGACGGACGAGTTTTTCTGTTGCCCTGGCAAGTGGATCACGTCGCGGCAACCAAGAGAAATGCGAAGTAACCAATCTGGCTCCAGGCATAAACACTCGCCGCAACTCTTGGACCACTCGATCCTGATCGAAATAGGTCCAACATTGATTGGCAGTCACCACATCAAAGGTTGGATCCGACCAAGGCAATGATTCAGCAGGCGCGGTCCGAAAGTCGACCTCGACGCTATCCTCACGCGCCAATTGTCGAGCCATTTCGATCTGCATGGCCGATTGATCAAGTGCAGCTACCTGCGATCCTCGACGAGCAAACTCGCGGGCCAGGAGGCCCGTTCCCGTTCCTAGATCAAGCACTCGATCAGCAGGCGTGACTGCATTGAGTGCGGCAAGTCGATCATAGAAACAAGGCGGCGGCCCCGGACGAAAACGAGCGTAATCTTGGGACGTCTTGCCCCAATCGAACTCATAATCTCCATCTCGCGAGGATAGCTCGTGCATGCAGCTCTCCGCTGCGAATGGAAACGGTCACCGATGAATCGACGAAGCCGAGGTCACATTCGCAGGATTGCAAACGACAGTTCAGTCCATTTCCTGAATCTTGATATTTCGAAAATAGATTGGGGCGCCGGCATGCTTGCCTTGCAAGCCAATGTTTCCACTCGTTGGCAATTCGGCGAAAGGCGTGCTCAACCAAGCTGGAATTGGAGTGCCATCGGGATTGGTTTTTGCAGACGTCCACTTTCGCATATCCATGTCCGTCACCAACTCACCGTTCAACGCCACCGTGATGTGATGATCCTTGCAGGTGACCGTCATACGATTCCATTCTCCGGCAGGTTTCACCGTGCGTTTGCTCGCTGGCAAGTGTCCAAAGATCGCCGCACACTGCCATGTCTTGGGGCTCTTGGCCCACTTTTCAGCAAAATCATCAGCGATTTGAATCTCGACTGAGTTTGGAATCCAGTTTTTCATATCCGAACAGTAGACGATCACACCGCTGTTCGTCCCTNCTGCATTTTTAAATTCCAGATCGAGCACAAAGTTGTCGTACTCCTTTTCCGAAAATAAACCAAAGTCGGCACTGGCGGTCAGCACACCGTCTTCGAAAGTCCACACATCCTTGGTGTCAATCGCATTACCCAGATCGGCATGGAACAGATCCGACCATTCGCTAGTATCGGGGTGAACCTTTTTCTCCTCGGCGACAGTTCCAGCAGCAAGACAAGCAACCACCACCAGTAGACTCAAATACCTCATCAGAAACTCCTCTTGTTTGTACCCATAAACCAACGTGTCGTTGCCGTCCGGGAAAAGGGGCTAACAAGCAAACGACGCATTTCTACTTCCTGACTTAATCCAATGATCTCCCGAAATACACGGGCGAGAATCATGCAAGGTATGCGGCAGGTTCCGTAGAAGCAATACGGGCACACTTTCTCGCCAACAATTTCTTACGACGTTGTTTGCAGTCTATATCGATCGCTGAATCTCTAAACGTTTCCTGGATCCACTGCGCCAACGCACGGAAGCTTGACAAATCCAAGCTACCTCAGAGCCATCAAATAAGCCAACAAATCCGCAGCCTCTTGGGCATCTAAATCACGGAACAACTGTTCCGGCATGAGCGAAACCCGGCTTGGCGAAATATCTTCGATCTCTTCCGTATCGAAAAGAAAGCGTTCCTGGTCGATCGTCTTGAGCTCAACTTGTTGTTCATCACGACGCATGACGCGACCGGAAAAAGTACGTCCATCTGCCGTTTCGACAACCGACGCTTGAAACTTTTCATCAATCTTTTCGGATGGAGAGATGATTTCTCGTAACAACTCCGGCTTTCCATGCTTGGAACCAATGTTGCTCAAGGACGGTCCGAGATCCCCGCCGTTACCAAAGACCTGATGACATGACCGACATTGGACATGAGTGCTATTCCAATACAATTCTCGGCCGCGGCGAACATCGCCTTCACGGCCTAGCACAAGGTCTGGATCAAAACCTACTCCGAGTCGTTTCTTTCGTTGATCCTGCGGCAAGAATGGTTCAACCAAGTCGCGAAGATGGGATTCCTGCCGCTGTCCCGCTGCAGTCACCAACCGCCGCCGCAGTGAAGGTTCAAGAGAATCGGAATAGAGTAACCAGGTCACTCCTAGCNCGCCATCTGGCGTAGCCAGAAGTTGCTGCAGAATCTCTTCCTGCTTGTTTTCATCACCATCTGTCAACTGTTCCAAGAGGGGGGTGAGAGTATCGGCAGGTGCATTCTCATTAGGCTGGAGTGAAGCGATCCAATCGTGAATCAACTTCAGTCCCTGCCGATCGGTCACAGAAACACCAACGTGTGGCATACGCCCTGCTCCCTGCTTCGCCATCCGATAGAACAAGACGGACCGGAACGGATGCGNGGGCGAAACAATCGAAGCGTTTGACAGCCCCATCGCTCCATGAGCAGGCTTTTTGCCCACGATCAAATTCTTCTCAAGCTCTCGACCAAAATCCAGATGGATGACGGAAGCTCCAACACCACCTGGCTGATGACAATGCACGCAATTGCTGTGCAAATAAGAGCGGGCACGACTNTCAAGAGAATACGATGAATCGTAGGGATNCACCATTCGTCGTTCTTCTTCCTTCACCTCCGGAGCCTGCTGCAGGAGTCCTTCCGCGAACCACCGCTCCAGTTGCGACCCATTTTCCTCAGGACAATTCGCCTGCCACCAATTCAACCCTAANACCGAACCGAAGACCGGCGCGTGACAGAGCTTACATTCAGCTCGACTGGCAACTCGCCACTGGCGAGGTCCTTCGTCAGACTCAACCATCAGATCCATTCCCTCTGGCGGAGCTAATGTCGCTTCGTCCTGGCCTTCATTCCAGACGTAGGTGTAAGGTCTCCATTCACCCTGATGATGATGCAGGATCTGGGTCTCGAGTCGTCTTGTTTTTTCACCAAGCGGCATCAGCACGGTGCGAGCAACAACGGCGCCTTCGGGAAACTGCCAACGCCCTCGTAAGCCACCGCTGATTTGCGACTCGCCCGGCAAAGCCAGCAGGCGTTCGGCCTCGGTCCCGTCGGCCCAATACGGCGTATTCACGTCATAGTGCGAGACGCCCGCGNCCGGTCGATGCTCTTCAAGAGATTCAAACAATCCGGTTNCGCTGAGCAGTCGCGGAAAGGTCGAGTCTTGAAATTCGACGTCATTCGGCACCAGATGATAGATCTGATTTGTCCGGTCGTAATCCATGACATACAAATCGCCGTCGTTGGTCTCACCCCANCCAATGATTTGCAACGGAGTATCAGCCAGCTCCCAACGATCCGTGACTTGCTTTCCATCGAAACGAAGAGCCCAAATTTTACCGGTCGCAAAGTCTCCATAAACATACGCACCACGCAGCTCCGGATACTGCTGACCTCGATAAACGAAACCTCCGGTAATGGAACGCGCTTCGGCATGGTCGTGTTGAGTGATTGGCGGCAAGATAGGCGTGGGGCCCGGTTCGGAATCGGGATGAACGGGCTGGGTACCTTCGGTAATGCTCCAGCCGTAGTTGCCACCTCGCTCAATCCGAAAAATCAACTCCCAGGTATCCCAACCGACATCACCTACCCAGAGATCACCCGTCTCACGATCAAAGCTCATCTTCCAAGGATTGCGAAAACCGTAGGCCCAGATTTCTGGTCTCGCACCCTCTAGATCAACAAACGGATTGTCGCTCGGAATCGCGTAGTTCTNATCGTTCTCCTCNCGATCAACGTCAATCCGAAGAATGGCAGACAACAGATTGGACACATCCTGACCGGCCAACAAAATATCGGGGGGATTCGGCCCCGTGCCATCGCCCGTTGAGATGTAGAGAAAACCATCGGGACCAAATTTCAGAGANCAGCCATTGTGCCCACCGGCCAACCAACGCAACAAAATGCGTTCGCTCTCCGGCAAAACTCGTGGCACCTNCTTAGTATCCACGGTAAAGCGTGCAATTACGCTCCCATCCGGATCAGTTCCGCCCAGCACATAGCAGATATAGACATAAGGCTGCTCCGGATAATCCGGATGAAAAGTCATACCATAGGTATGAGCGAGCTTGGGAACAATCTGTTTGAGGTCAACGAACTGATCTTTTTCCTGAGACGATTCTGGATCAAAGGAAAAGACCTTGCCGCCTAACTCGACGACGAATAATCGATCACAATTCGGAGCATTCGTGAGGGTCACCGGTTGCCGAAACTTGAGATCGGGAAAAGCAACTTCGACCCGGTAAGGTGGCGGCGGCTCAGGTGTGCCTTGGATTCCAGACGAGGTCCAAAGAACTCGAGGTTCAGCGGTCTCTGTCTCTTCTGCCATGAGAGGTTCAAGGCCACCAGCGAGCAGGCAGGCGTTTGCGAACAGCATGACACCACAAAGCTCGCGCAAGAACAGCAGACGATAACATCGAAACATGGGCTGACCGTTCCCATCGAACAAGTACCAANAAATCGCTCACTCGATTCTATCAGAAGCAACAGTCGATCGTGGCACGAAACAGTTGCCCTAAACCTTGTCAAAAAGCGAGGATTTTCCGTAGGCTTGCCTGCGGTTTCTAAAAAACAGGCTCTTGAGAATGCTTATCAAACCTATTTTCGACGAGTTCGTCGTTGTCGTTCAAACCGAATTCGACAGCCGATCGCAACGGTTTCCTGAAGCTTCGGAGTCTTACCGCTTTGAATTGCTTGAATCGCCGCGAGTACATGATGCTGTTTAACCTTTGACGCATCCGTACTGTCGTCGAGAGCCCCCATGTAGACAACTTTGCGCTGCTGATCGAGAACAAAAAACTCTGGCGTGTAAGTCGCACCATAGTCGCGAGCAATCTGCTGGGTTGGATCATAGAGATAGGGAAACTTAAAACCTTTTTCCTTCGATCGCTTCTGCATTTCCCCCGGTGAATCCTCTGGCACCTTATTCACATTAATCGCGACGACGGCCACCTCCTTCGAATCAACTTTGTCGACGAGTTGATTGATTCGGTCTTCATAATCAACGGAGTAAGGACAGCTATTGCAAGTGAAGACAACGACAACGATCGGTTGCTTAAGATCGGCCAGCGAGTTTTGTGTCCCATCAACATTGACCAGTTGCTTCCACTTAGGAGCGTCGTCTCCAGGACTCAACACTGGATTGTATTTGCCAGCACTTGCAACGGAAGCTCCAATTAAGAGAGCCATTATCGACCAGCATCNCATCCTGTTTTCTCCATTTCAGTTCAGGTAGCCTATCGCATCAGGTATCCCAGGCATCCAGCTGATCGATCAAGCGATCGAGAGACGCGCCNTCCGGGTCAGANTCCTCTTCATCNTGATNCACTTCATCGTGATTTACGGATGAATCGCTGGCGACATCCTGAGACTTGTTGGGGTCGGTGACATTCTGCTTGGCCTTGGCAACCGGCTCCGACGTGTTTTCACTCCCAACGATAGGAATCCCAAGATCGAAGGTAGTGACGGTAACCTCTTCACGAATTCTTTGAATCTCTTCACAACATCGTTGCACCGTTGGAAGCTCCGCCATGTTGATGGCAAAAACCGTTCTCGGATGCGATGCGGACTCCTCCATGACAGCGAATTTGTCAAAGCTCGTGCGTCCAAGTCTTCCCCAAACCTCTCGCTGACGAAGGTGTTGAATTGCTTCTTGTGGGGAATACCAACTGAGCAAAACCATATCTCCGGTAATGCCCTCCAGGCAAAGCATCCCGGTATCTCCCTCACTCAGCGTCGCCAAGTCGGGAATCAAGGTTACTTCGATGCCATGAACCATCAGCAATTCCGCGACCAACGTTCCCTCGAGATCACGTTGCGTTGGGTTGGGTCGCTGAGATTGCGAAAGCACGATTGAAATTCGCCTGGCCAAATCATTCACTCCTCAGTCCAAAAAACACCTGCACATGAGCGGCAATACATTTCGTCGAACAGACATGATGGTCCACGATGGAATGTCATCCCGACTTATTGAGTTGTACCCCGAAGTATCGACTTGCCAGTGACGTAACGCAAGGCGTTGTCAACAAAAGGAATCATTGAAACAGCACGTAGCGAGCCAAGGGAAATCTGAAATAGCTGACCGTCATGATTCGCCAGGCTCAATTATTCGTGACTGCACCGCCAAGAATTGGGCTGCACTTTTCGCGTGAGCACCGATCGACACACCTGAGGCGATGACGGCAAATATCGATGGTAGGCAGCGTCAAACCGAAGCGANTCTGGTCAACGCAACCTCCCACAAGGATCAAAAATACATTGCCTGCAACCGCCGTGCCTGCAATGACATGCCATCAGCTTCTATCTCTCAAGACAAATCGAGCGAAGTGATTGGAATAGCGGTCCATTCCGCGAGAAATGCAGCTCGCTCGAAATGGATTCGCAAGTCTCGCCCGCCAGAAGAGAAGCAGACGGCTTCTCAGGGTTTCGATCGTCAATCGTTATAAACGGAACAATCGTTACATGGCTGAAGAGCGACACAACCGCCTTCCGAATAAGCTGATTGAACCGATTCCCTGGGGACTTCCAGCAATCCTTACCTCGTCCCCCGGGGGACTCGAACACCCTACCCACTTCCGATGGCATGTCTACGAATGCGAAACAACTTCTCATCAAGTCGACCGCAGTCGTCCTTCCCCGACGTTCGTTCCTGGTACGCGTGGGTGACGATGCTGCTCTTAACGGCAACAGTCATCAGCACTCTAGGCTGCAAGCGAGCTTACTACCGCCGCAATGCAGACANGGAAGCGTACGAACTGATCGAGGAAAAGGCGAACAATCCCCGCTGGGATCCACCACGCATTAGCATTGCCGTCAACCCAGAATCGCGGATGTACGATCCCAACAACCCTGACTATCCACCGATGCCTCCGGATGATCCGACAGCCAACGAGTTGATGTATTGCATTGATGGTCGCAAGAATTATCAAAAATGGCTGAAGGATGGATCGACCCCTTACGTCGAGAATCCCGATTACATGCAGTACCTTCCCCTAAATGAGGAGGGGATATTGGCGTTAAATCTTGACACGGCGATGCAGTTGGCCTTAATCAACTCGCCGAACTATCAAAAAGCTTATGAGGGACTCTATCTGTCGGCGTTGGACGTCAGCGCCGAACGATTCCAATTCGACTCCCAGCTATTTGGCGGCAATGACGTCTTTTACCGCACACCGACGTCGGANCTAAGATTAGATACGGACTTGGCTGCTCGCAAAGCTTATACGACGGGTGCCGACCTGGTCGTCAATTTTGCGAACAGTTTAATTTGGGACTTCCACGGGCAGGATACCAACGCGGCCTTCAGTCTTGTCGACTTCTCCTTCGTGCAACCGTTGCTCCGAGGTGCGGGTAAACAAAGAATACTGACGCGACTGACCCTCGCGGAGCGAAACCTGCTGGCCAACGTTCGGCAGATGGAACGATTCCGGCGTGGCTTTTATCTCGAAATCACAACCGGTTCAGGCGGAACCCGTAGTCCATCCCGTATTGGCGGTCTTTTTGGTGGTTCGGGTTTGCAAGGGTTCACCGGTGTCGGTGGCGGTTTCGGCGGTGTCGGCGGAGTATTCTCAGGCGGGGGCGGCGCATTCGGCGCAAGTGCCGCGCTTCAGGTCGGGGGTTTTTACGGTCTGCTGCAAGATCGTCAAAACATTCGCAATCAACGCACGAACATCACGGGTTTGCGGGCGAACGTCGTGAGATTTGAGCAGAGGTTCAGTGAAAACCTTCAACAGATCCCCGATAATCCAACCCAAGTGGTCAGCGATCGCCTGCAGATCGCCCAGGCAAGACAAAACCTCTACAACCAAGAGTTTGCTCTGGCCAGCGCCGAAGCCTCATTCCAAGGCTCTCTGGACAATTTCAAAATCGAACTCGGTATTCCACCTCACATTGGTGTGGTTCTCGACGATCCTCTGCTAGATCAATTCAACCTACTCGATACCGCCATCGTGCCGCTGCAAAACGAAGTGGCTCAACTCAGTGAAATCATCGGCTTCACGAACGAAAAAATTCTGGGACAAGTGCGATACGAAGAGCGGGACGGACAACGAGTGCCCATCCTGGATTGGTCGGATGATCTGGACCAGCACCTGGCACAGTTGAATGATGTGATCATCCGCATCAAAACGTTGCGGGAGCAGTTGATCAACAACAACCTCCAGCGAGCCCGCAACGACATTAACCAACTGGCCGTTGCATTACCGAGTCGACGTCAAACACTCGAACGTTTGAGTCGCAAGTATCCGAAGATCTTGCCGGAACAGATGGAGCTGGCGATCGAAAAACAGACTCGGATTCCCGCCGATATCGATCGCAGTATTTTCAGCGTTAATCGACTTGATAACATCGCGNCAGACCTCAACGAAGAATACAACCGCNTNAGCGAGCACTTTGCAGCCTACGACGAAGACCTGAATGCTCTGCAGGCGACGATCGAGCGGACTTCGGCACGAGCCGACCTTCCGGATGGAGCAGATCTCTATCAACAACTCGAAGCCGACGTCATCTTTCGAATCCCAAGCCTCTTGGCCGACCTGAGTTCGGACGTTTTGGATTTATCTCTGATCCAGGCTCGAGCACGCACGGATTCAATCAACTTAGTCCCAGTCGACTTGGACATGAATCTTGCCCTAGGCATCGCCGCCCAGAACCGACTCGATTGGATGAATGCCCGAGCCAGTCTCGTCGACACATGGCGTGCCATTGCGTTCGTCGCCAATGAGCTTGAGGGGGTCTTGGACATCGTGTCTGAAGGACAACTTGGCACGGTAGGTGACAATCCCCTCAAATTTCGATCGACGACAGGAACGCTGCGTATGGGTGTCCAATTTGATGCTCCCCTTACTCGGCTGCTTGAACGCAACAACTATCGCCAAGTGTTGATCGACTACCAGCAAGCTCGACGAAACTACTACACCTATATTGATCGCGTTTCACAGAGCTTACGCGGAACGATACGTTTGCTGGAATTGAATGAGCTGAACTTCGAGACACGGCGAAACGCAGTTTTGGTCGCCATCGAACAGAGCGTGCTCAACGACGAAATCACCACTCTAAACGAAGCCCGCGGACAGGCTCAAAGCGGCACCGCAGCCCGTGACATCGTTCAGGCGTTGAGCGATCTTCAGGATGCTCAAAATGCTTTTCTCGGCATCTGGCTCACCTATGAAGTNAATCGGCGTGGACTNGACTTCAATCTCGGTACGATGCAACTGGACTCGCGTGGAATGTGGATCGACCCGGGTCCGATTCGCGGCGGTGAAGCCCCGTTTGTTGTGGTCAACTGCGAAGCCGAAGAAGGCAACCCCATGCTCTCCCCCGATGATGAGATGTGGCTTGAATCCGAGGGAGTGGAAGCATTGCCTCAGGCGATGCCGGAAATCACTCCGGCTAACGGAGCCGACGGGGGAACCCAAGACATCAAAATGTTCCGGCTTCCGTCTCCGAAAGATGCCGTCTAATCTTCGCAGGTCGAGGCAAAATGTGTCGCTCAACAGCGGGCGGAGCAAACCACCTGTCTGCCCCAGTCGGCACCGCCCACCGCTTTTGCCGGTATTTCGGAAGATGAAATATCTCTAAAATCATACCGGTAATCGACGAGACGAGATTAAAATCGGCCCTTGTCGACAATCAGGAACGGCCAAAAACAGCAATGATGCCCCGAATCCATTTCAGAAGTAGACGCAGCGGGGCCATTTGCGTTTATAATCGGGCGTTCCGATCGTAGCCGTTGAACCTACGGCCAAGGCACTGCATCACTCCCCCGAACTCCCTCCTATCGAGGTATTCATGATCGTTTATTGTAACGGCATCCGCCGAGGTATCTCAAATCCCATTATGCTTTTGGGACTAGTNCTCGCACTCTTAACTGGTGGCGGCATTTGGTGGATCCTGAGTGATCGTGAAAATAGCCCCAGTGACCAACCTCTGCTGACGAAATTAGAGCGAGGTCCCTATGAGCACATCGTGCTGGAACAAGGTGAGATTCAAAGTTCTGAGAATGTCGAAGTTCGATGTGATGTCAAAAGTCGTTCCACAGGTAGTTCTGTTTCAACGACCATTCTTGACGTCATCCCCGAGGGTACAAATGTCAAAAAAGGAGATTGGCTGATCACTTTCGATTCGAATTATTTAGAGTCGATTATGACCAACCAAAACATCATCGTAAAAACTACCCAAACGCTGGTGATCCAAGGCAAGGCTGCTTATGACACAGCCGTCATGGCAAAAAAGGAGTACTTGGAAGGCACCTACGAACAGGAACAGAAAACNATTGAAAACGAAATTTTTGTCGCCGAAGACAACCTTAAAAAGGCACAACTATCGTATGATTCGATCAAACGTTCTGTTTCTCGCGGTCTCGTTGGTGACTTGCAATTAGAGGGGGAAAAGTTCACTGTAGACGCGGCGGTGAAGCAACTTGAACTTGCCAAGCAAAAACTTCATGTGCTTTCCACCTACACAAAAGCAAAGATGCTCACGCAACTCAATAGCGATATCGAATCGACGAAAATCAAGTGGGAGAATGAGGAGGCGAGTTATCAAGAAGAACTGAAGACACTCGAGGAATTTAAAGAACAGATAAAAGCTTGTACGGTCTATGCGCCCCAGGATGGACAAGTTGTCTACGCCAATATCATGAATGGCAGAGGAGGCGAGTTCGTTGTTGAACCCGGCGCTACGGTACGGGAACGTCAAACAATTATTCGACTGCCCAATCCCTCCAAAATGCAGGTTTCGGCGAAAGTTAGTGAATCACAAATTAATCTTGTCCAAAAAGATTTACCTTGCACGATTCGGATTGATGCCATCGGTGATGAAAAGTTCGAGGGTGTGGTAACGAAGGTCAGCAAATACGCTGAACCTAAAGGCTGGTGGAGTGCATCNGGGAAAGAATATAAAACGACGATCCAAATCATCGATCCACCCGAACGAATTCGCCCCGGACTCACCGCTGAAGTGCGTATTCAAATTGAAAATGAAATCGATGCCCTTCAACTNCCTGTACAAGCCATTGTCGAACATAGGGGCCGAACTTTTTGCCTAGCAAAGACAGGTGATGATTATCAAACACATGAAATCGCCATCAACTCGACGAACGACAAAGTAGTGGCGATTGATGATCAGACTGGAAAGCTTCCTGCGGAGGGCTCTGAGATTGTGCTTCACCCCAGGAGTCACATGNAAAAATTTGATTTTTCAAATTTTGAATTCGAAGACGATCAAATTCCTGCTAAAGCAGGCCAATACACATCGGAGCCTAACGGAGAGCGTGACACAGTTACACAAGCTAACATGGCACAACGTCCGAGGCGTAATGGTTCCCCGGCACAAGCCGGGCGTGGCGGTAATCGTGCTAACAAACCTACCGCTTCTCGTAGTGCGAACCAACCTTCTAAGAACCAATAAATAAATTCACAAGCTCAATGCTCATCGGCAGTGCCGGTAACCCCAAAACAAAAAGCAGTTCCTGGTTCGCAATCTCGTTTGAATGGTCGCGATCACAATTTCCTGCTGTGTGGGAGAGCGTTCTACCCTCAAATTTAATTTCCTACTCTAAACTTGGCGTCCCGCAATGAGAGTTTGGTTGCGAACCTTTCAACTTGGCTTAAAGAGCTTGCTATTGCACCCGATGCGATCGCTACTAACGATGATCGGGATCTGCATTGGCGTGTGGGCGGTAATTTGTCTGCTCGCGATTGGCGAAGGCATTAGTGCACAAGCTCAAAAGCAAATCGAAGGACTAGGCGCCGACAACATTATTGTGCGGTCGCGCAAGCCGGTGAATCCAGAGGGCGGTGGCGAAGGCGATTTCATCCTCGCATACGGTCTACTGCGCAGCGACTACGATTTATTGGTTGAAACAATCCCCACCATCAAAGGTGCCATTCCCATTCGCGAAATGCGTCGTGAAATTCGCTACCGGGATCGCAGGGTTGACGGTCGTCTTGTCGGCTGCACTCCAGAATATGCTGAAGTCACTCGACTCGAGGTTGACCGAGGTCACTTCATCACCGATGCTGATTTGAATTCAGGTAANAACCACTGCGTACTTGCGGCTGAAGTCGCTGCATCTCTTTTTCCTTACGAGGATCCTTTAGATCGAACGATCTACGTCCAAGAGCATGACGATTACTACCGGATCGTCGGAATCTTGAAGTCTCGCGATGCCACAGCGGCAATCGGAAGTTCATTGGAAGCACAAGATTTCTCCAGTGATGTTTACATTCCGATCACATCGATGCGGAAACGAATCGGAGACACCATCGTTGTCAGCCGAAGCGGTTCGCGAGAAGGTGAAAAGATCGAGCTTAATCAAATTACGCTCCGCGTCGATAATGTTAGTAACGTCATGCGAACCGCTCGGCTCGTCGAACAAACACTAGCACCTAAGCACGCCGAGAAAGGCGACACGGTCATTATCGTCCCGAAAGAGTTACTCGATCAGGCTCGTAATACCCGAATCATGTTTATCGTGTTCATGGGCGTGATTGCAGGAGTTTCACTTGTCGTCGGCGGCATCGGCATCATGAACATCATGCTGGCGACGGTGACAGAGCGAACTCGCGAGATCGGTATTCGACGAGCACTGGGTGCGAAACGAGCAGATATCATCCGACAGTTCCTGGTTGAAACCGTCGTGCTCTCCGCACTTGGCGGCGTCACCGGCATCGTCCTTGGCTATTCGGTCAAGCCGGGTGTCTATCTACTGCGAAGGGTGACGACGCATTACTTCCCGAAATTGGTCGAGGATCTGCCGGTCGTTGTCCGGGATATGGAACCGATCATCGTTCCGATGTCGATTCCAATTGCCTTCAGCATCGCCGTTGTGATCGGTGTCATCTTTGGGATCTNCCCCGCCATTCGCGCCGCACAAATGGATCCAATCGAGGCGTTGCGACACGNATAACTTCGGGGTCGCAGGCGCCTACTGAACGCACACGTCACGACTTGCCCGCCCAGGTTGGTCAACATAGACCACCTCTTTCGTGGTGATCGAGCGAACCTGAGCGAAGATTATTTGGTTNATACGTTCTGGGCGGAAGGAAGATTTCACCTGTATGATTAACGCGTTATTCGAAACGTGCCAATTTCCCACCGATACATAGGTATTCGTTAACACCGGATTGGACTGCTGCGTGTTTTGGAATTTTCGTTGAGTTGTAAACGAACCGTTCGCATTCAGGTTCACAAACAAGATGCCCTCACTGTCAACGTGTCGCCATGATCCAACAAGCTTCGCTGCTAGTTGCGTGTCATCAATGACACGCAAGGGCGTTGGAGCAGGAAGGGCAGGAATCGCTTGTCCAACAGGAGCCGCCGCGGGCGGGTTCGTCGCAGGCGGGCTGGGAAGCGTCGGCACCCGTGGAGACTGGACGGGGACCGCTACTGTAGTGGGCTTCTCCAATGAAACCTTTGCAACAGCCTCCGGACGCTCCATGACCATCAGCATGCGTCCCGTGCCAGCGGCTGCAGCAAACTCAGATGGAATACCTGGCTTTGCAACATCACTGACACACAACAACAAACGTCAGCCCTTCAAATCATAGATCCCTTGAATCGAATTGCTGTCGCCGTCCACCAAATCGATCTGCTTGAGATAACGGGTGGCGTCGACGGTATAGGTCCGAGCATGTTGTCGACCATCGAGCGGAGATTTAAAGATGAATGCGTTATCGATGATTTCGATTTTCCCGCCCGACGGCAGCTTGTATTGAATCTGGTCCTGAGGAATGACTGCTCCATCGATCACAAGTTCAACAACGTTCCATTTCCCCTGTAGTGGATCGAGCTCAGAAGCTCTCGCATCCGCCGCAGAATGCATCAAGAGCTGCAGAATCACTGCAAAACCAAAACAAGCCATCCATCTCATCATCGGATCTGCTTTTCCACGGATGTCGCGTCACAACTCGATACCATGCATCGCATGACGATTTTCAAGAAGGCGAACTGTGCCACAAAATTCGGAGATGAGCCAAGCCTGTTTTCTGATGACGCGGTACTAGCACCAGGCCCCGAAAAAGAGACATTCCAGCAATCGCAGCCGCTTCAACCGATGCATCATCTTTCGGCATTTCGGGGAACTGAGATTCGGGGAACTGAGATTCGGGGAACTGAGAGAAGAGATGCAGAGCTTGACAGACGTGACACGACTATCTCAGCAGATCTGGCAACGGCCCGACCTGCGCCAAGTTGTTTTCCTGAAAATATTGCGGTTCAATAAATCGATCGGCAACTCTTTCTGATCGTAGTTTGTCAAACGAGCTGTACCGTTTTTCTCACAAACGGTTATCACGGAACAGCCACGGACTGCATTGCAGCCGACAACCGTCAAAAACTGAATTTGCATCTGGTCGCATCATCTCATCCCCATTAGCTTGAAGGAAATCCAACCCCCGCTTGCTATGCGGATTGTCCTTTCCAGGTACCGTTTTTCAAACGCTCGAATCCTGTCTATGAAAAACCATCGCGTACGCTTTGAATGCCTGGAAGCTCGCATGCTCCTGGCCGCTGATCTCCGCATTAATGAATTCATGGCGAAGAATGGCGCGACGATGCTGGACGGCTTCGACAATGCTCCGGACTGGGTGGAGCTTTACAACGCTGGCACCGAGCCGATCGATCTCCAATCGTTTCGACTGACCGACAATCCAGAACTTCCGGCAAAATGGAGCTTTCCGTTATCCCAAATCATCGAGCCCGATGAATACCTGATTGTGTTCGCCTCGGGCCGAGACGAACGGGATCCAAAAGGGTACTGGCACACGAACTTCAAATTGAGCAGCAACGGCGAATACCTAGGGTTCTCCAATCCAGAAGGCGTAATCCTAAGTCAATTTGGTAGTGCGACCTCAGATTATCCCAACCAGCGACACGACGTTTCGTACGGATTGGGCAATAACATGCGGTTCAATGCAACCGACATCCCGTTGGAGATTTCAGCCAATCGAGTCTCCACGATTCACAGTCATCTGTCAGTTTCGGATCGACCAGGATCGATTGAAGATATCCGCGTTGAAATCGACATTAGCCATAGGTGGGTCGACGATCTGGATGCGTTCCTCGTCAGCCCGACAGGTACCCGTGTGGAACTCTTTTCCGATGTCGGTGGCAGCGGTGATAACTTTACGAACACGCGTCTCTCGGACGATGGTTCCATACGAATCGATGCAGGTTCGGCACCGTTTACTGGCGTTTTTCAACCCGAGGAAAGCCTCGCAACCTTTGCAGGCGAAAACGCGAATGGAAAATGGACCCTCGAAATCCATGATGATTTTTCGGCTGTCGGAGGAACCCTGAACCAATGGTCACTGATCTTGGAAACGACGAAAGACAACGGGCATCGGGCAGGTTACATGTCGGATCCAACACCGGGATCCGGGAACCTACGCGTCTTCCGAGGCTTTGCCAAGAATCCCTCAGTCGATCAAAAGCGAGGTTTCTTTGATCAGCCATTCGACGTGACTGCGATGAATTCCGATCCAGAAGAGATCGTTTTGTATACGTTGGACGGAAGCACACCAACGCCGGACAACAGCGCTGCCCAGATCTACGAAGCTCCGATCACAATTAACACGACAAAAACGCTTCGGCTGCGTGCTTTCGGCGAGGGATTGATTCCGAGTGAAACGCTCACGCATTCTTATCTTTTCATTGACGATGTATTGCAACAACCTCATCGTCCGTCTGGATTCCCAGCTCGGTGGGCGGGAAGAACGACGATTGCTGCGGACTACGAAATGGACCCCGCGATCACAAATCATGCGGACTATTCCCAGGATCTGCCAATCGCTTTGAGAGCCCTTCCCACCGTTTCACTTGCGATGGACGTGAATGACTGGTTCGACGCAGAGATCGGCATTTATTCGAACTCAGAAGAAAAAGGCGCCCTCTGGGAACGGCCCGTTTCCGCGGAATTCTTGGGATATCCGGATGCAGATGACCTACAAATTAATGCAGGGATTCGACTTCAAGGCAACGCGAGTCGCTGGCCAAGTCGCCCGAAGCATAATATGCGACTGGCCTTTCGTTCCGAATACGGTGCGGGCCGTCTCGAATATCCCCTCTTTGGGCAGGAAACGGTCACCCGCTTCAACAGCATCGTACTACGGGGTGGTAATGGAGATTCCTGGATCAACCCTAACGTCTTCCACCGTGGCTCCTATATTCGCGATCAGTGGCATCGTGATCTTCAATCCACAATGGGACATGTCACATCCTTACAGGGCTATGCTCACCTGTATATCAATGGACTTTACTGGGGGCTCTATCACCTGTTTGAAAGAGTCGATGCCGACTTCATGTCGGAACACTTCGGTGGATCCGAGGACGATTATGATGTCATCAAAGACATCCGGAACACGGGAGGATTAGTCGAAGCAGTAAGCGGTACGACAGAGTCGTGGTTGGAACTGGTCTCGAGAGTATCAACAGACCTTTCGACCAACGAGAATTACGCCGCCGCGCTGGAATACGTCGACGTCGTCAATCTCATCGACTATCTGTTGATCAATTTCTACAGCGGTAATCGCGATTGGGACCGATCCAATTGGCGGGCAGGACGTCACCGGGAAAGCGGCCGTTTTGTTTTCTTTGCCTGGGATTCGGAACGCACCGATCTGAATACCAGCAGTACAGTCACCGATGGTCCGGTTTCTCGTAATGTGACCCGTACAAACAATCCCAAATACCCCACTTTTTTCCATCAACAATTCACCGCCAGTCCTGAATACCGGATGCTATTTGCCGATCGCACACAACGTCACTTGTTCCAGAACGGCACACTCACGCCAACCGGTGCCGCGGAACGATGGAACGCACGTGCGAATGAAATCCGGGATGCGATTGTCGCTGAATCAGCGCGATGGGGTGATGCCCACAGCGTCTCCCCGCGTACACCCGCCACTTGGGAGTCTCATAATGAGGACATGAATACCAAATGGTTCCCCGACAGAACCTGGATCCTGCTACGACAACTCCGTCAACAAGGCCTCTATCCAAACGTCGAAGCGCCTACGTTCAACAATATGGGAGGTGAGATTCCGCAAAACTTCCAACTTGAAATTGCCGCTGCACCGGAAGGTGAAATTTACTTGACCACTAATGGTGCCGATCCAAGAAGTCCCGGGGGAATGATTAACGACCTTGGAACGACCACCTACAGATATGAAGGGCCGATCAACCTATCGCATTCAACCACGGTCAAGGCAAGGTTTCTGACCGACGGTGTCTGGTCCGCCCTGGTCGAAGCCGATTTTATCGTCGCCCTCACCGGAGACATCAATTCCGATGGAAAACTCGATCCCGTCGACGTCGATCTTGTGTGTCGCGGCATTCGACAGGAAGATTCGCGCATGGACCTCAACAACGATGGTCAAATTGACGAAAGTGATATTTCATTTCTCGTCGAAGACTTGATGGCAACGAAGATCGGTGACGTCAACTTCGATGGCATCTTCGACTCAAGTGATCTGGTCAGCATTTTTCAACAAGGGCAATATGAGGACGGGTTTGACTCCAATTCGTCCTGGTCCAGCGGTGATTGGAATTGTGATGGAGAGTTCGACACGAGCGATCTCGTAACGGCATTCAGGGCGGGTGGATTCACGGCCAACGCGATCGGACTTGTGCGAATCCGCAGCTAGCCTTTCACTCGGACGTTCGAGCCCGTGTTCAAAAACCTGAACACAACCACTCTTTTTTTCTCTCTCACTTGAATCCCTCTCTCACTTGAATCTCAGGTGTCTAAGCTTTACGATCAGTGCACGGCTCATACCGTTCATTGATTGCCCCTAGGAAACGCTAACGAAAGTACGATCATTTGGCTCGCCGCTTTCTCGCTCACGCGCGAGAGGAGTAGCGACTTGATGATCGTGCTTTTTTTTGGACGTCCTCGTTAGCCACCTTTGAAGCAAACCACCTTCGAAATCGCAGAGATGCCTCATGAACAAACGCATTCCAATCTCACTCGCATGTGTACTCTTATGGTGCGTCCCCACTGTCAACGCCGACATCTTCTGGAACGGCAACGTCAATGAAGACGTTTTCAATGAAGCAAACTGGGATCTGTCAGCTTCTTCAGTGACGACCATCGAGCCCAATGTCTCCATCGAAGACAACATCCAAGTTGGACCTGGTCCCTTCACTTTCTGGCCAATGGTTCCCGATCTCTCAGGGCAGAAGCGTTTCCAAATAGGAGACGGCAACGTCTTAAACCTTATCTCTGGAGACGAGATGATTGATGATTTCTGTCTATGCTACGGAATGTTCGTGACCGAATTCAACGAAAGTGTTGGCGGTGCACCGGGCTCAACAAATGGCCCCACCGTGAATGTATCTGAGGGGTTTCTCTTTGCTCCTTGGTTTGTCGTCAGTGATACCACGGTTAATGTCGCGAGTAGAGGCACAGCCATTTTGGGTGCGTCTGGAAATCCCCTCAGTCGTTCCGTTGTGGATCTCAGCCCCGACGCAGAATTGGCATTCATGGACGAATCGACGGACGACTTTCGTACGGAGCATCTTTCCAAGATCACGGTATCGGGCGTGCCTGCTGTTGAAGGCAGCAACCTTTTAGTCGAGGAAATCTTTCCTGGCGCAATGTTTGTCATCGGTATTCCGGAACCATCTTCAATCACATTGACTTTATTTGGAACGCTCGCGTTACTGGCATTTCGTCGCAAATAGATTCCCAACACCCGCAGAAACATCATGCGAGCCCAAGCGAAAGGCTGAGCAGCGTTAACTCACCGCAACGAAGAATACAACGACGATTGGACTGAATTACTCCACCTACAGCTGCTGTGTTAACGACACTTCGTTCAAATGTTTAAACACAGATAAGGCGTTTTGGAACTTGTAGGGATGACCAATCAAATCTACGATTAGTGAATTACAGTTTTCCGCAAAGTCATTACATTTAGGAAACGCTAACGAAAGCGCGATCATCTGGTTCGTTACATTCTCGCTCGCACGAGATAGGTAGCGACTTGATGATCGTGCTTTTTTTTTGGCCTCGACCAGGCCACTAATGAAATTTTGGAGATCACCCATGAAGAAGCACATTCCTCTGACATTTATATGTGTGTTCGCGTTGCTGGTTCCCTCGGTCAGCGCCGACATTATTTGGAACGGCAATGCTGACAACGACATCTTCAATGTCGCTAACTGGGACCTTTCAGGTTCTTCCGTAACAACGCTTGAGCCGAACGTTTCGATCGACGACAACGTCCAAATCGGACCTGGTCCAGCATCCAACTGGCCCGTCATTCCGGATCTCCCCGCACAGCAACGCTTCCAACTTGCCGACGGCAAAGTTCTCAACGTACAGGGCGCAGGCACAACTCTCACCATCGCCGGCAACGACGGCGTGGGCGGAGCACCAGGTACGGCGGATGGCCCGACGGTGAATGTCAGCGATGCTGCGATGTTCGCTCCCTTCTTCGTCGTCAATGATGTTCAAGTCAACATCGACGGAACGAGCGAGGCGGTTTTTGGCGGTGGTGGAAACCCGATCAATCTCTCCTTTGTAGATCTCACCCCTGCTGCCGTTCTGTCATTCCTGAATGAAACGCCTGCAGCTTATGTTGGAGAACATCTCTCCAAAACGACTGTTCTGGGAGCACCAGCCGTTGAAGGCACGAACGTCCTGGTCGAGCCGCTGGGTGCTGGCGGATCGGTAGTCACCGTCATCCCCGAACCATCGTCGATCCTTTTGACACTGTTTGGTACACTCGCGTTATTGGCATGCCGCAGGAAGTAGACGGTAACGCACGCAGAACCGTATCGCGCCGCTGAGCCAAATGCTTGGCGGCGTTTTTTTGTAGGGAGAAATTTCAATGACACGCTTAAATGGGATTGCAGCCGTTTTCGTGCTTTGTGCTTTCAGCTCAAGCGTCTACGCCGACTATGCCTCGACCGTGCTTGAGGACAATCCGTTTGCCTACTACCGATTCGAAGATGAAGTAGGTTCCGACGAACTTGCAGATTCGAGTGGCAATGGCAACATTGGCTCGGAAGTGATTGGTGTTGAATTTGGACGCCCGGGCGTTGCTGGTAGTCAGGCAGGCGAGTTTTTTGGCGACAGTAGCATTGTTACCGAATTAGATTTTGATCCGTCGATCGATGGGATGTCGAGTTGGACGATTGAAACATGGTTTTATACGACGGGCGTCGAAGAGATCGAAGACCCGGACAATCCTGGCGAATTCATCGACGTGGTTCGTGACCAGCAGGTCTACATCGCCCAGAAAGATGGAAACGGACTTGGCCGATCCAACGTCCTGATCTCGGCGAATCGCCAGCCGGGTTCCTACATCGGGGGTGCGACGACCAACGCATTGGATCCAGCCGAAAACGATTTTGTTCAAGTCGAAGAATGGTATCACTTCGTGGTCGCCCATGATGGCGACGAAGAAAACTTGATATTCTACGTCAATGGTGAACCTTCCGACCTTAACCCTCAGTTTCCAGGTCGCAACGGCGTCGAGTCGGCCAACGGACTTTGGGTGATCGGCTCCCACAAAAATCAAGCCGGACAATTCTTCGAAGGCATGCTCGACGAGATTGCATTCTACGAAGGCGTTTTGAGTGAAGATCGCATTCAGGCCCATTATGCAGCAGCCTTCGATGACGCTGGTACGCCTGGCGATTTCGACGGCGATAATCTCCTGACGGCAGCGGATATCGATCGTCTCTCAACGGCAGTTCGAGATGGCCTGACAGATTCGATCTTTGACTTAAACGGCGACAACCAGGTCAACGACCTCGATCGTTCCCATTGGGTCGAGACCTTGAAGAGCACCTACTTTGGCGATGCCAATCTTGACGGTGTCTTCACGAGTAGCGACCTGGTCGAAGTGTTTACCTTTGGCCAATACGAGGACGGTCAAGCGACCAATTCAGGATGGGCAAGCGGGGACTGGAATGGCGACGCCGAATTTGACAGTTCTGACTTCGTCACGGCCTTCACAAATGGCGGTTATGAGATGCCACCCCGTGCCGCTAATGTGGCTATTGTGCCTGAACCTGCCGGCCTTTCGTTGTTGGCCATCGCCTTATGCATCATGCACCAGCGATTGCGACGGCGGAAATAGTATACCGATCCAATTCGATCCGTTCGCTGATCACAGGCGTCCTCCAAAAGCTTCTTTCTCAAAGAGGTTGGTGAGGACGCCTTAGTCAATGAATCAAGGAGTTTTGTTGTGCGTGCTATGCCTCGGTCTGCGCGTGCGCTTTCGATGAAGGCGTGTCCGCGAATTGAAACGCTCGAATCAAGATTCATGCTGGCGGCTGACGTCGTCATTAATGAATTCATGGCAGCCAATCAGCGTACGATCGAGGATGGCTATGGCGCATCCTCCGATTGGATCGAATTACTCAACCAGGGTGACGCGGCAGCCGATTTGTCGCAGATGTTCCTGACCGATGATCCCGATAATTTGACCAAGTGGGGATTTCCGGACGGCAGTTCGCTGGATCCTGGTGAATATCAGCTCATCTACGCTTCGGGCTTCAATGCACCGGACAAGGATGGCAAGCTTCACACCAATTTCAATCTCTCGGCAAGCGGCAACTACCTCGCACTCACAACCAGCAACCTTGAGGTACTGTCGGAATACGGTGCCGATGGCAAGGACTACCCCGATCAATTCGCGGACATCTCTTATGGAATCCAGGAAGGCACTCTTCCGCCGACCGCGAGCGATGTACCTCAAACGATCAGCAAGACCGCCATATCGACCATCACCAGCACCATTGAGGTTGCTCAAGCAGGACAACTAAGCGACGTCAACGTTACGGTAGATATTACCCACAGTTGGAACGACGATCTGGACGTTTGGTTAATCAGTCCTCAGGGAACACGCGTCGAATTATTCACGGACGTGGGAGGCAGCAGCGACAACTTCCGAGACACAACGCTCGATGATCAGGCGGCGAATGCGATCACAAGCGGCACGGCGCCGTTCACGGGAGCCTTCCAGCCGGAGGGTTCTCTGGCAACCTTGAATGGTGAATTGGCTGCCGGGACCTGGACCCTGGAGATTTCCGATGACTTCACGGTGGAAGGCGGTTCATTAAATAGCTGGAGTTTGGAGTTGAGTGCCGAGGGCGATAACTCTCCAACGAATGGTGGCCTGGTAGGCTTCCTGTTGCAGCCGACCCCGGGAGAGGCAAATCCGGGTGAAGTTGCCAATGTGGGTCCGACCATTGAGGATGTGACCGATCGTCCCGGTCTCATTCCGGCAGATCAAGCTTTGGTCATCACCGCCAAGATCTCACCTCGCTATGCTGAAGTTGCTTCGACCGAATTGGTTTATCGAGTGATGTATGGTGAGGAAATCACGACACCGTTACGAGACGACGGTAAAGGTGGTGATGAAACGGCCAATGACGGCGTTTTCACCGCTACGGTTCCCGTTCAAATCGCGAGTCCCGGTGACATGATCCGTTGGCGGGTCGTGGCCCAGGACGGTGAAAACCGCGTGTCACGTGCACCGGCCTTTCTGGATACGGATGGAGAAAATCAGTCTCCGGAATACTATGGCACTGTCGTGAGCGACCCCAATGTTGATAGTCCGCTGAACATCCTTCACTGGTATCTGGAACCGGGGACAGAACGAAGAGCAGACACCAGCACGGGCACTCGGGCGTCGGTCTATTATGGCGACGAATTCTACGACAATGTATTCGTGCGTCTGCGCGGCGGCTCGTCGACGGGTTTGCCGAAAAAAAGTTACAAGATTGATTTCAACACAGCCAACGACTTTCGCTTTGCAGAGGATGCGGGACGAGTACAGGAGATCAATCTCAACACAACCTACACCAACAAAGACTACATCCGTCAGGCGCTCGCCTACGAAACCTATGACGCTGCTGGACTTCCGGCCTCTGAAGCGTTCCCAGTACGCGTGCAACGCAACAGTGACTTCTTCTCCGTCGCCATGCTGATTGAGCAACCAGACGCAGACATGCTGGAACGAGAAGGGCTCGATCCTGATGGAGCCCTGTACAAGATGTACAACAAGTTCACCTCCGCCTCGGGAGGCCGAAAACGAACTCGGGAATATGAATCAAACAGTGACCTCGGTGAGTTCATTCAAAAAATCAACCAATCGGCTGGAGAAGAGTTGAGGAATTACGTTTTCGACAACGTCAACGTCCCGGCTGTTCTGAATTACCTTGCCGCCACGGTCATCATGCAAAACAACGACCAGATGGCCAAGAACTATTTTCTCTACCGGGACTCAGAAGGCAGCGGCGAATGGATGTTCCTGCCCTGGGATCTGGACCTTGTTTTCGGCCTGCACTACATGAGCAACGACAATATCCTGGACGACACCATTTGGGCCGACAAGGATAATTTCCGTACCTTTGCCGGTGTGACGATCTGGCCTTCTCATCCATTCGTCGGTGACGAAGAGCATCCCGCCAATCGATCCTGGAACCAATTGATCGACGCACTCTACGAAGTGCCGGAATTCCGAGAAATGTATCTGCGTCGCTTGCGATCGCTCATGGACGATCTGTTGCAGCATCCGGAGACTCCCGCCGAGCAGCTGAAGTTTGAAGCACGCCTGGATGCCTACCAGGAACTTCTCGCGGCGGATGTCGCCTTGGACTATGCGCGTTGGGCGGATCCATGGAGATGGGGCGATAACGAATCATTTTCAGAATCCCTGCAACGGCTCAAGGATGAATACCTGGCCGTGCGGCGTCGCCATTTATACGAAACTCACAGCGTCGACAACCTGAACCCAGAAGAAGTCAAAGTGCTTGTCCCTCAGTTTACCGACGCCCGTTATTTCGTCCCGTCGGACGATTCGCTGGGCAATGGTTGGACATCCAATGATTTCGATGACGCGACCTGGTCGGTCGGTTCGACAGGACTGGGCTTCGAGAACACTCCGCGCAGCTATCAGGAATTAATTCGCACTCGAATCAAACCGACGGAAGTCGCCGCCGACAGCACCTCACTGTTTATTCGCATCCCGTTCGTCGTGGATGATCTCTCTGAAATTGAAGATCTCACATTGCGAATGAAATACGATGACGGCTACGTCGCCTACCTCAACGGCGTCGAAGTCTCCAGGGCCAACCTTCGAGCCGACGGTCCGCAATCCTACAACTCACGAGCTCGCTCGCGTCCTACCAGATCGGCTGTGGAGTTCGAAGACGTCGTCATCTCGCAACACGTCGACCAGGTTCAACAGGGTAAAAACGTTCTGGCGATTCATCTGATCAATTCGTCGGTGACCAATTCTGACTTGATGGTCGTCCCCGAATTAGTCGAGGGAATTATTCCGTCGGGAGACATTGCGGGCATTCCTCACGCCCAGCCCACCGATGTATCACTCAATATTGCGGCCGTCGAATTCAATCCAACGAGTGGGAATCAGGCCGAAGAATATCTGGCCATTCAAAACCCCAATGACTTTGCCGTTGATGTTTCCGGCTGGAAAATTGCTGGAGCCGTGGAAGCTGAATTGGTGCCGGGTACGGTGATTCGCGCGAACGAACAGCTTTACCTGAGCCCCGACGTTCGTGTTTTCCGAAGTCGAGCAACGGGACCATCGGGCAATCAAGGTCTCTTGGTTCAGCCGTACGAAGGACGATTATCGAACGCAGGTGGAACTCTTCGCTTGCTCGATCCAGAAAATCGCGAAATCGACTCGTACAGTTACGTCGGCACCGAAGCTCATCCGCAGCAGGCGCTACGAATTTCTGAGATCAACTACAATCCGCACGCGGCCCTCACTCAATTCAGCGAGCTTGATTCGGACAACGACAGTTTCGAGTTCATCGAGATTCGAAATACCGGAGCCACAACAATCGACCTGAGCGGTGCCCGGCTCATTGAAACGGAGATCAACGACGACAATCAGGGAATCTCGTTCGAGTTTACCCATGGGCAACTCGAGGCAGGTGGTCAGATTGTCCTGGCCAAAAACCTGGCAGCTTTCCAAAGTCGTTACGGCACTGAGATCCAGGTCTCTGGAGAATTCCAAGGCAAGCTCAGCAATGGTGGCGAAACACTCACCTTCGTCAATGCGATTGGAGAACCGATTCAAGAATTCCGGTACAACGATGGAGCGGCTTGGCCGGCCCTGGCAGACGGGGGCGGAGCTGCACTGGAAGTCATCGACCTCAACGGCAACTATGACGACCCGGAGAATTGGCGAGCGAGTCTGACCATTGGCGGAACACCTGGAGCTAGTCAGGTCGGCTTCGACCGTTCCGTAGTCATCAATGAAATCCTGACACGCACCACTGCACCAAGTATCGACAAGCTAGAACTCTACAACGCAAGTGAATCGGCCATCGATCTGGCGGGTTGGTATATCTCCGACGGAAATAACCTGACCAAATTCACCATCTCCGATCCGGCCGTGCTGGGTGCCGGCGAGTTTCGCGTCTTCGACGAATCTCAATTGGGATTTGGCTTCAAGGGCGACACCAATGACGACGCGAGATTGATTCGTGCCGACGCACAAGGGCGTCCCGTTGCGTTCGCTGATTACATCGAGTTTGGTCCGGCTGAAGTCAACCAATCGTTCGGCAGGGTCCCCGATGGCGTGGGTGATTTACAGGTGCTGCAGACCCGTTCTTTCGGATCCACCAACGGAGGTCCCATTCAGCGAGGTGACTTAAATGGTGACCTGGCGATCACCGACATGGACATCGACCTGCTTTGCGACGGAATCCGCACACAACAGCCTGTTGAAGGTGGTGACCTGAACCTTGACGGTATCCTCAATGAACTCGATGTGAACGTCCTGGTCAAGGACATTTTGAAGACAACGGTGGGCGATGCCAACCTGGATCGCATCTTCAACTCCAGCGATCTCGTCGCCGTCTTCATTGCTGGACAGTATGAAGACGCAGTAGTCGGCAACTCTGGCTGGGCTACTGGAGATTGGAACTGCGATGCGGAATTCAACTCATCGGACCTGGTCGTTGCCTTTCGTGAGGGAGCCTATGCTGATGCCGCTCTCACCCGTCTAACTCAGCCGATAGTCGCGGCAGTTCATCCTCATCATGCGTGGCCGACGAATCAATTCCTGGAGCCCGAAGACGAACGCTGGCGACGATTGTCGAACACTCAAGAGCTGACACCGCAGCAAGCCCCCGAAGTGGTGGATGCGGTCTTCCAGGAAACGGAGTCAGACGATGATCGTCGGTACCGTTTCGTCGATGACGAACGGGAAAACTACGCTCAAGAAAATTTCAGTGACGATGGCTATCTCGGCGATCTGCTCGGTGATTTAGAGCGACATCGTCTGCTGTAGGCGACTGGAATCACGCGTTCAGAGATCTCCCTCAAGCCCCGTTGGACTACCGCGTCCGGCGTCATCGCAGATCGTCCCGAAAAGTGTTCGTGCAACATCCTGCCAAGGCGACTACAATGGCAATTTACGTCTCCCACATTCCCGTTCTTCACCATGAGGATCTTGATCGTGAAGCTCCACCGGATGACAAACTACTCCGCTGCGATTGCTGCATGTTTCTTTTTGAGTATCGCCGCGTCTCTTTTCGACTCATCCACATCGTTCGCAGACGATCGACCGAACATTGTCTTCATCTTTACGGATGATCACGCGCCTCATGCCATTGGTGCTTACTCCGACTGGCTCAAGGATATCAATCCAACACCCAACATTGATCAGTTGGCACGGGACGGCATGTTGTTCCAAAATAGCTTTTGCACGAATTCCATTTGTGGTCCGAGTCGCGCTGTGATTTTGACGGGCAAACACAGCCATTTGAACGGCTTCATGCACAACGGCAACAATTTCAATGGTGACCAACAAACGTTTCCAAAGTTACTCCAGGGAGCCGGTTATCAAACTGCCATGATTGGAAAATGGCATCTCAAGTCGAAACCGCAAGGCTTCGACCACTGGCGAGTGTTGCCCGGGCAGGGTGATTACTACAACCCAGTCTTTCTCACAAAAGATGGGCGAGAGCAGATCGAAGGCTACTGCACGGATCTCGTGACCGACGATGCGCTTGAGTGGCTCCAAAACAAACGCGATCCGAACAAACCGTTCATGCTGATGTGTCAGCACAAGGCACCTCACCGAACGTGGATGCCAGCCTTACGGCATCTGACACTATACGACGACATGGAAATCCCCGAACCGGAGACACTCTTCGACGACTGGCGGGACAACGCGAGTCCAGCGCGACACCAAGAAATGGAAATCGACGGCCACTTGAATATTGTCTTCGATCTCTTCCTAGAACCCGATGCCGATTTCGATCCCAAGGCGGGTAAGTCGGTCGATCGATCTGGATTCCGAAATCTCGGCAAAATGACGCCAGCTCAACTCAAGGCATGGAACGCTGCGTATGGTCCGAAGAACCAAGCCTTTCGCGATGCCAAGCTGAGTGGCGACGATTTGATTCGCTGGAAATATCAACGGTACATCAAAAACTATTTGCGCTGCATCAAGGGTGTAGATGAGAGTGTCGGAAAGCTGGTGGACTATCTAAAACAGGCAGGCCTGGATGACAACACGATCGTGATCTACTCATCCGACCAAGGCTTCTACTTGGGAGACCACGGCTGGTACGACAAACGATGGATGTACGAGGAATCGTTAATGATGCCGTTGATCGTGAAATGGCCGGGACAAACAAAACCTGGGGCCATCAACGAAGATCTCGTTCAAAACCTGGACTACGCAGAAACCTTTCTCGAAATTGCCGGTGTCGACATTCCTGAAGACATGCAAGGATCCTCCCTCGTACCATTATTGAAGGGATCCACCCCGGATGATTGGCGCGAGAGCATCTACTACCATTACTTCGAATACCCCAGCGTACACATGGTGGCCAAGCATAATGGCGTCCGAACGGACCGCTATAAGCTGATTCACTTTTATCAATTCGACGAATGGGAATTCTACGATCTGGAAAAAGATCCTGAGGAGTCGACGAATCAGTATGAAAACCCGCAATACTCCGCCGCCATCGACGAGTTGAAGCAAGAGCTCGAAGAGCTCCGCAAACACTACCGGGACAACACGGACATGCGTGTGAAACCGGCAGAGTGGCAGCAAAAGTTTCGAGGGAAGCAAGCAGCTCGGTAATCCGGATTCTTTCAGGACAACAAATCCAAAAGCGATTCCTCGAGCAACCGGTCGAAGCCGCAGCTGCCCGATCGTTTGACCGAACCTCTTTGCTGGTCGAAGGACAACCTCTCACGAAGGTGATCGATCCGGCTACACATTTATTCAAGAGCAAATCATGGAAGATCCATCTGACCAAGTGCTTGAGTTTCGTCGCACAACCTGAGCGACAAGACAATCAGCGCCGCAACTTAAGCCGATCTATATTCATCGCTAGTGGCGGCGGGCCAATATCGGGGATTGCGCCAAGCCGGCTTATAACAAGAAAACAAACTCACTGCCCATCGGAATAATTAAATGCGTTCATCAGGGTTGCTATCGACACTCGCTTTCGTCCTCCACATCGTATGGTTTAGCGGACCGCTAGGCTTGCAAGCCGATGCGGAAGAATCCTCCCCAGAAGAACAGCAAGCAGCGCAGAAGCGCTTTGAGCTGATGGACGTCTTCAAGCTTGCCTGGGCGGCAGATCCACAGATTTCTCCCGATGGCCAAACCATCGTCTATACGCGTAACTCGATGGATGTCATGACCGACCGTGTCCATTCGAGTCTGTGGTCAATTAAATACGACGGGAGCGACCATCGACCTGTGACTCGTGGCAACGATTCGCAAAGTCGCCCCCGTTGGTTTTCTGACGGCAACCGTCTGGTTTATGTCTCCAACGAAAACGGATCGCAACAACTGTACCTGCGTTTCATGGATACCGGGCAGACAACGCGTCTCACTCAGCTAACCCGCTCACCAGGTACGATCAGCATCTCGCCAGACGGTCGCTGGATTGCATTAGTCATGGCAGTGCCCCATGAGACCGAGACTTGGGTCCAACTTCCTCAGCCTCCAACAGGTGCAACCTGGGCCACTCAACCAAAGGTCATTGAGAAACTAACCTACCGTTCCGACGGAGCAGGTTACCTGGATAACGAATATGATCAGGTATTCTTAATGTCGAGCGATGGCGGAGCGTTACGACAAGTCACCTTTGGGCCTTATCACCACAACGGCCAGATTGTGTGGACTGCCGACAGCGACAAGCTCATCTTTTCGGCGAATCGCCAGGCCGATTGGGAACATGACCCTGTCGAAAGTGAGTTGTATGAAGTCACGGTAGCGACTGGCGCGATGCGCAAGTTGACAGAACGAAATGGACCGGATCAGCAACCCACCATTTCCCCCGACGGACAAACGGTGGCCTATGTTGGCTACGACGATCGTGAGCTTGGCTATCACAATGCTCAGCTCTATTTGCTGAACCTGGAGACGCGCCAGTCGGAGTTACTTACGAAAGATTTCGACCGCAGCGTACGTTCTCCTCAATTCGCCGCCGACGGTCGCGGCATTTTCTTCCTCTACGACGATCAGGGAGATACCAAAATCGGCTAC
The DNA here is from genome assembly GCA_002723275.1 of Planctomycetaceae bacterium. Lineage (GTDB taxonomy): Bacteria > Planctomycetota > Planctomycetia > Pirellulales > Pirellulaceae. The sequence continues at coordinate 300,586 of PBNZ01000017.1, forward strand.
ATCACTCGGAATGGTCGCCGACAAACAGTCGCCAATCAGATCGGGGGCGTTACCTTGGGCCGTCCCTATGCGAGTGGTTCGTTTAGCTTGGGCAAGAACAATCGACTGGCCTTTACGCGAACGAATGCCGATCATCCCGCCGACGTTGCCGTCGTCCGCCTTGGTGAGGAGACAAGTCAGCTAACGCACTTAAATGAAAATGTCCTGGGCCACAAAAACCTAGGAAAAGTGACTGAATTACGGCTTCCGTCATCTTTTGATCAACGATCGATTCAAGCCTGGCTGGTGACGCCCCCGAACTTCGACAAGCAGCAGAAGTATCCGTTGATCCTGGAAATCCATGGTGGTCCCTTTGCAAATTACGGAAATCGATTTAGCGCTGAAATGCAGCTATTCGCAGCCGCCGGATACGTCGTGCTGTATGTCAATCCGCGTGGCAGTACGAGCTACGGTGCTGAGTTTGCCAATTTGATCCACCATAATTACCCGGGCCAGGATTATGACGACCTGATGTCAGCCGTCGACTACGTTTTGAACCAGGGCTTTATCGACAAAGACAATTTGTTTGTCACGGGAGGAAGCGGCGGAGGCGTCCTCACAGCTTGGATCATCGGCCAGACACAACGTTTTCGGGCAGCCGTCGTCGCCAAACCAGTCATCAACTGGTATAGCTTCGCCCTAACAGCCGACGCCTACAATTTCTTCTACAAGTACTGGTTTCCAGGCCCCCCCTGGGAGCATGCCGAACAGTACTTAAAACGGAGTCCGATCTCCTACGTAGGCAACGTTGCGACACCCACGATGCTGATTACAGGCGAAGTCGACTATCGCACACCGATCTCAGAAACAGAACAATTTTACCAGGCGTTGAAATTACGGAAGATTGAAACCGCTTTAGTACGCATCCCGGAAACCTCACATTCGATTGCGGGACGCCCCAGTCGGCTAATCGCGAAGGTCGCTTATATTCTCGGTTGGTTCGAACGTTATCGAAGCGACGAAGACAAAACAGTTGCAGAAAATTTGAAAACGAATTAGGCCCCGAATAGCAATTGTTTGAATGGGACCTCGCATCTGCCCAGATTCGTTCCGTACGTTGTGATCGCTCATCTTCTGATTTGGGTTGGATTTCGCGTCAGGATTTGTGACCTGAGTAATTCGCCGCAAACTCGGATCTTGGCAAAAGACAAACGGCAAAAACATAATCTGCTCAGCTGATCTACCGTTGTGGGATCAGTGAAGTAGAATGCACGACTCACGTGTTGTTCTGAAGTAGACTAGGCGTTATCTATCCGGAATGAAATGACGATGAATGGTCGCTCGGTCTAGCAGCTTCGACGCCCCAACGAACAAACAATAACGATACGAAAAGCGAGAGTGTTGAACGTCAAATGATCTCACGTTTCTTNATCCACCGNCCNATTTTTGCCTCGGTNATCTCAATCGTGATTGTGATTGCAGGAGCGGTCGCNCAATCGGGNCTTGCCGTTTCNAANTTCCCAGAGATTTCACCACCNACGGTNCAGGTCACAGCATTTTATCCNGGTGCCAATGCGCAGGTNATCGCGGAGACGATCGCAGCTCCGATCGAGCAGGAAGTCAACGGTGTCGAAAACATGATNTACATGTCGTCCAATAGTGCGGACGACGGCTCNTACACNCTGAACGTGACCTTCGAAATCGGCACNGANATGGACATGGCTACGGTATTGGTCCAGAACCGGGTCGCCATTGCCAACTCCAAGATCCCTGAGGATGTAAGNCGTCAGGGGGTGACNACGCGAAAGCAGTCGACTCAGATCACACAATTCATCGCGCTCACATCCGATNANANTTCCGAAGAGCAATTTAATGATTTGTTCCTNAGNAACTANGCCACNATCAATATTAAGGATGAATTNAGTCGCATACCNGGCGTCGGTCAGATCACGGTCTTCGGCGCNGAAGATTACAGCATGCGAATCTGGCTCGANCCGCAAAAGATGGATTCCCGCAATCTCACGACAGAAGACATCGTCCGCACGATCCAGGAGCAGAACGTCCANGTGGCTGCGGGTCGAGTTGGTGAGCCGCCCTCCCCCGACACCACCTCGTTTCAGCTTGTGGTCAACACNTTGGGCCGGCTNAATGATCCGTCCCAATTCGAAGACATGATCATCAAGACAGGCGANGGCGGCCGGATTACACGACTCGGAGATGTGGCTCGCGTCGAACTTGGTGGTAAAAGCTANAANCGTGTCGCGACCGTCAACGGCACACCGGCCACAGCCATTGCTGTTTATCAATTNCCCGGCGCNAATGCNTTGGACCTCGCCAANGCAATCGAACAGAAGATGGAGGAGCTCGCCAAGAATTTCCCTCCAGGCATCTCCTATCGAATCCCCTACGACACCACACGCTTTGTCAAAGCGTCCATCGCGGAAGTCTACAGNACTNTGTTTGTGGCNGTAGGGCTNGTGATCCTNGTAATCTTCATCTTCCTTCAAGACTGGCGAGCAACCATTGTGCCATGTGCGGCNATTCCNGTCTCTCTGATCGGNACCTTTGCGATGATGTCGATGTTTGGGTTCACCATNAACATGTTGACCCTNTTCGGNATCATCTTGGCNATCGGCATCGTCGTCGATGATGCGATCGTGGTCGTNGAGAANACNGCCAGCCATCTGGATTCTGGGATGAGTTCNAGAGACGCCGCGGTGAGCGCGATGAATGAGATNACCGGCCCGGTGATTGCGACAACCTTGGTATTGCTTGCGGTATTCGTNCCNACGGCTTTTATGGCCGGAATCACAGGCCAAATGTACCGACAATTTGCCTTGACCATTTCGGCAGCCGTGATCATCAGTACGATCAACGCATTAACGTTGAGTCCAGCGTTGTGCGGTCTGTTGATGCGAAAAACTCCCGAGACTCGCAANTTCTTTTTTCGGGGCTTCAANTCNCTCTTCGACCGTGGCACCAAAGCCTANTCCTATGTGATTGGCGGAATGGTCCGCCGCATNGCCCTGGTCNTCCTGGTGTATATCGGTTTGTTTGTCGCGACNGGAATGGGTTTCGGCTCACTNCCGACNGGNTTTTTNCCAACCGAAGATCAGGGNTACGCTTTCGTCAACGTTCAANTGCCTGACGCATCTTCGCTTTCGCGCACGACNAAAGTCATGAACAAGATTGACGGCATTCTNCGGNAAACNGANGGCGTTNCCGATTGGGTTTCCATTGCTGGATTCTCATTNTTGAGTGGNACAAGCGGNTCAAATCAAGGAATGGTCGTCGTTGTTTACAAGCCATGGGANGAGCGNACAACGCNNAAGGAAAGCCAACTGGGGATTCTCAAGCAATTNCGAATNCAATTNACGAAGATCCAGGAGGCGATCGTCTTTGCATTCATTCCACCGGCNATTGATGGCNTGGGGAANGCNGGCGGTTTTCAGATGCAGGTNCAGGATCGTGGAAGTGGTTCATTACAGAACCTGCAGAATGTCGCCCAAAACATNGTGNCCNCCGGCAACACCCAAAGCGGNCTTCAAGCACTNAACACAACCTTCCGCGCCAACGTTCCNCAACTGTTTGTNGATATNGANCGTGTCAAAGTNAAAACACTTGANGTNCCCTTGGACTCAGTGTTCAACACCATGCAGACATACCTTGGCTCGGCCTANGTCAACGACTTCAACGCCTTTGGCCGTACCTGGCAAGTGCGNGTTCAAGCCGACCAGAGCTATCGCGTNGCTCCATCCGACATTNTTTATCTGAACGTTCGNAACAANTCCGGAAANATGATNCCCATTGGCACCTTCATCTCGGTCGAAGAAGTTGTNGGGCCCCAGGTCGTTCAACGNTACAACCTTTATCCGAGCGCTCAAATCAATGGTGAACCAGCACCGGGNTACAGTTCAGGNCAGGCGCTTGAGTTGATGGAACANATCGCGCAGAAGGAACTCCCTGCAACNATGGGNTACGAATGGACNGGNATGTCCTTTCAGGAAAAACAGGTGGGCGGAGAACAGTACTTTATCTTTGGTCTCGCCGTTGTATTTGTATTTCTCGTCTTNGCCGCNCAGTACGAAAGTTGGACCAGCCCTGCCGCAGTGATCTCGGTCGTCCCCTTGGCAGCNCTTGGAGTCGTNATCGCTCTCTTGATGCGNCGCGCNGACAACAATACCTACACTCAAATCGGTATCGTNCTGCTCGTCGCGTTGGCNAGTAAGAATGCAATTNTGATCGTCGAATTTGCTCGCGAACAACGAAAGAATGGCATGAGTATTCGNGAAGCAGCCACCACCGCTGCTAAGCTCAGATTNCGNGCAATCTTGATGACCGCCTTCTCCTCGATCCTCGGGTTCCTTCCTCTCCTGGTCTCCTCTGGAGCNGGAGCGGCAAGCCGCCAGGCGGTCGGGAATGCCGTNGTCGGNGGCATGATTGCGGCCACCTGTTTTTCGCTCCTGTTTGTGCCGTCNTTCTTNGTTATCTTCCANAGCCTCAGCGAAATGTCCGGGACNAANCGNGATGNATCGGCNGATAANTCNNCCGAAGATGACNCNGACGNGCTCNCGNCCANAGNTTGATCGAGAGNCAGGTGNTGCGCNAATTNCTGCGNNGAATCCGNAATNNATTCCATTCAGCCGCTGCATTTGCGGCAATTAGTNGGAACTGGTNTNGGANGANNTCGAGTCGTTCGTCGNTTGAGCCGNCGNNGCCGNCTGANCAAGTTGTTTGTCGAGATTCTCTTCTGTAAATGTCACNAGGCCACCGGCNCGNGTGCNTTGAANTCCCTGGATNANCACCAGNTCGGTATCCTNTANCCCANCNTNAATCACNAAAAACGGCTGCTNATCGATCACATGCTTNGGNCCCAGGCTCACGTCNCTTCGTTCNACTTCACTCTCGGCATTCACNACGAAAACATATTTTCCAGCCTGATCNGTCATGACGGCATATTCTGGAATCAATTGAGCATTTTTGATTTCTGAAATTGGAATTCTGACACGAACAAACAACCCTGGCACGAGCTGCAAATCCGGATTGGGAAAGATCCCTCGTATCATGTACGTTCCGGTATTTTGGTCCACCTGAAGATCGGCGTAATCGAATTGCCCTTGGAAGACAAAGTCATCATCGGATTGACGTCGCAGATCAATCGGAGGTTTCTTGACATTGTCTGCATCCTTCTCCTTCCGACTTCCCACCAATGACAAAAGCTGAGTCTCATTAATATAAAACGTTGCATAGATGGGATTGTACTGCATCACGGTTGTGAGATGCGTTGCGTCTGTCCCGCTGACAAGGTTTCCTCTTTTCACAAGCGTCATCCCAACTCGTCCAGTGATCGGTGCCTTGACGTCGGTATAGGAGAGGTCCAATTTAGCCTGAGCGAGATTGGCGTTTGCGGCCTGGATCGCAGCATCCGCCTCATCGCGAGCGGCTCTGGCTGCCACGACAGCCGTCTCCGAAGTCGCGGATTGCTCGTCTAACTTTTCCTGCCGATCGGCCTCAATCTTTGCCTTCTCAAGCTCGACCTTTTTTGCCGAAACATCAGCCTCAGCAGCCTGGACGGCGGCGTTATATTGGGCCTTCTCGATCTCATAGAGAATCTGTCCTTCCTTGACATCCTCGCCGTCCGTGAATTTAATCTCGTCCAAAAATCCTCGAACTCGAGCGCGAACCTGCGCCACTTGAACAGGTTCGGTCGTTCCCGTTTCTTCCAGGTAGACCGTAACATCACGATGAATCGGTCTGGCAACCGTCACCTCAGGCGCTGGCGGAGCCTGATATTCATTCGGTTGTCCACAGCCGCTCACGGCCAGCATGGCCAACGCAGTCAATCCGCCAAAGAGATATCGATTCTTGAACATCGCGTTATTCCCACACCAAGATCCGCTACTGAGGGATCAATTTAATTTCACTAATTTTCGGCATCACCAAAATCGTCAGGACGCCATTCTAGTTTTTCAAAGCCGAAAGAAAACAGCCCTTCTATGTAGTAGCCCTGTCCACCCAGGCATGTTCGTCCATTAGAATTTAATCAAACGGGATATTGGACCGACTAAAATCGGTGCTGATGCCGGCAGAGAGCGCCATCTCGACTTATTCACCTCGGAATGAGACTCGCGAATCCGGTGCGATCCGTTTTGCTAAGCTGATTTAGAATAAAGGAACAAAAGGGTGAAACCGGATGTCGATCTTGTATTTCGGTACAATCTGCTGATCCTATTGATGGCATTGATCTTCCTGCTGCTGGGCGTTCCGCTCATTGGTGATTCAACCTGGGGAAGAGCCTTTTGGCGGGGAGGTCTAACGCTCGTTGTCATCCTGGCAGCGATGGCGACGCAACGTACCAAACAAATGCTTTTTGTGGGACTCTTGGCAGCGATCATTATGGCGCCGCTCAATTGGATCACCTTGGCAAGCGATAAACACTATTTATTTCTAACCGCTTGTGTCTTTGAGTCCGTCTACCTGGCCATCATGGCCATCCTGTTGTTGGTCGCCGTGATTCGCAAGCATCTTGCTACGATCGAATCGATTTATGGTGCGATCTGTGCCTATCTATTGCTCGGCCTGGCGTGGGCCATGATTTATCTGGGACTTTCCCTCAGCGCGGCTGGGGAATGGACGATCAATGGAGTCAGCTTCAATGAATCATCCGAACTGGGAGAGGTGCACGCGTTTTCGCAAATGATCTATTTCAGTTTCGTCACCATGTCAACTTTGGGATATGGTGACATGACTCCGGAAACAGTCCTGGTCCAAACCCTGACCTGGATGCAATCGGTTTCCGGACAGTTCTACATCGCAGTCCTGGTCGCGTGGTTAGTCAGTGAAATCCCAAGGCGTCAAACCTACACCAGCTTTGAGCAACGCATTACTCAACTGGAGGCAGAATCAACGGAAAAGTATGAGCCTCCAGAAGAACGTCCGCAGGACGATTCAGAGGATCGCTAGGATCGGCAGAAGGCGGAGTTGATAACTGCGACGGTAACGGTGGCATACTCGGTGTCGAGCGAAGCGCCGACTCAATGTCCAGGGTACTGGCCTTGACCGGAGTATCTTCACAAACGCAGCAAGGCAAGCGATAGGGAATACATTGCAGATCGCTCGTCGGACAACTCACCTCAGGAAACGGTTTTCCACAGTAATCGTCGCAACAGAAGGAGCAGACGGGCTGAGCACAAGGCAATGGTTTGGGGCAGTAGTCGTCACAGGTAAATTTGCAGATGGGTTTGGACTTCGGGAGCGGCTTGCAATCGTAATCGTCGCAACAAGATTTGTCGACGGCGTTCGGCCAGCAACGATGCAGGTTAAGAAGCGAGTGAGTGAATCCTCCTCCAGCCAGCAAGTTACTTGAGATGATGGCCACGAAGGCACAACACACCCATGCTGTTTTGACACGCATCTCTACCTCCGGACGAACGTTTCCACGCTGCTTCGTTTGGAAACCGAAATCTTTTTTGGGGGAAGGAAAAGTAAACAGGAATTCTTCTCGGCTGGCGATCTAGGCAGGCTCAGGAGCCGGAACGGCTTCCGGTTGTTGCTCGGGCGCGTCCTCAGGTTCCGGCGGAGCTGGAATCGTCGTACTCGGCTGGGCTCCCAGTCGAATCTGCCAACCACCACCGACGGCTCGATAAGTTTGAATTAATCCCAGGGCAACATTGGTTCTGGAAACGGCCAATTGATCCTCCAAGCGAGTCAATTCTCGTTGCAAATTATTGACCCGATCGAACGAGATCGCACCCTCGCGATATTGTGTTTGAGCTAACCGCACCGACTCGACAGTGGCGGCGACACTTTTCTGCAACGAAGCAACCTCATCTTGTGACTCGAGAAACAAGATGATGGCGTTTTCAACTTCCTTATTGGCGTCAAGTACGAGCTGCTGATACTGGATAGAAAGCTCTTGGAAGCGAGCATCCTGGACGCGAATATTGTTGACCAATCGACCGTAATTCAACACGTTCCAATTGAACGTGGGACCGATGACTCCGGCCGTGCTCGATTGCCGAAAGACATCGCTGAAATCTCCAGCACTCCAATTGATCATTCCGTTGATAGAAAAGGCTGGAAACAGATCTGTCGTCGCGACGCCGATCAAAGCACTCTGAGCAGCGACTTGGCGTTCCGCACGACGGATGTCGGGTCGCCGTCTCAAGAGATCTGCGGGGATGCCAACCACGACTTCAGAGGGCGTATCAGGAATACTCTGGTCGCCCAGCTCCGGAATCAGGTTTCGTGGTGG
>PBNZ01000018.1 GCA_002723275.1 Planctomycetaceae bacterium
TCAGGATCCGTGAATGCTACGGAATGATTTTGTGGCCGAGAATGTGCATGGCGAGACACCGATGGCAGTGCGTTGTCGAGATGGCGACGCTTTGCAACGCTCTGTCCCAGACGCCATCGGCCTCGCGGGCGTTTGGCGTCGTGATTGAAAACAGAAACCGTCAGACTTAGTTCGGTTTCTTGAGGAAGATCGGAGCGTTCTCAGTAAAGGTCGCTTCGCCTTCCTGGCCATTCATTTTGTAGCGAATGGTCAGTTGCTTCTGGGTACCCGGTACCGGGTCACCGCCTAAGGCATCGTTGTACGATGGGGCCGAAAGAATGACCAATGGAAGATCATTGGCTGCCTTTTGAACCAACGCGGTCACGTCCTTCTGTTGGGAACCTGCACCGTATTGAGCACTCAGGATCTCGAGCTCGATCTGGCCGAGGTCAGATTGGGACAACAGAGCCTGCAAGTCGGCTTCACTTGCTCCGACTTTCTGAGCAATGGTCATGGCAACCTCCGTTGCCTGATCCTTGAGGTTAGGATCGCCCATCGCAACCATGGCGAGCTTAAGATTCGGTGCGTTTGGATATCTGGCAAGAATCTGGAGCACCAGCTCTTTCTCTTGCTGGCGAGTTGCAGCAGCAAGTGCCTTTTCGCACATGGCCGCTCGTTCGCCCTCAGGAAGAACAAACTGTCGAGCAATACGCAGATATCCGCGAAGGGCGCGAACCTTGTACTTGTTGCTTTCTGCTTGTTGGGAAAGATCGAGCAACACGGGGGCTGCATCAGCCGTCATCCAGGTGCCCAGCAAACGACTGCCCACGTCTTGCAGTTCATCCTGGGAGCTACCTGCTGCTTTTCCGACGGTCTCGAGTGCTTTTGGACCGCCCACGGCTCCCAGCGTTTGCAAGATCGCAATCTGGGTCGGAAGTGAATCACTTGCCGTCAAGGCTTCGGAAAGCTTGGCTGCACACAGATTCGGATCAGGCATGCGAATGCTGGCCGCTTTCAGTGCGCGTTGAGCGATTTCTACATCGCCAGGGTGCCGAGGTTCAATGACCTGTCCAATCAGCACTTCCAAGCCATCGGGGTCAATCGTCTCACCCAGGGCTCTCAGAGCCGCCGCACGTACTGGGGCGTCATTATGAGCCAAGGCTTTCATCAACGAATCTTTCGCCGGAATTCGACGCTGACCAACCAGATCGATCAACAATGGGTAAATGGTGCCGGAGGCTTGATCGAGCTGAGCGACGATTTGGGCATTCACCGCGTCTCCCGGGAGTTCAGCCAATGTCGCCTGAGCCTGGGCTCGAAGCTCGTTGTCCTGCTCCAGGCTGATTTCGAGAAGGGTTGGTAGACAAGAGGCATCGCCAACCTGTCCTAAAGCTCGGACGGCTGCCAAACGGACGCTTGCGGGTCCCTCTTTTGCCGCCGCCAAAATCGTGGGTAGATCGACTGAATCGGATCGATCTGCCATGGCCAGCAGAATCAGCCCGGCGCGATCGGGGGTCGTGTCCGCCAACGCTTTGGCGAACTCCTTGTCGACGTTTGTACCAGGGAACTCTCGAGCCGTCCCCAAGGCAAGATTGAACATGTGCTTGTCGCTCGATGAGAAAAGGTCCATCAGCATTGGAATCCCTTCATCACCCCGCGCGAGGATAGCACCACGGGTTGCTTCGATAACCCGTTGCTTGGGCAGTTCCGATTCTCGGATCTCATCGTAGATTTCGATCGCTTTGTCGGTGTTACCGTCGATCCACATCTGCTCAGCGCAAAGAACACAGCCTTCGGCGATTGCGGATTGGACTAACGGGGAAGCATCCGCCAGGGCACCTCGCAGGTGGTCAGCTGCCGCTTCGCTGCCGATATGCCCCAACGCGACGGCAGCGGCCGACGCAACTTCAGCGTCTTCGTCAATCAGTTTCGCGGCAAGCAAGTCTGTCGCCTCGGCATCCTCACGAACACCAATCGAATTGATCGTCCCCACCAGCAGCTTTCCTTGTAGCGATTGCGTCGCGTCACGCAACGCGGCGTCCGCAGCGGAATCTGGAATCGCCTCTAAGGCAATTCGAGCCCACGACGATAGTTGTTCATTGGGAAGCAATTTTGCCAATTCAGGCACGGCATTCGCCGAACCATGAATTGCAAGATTCTTGCAAGCGAGTGCTTTGTCCGCGGGTGCCGCGTCAGATTGGAGGAGAGCGATTAAATCGGCCTCGGTTGCAGCTGAGTCATTTTGAGCGAATGTCGCCGATGAAAAGGGCAAGCCCACGGCCATCGCCAAGAAAAGTATTTTAAAGATGGTATGTCGCATTTTCTTTTGTTTCCAAGTTTGGCTAACCCAGCCGTCTGTGGCTGGGGGTGAAGTCGAGCAATTAAAGCGGTGCGTGGAGTTTATAGACGCCAAGGTTCACGCAAAGCTTCCGATCTCAGACGATTCGCTTGTGCGTCGTCGATGAATTCGTGCTTTCGATGGTCGTACTTCACCTGACGATTCAGGTGCAGGGCGATGTTTGCAGCATGGCATGCAATGTGTGCATTGCAGGCGGCTTCTGCGTTGCCCTTAGGTAAGCCACGCGTTTTGACGCAATCCAGGAAGTCACGGACGTGGAAGGTAGCAGGATAGCCACCAATCTCGTCCACCGTGCGTCCCGCAAGCAACTCAGGAGAACTCAGCACCATTTTGCCGCTGTCACCAGCTTCCACCCAGCCGTCCTCGCCTTCAAAGCGAACGGGACACGATCCCAGCGGAATCCAGCCAGTTTCTCGGAAGATAAGCTCCGTTCCATTTTCATAACGCGATACCAATTGGCCATCCTTAGGCGGATCGTATTCGACAGGTGGCGGGCAATCGTCGACCGCCCATTGGCAAAGGTCGACACAGTGCGAACCCCACTCGAGAACACCGCCGCCGACGAGGCCGCCGCCCTTCTCAAAATTGAAGCCGTCAAGATGCTTCTTGTTAAACGGTCGCCAGGCTGCTGGGCCCAGGTACATGTCCCAGTCAACATCTTCTTTATTCGGGAGGTCTTCTGGGGTTAGCCAGCCACTCATCATCGCCTGCATTCCTGCTGGATGGGCATAGACTCGTTTGAGCTTGCCAAGTCTTCCGGTTCGAGCGAGTTCGCAGGCGAACGCAAAGTGCGGAAGATTACGACGTTGGGTACCAACCTGGAAGACGCGACCTGTACGGCGAATCGTGTCGGCCAGAATCAAGCTCTGCTCGATGTTCTTCGTGACCGGCTTCTCGGTGTACATGTCCTTTCCGGCCTTGGCCGCATACATCGACGCAGTGGCGTGCCAGTTGGGGCCCGTGGCAATCAGCACAGCGTCGATGTCGCTACGGTCGAGCAACTCGCGGAAATCTCGATACATCTCACACTTGTCCGTCTGGTATTGGCCATCAACCATTTTCTTGATCGCCAACCGACGTTGCTTCTTGATGTCACAAACCGCCACGAATTGGACATCATCCTGCTGGAGAAAACAGCCAAGGTCATAGGTTCCGCGGTTACCAATACCGATTCCGCCGACGATCACTCGCTCGCTCGGAGGAACGGTGCCGTTGAGGCCTAACGCCGATCCCGGAATAATAGTGGGGGCGACAATCGCAGCACCTGTGGCGGCCGCGGTTTTCTTCAAAAACTTTCGCCGATCATGAACGCGGGGAGAGGTTGGCTTCGGCATCGTAATACTCCTTGGCAGGATTGTAGCTTAAGGGGAGGCCGCCGGGTTTCCAGCGAGCATTTGTGTCCAAGCGTAAGATACCTGTCTCGCACGGCTGATTCCACAGACATCCGCCCCTTTTTCTCACTATCAAGCACCCTGATCCAGCATCTTCACCCTCAAAAAGGTGTAATTCGCCGAGACCCAGCGGCTGCAACGCGATTCATCCCAAAAAATGAAGATTTTGCGATTCTACGGCGAATGGGTGGTGAGGGCAGGTTGACTCTTTGCCGGTGTGACGGACCATCGCTGATGGTCAGGGACTTCCACTCCGACATGTGCCCGTTTCCGGCCTTTGCAGGTGGGAGACGCAGGGGCAAAAAATTTGCATCCATCCGTTCGGCAAACGCTTGCATGTCGTTCCCCGTTGTGAATTGCGAGCCCATGAAGTGTCAATGAATGAAATTAAGTTGCCTGTTAAGAAACGAGGCGTCAGCTACCCAAAATAAGGCAGATTCCTAGAATCAAAAGAATTCCACCCAGTCAATTTGGTGAGCCGAAGGTCACCACTTACTGTGATTTTTTTCAATATGGTGTTAGCCTCCCAAAAAGACGCGACGTTGATGATCACTGTGCAGCAACACATTCTGCAGGAGCAGCAACGTTTTCCGGGTGCGACGGGAGAATTCTCCTGGTTGTTGTCCGGAATCACGATGGCCACGAAGCTGATCCAGGCCAAGATTCGACAAGCTGGATTGATTGACATTCTCGGCGTTCAGGGAAATGTCAACGTTCAAGGAGAGGTTCAACAAAAGCTAGATGTTTACTCCAATGATGTCCTGATTCAGTATCTCAGCTCGCGAGAGAGTATTGGAGTCTTAGCCTCCGAGGAGAATGAAAAACCTCTATTGTTTCATCAGGACTCAATGGAGGCCAAGTATGCCGTGGTCTTTGATCCACTCGATGGCTCCTCCAATATTGATGTGAATGTGAGTGTTGGCACCACCTTCTCCATTCTACGCCGTCCGGACGACGTTGGCTTTGACGACACCAAACCATGGGTTCTTCAGCCCGGTGCTCAGCAGATCGCTGCCGGCTACGTTGTTTATGGATCCTCGACGATTCTGGTCTACAGTGTTGGCAATGGTGTCCATGGCTTCACACTGGATCCTGCTATTGGGGCTTACGTCCTGAGCCATCCAAACATGAGAATGCCCGAGCAGGGCAGGTATTATTCGGTGAATGAGGCCTATCTGAGCCGTTTCCCAACGAGCTACGCGGAATATATCCAACGATTGAGATCCGGAGAATTAGGATACCCATACGCCTCGCGGTACATCGGCTCGATGGTGGCCGATTTTCATCGAACACTTCTCAAAGGAGGCGTCTTTCTTTACCCACCGACAACAGAACAGCCCGATGGAAAATTGCGTTTGCTCTACGAGGCGAATCCCGTGGCCTTTCTTGCGGAACAAGCAGGTGGCCGAGCTTTCGATGGGCATGGGAACATTCTGGATATCGTCCCTGAAAGTATCCACCAGCGCACACCCCTGGTTGTGGGCAGCCAAGTTGAAATGCTGGATTTCGAGAGAACGGTGATGAAGACGGGCTGAATTCGATTGGCCCATCAGAGGGGGTGTTAATCGGGGAGTGTCGATTGCGGTTTTCGGGCCGGAACTGCTTTTTTGGACCGGAGAGCCGTCATGGGACGAAGAATGTTTTGGCTGATTGGATTCGTAGTCGTTTCGGTTTGTGCCTATTGGGGTTGGAAGCTGACGGCTCGGACCGCCTACGAAGCAGCGGAATACAAAACGCTGGACCAAGAAGATCAGTTCGAAATCAGAGAGTATCCAGAGCTGATGTTGGCGACGACCTCGATGAAAGCTACATCGCAGGGCGAAGACGGCAGCTTCATGCGTCTCTTTCGCTACATTAGTGGCGGAAATGATGCTGAGCAGAAAGTTGCCATGACAGTTCCCGTCTTCATGGAAGAGAATGAAGAGCGAGGGCCAGGACAAATGGGCTTTGTTCTTCCCAAAGATGTTAGCTCGTCTCGGATTCCGCAACCGGCCGATCAAACGGTGAACATTCGCCAACGCGACGGCGGCAAATTTGCCGTTTTTCGTTTCGCAGGTCGCATGGACGAAGCAACGCTCGACAATGCTGAGCAAAAGCTTCGAAGTTGGGTTGCGGGGAAGGGGTTGAAGGCAGATCCCGAAGCTGAGTATGCAGGTTATGACCCACCCTGGACTCCCGGGATGTTACGTCGCAACGAAGTGTTGATTCGCTTGGATCTTGACGAGCAAACCTACTAAGAATCGGCGCCTAACTCTCACGGGCTTTCTGAGTTACTTGATCGATTGCGGAAAAAGCGGCCTTCAAGTTGCTCAATCGCAATCAGCACTTCTTCCGGAACCGCGACATGTTTGTCGGCGACGTGATCATACAGGACTGCCGTGCACCCTCCCTCAGCGACCGGAACACCTGTCGAACTGCAAACGATGCGAAAGCCAAGTTTGACGCAACTTATCGTGACCTCCCGAGCTGACACACCCGCGTAAATATGGCCCGGGTACTTGAGTTGTCTTGAGTAGGTGCATTCGATGTCGGAGAGCACAGCCCCGATACCTTTGCATGTTGGAACAACCTCGACACCGACCTGAGTTGCATAGGCAGCTCTCGCATCTTCAAACCATTTCAGGTAAACGAGATTATTGACGTGCCCGTAAGCGTCGAGGTCAGACCATTGGATCGGGAGATGGAGCACGACGGGGAAATCGGCGAGTGCCGATGGTTTGTTGAGGACATCCTGCATCGCCACGCTCCTTTAGTGCTCGGTCGCTGAGAGATATGGTACGGGGCTTCAGCCTAGGTAAGCTAGAGTCGTGCTACGTTCGTTCCATCAGCGAGAGCATTTCAAGTCTATGTTTCGCTTTATCTTACGGAACATCGCAACGGGCGAAAGACATCGCGACAAAGATCGCCTTGGAAATCGTTGACTTTCAATACGGAGGGCAGGCGTTGGGACGTTCTTTGGGCAACAGCATTGCGGATTTATTAGAGCTAGGTGTGGACTACGCCGAGAAACTACTAACAGACGTCATTCCCGATAAATTTGCGCGATTAGGGTCGCCTGGTGGCTCGCCAATTCAATCGAACCACGCCGCATTCATTTATGGCCATTTGATGCTTCACCTCGGGCAAATGAACGCCTGGCGTCGCATGATGGGCTTGTCACCCGCCTGATTCACTCGTGGCCTCTTTTCCGCTCACGACGAACTGATCGGGCTTGTTCGTCTGAGCGATGGCCAAGCCTCACACGGGTCACTCAGGCCTCGACACGAACGAATGATGCAGAATGGTTCCGGTGAGGTCGGAGGATTACTTGATCCAGTTCAGCGAGACCAGGAACCGATCCATCTTGGCGACTGTCTGTTGATAGAACTTGTCGTCATGTCGGCCTTTGTTGAAAAAGCCATGCCCTTGTCCCTCGAAGTAATGCGTTTCGCAGCGATTCCCAAAATCTTTCATGGTTGAATCGAATTTTACGATCGTCGCCAGAGGCACTAAGGCATCCTGCGTCCCGAAGAAAACCAGGGTTGGAGGAAGGCCACACTGAATGTTGTGGAGTGGTGAAAATTCTGGGTATCGGTCACCGATACGCTCATGTCCATAGCTCCCCGGTCCGTTGTCATAGACCGGGTTGAAGAGGAGTAACGCATTGGGCTTGCAGCTAATTTGGTGCTCTTCTTGATCCACATCGAACCCCTTGATCATGGCTGTTGCTGCAGCCAGATGTCCACCTGCTGAACCGCCTCCAGCGGCGATACGTTGAGGGTCGATACCCAGTTGTTGAGCATTTTTTCGGATCCATCGAAGAGCTGATTTGGCGTCGCGGACAGCGTCGAAAGGAGTCGTGCCATGCCGATTCTCAACTCGATATTCAGCCGTTAACGCTACCATGCCGCGACTCGCCAGGTATTGGCAATGCGGTTCAAACTGTTTTGGAGTTCCACCCTTCCATCCACCCCCAATGAAAAACACGACGGCAGGACGGCATGCTGACTTTTGGTGGTTCGTCGGAACGTGACGATGGAGACGTAGTTCAACGTCGCCGATTGTTTTGTAAACGATCGAATCGTACGGCGCGGGCGTCGTCTCGCCCTGGCCGAAACAATGGGTGGAATGACACAGGATTAAGAGTATCCATATCCAGGAGTTGTCGTAGGACACAAGCATGTCATTTCCGTTGAGGCGCGGTGGAAGCGGATGAAATAGGACGTTGCGATTGAACGATGGTGTCTTCAGTTCGATCGTCGGTCGGAAATGAAGTGTGTGTTCGAACCGCATTCAGTTGGCTCGAAGGTCGATTCACGCCGCTCCTGAGGTAGATCTTCGGCGAAATCCCGCCAGGAGGGCGCCCATTGCCAGCAGGAACATGCCTGCTGTGGAAGGCTCGGGCACCACCGAGACGGCACGTGGGCCTGTTTCGTAACCGCCGTCTTGGAAGGCAGCAACAAAGTCGCTGCTGTTAAACAGCCCGTCGCCGTCCCAATCGCCCTGTTCCCAGCCGGCTGGAGTATCCGTCTCAAACAGGCCTCCTTGGAACACGACTACGAAATCTTTGGTGTTGAATTCACCGTCGAGATTGGCATCGCCAAAATAAGTGCCGGCCAACTCGTTGACCCAGTAATCTCGGTCAAACAGATCGAGCACTCCGTCGCCACTAAGATCAAATCGACCTGGCTCAACGGCTTCGCGGATTTTTTGCGACAAAAGATCAATGTCATCGGCGTTGAGGCTGGCGTCGTAATTCAAATCACCAGGCCCATCCGCAACAATGAACGAAAGAGAATGTTCAGTGACTTCGAGGTCAAAACCGTTGGGCACCTCGTAGCTCAGCGGCGACTCGCGAAATAAATCGAAGTTAACCATCTTGTAATCGGGACGACCTTGGAAATCGGGTGCCAGTTCAAAACGTCGTGCAGCGACCTCGTATTCTCCAGGTAAGAGTGCGCCGATCGGTTCAACGAGCGATTTCGGAACATCCTCGGGATATCGAAATTCACGAGTGGTAAACATCGGGTTCACCGCGTATGAGTCGAGGGAAAAGTGGTTTTCCATTCGCTTTAATTCTGCGGCGAAATGAATTCGTCGTGAGTAATCGAAAAAGGGAGCGGCGATCGATATTTCATCGGTCGGAACCGCGATGAAATCTGGCTCTTTTGAGTTGATCTCA
Organism: Planctomycetaceae bacterium; assembly: GCA_002723275.1. Taxonomy (GTDB): domain Bacteria; phylum Planctomycetota; class Planctomycetia; order Pirellulales; family Pirellulaceae. The sequence goes on from PBNZ01000018.1 coordinate 8,891, forward strand.
GGAAGCATCCGCCAGAGCAATTCCTCGTGCTCCCAATAGCCTTCCGGATCGCGGTTCCCGAACGGTGGCAGCGGCGGCAACGGATCGCCATCGCGATAAGCGATCTCTGTGTTTGAGCTGATTCGGACAAGAAGAGGCGCCGCTGACTGCAACGGTTTGCTAATGGCAAAAATAAACGTTATCAAAACCAGCAAAGAGGCACATTGTTTCAGTGGGTCACGGCGATGTATTTGGTAATTCATCGAATCCCCTGAATGTTCAAAACTCTTGGCATATCGGATCGCTTTCACGTCGATGGCGAATCCCCGATTATAACAACCGTTTGAAAAATTTACGGGGCCATACGTGAAAAGATTCCACCCTAGAGGGCTGCGCAAGAAGCAAGCAGATCGTTCACAACGGTGTTTGAGCTGATCTTGTTCTGAGCCGCGACATGTCGATTGAGGCCTGATTCAAACCGTTGCAGTCGCAGATCGTCGTCGGAATCCTGCTAATAGGGATCCCATCGCCAGCAGGAACATTCCAGCTGTGGAAGGCTCGGGGACGACCGAGACAGCACGTGGACCTGTTTCGTAACCACCGTCTTGGAAGGCAGCAACAAAATCGCTGCTGTTAAACAGTCCGTCGCCGTCCCAATCTCCCTGGTCCCAACCTGCTGCACTGTCGGTCTCGAACAGGCCTCCTTGGAATACAATCACGAAATCCGTGCTATCAAACTCGCCATCCAGGTTCGCGTCGCCAAGATAGGTCCCTGCCAAATCGTTGACCCAGTAATCTCGATCCGCAAGATCGAGCACTCGGTCTCCATTGAGATCGAATTGGCCAGGACGTACGCCTTCGCGAATTTTTTGCGACAGAAGATCGATGTCTTCCGCGCCCAGGCTACCGTTACCATTTAAGTCTCCGGGCCCTGCCGAAACAAAAAACGCGAGCGAATGCTCAGTGATTTCAAGGTTAAAACCTTTGGGGATCTTGTAGTTCAACGGCGACTCGCGAAAGAGATCGAAATCAACCATTTTGTAATCGGGTTGGTTTTGGAAATCGGGAGCCAGTTCATAGCGTCGCGCCGTTACCTCGTATTCTCCTGGTGACAGCGTGCCGATCGGCTCGACGATTTCTTTCGGAACGTCCTCGGGGAATCGGTAATCCATGGTGATAAACATGGGATTCACAGCGAATGAGTCGAGGAAAAATTGATTTTCCATCTGCTTAAGTTCGGCCGCGAAATGGATACGACGGGAGTAATCAAAAAAAGGAGCCGCAATCGATAACTCATCCGCCGGACCCGCCATCAGGTCGGGATCTTTCGGGCCGCCATCGGGAAGCATTCGCCAGAGAACGTTTGCGTGGTCCCAGTAGACCTTCGGGTCCTCAAACCCAAAGGGAGGCAGCGGCGGCGGTGCCTCGCCATTTCGATAAGCTATTTCGATGTCGGAGCTATTTCGTACGAGGAGAGGCGCCGCGGCATGCAAGGGTTGTCCGATGGCAAAAATGATTTGCATCAGAACCAAAAGAGAGACGCAGCGGCTGATCGAGTAGCGCTGATGTAATAAGTAACTCATCAAATCCCTTGAATGTTCATTGAAATTGGCAGTTCGAATCGCTTTTGCGCCCAAAATAGAATTCCTGAGTATACCAACCCTTCGGAAAATTTACGGAAACAAACCATCGTCTTTAGGGATTAAGTTTGTCTTGCTCGGGCGGGTTCGCTCTGTAAAATCGAGGCGTTCGAAGCACAGTTCGAGCGAGTTCAAAGGCCCTTTGCCAAGTGGCCCTATTCGCCGGCAGAGCCAGTCTGCAGAGAGGGACTCCATGGAGAAGTGGAAGACATGAGTAAGAATCTTATTTTGGTTAGTTGCGTCGTTTCGCTCGCCCTCGCTATTGGCACACCGGCGTCCGCAGCCAAGCCGCTTAAGGTATTCATCTTGGTGGGGCAGTCCAATATGCAGGGGCATGCGGCCGTCCGAACCTTCAAGCACTTGGAGATGGATCCCGAGAGCCGTTTGTTGCTGCAGTCGATGGTTGACGACGAGGGGAATCCCAAAGCGGTGGAAAATGTATGGATCACGTCGATCGGCAATGACGGCACCGAAAAGGAGCAGCATGGTCAGCTCATTGCCGGATTTGGAGCTGCAGGACGAGAGCCGAAGATTGGACCTGAGCTGACTTTTGGCATCAAGATGCAAGAGGCTCTTCATGAGCCAATACTACTCATCAAAACCGCATGGGGCGGAAAGTCGCTGAATACCGACTTTCGTTCACCCAGTGCCGGTCCCTATGAGTTCAACGAAAACCAGTTACAGAATTTTGAAAAGCAAGGCAAAGATGTCGATGCTGAAAAGGCGACCAAGCAGGAAGCGGTAGGACGGTACTATCGTTTGATGCTCGCTCACGTTCGTCACGTGCTACAAGATATTAAGAGGGTCTGTCCAGATTACGATCCTGATGCCGGATATGAACTCGCTGGATTCGTCTGGTTTCAGGGCTGGAATGATATGGTTGATCGAGGTACCTATCCTGAGCGAGGAAATCCTGGGGGGTACGATCAATACAGTGACGCTCTCGCCCATTTTATTCGTGATGTACGAAATGAGCTTGATGCTCCCAAGATGCCTTTCGTGATTGGAGTGATGGGGGCCGGCGGACCGGTCGAAAAATATGGGCCCTCCCAGCGCCGATACGCGGCAATTCATTCTGGATTTCGAAACGCAATGGCTGCTCCCGCCGATCTTCCTGAGTTTCGTGGTAATGTGATGGTGGTTCTAACCGAAGAATCTTGGGACGATCAACTTGGGGAGTTGTCGCAGCGTTGGGGCCAGGTCAATGCGAAAAGACGACAGCTACAGCAAGACGAAAGTTTGACCCCGGACGAACGGAAGCAGGCCCTGGATGAGTTCACCGCAGAGCTCTACACGCCTGAAGAATTAACGATCCTGGAGGTTGGGAAATCCAACGCTGAGTACCATTATCTGGGATCTGGCAAGATCATGGCCAACATTGGCAAGGCGTTTGCCGAGGCGTTTTCTCCCTGAATTCGTGCAGCGAACCCTTGCTGCGAAAGATTAGGGTCGGCCTGTTGGCGAAGGTGGTTTGAAAAAAACTGCCGACCCATGTTGGGGACCCAGACTCGGTGTTGTGGGAGGCAATTGGTAGGGCCGGATTTCTCGCAGTCGATAATCATTCCAGTTCCGAGCTCGGCTCGGGGGATTGTTCGTGTACCATGCGAACGTTTGTTGCTTGCGAGTGTTGTAGAGCGAGTCTAAACGCCCTACTGGAGAATCATAGGTCAGGCCGCCAAATCCATAGTTGCTCTGGTAAAACCATTTGTTGGCCACCGGGACTGACGTCGTGACTCGACCGTCAAGCCGGACGCTCAACTGTAATCGGTCAAGTTTCAGGCTGACCCCGCCAAGGTCAGGGTGAAGCCGCGTCTGTCCAGCAGCCGCGCTCGTCAGGCAAAAAGCGATGACGCTGATAGCGGTGGTGCGAATGATCCACGTCGTGAATAGCTGGTTTTTCATAGCGGACTCTGAAGCGGACGGGACAGGGTAACCTTCGGCATCCGTCTCATCTAGCGTACCTTAGTTTTCGAGATTCGGCACGCACGACGAATCACGATAAGAACACGATTTTAGGTGCCAGCGTCCGACTCTTGCGAATCCAGGTGGCTTCAATCGGGGATGGGTTCTGCCTCCCTGAGAAACGGCGTCGATGATTCTTCGAATAACGCGGCCCCTATTCACTCAATTTAGAAATCGGAGTTAGCTGGAGTTTGCGAAATTCGACTTCAGCGCCCTCCGCCTGTAACGCGATTTGCCCCTTGTTCGTAGTGCAATCGGTTCCGTGATTCACCAGGTCGCCGTTGACCCAGACCTTGACCTGGTCACCAAGGCACTCGATGGCCATCGTGTTCCAATCGCCAAGTGGCTTTTCCGAACCATCAGTCAAATTCAAAATACGGCGAGCCTTTCCTTCGGTGATGCCCCAGGTGTCCTTGGGCCCGCGCCGTTTAATCATGTCCGGTACGGTAATGTCTTCAACGATGCACCAGAAATCTCCTGCGTGCTGATGGTTCATTTGCACTTCAATAGATTGCGGAAACATCTTGTACAACGCACGAGGCGATGAAGCGTGTACAAGCACTCCGCAATTTCCCGGTTTGCCAGGGAAACGATACTCGACGTCCAATCGGTAATTATCGAAATTTTTGTCGGTGATCAGATGGCCTCGGGGTGTTCCCAGGCTGACGAGATTTCCATCACGAACAATGAAGGTCTCTTTGATGTCCTTATCGTTGTCCGCATCCGGTACGTCGATGTGCCAGCCGGTCAGGTCTTTACCGTTGAATAGATCCTCCGCACCGTTGGCAAGGAATGTCGTGCTGAAGAGTGCGACGAGGTGAATCAATACAAAGGGGATGCTGCGAATCATGCTGAGATTTGCCTCCGAGGTCCGAAGTTCCATGGAATCGAAGATGATGGGTACGACTTATGCCTTGAGTATAGCGAATGGCTTTGTTGAGTGCGCGGTGAGCGATCGACGAGCACTGCCAACAGGGCTGGGCACTGCAGAGACTGCCCTTCTCTTCCTCCAGGATTGGTCTTCACTGAACCCGATGGGATCAAAAACCAAGAAGAGCCTGGAACGCTTGCGCATGAAAAAAACCAGCCGACTGTGAAGCCGACTGGTCGAAGCGTTGTTATTCACTACCCGAGCGAAGCTGATAATCACGATTAAAAAGCGTGAGTGTAAGGGATCGCAAGTGGGTTGTCGTAGGGCTTGTACATGTAGGGATTGTGGTAGGCGTACGGATTCGCATACGACTGGTTGTAGCGATATCCGCCAACGGCGCCGAGATTGTATCGGTACGGTTCAGTACTGGGGTGATAATATCCGATGGATGGGTGGTAGTGGGTTTTGCCATAACCATAACCAGCGTGCATCCCGCCTGCTGCCGCCGTTCCCAGCGATACGCCACCATAGGGGACGCCAACACCACCGATGTGATAACCTTCGCTGTGATATCCACCTAAGCCGCCGCGAGCAAAGCTCTCTTCCGGCATGGCAATGCCGAGGCAGGCTATCAGTGCAAAGAATCCGAATGTGCTTGATCTAAACATGTTGTTGCTCCTCTCGTAATCGAATCGACGCGGAACATTATGGTAAACGTTCGTTGTGCTGTTGATGTCATTATTTCGTCTTATGACTCAGGTGCTCTGGTTGGACTCGTCTAACGACCACATCCGTCTTCTGCGATTTGCCATCTGCCGTTTGGAGATTTACGGTCCAGACCTGTGTGTTGTTGTCTTTGCGGGTCAGTGTTTCGTCACCTCGAACGATTTCTCCATCTTGAAGGGCCTCTTTGGTGACGATCTTCCAGCTGTCTCCGGATTTCTGCCACATGCTCGCGATGATGTGACCGCGGGAATCAAAAGTCCAGGAACGTATCTGTTGGGTTGGGGCGTACCATCCAATATGTTGGACGCCGGTTGCTGTTACTTGGCCGTTGAGAGTTGCGGTGAAATTACGGATCAGGAAATTCCGATTTACTGACCAGCGACAGGTCGTGTGAACGACCGGAGTTTTTTCGGCACCGGCCTGATCGTGACCGTTCGTGTCATCCACCCAGCTACCGATTAGCCATTCGAGCTCTTTCAGATGTTCGTAGTTCGAAGGCGGTAATTCAGGGCCTTCGTTGACTCGTTGCAAAAACCATTGCCCGTCTTTTTTGATGTGGATTGCGGAGTAGTGTCCCCCGATCGATGCATCAGCCCCCGGGGACTGCGATTGAGTGGTTCCGATTTCCACTGCCGTGTTGGGATGAGGGAATTCAATGGATTGAACGGTGATTTTGATCGTCGCTCCCTTGTGCTCTTCAAAGAACTTTTTGAATGCATCGGCGAGCGCCTTGCGCCCCTTTAGGAGATGGCCGGTTTGGTCAATTAACTCCCCATCCTCCATCCAAAGATTGGCAAGTTTCTGCGAGTCACCTTGATTGAATGCGCTTTGATACGCCGTCGCTGAGGCTTGGATTGCCTGCTCGTCCGCGGAGGTCGATTGCCCTTGGCTTAAGGCAACTGAAGGCAAGGTCAGGAGGACAGCAAGTGAGCAGGTCGACAAGGTCACTAAGATGGCTCGATTCATGGTGAAAACGCTCTTGGAATTGGCGGTGGATGCACGAACGGCACAAGGTTGGATTGCGGCGCTGTAGGCCACCAGCTCTGTGTCGATAAAAGCTAGAGGGGATTGCGTAAATCGGGGGTCGGCTGGTTTCACCGTATCAACAGCGATCGGTGGAACGAACCAAAAGCTACTGCTTCTCATGGTAATTGGGGTTCAGCAAAGAAGGATCCTGATCGACTCGAAGCTTCGGTTTTGTTCCGCCGATAGGCTGTGTTTGTGAGCCCCATGCCGAATGTAGCGGTTGAGCCGGCACCGGCGAGCTCGTCATAACCCAGTAGAAATCAAGCAAGTTTCCTACGCTCGACCCGACAGCCGATCACGATACCCGGCAAGACAAAATGACGGACAAAAACTCTGGCAATAATAAAAATAAAATGATGATCCACAGGTTCGTGAGTAACCGGCCGCGTGTTTGAATTTGCACTGAAAAAATTTTATGACCGTTCTAGCGTTAGGTTACTAATCTGTGATTGTAAAAAACGAACCGTTGGGCGAGCCGATAAACGCTGTCATCTTCGGAGGCTCGTGAAGGTCTCGGATGATGGGCCACTCGTAGATAGGCCTTTGATGACACTCAAGGGTTTGGCCCGGCGGTACCGTGTCGAGTTTTGCACGCCGCCGAACCGCAACGCGAACCATCTTTCGGTCTACAGTGATCTGCCAAGAACCAAGGGTATAAACCTGGCGTTGTGTGTCGGCTGCGCGCAGTTGTTTGGGCCTCAATTGTTGGACGCATTTGATGCTTGCGTAAATCTTCGCGACGGTGCTTTGCCTGCTTATCGCGGAAGATTGGCGAATCAGTGGTCAGTTTACCATAGCGAAACCCAATCTGGTTTCACCTACCATTACATGGTGAAAGAGGTCCATGCGGGGAAAGTTTTGTTACAGCAATCTATTCCCATTGGCAACAAGTTGATAGGTATGCTGCAACTTGAAAAGAGTGATCGCAGTAGCTAGCAATTGCCACGTGTCATCGCTGCTATTGGCAGACGCGACCTCGGAGTGCCACAAGAAGGCGCGGTCAAGATCTATACGAAATCAGATGCCCGACAGATGATTTGCATCAAAGAGCTTTCTGGATTTCCGTTCTACGAAGTTCGGCGACGGAAACGAGCTTTTGGCAGAATTCAGGTGAAGGTCTAGGGGCAGTACTATAAAGTGGTAAGCTTGCGAAATGATCGTCAGCAGGCCAGTGGATCGCGAGGTCTCACCACCCGTGATGGTGTCATGGTGGGGCTTTCGGCGAGGTTGGGAAAGGCCGTGTTGACTCGGCTCTCGTAACACGAAACTCGACTCGTTTTTATTGGAGATTCGATCACCGACATGAAATGGGGTCGGAATGAAAAGATCGTAATCACTACCTCGGGCACAGTTATGTCAATCTCATTGCCGCTCGCCTGGGTGTCGATCTACCCAACGAGAAATTCGAGTTCTTTAATCGAGGTCACAGCGGAAATCGTTTGATCGATCTAAAGGGGCGTTGGGAGAAGGACGTGATTAAGCTGAATCCTGATCTGGTAAGCGTTCTCATCGGGGCAATGACCGACGAGTTAAAGATGGTTAGATCGATCTCGGAAAGGGGGAAGCCGACTATCGCGATGTGTTGAGCCGCAGTCGTGCACGAAATGAAGAGCTCCGGATTGTCTTAATTGACCCCTTTGTGCTCAAGACTGGATGGTGGATGACGAAAGGTGGGAATGGGATGTCAGCCGCTCTCAAATTGGTGCAATGGGGGAAATCGTGGCTGGCCTCGCCAGTGATTTTGATGCAGTTCACGTGCCGATGCAGAGGGTGTTCGATGAAGCAGCTGAGGCCTGTGCTCCGGAACAGTGGATTTAAGATGGCGTCTATCCGTTGCCTCAGGGACACGAGGTGATTGCAAGGCATTGGTTGGGCAAGGTCTGCGAAAAATGGAACTGAAGTGAAAGATCAGCGGGGACACGGCAATGCATTCACACTTTTTCGTCGAATCGCTCCTGTTGATGTTGACCTATGGTGCGAAATATCTGGAGGGCGGATTGGCGATCGCGGTATTCATCGTCATTGCTGGCAGTCGGTCTTCAGTGACCGCTATTCGTCTCGGGTTGCTCGCCATGGCGACCTTTGCACTGTGGTTTTCTACCGTGATTTCAGTGGAGGTCGGGTACAGCGTTTGGCAATCGATGCCGGATCCTCCTGATGATGCTTTTTCCAACACCGGCGCAATCTTTTGGTTGGTCGCCGGGTGGTTGCCCAGTGGTTTGCTGCTTGGGGCGCTATACCGAATCCTGCGAGTAGCCTGGCCGCCCCTCGAGACGATTCCGGAAGAGGTTGGTCAAGCGATCAAGGTAAGGCAGTATGGTGGCAGCGTTGCGCTTGTCTAGAAGTCATTGGCAGAGACAGCTTGTCGTTCAGGACGGCTAATGACGTTTAGGGCTTCTTCTGCTGCCCTTTCTTCGGTAATTTTGCCTTGGGATCGTAGTCTGGGTTGGGTTCCATCATTTGGGCGTTCACCTGCCGTCGCCATTCTGCCAACTGAGTTGAAAGTTCTTTAGCAAGTTGCGGGCGGTCAGTGGCCAGATCTTGGCTCTCACCGAGATCTTCTTCCAGGTGATAAAGCTCGAGGCCTTCAGGGTCGAACGTTTCGATGAGCTTCCAGGGGCCACGTCGGATGACGCTTGAAGGCACGCTTGATGGATGCCCATTGTAATGAGGGAAGTGCCAATATAGAGCGTCACGATCGAGGCTGTCACGTCCATTCATCAATCCTTGCAGATTCAGTCCATCTCGATGCTGGTGAGGTCGCAACGGTTGTCCGGCCGCGGCCAGACATGTTGGATACAGATCAGTGCTTGTCACAGGTTCCTCGAGCACGGAACCAGCTTTGGTGACCCCCGGCCAGCGAATGATCAGAGGGACACGAATACCACCTTCGTAGTAAGCTCCTTTGTTTGCACGCAGGGGAGCGTTATCCGTGGCCTTGTAGAAGCCACCGTTGTCCGAAGTAAAAATCACGACAGTATTGTTGAGCAACGAGTTTTGCTCCAGACTTTCCAGGACACGACCTACGCTTTGGTCGATACTTTCGACCATCGCCGCGTAAACAGGGTGTCCCTGTCGTTGCTTTTCCGGGATCTTTTCATAGCGGGCGACCATATCCGGCTTGGCCTGCAAGGGAGTGTGCACTCCGTAATGCGATAGGTACAGAAAGAAAGGTCGATCGCGGTTTTCCTCGACAAACTTAATCGCCTCATCGGTGAGTCGATCTGTCAGGTATTCGCCGGGTTCGCCATCTGGCAGCGTGTTCCAGCGAACTCGTTGACCGGTCGATGGAATCTTCCAATTTCCTTGGTAGGGAAAAAAGTAGCTGCCCGGTGCTCCGTGTCCGTTGCCGGCAATGTTCACATCAAACCCGTGATGTTGTGGCAAGGAAAAGGGTTCGCTGCCGAGATGCCACTTGCCGACGCTTGCGGTGCGATAACCGGCAGCACGCAATGCCTCTGCAAGCGTAACTTCCTCAAATGGAAGAGAGCGTAGAAAACGACCACTCCGAAGTTTTGCCTGAGGATGCCAGCGACCTGAGGGGAGCCAGTCGGTGAGCAGCGTGCGGGCCGGATACTTGCCCGTCAAGATCGCTGCACGCGTTGGCGTGCAAACGGCACAAGCAGCATATGCGTCTGTGAAACGAGCGCCACTAGCAGCAAGTTGATCAATGTGCGGTGTCTGATAGTAGCTGCTCCCCTGGCACCCTAAGTCACTCCAGCCAAGGTCGTCGATGAGGATCAGAACAATGTTTTTATGATCCTGTGCCGTCAGCGTTGTCGGACAGCACAAGATGGCGATCGTGCAGATTGTGGCAACGGCCACGAGGTGGATCCTTCGCAAGGAATCCATCGGTCGGATTTGTATCAGGTGCTTGAATGTCATCGCGAAATCTTCAGCTTGCCAAATTGAATGTGGGTCCGTGGCCGCGAGGCAGTGCCGCTATCCCAGACGCAACGAAAATCGCCCGGCGCTACCTCAATGAGCGTGGGGTATGAGTTTTTAATGCCAGCGTGGTAAAAGGTTTTCTCCTCGCTCCATTCGCCACCGGCTGGTTTGATTTTATAACGCAGAGAGGTTCGTCCTCCATTCGGAAAGCCTGGTGCTTTATCTCGTTGTGGCGGACCATCGTTGTAAACATAGATGTGGGTCCCACGGCCGGATCGGCCGAAATAACCTTTGCTTTTGGCGTTGTGAAGTTCCGGCTCTGGCCGAGCTTCACTCCAGGTTTGGCCACCGTCGATACTGACGCTCGAGTAGGCCCTCGGCGGTGATGTCGTGAGACTTGAATCGTCATAGTCAGCCGTTCGCATCACAATCTTCAATTCGCCGGGCCGATCCCCGTCCGCAATGTTTCCTTCGTGGAGGAATACGCGCGCCTCGGTTGGTTGGGGAATAAAGGCTTCAAGCTTCCATTCGAGAAGACTGGTACTACTTAAGATAAAGTGATCTCGTGAACCCCGAGGATCGGCGGCAAGCGTATTGCGGTGAGCGGGGAGAAGATAGCGAGGTTCACCGTTGATCACCGATTTGACGATTGATGCATTCAGGATCAACGGTCCCGCGTAATGCATCGCGAGTTCAACCGGAGTCCAGGACCGACCATTGTCTGCCGTAAAGGCAGCTGTTAACTGGGACTCTTCACTGTTTCGGAAGGATATTTGGCATCGCATCGCGTAGCACCAGATAACGTGCTGGTCGGGCGCGCGATATAAAACGGGATTGGCGTAGGCGAACTGAATTGTCCCTTGCCGATCGCGATGGTCGAAAATGCTGACGGGCTCTTCCCACGAGTCGCCATCGTTTTTGGAAACGGAAGCGACGATGTCGCCCATGTCCTTCTTGCCATTCACCTGGGCGCCGAATGCGGCAATTAAATGTTTCTCCTTGGTCCCCTGGATAATCACCGGTTGCCAGATGCGCGAAGCCAGCGGATGCTTATCCAGACGGCGAATGACTCGAACGTCAGTCACATCACCTCGGTGTTGGGGCTCCGTTTCCGAGCCATAGGCAGGACGAAGGAAGGCGGTCAGCAGCAGCATTAAGAGAGGAGTCTTTTTTCGTTTCGTCATCGAGTCGTAGCTTATCGTAAATCGTGTGATTGTGTTTCGACGTTTTTTCGTTTCTTTGTTTTCAGAGGGGAGGCATCCTTCTCCGGCAACCATTTCGCGATCTCGTGTTTGGTTTGTTGGAACTCTGCCCGATCCGCGAGATTCGTCCATTCGTGGGGATCCTTTCGGTGATCGTACAGCTCCTCACCACCATCGGCATATCGAATATATCTCCAATGATCGGTTCGCAGGCTATGGTTTCCAGGGCCGTGGCTCGTTAAGGCTGGCCGTTTCCATTCGCGTTCCGGTTCAGCAAGTAAGGGGACGAGGCTTTGGCCATCGAGGTTCTCGACGGGGGGTAAACCGCAAAGCTCATTCAAGGTTGGGAACAGGTCGATCAATCCGGCCGGGCGGCGACAGACTGTTCCACTCTCGGTAACACCGGGCGCAACGACGATAAAGGGGATGCGTGTAGAACGCTCCCAAAGCGTTAATTTGTGGAGGTGATCCTTTTCGCCAAAATGCCAGCCGTGGTCCGACCAGAGGATGACGATGGTGTTTTCAACGCATCCGCTGGCATCCAAGGCATCCAGTAATCGACCGACCATGGCATCGGCAAAGGAAATGCTGGCCAAGTACGCTTGCAGTAATTCGCGATATTTATTCGTTTCGAGGATCAGCTTGTAATCTTCGCGGCGAACGGCCGCTATCTTTTTTCCAGCAGGTGGCAGGTCGTCGATATCGCCATGCTTGACCACCGGTAATTGGATTTCATCTTGAGGGTGCAAGTCGAAATACTTTTGCGGGGCGTAAAACGGCAGGTGGGGGCGGTAGATGCCTGCTACCAGAAAGAAAGGTTTTTGCGGAGATTCTCTCAAAAAATTCTCGGCCCATTGGACCATTTTTCCATCACCTGTTTCGGGATCGGATTTCGACAGCGGTCCCCAGTCAAATTCTCTCGGGTTATTCGGTGGGTTTCGATAGGCCTTGACCGACGGCAATTGATTCAAGGGAAACCCTTTTGGCCATTTCAGATTTCGGACGTCGAGACCTCTCGTCAGACGAGCGTGGTAATGACCATCAAAGATTTGCTTCGAATATTCATGCCAGTCGCTCATGCGATTGAAGCCGGGCATGTGATGGTAGACCTTGCCGCCTCCCAGTGTGCGGTAACCGTGCGCTTTGAATTGTTGAGGAATGGTCGGGATGTCCGGAAGGACCTCATGCCAACGGACTTTGTTTTGATAGACGCCAGTGCTGCCGGGACGACGTCCCGTCATCGTTGCCACTCGACAAGCATTGCAAACGGGAGCTGGGCAATGCGCATTGGCCAGCAGTAAGCCGCGATCAGCGAGACGATCAATGTGCGGAGTTTTTGCGTTAGGGTGACCACCGAGACAGCCTACCCAGTCATTCATGTCGTCCACGACGATCATCAATACATTGGGTGGGGCTCCGAGACAAATGTTGGAACCGGCCATCCAACAGGTAAATACGCTGGTGATAGCGCAGCCCTTCAACATCGCACGGAAGCCAAACGGAGCATTCGATACTCGAGCCGTTTTAAGATGCATTGTCGATCGTCCCCATTGACGCTATTTATTCACGGAGGGGTGAGAGAGGTAAGTGGGATAACGCCATTTGTGTTTTCTCGCGGATGATTTGTTGGAAATCCCCTGAACTTCCTGTGTCAATTGCCTGAGAGCCTCGTCATTCAAGAGCGGGTCTTGCGTGTCCTTTCTCCACTGGGTCAATTTCGCTCTGAGGCGATTCAAGGTTTCCGTATGTTCCTGCGTTTCTGCCAGGTTCTCAAATTCGTAGGGGTCTTGCTGTAGGTCGTAGAGTTGATAACGCGGCGGTTTGCGCATCAAGGCATATGCCTGTTTGACCGTCGGTGGAGCGTTCTTGATGGCCGACATGAGATTTAAGGTATTGGGGGCCTCGCGACGTTCGTAATCCCGGTGGAGCTTCGTCAAAGTGTTTTTGTAATCAGGATGAAGCGTGTTCGGCAAAAGGGATTCGATTAATTTGTAACGGCCGTCACGCACGCAACGCTGAGGAAAGAAATTCGGGGCCGCTGCGTGCGTGTGGTATTCCGCATACAGATGGGTTCGCCAATCTGACTGGCCTGGCTTGAAGAGAGGTACAAGGGATCGGCCTGGGAGTCCTACGACGGGCGTTGATTTCGTGATGGTAAGTAACGTTGGCATGAGGTCGATCGTAGAAACGAGATCCTCACGTGATTGCGGTACGACTTTGCCTGGCCACCGTATTATCATGGGTATGCGAAGGCCGCCTTCGAAACAGGTTCGCTTGCCACGTAGCATGTCAGCGCCGTGGTCACCGATATAGATGACGATCGTGTTTTTGGCTTTTCCTGAATCATCGAGAACCTTCAGGAGATTACCGATCAGCGTGTCCAATCGGCTCATGCAGTTGTAGTAATCGGCAACCATTTCACGTAGGCCGGGCGGATCGATTCCCATGTAAGGCATCGAAAGCACATGGTCAGCGGTTTGAGGATGTTTCGGAATGCCATCGACCTGAGCTATCCAGGGGTCATGCGCCTCCGGGTAGTTCATGCTCAAGAAAAATGGCTGATCACTTTTTGTGATAAACGATTTGGCATGAAGCGCGTATTGATCGAGGTTCTTGCGAGCAAAATTCGCAGAGGATATTTCTTGGAAATCAAATGGGAATGCGGAGGCCGGATTGATGTGAAGCTTACCGATGATGCCCGTTCGATAACCGGAACCCTTTAGGCTGCGCGGTAAATTCGGTGTCGCAGCGTCGTAAAGGTGAAAGCCCCAAGTGGCCAATCCAAACTGGCCATGTTGATGAGGGTAAAGTCCCGTCAGGAAACTGGCACGAGATTGGCTGCAACCAGCCTGAGGAACGTAGGCATTCCTGAAGAGGATCCCCTGCTCTGCTAAGCGATCGAGGTGAGGGGTCTTGGCGTAGGGATCACCGTAGCAACTGATCTCTGGACCATTGTCTTCTGAAACGATCAAGAGAATGTTTGGCCGCCTATCGTCCGCCGTGACGACGGCAGTCGTCGGCATAACGATTGCGAGGCAAAGGAGCGTCAAAGCTGCAAATGGAGAGCGAATCATTAGGGGGAGTACAGGGTAAGCGTCTTGGGGATTCGGAAGAAGGCTGGCGCGCCTTTCGCCCTAGTTTATATCACAGGCAGCCTTATTTCGTGTTTGTTGACGGCGGCTTGCGACCTTGGAATTTGGGACTGCGTTGGGCTAACAGTTCGTCCATCATGCGGCGTAGTTGATCTCGAATTGATGCCGCCTCCGGATCACTGACCAGGTTTTGCTCTTCGAGCAGACTGTTGGAGGGAAAAGACGACGCATCTAAATGTGAGTAAGCATACAGTTCCTCGACAATTGTCTCTCGCGTATCCCACTGTATCCATCGAGTGTATCGATGCGTAGCAGTCCGCAGGGAGTACCCCATCTGTTGAGGGCTCTCGCGCTCAAAGGGCCGTGCGAATTGACTGAGGGTGACATTACGGCCCTGAATCGTCGGGTCCTTAAGGATCGGAACAAGGCTTCGTCCGTCTAGCTGCTGCGGTGATTTCAGGCCAACAAGTTCAGCCAGGGTGGGATAGAGATCAACCAGTTCGGTCAGAGCCTCGGTGCTTTCACCCGGATGTTGCATCTGCGGTGTGCGAATGATTAATGGTACGCGTGTATCGAATTCAAAATTGGTCCCCTTGCACCAGCGATCACCCTCGCCCAGGGCGAAGCCATGATCACCCCATACCACGACAATCGTATCATCTTCCAGTCCCAATCGCTTGAGTGCTGCCAGCAGCCTGCCGACTTGCGCATCAATGTAACTGACGCAAGCGTAATAGCCATGACGCAGGTGACTTGCCTGTTTTGGCGAGACTACTTCGTTCGGTGGTATATCGGTATATCCCCCCAGTTCACGGTGGCTGTGGTACGCCAGCTTTGGTGCAAGTTTGACTCTCTCCGTTTGATCACCCAGAACAAATTCTCTTGGGTCATGACGTTCCCAGTATTTTCGAGGAGCGCTGAAGGGCAGATGTGGTTTGAAATAACCAACCGCCAGGAAGAAAGGCTGGCGATCCTGGCGACCAGCGATCTCCTCCAGAGTTTCCACGGCGAGCTCGGTTATCTTGCCATCCGGATAGCGGTCGTCGTTAACGACAGCGTTTTCTGTAGCCACTCCTTTCTTGCGATTGCTACGACTCTCCGTGAGTGCATAGTTTCGCCAGCCCTTGCCGCGCAGTATTGCGGGGACTGACCAGGATTGCGGGTCCTCTTCACGAGGATCGCCACTGAAAATCTTGCCAAAGCTTTGAGTATGGTAACCATGGTTTTTGAACAATTCTGGGAGCGTTACGTTTTCAGGTAACGCGACGCGGAAACGGTTTCGGTTGTGCCAGACACGAGTCGCGTCCGGCAAACGTCCCGTCAGAAGAGAAGCTCGGGACGGACCACAGACCGCCTGTTGGCAATAGGCGCGATTGAACTGTCTTGCTCTGCTTGCGAGTGCATCGATGTTGGGGGTTCGGGCCAGGGCGTCACCGTAGCATCCCAAGGCAGGGCGAAGGTCGTCAATCGCGATGAAAAGCACGTGAGGTCGAGGTGGGGTGTCCCGGCATTCACCCGGCCTCGCGGTATACGTCGCTAACCCGCAGACAACGGTAGAAAGCAAGATCTTTCGAAACGTGGATGAGTTGATTTTCATTCTTGAAGAGTGTATTCGGACGGGAGCACTTAATCGAAATCTGGCCAAGTCACCAGTGTAACTAGTCAGATTTTTTTAACGGCCAGAGAAAATCTTTGACATCGATTCATTTATTCAGTTAGCATTAGGGCTCTTTGGATCTTTTTCAATGGCGTTCGGGGAATGCTATTGGGAAGGAAATGGATGGTGGAGATGTTTTCCGGCTAGCTTCGTGTAAGGGAGCGGCCCAATACAGATAAGAACGGATGAAAGACTATGAAGACTCTGATGATTCGCAATTTGATTGGCTTAGTGGCCGTTGGAGCCATGGCAATTAACGTGTCGCTGTGTCGCGCAGATTTGCCTGTTACGGATGGTTTGATGCTCTGGCTTGATGCAGCCGATGGATCCACTCTGTTTCAAAATGACAGTATGTCTGAGCCCGCCGAGATCGGCGGCCAAGTGGTCGCGTGGGCCGACAAGAGTGGCAATGATTTCCATGCAACGGCGCTATTCGATGGACCGACATTTGAGCCAGATGCGATCAATGGCCAAAACGGTTTGTTGTTCAATGGAGGCGAGTTTGGTGCAGGGCTGGCGGTTGACCCAGCGTTAGAGGTACTGCGGCCCTATTCAATCTTTGTAGCTCAGCAAAATGTCACGCATGGCCGCACGTTGCAGAGTGCGACCGCGAATTGGCTGCATGGTTCTTGGGGGACTAGTTTTACGAATTTCGCAAATGGTTTTGTGGGCAGTGTTCCTGCCGAATTGGGACTACCGATCGTGATGGATACGACAGGGACGATCGAGGGTAACAGTACGCTCTTTCTCAATAACCTCGATATCACGAATGATCCCGCACCGACGGGAAGTCCGGGACAACTGGGCCTGGGAAGCGCTGGGATGTTCGCCAATGAGGCTGCCAACGCTCTTGTTTCAGAAGTCGTCGTGTATGATCGCGTGCTCTCGGGAGAAGAGTTGGGTTCGGTTCGTGAATACCTTTACGGAAAATATTCCATCTCGGATTTTACAGTCGATCTTGGTGCAGAGAAAAACACCGTGTTGGTCGGCGAGGCGGGCGGCTTTACCGGAGGTGACGAAGGCGATGGACTCGATTTGCTTGGAGACTTCGTGTACGGAGTCAATGTCGGTGGTATCGACGCCGTCGTCGGTGATGTTGAATTTCTCGAGGCGTCCCTCGAGAGTGGAGATCCTGCCGGGGTGGTCATTACCAACGCCGTGAACGAACTCCCAGCATGGTTCCCTTCGAACTTCGGGGAATCCGCTGACGATATCGAGATTGGTAACGTGGCCCAATCGATTCGTTATGGCGGAGATTTAATGGTCGACCTGGATGTGGTACCCGGTGAATCTTATAAGTTGCAATTGTTGTTCTCCGAGGATTGTTGTGATCGAGGCTTCGATATCACGGTTGAAGATGAGTTGGTTGTCGACAACCTCCATCTGCCTGATCTTCAGGGATCGATTTCCAACGGTGGTGTGATGGCTGGATTTTATGCGGGCACATTCACTGCCTCGGATGATCAATTGAATATTCACTTAGGCGGTAAAAACCCTAGAGCGGCGGACAGTTTGCCGACGCTCAGTGGTGTGACGCTTGAACGAATCAGCATCGCGATTCCCGGTGATTTCAATGGCGATGGTCTTCTTGACGCCGCTGATATCGATGCGTTGTCGGCTGTCGTGAGGGCTGGAACGAACGACTTGCCCTACGACGTCAATAACGATCAAGTTGTTGATCAAGCGGATCGAGCCGTGTGGGTGGCTGACCTGAGCAAGACCTATGTCGGTGATGCCAATCTTGACGGCTCGTTTGACAGCACAGACTTTGTCAGTGTTTTTGTCGCCGGCTTGTATGAAACAGGACAGGCCGCGGGTTGGGGCGCTGGCGATTGGGACGGCGACGGGCTGTTTGATAGCAGTGACTTTGTCGCCGCTTTTGTTGACGGCGGCTATGAGGCAGGCCCACGGCAGGTTCTGGCCGTTCCCGAGCCATCTTCGGTGGTTCTTTTGCTCTTAGGCCTCGTGGCCTTTGCTTCGCACAGACGCCGTTAGTTAACAAGTGAGTTGGCTGGCAAACCAAAGCTAAAAGAGTTGTTGAATTGGTTTGCCTTGTGCCACGAGGGTGATCGGACGACCCGTGTTCGATTCGAACACGGTGTCCGGTGGGATCCCAAGATTTGAGAAGAATGACGCTGCCAGGTCATCCGGTGAAAAACCGTCTGAGATCGGTTCCGCCGCAATGGCATC
Source organism: Planctomycetaceae bacterium (assembly GCA_002723275.1). GTDB lineage: Bacteria > Planctomycetota > Planctomycetia > Pirellulales > Pirellulaceae. The sequence goes on from PBNZ01000018.1 coordinate 27,124, forward strand.
CGTAGTGCCAATCACTTGTCCCGTCTGAATGTCACCGCCGGCCATCAGTGCACACATGGCACGTGCCCAATGGTCGCGACCACCGTCGCCGTTGATCTTCGGGGTTCGGCCAAATTCCCCGGCTGCTAAGATCGCAGTCGACGTCAATAAACCGCGTTCCTCGAGTCGGTCCAGCAAAGCCGAGAGCCCACGGTCAAAGGGGGGCAGCAAGGATCGGAGACGCGGGAAATTCTCAGAATGCGTGTCAAAGTCGAAATCAGCTGGCCGCAGACGCACGGTCACGAAGTGCACGCCGGCTTCGATTAATCTCGAGGCCAGCAGCAACGATTGGCCGAATTCATGTTTCCCAAAGCGATCGGATTCTGTTGGCTTCTCCTGCGTCAAATCGAATGCGCGGCGAGTCGCCGGAGAGCTGATAATGTCGTACGCCTGTTCTTTGAAACGGTCCATTCCTCGGATGGGATCGTCCAGGCTCTCGTAACCTCGGAAAGCATTGTCCAAATCATCCAAAAGCGCCTTCTGGGAGGCGTACTGGTCGACGGAAAGACCGTCCTCTAAGGAAATCCCGCGGACACTATAGGGAACTCCATGTTTTGGTTTGTTCGCGGTGAGAGGGCTGAATCTTGATCCGAGGTAGCCGGGGCCAACAAACGATTCATCGATGGAGACGTAGGACGGCAAGTCCTGGGAAGAAGGATATTCATGGCTCACCACGCTTCCATATTCGGGATACGTCAGCGTTTGGGATGCCTTGTTGCCGGTCAGGAGATACTTTTTGGCGAGCCCATGATCAGCGACATTATGGGTGATCCCACGGAGAATGGCATACTTGTCGGCTCGCTGAGCAAGTTGTGGCAGGTGTTCGCAAATCTGGATGCCACTGACATTTGTCGAAATCGGACGGAATTCACCACGCACATCTACCGGAGCATCTGGTTTTAGGTCAAAGGTGTCTTGATGGGACGGGGCCCCTTCCAGAAAGATGAAAATCGCCGAGCGTTTTTGAGTCAGCGCGGGTTCGGCAGCGTGGAGTCGTAGGTAGTTTGAGAGAGTGAGTCCACAGCCAAGGGCTCCTACTTTCAACATTTCGCGGCGGCTAATTCGGCTCATCATGATAATCAGTGATTTAAAAGGAATTCTTTGGTGTTAATCATCGCCCAGACGAGGTCGGCAATACCTTCGATAGGCGACTGAGTGGTTTTCAGGTGCTCTTTCGCTCGCATCACTTCGGAGTTCGAGGGGAAGCGTCCGACCGTGCGCAACCAAACCTGTTGAATCAGTTCGTTGGGATCCGAATCGACGCCGTCGGAATAAGCCTGGTCGAGATCGGCCAACCAGTCACTCTCTGAGATTCGCATGCGAACGAGCGGATCATTCTGGGTGAAGATTGCCTGCAATAGCGTCGGTTCGTTGACCCGTTCACAATCGCAATTGATGGAACGATCGGGTTTGCCAAATACCTTCATGGCATGGGTGCCGGCCATTCGCATCGAAAGATGGCCAGAGGCGCGGCGGCGAAGGTTCGTACGTACTTCTACCTGTTGATCGTCCGCTGCGGTGACCTGCTTTAAGGCATCGTAAACGACCTCGGCCGGGATGCGTCGCGGAATGGTCCGACTGAAGTTGCGGCGATCATCACGATTGGTGGCATTCGGTTTCCAGCTTCGTTGGTAAGTGTCGCTGGTGGTGATTTGCCGATGAAGCCATTTCATGTCATAGCCATTTTCCACGAAACCGTTGGCCAGGTATTCCAACAGCTGCGGATGGCTAGGCGGATTGGCGGGCGTGAATTGATCCGGCGGGTCCACAATGCCGGTGCCAAAATAACCAGCCCAGACGCGATTGACAAAAGCCCGTGCGAACCACGGATTATTCGGGTCGCCCATCCATTTCATAATCGGGACACGCGGGTCGTCACCGACTTCGAGCTCGATGGTGGTGCTTCGCAGGAGTCGCAGTTCCTGTTCCTCCGAGGAACGTGAGCGGCGCTTTGTCTTGGTCACCGAGTCAAAGAAACCTGCAAATTGCTGGAAGTCTCCCTGAGTCCAACGATCAAACGGATGCTTGTGGCACTCTGCGCATTGCAGCTGAATTCCGAGAAACGCGTGCGCGACCGACATCGCGGTGTCCTTCGGCTCAGCCAAACTTTGACGAGTCCAAAAATGAGGCATCCCGTCATCCTGATCGGCAAGATCTGACAGCATGATGCCTGCTGCGATCTGATCGTAGGGTGTATTGCGTTCAACACGTTCGTAGATCCAGTCGTACCATTCGGATGCCTTGAGATAACCCTCTTCGCGCGCAACCTCCAAGAGGCTGGAGATTGAGGCGGGATTGCACCCCGTAAAGTCACAAAGTTTATTCGTCCACCAAGCTGAATAGCTCGGTCGCGTCAGTAGTTCATCGATCTTGCGATCTCGTTTGTCGGTCGATGAATCCGAGAGGAAGCGTTCCACTTCGGCAGGTGTCGGCAGAGTTCCCGTCATGTCGATGCTCACACGGCGAAGGAACTCGGCATCGGTGCAAAGTGCCGAAGGGGTGAGATTCAATTTGGCGAGCTTTCGATTGATGTAATGGTCCACAACCTGATCGCTCGGAGCGACTGAATCCTGCTGTGTGAGCCGATCCGCAGGTTTTTTCTTATAGGGACGCAAGACTGGGATTGCGGCGACGCCGTTGTCGTAACGCGCGATAATGTGTGTGTCTCCAGGGCCCTGTGACATCACAAGGCCTTCGGTGTCCACCCCAGCAACCGCGTCGTCATTGGTTTGATAGCGGACGAGGCAGGTGACGTCTTCTCGCGAGCCATCCTCCCAGGTGGCAATGACCCGGATCTGTTGTGCTTGTTGGTCCCTGGAGAACAGAATCTCTTGAGGTTCGTAATCCAAGGAGACGAGCACTTGTTCGGGATCGTCGGGGGTTTCCTCGAGGTCATTTGGCCAGGCTGCCCCATGTTTGATCCAGCGTTCAAAGGCGGCAATCTCATTCGGAGCAAGCGGGCCGCTGGGAGGCATTTGCAGGTTTTCATCGGAATGGCGAATCGCGATCAGCAGTCGACTGTTTTGAGGTTGTTCGAGGTTGATGGCGGGGCCATTGTCGCCACCTTTGAGCATCGCTTCACGGCTCGATAGCGACAGTCCGCCTTCGGCGGAATTGAATCCGTGGCATTCATAGCAATGGTTCTCAAGCAGTGGCTTGATCGTATCGCGGAAAAGTGTTCTGGCCTCGTTAACGGCTATTTCGTACTCAGGCACATCTTTTTCAGCTGTATGTGCGCCTTGTGCGCCTGATTCGATCCAGCGTAATAGAAGATGATGTTCCCACGACCCGGTTTCAAAACGTTGGCCACCTTCATGGTCTGTCTGTTCGGTCGGTTTCAGCACAATGAGGCTTTTCTCGGGGTGCGATCCATTGATGCGAAGACCTTCTTCGCTGGACGCAGCTGAGGTGAGTGCATGATGATCCAGCGCAAAGTTGAAACCGAAGAGAGATAATTGCAGATCGCCCTGCCCTTGGAATGATCCATGGCACTTGGCTGAGTTGCAACCCAAGCGACCAAGCAACGGGCTGATGTGTCGTTGAAAGTCGGGCACAGCTTCGGTATCCCTCACGGCAAACCGTTGAGACACCGGAGCGATCAATTCATTCGACGATGCGGATCCTGGCACCCATAAGTGCAGGACGGCCGCGATCAACAGAGTGGTGTGTGTCAGCTTCATCGTTGCCTAGTTGCTAAGTGGCTCGAGAAGGTCGGTGACGTTCACTTCGTCGTGGCTTGGATTGGTATGCCAAACTCCGACGCGTATGCGATCGCCCTGTCGCAGGTCATTAAATGAATCCGCATGCCCATTGTAGAATCCAATAATACGAACTCGCTTGCCCCGAATCTTTTCTGGTTTGCTGGCCTTGCTTTGGTTGGCAGGTGAAAGGTCAGATACCTCCAGCAATACTTCATAGCCAGCCGCTTCCACAACCTTCCCGGTCAATTCGCCCTGGTATCCCCTGAATTCCTGGGGCGGAACGCCATAGTCCTCGGGGTTAAAGGGCGGAGTTCGCTCGAGTACATGGAATTTTGGTCCAAACGTGAGAGTTTGTGAGGAAGGNTTATAGTTGCCGGTTCGNAACTTCAGCGTCTGGCCGCGTTTTACTTGCAAAAGATTGTCGAGGAACTGTCCGGAGACACCCGTCACACGAACTGTTTTCCCATTGATCTCATCTCGTACCCATCGGTTCCCGTACATGGATGTGACGTGATCAACCGTGGCGGTGAACTCGCCGAGTTCAATGTCTTTGGTTTTGAGGCGTCCGATGACAATCGCATAAAAATTAACGTTGTCTTTGTCGCCGCCTTTTTTGAGTTCTGGCCTTTTGCCTTGCTTCTTAGCGCCGCCTAGCTGCGACTTCATCCATGCTATGATCTCTTCTTTCGTCGCCTGCCCGTCTTCGAATTTCTTGCGGGCACCGCTGTCTTTTTTCAGGAATTCTTCGAAGGCGGCGTCCCAATCAATTTCTTTGCCATTTCCTTTTTTGGCATTCGTTGTGATCTTGGTATCGTCGCTNGCTTCCTTCGCCAATTCTTGTTTGCTTCGTTGGTGTCCTTCCGTGAGGCAATAGAGATGCGTTGTCGACCTCAGGATTAACGAATCGTCAGTCAATGCTGGTGAAGCGATGAAGCTGCCATTCAGTTGATTGGTTGCGCGCACCGTTGGTTCTTCCGGCGAAGNTTCGAGCACCGTNACTTCNCCTTGCTTGTTGCAGAANTAAAGCATTCCGTTGGCGTAGACGGGTGAGGCCCAGTGGTCACCGCCAAGGCGTTTCGTCCACAGCGGTTCTCCTGTTTGTGCGTTGAGACAGCGGGCGATTCCGCCCTTGTCCGTGACCATATACAAATGTTCGTCGATGACGATTGGTGATGGGATCGCTGGCGTGCCCCGCTTGGTTGACCAGGCGATGTGGCTATCGGTCACGTCTCCGCGCCCGTCAGGTTTAATCGCCAAGAAATGGCGAGTCAGTCCGCTCGTGAAGACATACACGAGTCCGTGTTGGAANATGGGTCGAGCCGAAACATTAAAACCACCAGGGTGCATGACTCGCCATAGTTCTTCGCCGTTTTGAGGTGCGTAGGCAATGGTTGCCTCAGCCGCGGGCGCGATCAGTTGTCGTACTCCATCGACATTGATGAGCGTGGCAGTTGCGAACGCTTTCTTGTGGTCGCCGGGTTTGTCGTTACTCTTCGAACCGCCCTTTTTGGTTGAGATGCCACTTGCCTCAAGGGTCGCGGCCCAGTCGGTGGTTATATTTCGATCGGTTTTCCAGCGGGTAGATCCGGTGTCCTTGTCGAGGGCGATGAAGAATTGTTGATCGGTTCCATCGAAGGCGACATACAGGTTGTCGTCGTCGACGATCGGTGATGATCCTTGTCGTACCGGTTGGTAGATTCGAAGNTCGCGGCGCTGCCAGATCTTGTCACCTGTCATACGGTTCAAGCATGCGATNCCCTGCGATCCAAAGCTGACGTAAACTCGATCCGCTTCAACGACGGGCGTTGGCGTGGCGGGACTGTTGAGATGAGGGGAGTCGTGTTTGTAAGCAGGNTCGACTTGGCGGTCCACCATGTCAAAGACTTTGATGTTCTTGATGATCTCGCCGGTTTCGCGNTGNACNCATAACGCGCGNAGNTCGCGTTTCTCGTCGCTTCCCGTTGTCAGCCAGATTTCATCTTCCCAGATGGCCGGTGACGACCATCCTGAATCTGGGATGGCCGTTTTCCAGCGAACATTCTTGGATTCATCAAATTCGACAGGAGGTTGGCTTGTGGTTGAAATCCCGTCGCCGGTGGTGCCGCGGAATTGGTTCCATGTGTCGGCGGAAGCGTAGGTTGACGGCGTGAAAGCGGCGGCCATCAATGCCAGTAGCCAGAGTTTCCCACGCATGGACACTTTCTCCTGTCGTTTGCATGTCGGTNGGTTAANGGAACGACGTTGATTGGAAGGGTTCAAGCCGATGTTAGTCATCAAATCCTCAGGAATCATGGTGTTGCTGTCTCTGATTCTACTCGTGCTTCGACGGCAGTAATCTCGATTTTATCTGACGACGAACTCGATACGCACCACCAGTCTACAAGTTCGTTTCCAAGAGGGCTGCTTGCCTGCGCTGTATCATTCTGAAAACGTTTGATTGGTAAGTCGAGGTCAAAATAGCCTTCGCCGTCTTTCAGTTCTGCGACGGTAATTCGAGTCTGGTATTTTCCGGAGAAGCCTCCGTCGGTCCGATAGGTGCTGAAGCCGACGTCAAAGGGCTTTCGTGTATGAGAGCGACCCTGAACTCGAATACGAGTTTTTTCTGTGATCTGAANAGGCTCCTCAGCGAACCGGGCTGGTGAAAGGACAACGAGAGCCCCGAACTCGGTTGGCATCGCCCAGACGCTACCCGCTGCCTTGTCGAGACTCGCTGCCTTTTTATAGGCGACACTCGCCTCTTCTTCGGTGAGCTCGCCTTGTTTAATCTTATTCTTGAGTCGGGCATCATAGACCCAGAGATTGGAGATCCACTCTCCCTTCACAACGTCTGCCTGGAGGTCACTCGTCCAAACCNAGGCAGGTGCGATNCGTTCATTAAGTGNAAGGTCGTTTTGGTTTTCTAGAGAGGCNGTGACTGACTGGTTGGCCTGCACCTCGACTTCTCTACCGTCAGTGATCCGTTTAAGTCGTACGCGTCCTTTGTTAACTGCAAGCGTGGTGGCAACGCTTTGTGCAGCCACGTTGAACTGGGTANCGAGTACCTCAAGTTCCGCCGAAGAAGTGCGAACCAGCATCGGCTGTTGGGCCGTTTGCTGGACGATGTCAGCCGANAGCCTGCCGTTGCGTAGATGTAGCTCTTTTCGAGCTTGTTCAGAGATAACGGCTTCAGATTCACCCGCAAGGGTCACAATCGATCCATCGGTAAATTCAAAAGTTGCCCAGGCGTCTGCGGTCAGAAGTTCGAGCGTTCCACCTGGCAAGGGAATTCCGAGAGACGGAGAGTCGTTGAGTCGACCGTCATTGCCTGTCCAGCGAACCTGACCGTTCAGGTCAGTGAGAGAACCAATCTCAGCGTTTGTGGGTGATTGCCAGAAAAGGCTGAACCCGATCAAGATAGCTGCTGCGGTGACCGCGACGCCGGACCATAAGATCGATTGTCGTTGATGGATCCATGGATCCTTTTCGACGACATTTTCGAGAGATTGCTCCGCCGTATCAAGTGAAAGATCCTCAAGTCCGGTGATCAAGTTAAGCTCTTGAAGGTAAACCTCGCGAGCCTCTGCGTCATTTCGCAAGAGTTCCTCGAGTTGNTTCAATTGATNGGCCGTGATCGTTCCGTCNGCGTATTCACGGGCGAGGGCTCGAAGNTGTTTNNTCATGCTAGGTGCCTCCCTCGGCTACTTTACGTTTCACGCACTCGCTCAAGAGATCGCGTAACGCGTTCANTTTGCGATAAAGTCGACGTGCATCCCGTCCTAATTGCTGGGCAATTTGCGCCACGGAATCTCCGCGAGTGTGGATGCTCATCAATAACCGGCGNTCAACGGACTGCAGGCTCTTCATGCACTCTTCNAATGCTTGTCGTTCTATTTCGGCGACAGCGCTGCGATCCTCTGCATCCATTGCCAATCGTTGAATGGTCNCCTCGCTCAGGACAAGCCGATCNCGGGCGTATTTTCGACGCAGCCGTAATACCTCGAATCGGGCGATCACGCAGGCCCANCGGAAAAATTCAGTCTGTGAATCGTCCGGTTGGAAGTCTGGGAACTTGTGCCAGCATGCCAGGCCGATTTCCTGCATGACATCATCTGCATCTTGANTCGTGGGAAGCATCGANCGAACNACTGNNCGAATGGCCCGTTCGTGCCTNGCAAATAGGGCCACAAAAAGTTCGTATTGATCNGGAGTTTGGCTGTTCGTCATCCGTGTTCTCGGCTCCTTGTCTGGTTACTACCGCTGGCCGCGAATTTACCAGAAAAAAACGATATTCTGTCCAGNCCCGCGAAAAACCACTGCAAAACCCTGGTAGAGCACGATCGAAAATATTTCTGCGGTGTCAAGTGTCGTCGAGGCTGCTGCTCGGCGAAACGCGGCTGTTGATGTTGAAGCGAACGTGAAGGCACGCCATCATAACCACTGGATTTGGTGGCAACGAATTGAGGTCACAATGCAATACCATCATACTCAGAGAGCTCCGTTTAACCCTTTCTTGGCTTTCGGCGTGCTCATAGCCTTTATGTCATTTTTCATTAACGAAGATACCNTCAGATATTTGCTGATTTTGGGTGGTGCTGTGTGTGTTTTATTGGGGCTCTGTTTCCGCGAACTCACGGTTTATGATGAAGGAGAGAGCCTCGTCATCCGGTTTGGTCCCATTCCGATTTTCGGTCGGCGATTGTCCTATCAGGATTGCGATCGGGTGAAACGTNATCGGTCGACATTTTGGAACGGTTGGGGAATCCATTGGAATGGTTTTCGGCGAGGCTGGACCTGGAATCTCTGGGGCTTTGATTGTGTGGATGTCTTTTCTGAATCAAGGCTNAGAATCAGGATCGGTACCGACGATCCAGAAGGTCTCGAAACGTTTTTNCGAGAAAGAATAGGCGAAGTGAAGTGCTCAGTTGAATGATGAGACTCGGCCGAACTCTTGCGAGATCCTGCCACCTCGGTTGGCGATGATCACTCCCTGATTCCATGTTTTGGAATGCGTTGGTGATGTTTGTTAGTCCGTTTGGGNGTTTGCCGGTGATTGGATCGATTCACAAAGTTGTTGGAGCCAGCGGGCAGCCGGTGCTCCGTCGACCACTCGGTGATCAAATGTGAGGCTCAGGGAGAGATGCGGAACCATCACTATTTGGCCATCTACCAGATTGGCCTCTTCGGCAATTCTCCCGATACCTAGGATCGCGGCCTGGGGTAGGTTCAAGACGGGAGTGAAGTGATCGATACCGAACATGCCTAGGTTGGTGATGGTGAACGTACCTCCTTGTAGTTCCTGATGGGTGAGGTTTCCTGTCCTTGCTCGCTCAATTAAATCGTTCGAAATACCAGNGATTTCCGTNAGCGACTTTTGNTCCGCATGTTCGATCACGGGAGCAACAAGCCCAGCGTCCGTGTCAACTCCCACGCANAGATTGACGGCGTCGTAAAAGTAAATGCCCTCGTTATGCCAGCAGGCGTTGAGTGGGGTTTGTTCTCGCAATGCACTCGCGACAAGTTTGACCAAGATGCTGTTGTAGCTCGGCGGTGATGCATCNGCTGCCTTCAGTTCGTTGCGAAAGCGAACAAGCTCGGTGGCGTCGGTCTTGGNGGTGATGGTGACGGGCGCGGCTTGAGTGACACCGGCTACCATCCGTTGTGCGATTGTCATGCGAATCGGCGATGCGGGAACGTGATGCCCCGGAGCAATTGGCGCGATCTCGTGGGTGCCATTCGACGGCTTCTGCTGACGAAAGGCAACCACGTCTCGCTCCAGGATTCGCTGGTTGCGACCGCTGCCCTGCACTTGAGTCAGGTCGACGGACAAGGCCTCGGCGCGGCGCCGAGCGCGAGGGCTTGCGATCGGACGGAAGCGGTTGCTCGTGAGTGTCGCCGAACTCGATNGCGATGAGTGCAGAACGTCACTGGCGTGAATTCGGCCTGTCGGGTCCGGACTTGTAACCTGGTTCAGGTCGACGCCCAATTGACGGGCTAATCGGCGGGCGGCGGGTCCGGCAGGGCGATCGGTCATGGTGGGCGAAGGAACGGCACTTGGCGGAACCTGCGACCGATTGGAATTGGAAGCTTGCGGCTGGGAAGAGGCTGGGACAGGTGGTACTGGTTTGGCGGGAATCTGTTTCGCAATGCCGACCGAGTCAGGCGGTGTATCTCCTGCGGCCAACAGGAATCCAATCACCTGCCCAACGGCGACGCTATCGCCCGGCCGAGCCGCATCGTCCGGAATGTGTAACTGCCCTTCATCGAAAGATTCGATCTCCTGAGAAGCCTTATCGCCTTCGAGAACGAAGATCATCTCTCCCTTCGAGACGTGCTCACCTGGCTGCTTAAGCCATTCAACCAGGATTCCTTCGTCCATGGACCATCCGAGTCTTGGAACAGTGACTTGCTTCATCTTATTCCTCAAGGAGACGTTGGATGGACTCGACAATGGTCGCCGTGTTGGGGACGACGGCAGCTTCCAGGGACGGTGAATACGGGGTCGGAGTGAAAGCTCCGTTTAAGCGTCGAATGGGAGCGTCGAGATAATCGAAACCCATGTCCGCCACAACGGAGGATATCTCGGCTCCGATACTACAGGGGCCAAAGGCCTCGTCCACGATCAGNAGTCGACCGGTCTTTGCCACGGATTGGATAATGGTATCGGTATCCAGGGGTGAAATGGTTCGCGGGTCGATGATTTCGACCGACACTCCCCCTCCAGCTAACTTTTCCGCCGCTTGGATCGCATGTTGTTGCATCAAGGATACAGCGACCACGGAAAGATCGTGTCCTTCTCGGACGACACGAGCCTGACCAAACGGGATTTCGTAATGCTCTTCCGGGACAGGGCCTTTCAACGCCATCAATGAACGATGTTCAAGGAAGAGTACTGGATCTTCACACTTNAGAGCGNGAGCGAATAAGCCCTTTGCNTCGTAGGGCGTCGNAGGCATNANCACGTGGATACCCGGAAAATGAGCGTAGACCGAATGATAGAGACCGGAGTGATGAGTGGCTGCCGAATTACCGATTCCGCCACAGCCACGCAGCAGGATTGGCATACGGATCCGACCGCTGCTCATGTATTGGATCTTTGCGATTTGATTGATGATTTCACCAAAGGCATCGTTGACGAAGTCGATGAACATAAAGTCGATAATGGGTCGCGTGCCCGTCATGGCAGCGCCGCAACCAAGGCCGACGAAGCCNCGTTCGCAGATCGGNGTATCGCAAAGTCGATCAGCGCCATATTTTTCATACAGGCCGAGCGTGGTCATGAAGTTGCCGCCACGCTCACCGATACCCTCTCCCATCACGAAGATGCGTTCGTCTTGGGACATTGCTTCGGCTAAGGCCTCGAGCGTTGCCGCTCCATAGGATATTTCCCTTNCANTCGAAGTCTGCTTAGGGGGATTCGACTCGAGGGTATTTACCGGTGGGGCGTAGACATGCTCAATCGCAGANTTTGTTGTGGGGAATTCGCTGGATTGCGCGAAATTCACCGCCTGCTCAATCGTTCCCGNAACTTCNGCATCAATTTGGTCCAGNCGGCTTTCAGTTNCCCCATCGTTGGCGACCAAATGCTTCCGCAAACGGAGNATAGGGCAGCGTTGTTTCCATTCATCAATCTCTTCACGCGTTCGGTAAGTGCCNTCTCCCATGCCTTCAGCGTGGGGNCGCNTACGGTAGGTNTTGCACTCGATTAAGGTNGGGCCCTGACCAGCACGCGCGCGTTGGATTGCCTGCTTGGCCACAGCGCTGATTTCTAAAACGTCGTTCCCATCGAGTTCGAAGCCGGGCATCCCATAGGCCGCACCGCGATCACCGACATGCGGGTTGCCCGAGGAATAGTTGAATGGAACTTCGGTTGCGAATTGATTATTTTCGCAGACGAAAATGACCGGCAGCTTCCAGATGCTGGCCATATTNAGTCCTTCGTGAAAGGCACCGTTGTTCACAGCACCATCACCGAAGAAGGCTACGGCTACTGTGCCGTTGCCCAATATCTTCGAACTGTAGCCGCCGCCGCAGGCCTGCAGGATACAGGGGCCAACGATGCCGCTGGTGCCCATCATNCCAATCTCTGGNGAAAAGAGATGCATGCTGCCGCCGCGACCACGTGAGCATCCATCCGCTCGGCCCAGCAATTCNGCAATCAGNTCACGAGGAGGCATGCCNTTCGCAATCGCGTGACCATGTCCACGGTGAGTACTAAAGACCACGTCTTCATTTTNAAGATGATGGCATACCCCGGTTGCGATCGCCTCTTGGCCTACGTAGGTATGACACGCACCGTGCACCAATCCCTGTTGGTGGCAGCGAGCGAGCTCTTCCTCCGTTTGCCGAATCATTTGCATGGTGCGATACAATTCGGCAACGCTCTCGACGCTCGGTTTTGATTTTGCCTGGGGTTCGACCGACATGACGTGAATCGCTTTATCTGAAGGGCTCTATTGTTTGCGCGAATACGATTGGATCTTGTGGCCTAAATGACCTGCACTGCCACCGGCATTTAATGCGAGATTACCGCCGTCCATGGGGATCATCGCCCCAGTAATCCATTGAGATGAATCGGAGGCCAAGAACACGGAGAGCCCTGCGATATCTTCGGGGACTCCCATCCGGCCCGCCGGAATGCCGCGAACAAATCGTTCCTCGAGTGTTGGATCGTCTTTCATGCGATCCGCAAGAGAGGGATTAAGAACTTGGGCGGGCATGACGCAGTTGACTCGCACACCGCGCCCCGACCATTCGGTGCTGAGTTCGCGAGTCATACCGGTGACGGCGGCCATCGCGGTACTGTAAGCGATGTGACCGCGCCCAAGAGCAGTGATGCTCGCTAAAGATCCAATGTTCATGATCGAGCCGGAATTCTGTGCCAGCATTCGCTTGCCGGCCGCCTGGCACATCGCGAATCGACCGACCACAAGATTTTGGAGCACGCTTTGCAGCTCCTCGATGGTTAGCTCCTCGGGCGCCGCCAATAATCCATCGCCAGCGATGTTGCCGAGGAAATCGACTCGCCTCATCTCGGTATCGACGCGACGAAACAGATCATTGATCTGTTTAGGATCGGAGACATTGGTATCGGCGACGATCGCACGGCGACCCGCCTCTCGAACGGCTTCAGCGGTCGTCTCGGCACCTGCCAGATTGCGATCGACCAACACGACGTCGGCACCGTGATTGGCAAGGGCAATGGCAGTCGCCTGTCCCATCCCTTGGGCGGCCCCGGAGACGACACCGACCTTGCCCGTTAAATCAAACAATGGAGTAGGCATGGATGAAGATCCCTCAGCCCGTAAACAATGGAACAATTTTGACGAAGAAGACCAGCGTGGCGAGTCCGCAATACATAAAGCCACACGACAAGATACCAATTTGGTTGTACCAACGTGGCCGAAGTTCCGGGGGAAGCATACGGGTGTTGACCCACCAGACATGGAAGGCGGTGAATCCCAAGGCAACGTTATTAAGGTTCGCAATCACGAGCACCATGAGGGCTGGCGCGTTACCGAACATCAGGAAGATGGTTGCGGAGATGAACGACCAAATCACATAACAGGTCAGAATGGTGTAGTAGATGCGGCTTGCTTGATGAGAATTGAACCGTTCACGAACGCGCTTGTTGCCTGACCAGATAATATCCGTCCAGCGTCGTGAAAAATCATCCACGATCGACATCTGACTCGGCAGAAAGACCATGAGACCCACGATCAGGGTGATGACCCACAGCGTCTCACGCGTGGAAGGGTTTAACGCCTCGGCGTGTCGAATTCCATCGGCAGCAATTAAAGGCTGAGAGTAATCAAGGTTCAGGCCGAACATGGGCGAAGAGGCAGCAAACTCAATCGACAGCAAGGCCGGTAGAGCCATCCCCATAAAGCAACCGGGCATCCAAATGAAAAATTGGTCGGTCAGGATGTATCTCCACCACCCTTTCCATTTGCGCAGATTGTCGGCATCGATTGGGAAGACTTTACCAATGTGGCTGAGCGTAACCTTGCGTCCTCCGACAGCGCTGGCAATGGCACCGACTTGACTGCCCATGCCCCAACCTTTATCGCGGACAAAGTTGCTGTAGGTTGCATTACCGAGTCCACCGCCGCCCGCGTAGCCAGCGAAGGCTCCCAGTAACGCGATACTGGATAATTCAATCACCGGAAACTCACCATTCGCGGCAAAGTAGGTGAAGGCGTTCACGATCTTTTCGCCACCTTGCCCATCGGCGACCGGTACGTTGCCGAATTTAAAGAATCCGCTGAAGACGTCGCTCCACCCTGAGGCGCTGACGAAGAATAAGCCAATGAAGAGACAGAAGCTGAGGACGACGAACACTTTGATCGTCATCACGATCTGAATCATGTTGTAGACTTTGCCGCCGACCAAGACGGGTAGTACAACGACCGCGAGGCAGAAATAAGCAATGGCATTGACCAGCCAGGCGTTGTCGGTTGTGGGCGGCTGTCCCAGATAAAGGGAAGCGAGCAGCACGGCAGCATTGGTTGAGAGTCCAGGGATGATGGCTCCTAAACTCAGCACCAAAATCACGCTGACCCAAAAACCAGGTCCGGGCCGCGTGCGCATGAAGCCCGTGAACACGGGTTCGCCGGTGTACAACGCGTATCGACCGCATTCAACGTTGTAAAACACCTGGCTGATGATGGCGACCGTGGCGATCCACATCAGGCCTCCACCGTACTTAGCGGTAATGGCGGGGCCGAACAGCCATTCGCCACCGCCAATTTGGATACCGCACATCACGATCCCTGGCCCAATAAAACCGGTGAGGTTGCGCAGGCCCAGCGGCTTAGGTTCCGGCAGGTCGGCCACGTCCCATGTTGGGAGGCAGGTCTTCGGGAGCGATTTCGTCATTGGGTTGGTTGCATCCAGCAGGTACTAATCCGTTTTGCTGGATGACTCTCTGTTTCCATACAGGACAATCGCCCTGCCCGGTCCGCCGTGACAATCTCGAATCTTCACAGCTGCGAACAGGAAATACGGACGCTGGTTCGTGGGGATGTTTCCAACATTATAGAGGTATTCGACTCCAACCATGTTGTTCGAGCCGAGCGCCCAATAGGTGTGCAGGGCCTTGCGTGGATCGACGCCACCGAGATTGGGGGCATCCGTGGCCACGCAGCGAATCCCCTTGCTCTTCAGGTAGATCACCGCATCGGCACGGAGTGCCGGCCAGCCTTCAGATTTTCCATATAAGGGATCCTGCCATAACGCCGTATCATTCGGGCGGGAGCGGAAATGTCGATCGATGTGTCCGGTCTGCAAAATCAAGATCTCATCGGCGGCAAGCTCGCCATGCTTTGCCTCGAATTCTTGGATGTGCTCGACGGTGATTTCGGGGGAGGCTGGCCATTGGCGAGCGGGTGTGGAGCCGACGAGAAAACGGACGTCGAACACGCGGGCTTCACCGCAGGTCCAAGAAAGTGGAACCTGCTCGGTGGTCATCGTGCTCGAACCACGCTTTCCGTATTGGGTTTCATACTGTTCAAGCCAGCCTCGGATTTCTGGTGAATATTGAACTGGCTTGTCATCAGGGGGAAGTGAATACGAGGGAGGCACGAGATGGGTGCCGGCCATCGAATCCATCAAGTGACCGTGGTGCCACAGGTCTAGATACTCGGCGTAGAGAAAATCGATTTTCAGATAAGCCTGTCGATGTGACCCTGTTTGGACGCCCGGATCGGTCAGAGGATAATCCGCGGAAAGCGTGGGAGAAAGATCGACAGCTCGTTTGTTGCGGCAGGCATCGATCAAGCGTTCTGGCAGGCTCCCACCGGTGATCGAAAACGCGCGGCCTTCGCCATAAGGGCCGTCTTTATGTTTTGGGCCCAGTAAGCAATAAAAAGCACCGGTCGAAGGAATGTCGCCCAGGTTGGTTGCGCTCTCCGTCCAAATCATCCCGTGTTTCAAGCCGGCATAATGCGTCGGTTCAGCAAGCGTCGGCAAGGGGCCCATGCTCGCACTATCCGTGCCCAAGGTCATGACTTTTCGTGTCGCGATAAACTCCATGCAGTCAGGATCTGGATTGGGATAGCCGGGAGCTTTGCGGTCGAGTATGTCGACGATGTAACGGTTCCCGGCTGGCAGCGGCCGGTAGTATCGATCTGAATAGTCGCTGCGAAATAGGACCACATCACCAAACCGCAACTGGCGATGCCGGTCTTCGAATCGCTGGACATGCTCTCTTTTGACAAGCGGACTAACACCGTTAGGAGCCTGGTCAAGCAGGTCCCGCACGTCGATAACGCAAGCCTCACCACCAAATTGCCACGGTTCGATCCGATCGGTATAAGCGAGTCCCAGTGGGCCAGATTTTTCACGGTTTAATTCCGGTCGGGCAACCGAGTGAGGTGGGACATCTAATTGGGTGCCCGTGTTACCGTCGATCAAAAGCGTGTCGACGTTGTAAGGTGACGAAGGTCCTACCTTGTCCTGATGCATGATCTGGAATTTGGGGAACGGATAGGAAGGCCACGTACATGGATACTCCGGCGCCACCAGCAACGAGTGGTCGATGAAGCGACTCTCCGCGGGGAAAGCTGTTGCGTTGAAAGCCAGCACTAAAAGCAACCCGAAGACTACAGAGCGAAAATAATTCATGGCGATCGATCTTGTTGGGTGAGTTCGATGATCACGAACGTTGTTGGTAAAACTCAATCGTGCGACGGATCCCTTCGGAGAGATCGGTTGCTTTCCAATCGCTAAGGATATCACGAATATCCTTTGATACCGGAGCTATATTCACGGGAATCTCCGGTCCCCCATCCGTGAGAAGTTCCGCAGCTGCGGGGACCTGGGCCGTGATCTGTTCGACAAAGTCGCGAGGAGTCGCCGCCTGGCTCGGAAGATTAACCACATGCGCTCCCGGTGGACATTCAAAGGCCGAACGTACAAACGCCGTTGAAACATCTTCGACAAAGTCGTAGCCGCCGGATCCGGAATAGTTGATCTGGTAGGGTTCTCCCAACGCGGCAGCACGGCATGCCAGCGATGGCCCTGCGGTTAACCCCATGTCACGCTCGGCACCGTAGACGATATGAGGTCGGATCGCCAGGGAAGCAATCTGAAACTGTTCCCAGTATTGTTTTGCAATCAGATCGACAGACTGCTTGAATGCGCCGTAAAAAGTGGGTGGTTCGTTCTCGGTGGGGTCGCTGCTTTCTCCGTAGACGGCATAAGAACTAGCGTAGGAAATCTGCGTGATCCTGCCCGTGAGTCGGGCCGCGTCGAACAGGGCCGTGCTGCCAAGGATGTTGACTCGACAACCTTCGAAGGGGTCTGCTTGGCATGCGGGGGTGAGTAATGCCGCTAAATGGATCACATGCGTGACGTTGTGTTGATTCATGAGAGCGAGCATAGTGTCGCGATCGGTGATCTCTGTTTGCGCATAGGCGACGTCTTCCCGTTCGTCCCCAATTACTCGTTCCCATCGCCTAGGAATCAACTGATGGTCAATGGCGACCACCTTGGTATTCCGGCTCAAGAGCTCACGTACCACCCAGGTGCCCACAAAACCGCAGGCTCCAGTCACTAAAACAACGGGCGTCATCCCTTTACTCCGTTCACGATGTTGGATAAGGGGTTGCCTAGCAGAGCTGACAGTGCAATTTGTGCTGCCGTTGATCGGAGTTTTTGAACTGCTTTGGGACTGGCTGAGGCGATATGTGCGGCGGCAATCACATTGGGCATCGATCGAAGGGCACTTTCCTGGGGCATCGGTTCGACATCGCAGACGTCTAATGCAGCGCCAGCTAAATGTCCGGATTCCAACGCGCTAATCAAAGATGAGCTGTCGATTAAGTCACCCCGCGCGAGGTTAATGATCAAACTGCCGGGCTTCATTTGTGCGATGGTTGATGCGTTGATAATGCCTTGTGTTGCTGCCGTGGACGGGCAATGCAACGTGAGGATGTCGGCTTGTGCGAGCAATTCGTCCAAGGTGACCGGAGTCGCCCCCGCGGCCAAGATTGCATCCGCCGAGACAACCGGGTCGTAAACAAGAAGTGAACTTTTAAAGGGACGAAGGCGATTGGAAACCTCCTGGCCGATACGACCAAAACCAAGGATGCCGACCGTTTGATCTCGCAACGTACGCATCTGATCCAGGGGAGTTGCCAAGCCCCATTCACCCTTGCGAATGCTCAAGGCATTGGGAGTTACCTGTCGTGTCAATCCGAGAATGAAGGCGAGCGTGTGATCCGCAACTTCATCAATGCAATAGTCAGGGATATTGCACACCGGAATGTTTTTTTCCGTGGCTGCCTCAAGGTCCACATTGTCGACACCGATACCGTAACGCACGATCACTCGAGCGTTCTGCATCGCGGCAATCACGTCACGATCGACTGGTGCAAATTGAGTGATGACGGCGTCCGCATTAGCGACCATCGGCTTCAAGTCATCAACCGTTTTGTATTGGCCGCCCGTGACCTCAATCTGAGGATCTTGCAAAACGGATTCTTCGATCTGCAAATCAGGGAACGTGTAGTCAGTGATCAGCACACGTGTCATGGAAGCTCCTTTCACCTGTCGCATTGTGAACCCGGCACATTTCGTCTTTGTTTTCTGTTCACCGTTAGTACAG
The DNA here is from genome assembly GCA_002723275.1 of Planctomycetaceae bacterium. Taxonomy (GTDB): domain Bacteria; phylum Planctomycetota; class Planctomycetia; order Pirellulales; family Pirellulaceae. The sequence continues at coordinate 45,448 of PBNZ01000018.1, forward strand.
GAATTTAGTGGGCCGAATCGAGAAGAGCAAATTTAAGCAGTTAGACAGGTTGAAAATGTGATTTGCAGGTAGGTTAGGGCTCTTGGAGGGGCTCTGTCATAGGATCTGGCGACGGCAGAGAGCCAGGAAGAGGTCTCGGCGCGACTCGCCTGAATTGAAACGGTGTCGTTGCGTTCAAGGAGTCCTTTCTTCGTGATGCGTCACGTGCCCGTTTCTACCTTGAATGAGCAATTCGTTCTAAATGTTAAGAAACGTTATTGTCGTTTTCCTTATTTCCGCGGGTAGGGATGCGATTCGACCGCTGGATGTTCCATTTGGCGATCACGTCGGAATACCCTGTTCGCGGGGGTGAGCCTTGCCTGGATCCCATGAAGGGTTCTAATGATGTCTCGTGCGTTCTTTGATGAGAATACTCTTTGAGGGTGGAGCAACATGGTCGGTAAGAATCTCTTTCTGAAACAAGGCGGAATGCGACGGAGTTCCGAAAAGAACAATCAGCATGGGAAAGGCCTGGATGGGAGGGGCTCACGCTTTTTGATGAGTCTGGTTTTCTGCCTTGCGTTCTTGATCGGGGGCGAAGCTTACGGCCAAGGGCCAGTTCTACATTGGACCTTTGACGAGGCTTCTGGCGATGCGTTGGATACCGGCAGCGGAGAACCTGCGAACGGTGTTCTGCTGCCTGATGCTGAACGCACGGACAATACTCCTGGCGGGTATTCGAAGCATGCTTTGGATCTGACAGCACCCGGTCTCGAAAGTTGGGTGAATGGAGGCGATCCTGACAAGGTGGATACGCTGGCTCAATTCACCATGACCACATGGCTTTACCTGGAGGGCTTGAATTCCGAGCAAGGTGGAAGCGGCAACGTCAGGCTTTTGGCGAAGCAATCGTCCGGCAATTTCGATGGTTTCTCTTGGAATCTCAATAATCCTCTCGACGGAGATCGCGCGACGGATAACTTCCGACTTGGAATGTTCCTGGGCGGCGAGGAGGGATTTGCCTTTGGGCAGTCAACAGAATCGATGGGCGCTGATGGACAGTGGACCTTCGCAGCGGTGACCTATGATCCCGAGGGCGATGAAGACAACATGCTGTTTTATTTTGGCGACGAGTCGCTGGGAGTTGAACAGCTCGGGGATCCGCTGACCGTTTACGCTGGACAGCTCAACAGTACCACAGGGATAGCGACCGTTAATGTTGGCTTTACCGATGCAGCACCAGGCAACGATTTCTCTGCAGACGGTTTTCAAGATGATGTTCGGATTTATGACCGTGTTCTGGATTTAGCAGAGCTGGAAGAAGTTCGGTTGGCGAATCTCCAAGCCGCGGGTTTGTTGGGTGATTTCAATGACGACGGAGTGCTCAACGCTCTGGATATTGATACCCTAACTACGGAAGTGATCGCCGGCACCAACGACGTGTCTTACGACGTCAATGACGATCAACGGGTCGATCAGTTGGACCGAGGCGTCTGGGTTTCTGACCTTAAAAACACCTATGTTGGCGACGCCAATCTGGATGGCGTTTTCGATAGTACGGACTTCGTCAGCGTCTTTGTGGCGGGGCTTTATGAGACCGGCCAGGCAGCAGGTTGGTCCGAGGGTGATTGGGATGGTGATCAGAGATTTGATAGTGGCGACTTTGTCGCTGCCTTTGTTGACGGTGGATACGAGTTAGGACCGAAGGGTGCGATGGCCGTTCCCGAGCCTTCCTCTTTCTGGCTTCTGTTGGGCTTGGCCGTTGTTCTGCAAGGTGTCGTCATGAGACGAATGCGTCGTCGATCGGCACAGTTGGTTCGCGTGTCGAAAGCCCGCCGTTAAACATTGCCATTCGTTGAAGATCTTTCAAAAACCGCTGACAACTGGTCAGCGGTTTTTTCATTGGGCAAGTCGCGTGTCGATCTTTAGCAGCGTTTTCTACTTGCGCTGTTGGGCAACCTCAATCGCAAGCCATCTGGTCACGGTGTCAGCAACGTTCCTGATGCGGTCCTCACTGCCGTTTTGCATTTCATCGAGCACAATCGCATGTCGTGGTTTGCGGATTCTTGAAGGAGCCCGACAAAGCTTCGCGGGAAAATTGCCTGACGTGTTGTTGTCAGGGCGATTCTCTTGATGACTTTCGAGTGTCACACTGTCGATCGACTCAAGGCGAAACGAATAGGATTTGCCGACGTCGATGATCGGCGAGCGAATATCATAGCTCCCCTGCCCTGTGCTTCGGTCGAATTCCAAACGCATACGTCCAACGGTTGTGGTGATGAGGCCGATCAAGAAAAAGGCCGTTCCCATTAGGAACCCGATCCCTAGCGGTAGCACCGGAAAGTAGCTCCCCGTCGCTTCCACGGAAACCCAGCCGAACCAGGCAGTGGTAATTATCATGGTGATGCCCAGCAGCATGTAAAAGATCATCCATCGAACGTTCCGGACGTAGCTTGCAGAGCCAGTCGGTCTTCTTTGTTTTGGAGGATTCTCATGACGTTCGGTCTGGGGATGGGGATCTGTTGCAGCTAAATTCAAATAGATATCCACGTACGACTCATGAAGAATTCACGAGAGTCTACGGTATTGAGCTACCCCAAAATATTCCGATGCTTTTCTGGGAATTCGAAAAAGAAAAACGAACACCGTTTCCAGTTTCTAGCGTTAAGAGGTGGGGGCGGATCTTTCCGGCGATCGTGCCAAGGGTGGGACTCCGGATAGATTTGGCCCTGGGGCTTTAGGCCATGGATGATTTGGGCCTGTGTATGCGACGTTTGCTGTGTTGCATAAGCCATGATTGGGACATTGAGAATGCAGAGTGATCCGGACTTCGATTCAAATCCTCGATTTAAGAGTGGAGGACGCAGATGTGCAAAGATAGTCGGGCCATTAGCCAAGCCGTCGAAGCGATGATAACACGTTTGAACTCCCAGGAGGATTTGGCCGAAATCGATCTCGTTTGTTTGACCTGCCTTCGCTACGCATTGATGTGGGTGTCGGATACGAATCCCTCTCGAAACGGAACGATTAGCGAAGTTGTGCGATTCGATCTTGATGATCTCTCCAAGGAAGGTGGCGAGATGCAATCGGTGCTCAGCAAAGCTCTTGCAGGAGCCAAGTCAGAGGTTCAGCAAGATGTCCTGGCGATTCTCAAGAGTAGAGGCTTACATGTCATCCGCGGGCCTTACGCAACGCGTACGCTGAAGAAAGATGATGAGTTGTCCAGCGGCAGGGAACAACAGCATCGGAGGCCGAAACGAATGGCGTCACTCGACGCGTGCGATTTCGGTCAAATAAGGCTCGCCCTTTAATGAGTAATCTTGCTGAATGTCCGGTCAACGCATCAGGACGGATGCAAATGACTCGTCGTTCGTTTCTCGAGGGCAGGCCGACTATTGAGTGTGCCGTTCTTTTTCCAACGATTGGCATTGGCTGTAAGAACGCGAGTGCTTGGTGCCTTTGGAACTCGCAATCGACACAAAATTCAATCGGCGCATAAAAAAACGGAACCCGATAAGTCGGGATCCGTTTTGATTTGATCAGTTTCGATCGTATGGCTTAACCATTGAATCGACGTCGGATGAATCCAAGCGAAGCTGCTGCACAGATGACTGCGAGCAAGCCAGTGGAAGGCTCGGGAACGAATTCGACGTTAAGGTTTTGGACTTGAGCGAGTTCGTTCTCACCACCCGTTCGACCGGCCAACAGAATGCGGCTTTCGAAAGGTGCCAGACCGGGAATGTTCAGGTCCGAGAAGAGCGGGTTACCGTCAACCATCAAGCTGACTGTAGCACCCGAGAAATCCACGTTACCCGTCACCGAGTGCAATTGGCCATCGTCCAAAGTGAGGGGGGTGTCAAGCAGACGGGTGTCGTCGATTCGTGCAATCAGGGCACCATCATAGAAGACGCTGACTTCGCTGTAGTCCGAGCCAGTACCTACATCGGGATTGTCCCAAGCACCTTGGTTGCTCCAAGTGTCGAAACCAAAACCGAGGACGCCAGCCGCGGCCGGATCTTCAGGTGTGAAAGGAGCTGCGTCAAGCGGTGTGTCTACGCCGAAGTTGGCGGTGTTAGCGTAGGAGATGGAGATACCATCAGCACTCGGGCCAGTGTCCGTCGGATCGAGCAAGAAATCGAAGCTGAAATTCGAAACGCCGTAGCTACCCGCGTCGGAGCGATCGAAGGCTACCCAGTTATTCAGACTGTTGGCTGCCTCGGTGATCGTGATCACGCCGTCAACGATGGTCGGAGCAGGTTCGTTTCCGAAGTTTTGTAGATGGGAAGGCGTGTCAGCGGTCGTTGCAGCGTTGACGAACGACGGAGCCAGCATAACGGCGGCACACATCACAACTGCGAGTAGTTTCTTCATGGCTAATCCTTCGAATGCGTATCAGAGAGGAGTGTCTTGTTTGGCACTTCTGAAACCCAATAAAAAAACCCAACAAAAAAAGGCGTCGCCCGTCTGCAGTTACGCAGACGCGCGACACCTTTTTAAATTGTTGGGTTACTCAGTAGCGGGCTCCAGGCTTTGGACCCATTCTGACCGTCCTTATCGCTCTGTCAATCTTTACATTCCCTTAATAAAGAAAAATTCGCATATTAGGATGTAAAAATATTTTTACGGTTTCACGGCCATGGCAGCCTGCATCTTCTCGATGCAGGCTCCTCTTTGTTAGCAGAAATCCACGAATTACGGCGAGCAGAAGCTCTGATGGCGCGCCCGTGTTACGGTGCGTCGGCTTCGACGTGGATCGTCGATCGCTCGTCGACGGGGACGGTGGTCGAGCTGCCATCTGGCCATCGAACGACAATCTCGCTCGGCGTTTCGGCCGGTGGACGTGCAAAGAAGGCTGCCGCTGCAGACTGCGACAGGTATCCCGATCCGCCATAGATCTCGGCTGTGCCTAGCACTTTTCCGTTTTGGAACAGTTTGATTTGGGAACCAATTCCGTCTGGATTACCCGGGGGACCGACGAGCCGCACACAGAGGTGCGAGGAAACGAGGGCATTGGATGAGTTCTGGCAAAATGCCAGTAGGGGATCATTGTTCTGGGTGGCAATCAGGTCGGGGCGTCCATCGCCATCCAGGTCTGCCACTGCTAATCCTTTGCCGTCACCTCCCACCATAAAGCCAGATTGCTCATGGCTTATCGGTTCCAATTGAGAGTTTGCAGCATTGGGCCGTAGGACACAGCCAAGGCCTCCTCGCCATAAACCCGTTTCGGGCTCACGACTGTAAAGATTCTGAACTATCGTCAGCGAAGTCGCTCCGTCCGCGAACAGATCGGTGGCCACGCTTCCGTAGCAGGGAGAGATTTGGGTTTGCATCGGGAGGGGTTGCCAGGTGAAGCGAGGTTGTCCGGGCGTGGATTCATTGATCCAGATTCCGGTTTCGAATTCGGTCGCCTCGGCTTTTGTCGCTGAACTCAGGTCACCCTCTTCATAGATTCCCAGCAGGTCTGCCGAAGCAAACTGTTTATAGGTCGGGAATTTGTCTCGAAGTGTCGGCATGGCACGACAGCTACAAGAACGGCCTCGGACGGGCAGTTCGCCGTCGGCGGTCATTTTCGCCTCGACCAAATCGGACACGCCGTTGTGATCCATGTCCCCGCGATACAGGGTTGCCGGTTTTTTCGCACTGGGGTGGCCGTATTTCGTGTTGAGGCCAACGTTGAGTGCGGCGTAGTCGATGTCACCGTCGCCGTCAAAGTCGGCTGCGGTAATGGCATTCCACCATCCGTTTCGATTTTCAGTTCCTACTGAATCACTGACGTCGACCAATTTTCCCTGCTGATTGTGAAACAGGCGAACCGGTCCCCACTCACAGGTGACCAACAGGTCTGACCAGCCATCGTCGTCAACGTCCGACCAGATGGCTCCGGTGACCAGGCCCGCTCGACGAAGGGCCGGTGCAATGGTTTCAGTGACGTCCGTAAATTGAACATGGCCGGCCTTGTTGCTATCATTCCGCAGCAAGGTCGATTCTGGCGTAATCAGGTACTGACCGGCGACTGACCTTGAGCCGACAAAAAGGTCTACATCGCCATCGCGATCGTAGTCTGTTCCGACAACACAGGAACCCGAATCACGCCGTTTGGGTAGGACTGATGAATCAGCGGCCACGAAACTAACTTCGCCATCCGGTTGAGTTTCATTCAGATAAAGTCGATCACGATAAGCGAGCGCTCCGGGGCCCCATTCGTTACTTCCGCTTACGACATAGAGATCGAGGTCACCGTCACGGTCGGCATCGAAGAAGATCGCCCCCATGTCCTCGCTGGCTGCATCCTCATTCCAGGGTGGATTTTCAAGTGCCTTAAAACGGTGGTCCGCTTGTTGAATAAAGATCGCTCCGGCTTGGCCGGCGGCTCCCCCAACGAACAGGTCATCGGCCTGGTCGCCGTTAATGTCCGCGACTGCGATTCCGGGGCCGAATTGAGACTGTTTTCCGGGCAGCAGGAATTCGCGTTGATAGTCGTTGTACGGTTTATCTTCGTGTTTGAAATTGAGGCCGATTTCTTCGGCGACTTGTACGAATTGCGTTTTGGGCGTTTCGTCGCTGACCGTTCTTGCCTCGTCTGTTTGACGGATGGTAATCAGCTGATCAGCCGGCTGATTTTCGACTTGTTGAACGGTCCCGTTGGGCCACTGGACTTCGACTCGAGTCACTTCAGTCGCCTTTCCAAGCCCGAAATGAAGGATCGGCTCATTGACGGAGAGGAAACCCGTTTGAGGGTTCATGAGACGTACTAACGAGGTGCCGTCTGCAAGGTCGGCTCGCACGCGGGCGCCCATTCCGAAGCGGTTGTCGTCTTTGCCTTCGAGTTTAACCTTCAGCCAATGGGCTCCGCTTTCCGATGCGCGATTGCGATATAAGGAGACTTCATCGTTCAAATTACATACGACAAGGTCCAGATCGCCGTCGTTGTCGAAATCTCCGCTCGCTGCTCCATAGCTCATGCCTTCCTTGTCCAGGTTCCACGGCTGGCTCACCTCTTCAAATTGCAGATTTCCCTTGTTTTGAAAGGCAACGTTACGTTCTCGCATCTCAGGGCGATCACGGAAAATTTCCCATTCGGTGCGACCAACAAGCATTGTTGGCTTGACGATGATGTCCGAGTCACTGAAGACCCGAGCACTACCGTTCGTCAGAAACAGGTCGTTGTGCCCGTCCAGGTCGTAGTCCGCAAACTTAACCGCCCAGGTCCAGTCCGATTGAGCCACTCCCGCCAGGTATCCTGCCTCTTGGTAACGGCCCACGCCGGAATTGACGAAGAGCATGTTTCGCATCGCCTGCCGAGGCCAGCCGTTTTCAAGCACCCAGCGTCGCCAGCCGCTCATCTCACCCATCGTCGACTTTGCTTTGAAGTGGGTGGTGGCGGCCATGTCTGCCACCAGGAAGTCGAGCCGACCGTCGTTGTCGACATCCGCGATATCGCTGCCCATCGATGACCATGTGGTATACGGCACATATTCCTCGGTTGCGTCACGGAATTGAATCGTGCCGCTGTCGTTCGTGCCCTCATTGATCCACAGGCGATCGGGGTCTGTGTAATCGTTGGCGACGTAAAGGTCTGGGCGACCATCCTCATTGATGTCCCAAATTAACGCGGAGAGTCCGTGTCCGATCGATTCTTCGATTCCTGACCCTTCGGTGATATCACGGAAGCGAGGTTGACCGTTTTCGTCGACTCCTTCGTTCCGATAGATTCGGTCAGCATGGCCGTATTCCAGCATGAATGGCGGTGGTGATTGGGCTGCCTCAGAGGGTGCTTCCTCATCGGGTAAGACCACTCGGAAGTACTTGGCGTATTTCTCTTTGATGCGAACCTTGCCGTCGGGGCCCAGTTCAGATGCGATCTCCTGAGGGCGACCAAAGGGCGCGTAAAGGCGATTGGTCAGCAAGAACAGGTCAAGCTTGCCGTCGCCATCGAGGTCCGCGAAATACGGACATTGACTCGGCCCTGCATAGGCAAGCCCCGCATCCGATGCACATTCCGTAAAGCGAAGTTGGCCTTGTTCAATGCCCTTGTTCAAGTAAAGGCGATTCGGTGCGTCGTAATTGCAGACGTAGATGTCGAGATCGCCATCGCCATCGACGTCCGTCATGCTTGCGCCGACACCCCATGCTTCTTCACCAGAAAGACTATATGAGGCAAGCGACTTCTCAAATTTGAAATCGCCTTTGTTGATAAACAGTGCGTTATCGTCGGGACCACTCACAAGAAAGATGTCACTCAAACCGTCGCCATTGACGTCCCCTACACAGACACCGCCACAGGTATATCCCGAGTGGTAGAGATAGGCCTTCGGATGATCGGGATCTAAGCGATGGGTGAAGTCAACGCCCGTTTCCAGCGACGAAATCTCTGCAAACAACGCATCCGGATTCGAGTCCGATGGCGACGCACCTTTACCGTCCGATGTCTGACCTGGAGCAATGGGAGCTTCGACGATCGGATCTTGTTCTGTCAATCTCAAGCAGCCGACGACCCCGGCCATACCGAGTGTCAGGATTGCGGTGCCGATGAATAGTTTTGATGGGCGGGACGATCGCTTGGACGGCAAGATGCGTTTGGATGACATGGGCGATTGAAAAATTTGGCCGCGTCAGAAGACGGGCGGGTGCCGAAATGAAAAGCGGTCCTGATTCAGTAGATTGACATGGTGGCCAACGAAAAGGACCGGTTGCGTCGATTATTTAGTATAGGGCATCTCACTGTGGGGGGGGCAAAACTAGTGGCAAAGAGCGTCTGTCCGGTTCAACTTGTGACGGTTCTGCCTTCTGGAATGAGGTCGCCAGAGTTGTTCGCGAGCTGGTCTGGCTCATGGGGATGGCGGCTTGTTGGATAAGCCAGCTTAACGCTGCTACTCATTCTGTTTTGGGGGCCCTACGGTAAGGCGACTTGATCGGCAATCTCCAGCGGGTGGAATGCTGGACTTATCATGACTGTCAACGAATCGATGCAAATAACGGGGGATACTCAACGTTTCTGATTGGGGTGGATTAACGCGGGATCGCGGACCACGACGACGCCTCTATATATGGAGTGAAAACAAGGAGTCGATCCTGTATTTTGATCAGGAAGTGAAGGTCATGCCCAGGCCGTCTTCGTTAGATAAAACAAGCCAACAGCGGTGATGAGGATGGCACGAATCCACGCCCACGGCAGATTATGTAATTTTGTTTGCCGCTTTGAAAACCTGTCTCCGAAAGTCTGGACAGCGATTCCGACGACCGTCAGTGAACTGGTGATACCGGCTGCAAACAGAGCAATGACGGCGTAGGCAGCCAGGGGGGATCCGACCGATATGCTACTGAAGTAGGCTGCCATGGCGGACGGACATGGAAGCAGGCCAAAAGCAACGCCCAGCAGTGCGCTCCTCGAATAGCTGGCGCGAAAATCACGGGGCAACTTGTCCGTACGCTTGTGAGAACAGCTTTTCGAGCGACTGTGGCAACCGCATTGGTTGTTCTTTTGGGTCCACGCCGACCAGCACATCCAGATTCCTACACAAATGACAAGTGCAGCGCTAATCCAACGTAATGCCTCGGTCACAGCCTCATTTTCGTGGTGATGATCCCCAATGACCCAATGATGAGCCAAGTGGACCACCCCCGCAATTGCGATCAAACTTACCGAATGTGACAAAGCGCTCGACAGTCCCATCACCAATGGGTGCCAAAAACTTTTCTTTTCTCCCGACAGATAAACCAGCATGGCGGTTTTGCCGTGCCCGGGTTCGAGAGCGTGCAACGCACCAAGCCCAAAGGCCAAGCCAAGTGTTAGATCGTGGGTGTGCATCGAAAATAAGCGACTAGCTTTTTTTGAGAATATCGTGGTCGGACATCTCCGCGTTGGCAGTATTACGGAACAAGTCTATCCGGGGTTCATCCAGTGGTCTTGGATCGATGGAGGAAGCCATGCCCATCTGGCGAGTTTGGTGGATCTCGAATCACTTAAGGTTTCGCAGACCCGCATCACCGATGTTGGTTTGCAGCATTTGGATTCAATGACAAAATTGCGCGAGCTCGATTTGAATGCAGCAAGACCAACTTATGAAACGACCTATTCGCAGATTTCAGTTCGTGGAATCTCGAAGCTCAGCTCTCTCGGACAGCTAGAAGTCTTGAAGCTGCGGCAGTCATTTTATCACCGATGCAGCGATCGATAATCTTGCTGAGTTGCAGAGCCTGGTCGAACTCGATAGCAGTGGCACTCATGTCACGCCGAAGGGTTTTGAACGTCTCCAGCGGGTCTCCCGCAGTGCAAGATCCGGTACGAAAACCCCCGTAATCATTCACTGTATCCACACCCCCAAATAGTCAGGGGAATGGCACAAGCGAAGAAAATTATGGGGATGGAATTTGAAGCTGGCCTATCAGGTCTATGCATCACAGTTCGTTGGAGACCCTGAATTGCGTGATGACCGCGGCGTGATCGGATGGGAACTCAGGAAAGCCACGCGTGGGATAATCATGGTGGCGGGTGATGACCTCGGCATCGACGGTTTCGAGGTTTTCGCCCAACGCATATACGTAATCAATGCGTGCATATGGATTTTGATATTGGGGACGAGGGTGCGCATCTGTTTTGACAAAGCCCTTATCGGACTCGTACACATAATCGGTTCCGACGGTGGTCCAGGTATGGCCGAGTGATTCCGCGGTCATGTTCGGATGCGCTGCGCGATAGGTGTCCTCGAATCCTGCCTGCTGCATGGCCTGTGACACTTTGATGGCGAGCTGTCGTGATTGATTCAGGCCTAACTTGCTCGTTGCGGCGGTGTGATCCAGATGTGTCACGCAATTGAAATCGCCGGCGACGATGAGCGGGATAGAGTCGCTCGCTGCGATATCTTTCTTGAAGATTGGATGTTCAAGTAATTGTTTGAGATGGTCATGCCGATTGTCGTCGCCAACCGCGAATGCTTCGTCAGAAACCGATTTGTCTTTGATGGCAACAATGTGCCGCCCGCCACTCGTAAGCCAAATGTCGTAGACTCGAACCTTTTGTCCTTTCGGCAGCGTGACGGTCGCAGCGATAAACGAAAAGGGATTCAGGCCCTCGAGTAGTTCAACATCGGATAGAGGATAGCGGCTGAATATACAGAGATTGGCGTCAGCGGCTGCGGTGTGATAGTGAAATCCCAGCGAAGCCGCAATGTCGGCTGCGGAGCCATAGGCTTCGATCATCGCTACGACGTCGGCATTGCTGTTGCGGATAATCTCGATCGTGCGCTCGCGAGCTGTTTTTTCATCCACCGTGTAGCGAGGATCTTCATTGAGCCGGCCCCAGATGTTCCAGGTCATGACGTTCAGCTCTGTAGGCGAAACGTGCTGTGGCCGAATTCGTGGCGTTACGATCGATTCAGGCGGAGGGTTTTCTCGCTCGAAGTAACCGATCTGCTTGGGCGATTTTTCTTTCCAGCGGCTCGATTTATCAGATAGCTCGAGCGTTGCCGTTTCTGGGTTGATCGTGAGTGTCGTGAAGAGAGGATCGGCATAGTAAGCCATGCGTTCCTTGCCACCGACCCAGTAGTACGATGCTGAGTTGATATGGAGATAAGGGATCCCCGCGATCTGCACGAGAGAATCAACGTGACTGTGTCCGTTCAGGCAGGCGACAATTTTGGAGGCGTGTTTTGCCAGCAGGCTTTGGATGTCTTCCGCATTGTTGATGCGGCTTTTTCCGGCCAGCGGCTGATGGCTCAGGATCAACGTCGGGCGATCCGTCTTTTCAAGTTCTTCGGCAAGCCATGCTTGTTGTTTTGGGCCGATATAGGACGGGTAGCCGCCGCCGTGTGTCGGTGATCCTTGGTCATTTCCGTCCAAAACCAAAATGCGAAGTCCACCAACATCGCGACGGTAATAACTGGTGTCGATTCCCCACGCGCGGTAACAGTCGTCTCGCGTCAAGCCATAATCGAATTCATGATTGCCGATCACGTGGATGGTTTGATCATGTGCCGCATTGAACTTGTCGGCATAGACCTGGTGTTTGTCGTTTGGGAATGCGAAGTCACCGAGTTGGATTAACCCATCGCAAGGCTCTTCGCTCATGACGCTCAGGAATGAATCGAGTCGAGATTCGGCATCCTGGGCCAGGCCGCCGTGGAGATCGGCGATCAAGCCAAATCTCAGAGGGGCTGCTAAGGGAGCTTCCTTTTTTTGGGCCAAGGCGAGCGAAGGGATAGCTGATGATGCGCTGATCGCGCCGAGAGTTTTTAACGCGGTGCGTCGATTGAGCATGATTTGGTTCCGCAAGACGGTTTAGCTTTGCTGCTTGGTGTTGGGCCAGACATAGCCCTTTTGATTCCGGAATCCGGTGATCCGGATCGTTCCGTCGGGATCGATGTCCATGATCGAATAGCCATTGTTGGCGGCACCAGAGCCCTCAACCATAGCGACCATGGTGCAATAGTGGATTCCACCGATCGTGTTCAACTCATTTTTGTGACTGTGGCCCTGGAAGACGGCCAATACGTTCCCCGAGGATTCCAACGCCTGACGGACATCGGCGTTGTTCTTCACTCCGTAGCTGTTGCTGACGTCAAGCCGTTGGTGAGCAAAGACGACGACGGGCTTTTGGTTGGCTTGAAGATCGGATTTGAGCCATTCCAGTTCCGCTGGCGGAATATTGGGGTCGGTCCACTCAAAGTTTCTGCGCTCGTAGGGTTTACCGTCGCTGCGAAAACAGGAGTCGAGCACGATAAAGTGGATGCCCCCGCGATCGAAGGAATAGTAGGACTTCTCTTTCTCGACTCCTTCAAGGAATTCATTTTTCTTGAGGGTGTCGACGCAGTGATTGCCAAGCACATAATGTCGATCCTTGCAGAGCTTGGAAAATTCATGGTTGACGGTTTTAAGGTATCGCTGTTCAACCTCGACCTCGGGGGCGGCGTCAATGAAGTCGCCCAGTTCGACAATGAAGGTCGGCTGGTCTTTTTGGAATTGAGTGCCAGCTTCTTCCAGCTTGCCGAGTGTTTCTCGATAGTGCCGACTTCCGGCGGTGGGTTTGTCCGCGTAGTGGAGATCGGTGACCACGCCAACTCGGAGCGGAGCCGCTTTTTCGTCAGCCAACAGTTTGGCAGGTTTGAGGGAAGCTGCGGCCAAGATCAAGACGCCATTCTGCATGAAGGCTCGGCGACTGTTCGTGTTCATTTGACGGTCGAAATCCATGTCGCTCTCAATGGAAAAAATGGTGTGAGGGAACGTCACCGCATTCTCGCTGAATTCGACCTGTATTACAACAATTGGAACGACCTGCTGCTGAACCGTCGTCTGTGCCGGCGTTCGGGACCGACGAAATCTCGATCGATGTTGTAGCTGCAGGACGCTGAGTTGAAATCAAGGTCACGTGGACCGGACATGATCACCGCCAGTGTCGGTAACGGGTGGTTTGTTTCCTGGCAGCGGTAGATCAACTGGGTGGCGAGCAAAGCACCGGCCGATATTCCCGAAACGCCGATGGCCTTTGGGAATGGGTGGTTCGAGAGTAACCAGCGGTAGGCCTCTTCGCCATCGTCCAACGCCGCTGGAAATTGATGTTCCGGACAAAGCCGGTAATCGATGCCTAAGACAGAAACCCCAGATTGGTCGACAAGGCTCGCAACCAATTGCAGGTGATCGAGCGTTGAGCCCATCGTATAACCGCCGCCATGGAAGAATAGCAGCACTCCCCTGCTGCGTCCCGTCGGCGGATCAATCCAGGTGTAGGGAGTTGCTGGAACCGGTTCGACAGCCACCCTGTCGATGACATTATCCTGGTAATCGCAATAAAGTTTTGAAAATGAGTCAGCAACTTCTTTCAGGTCGGTTGATGAGAGTTTTACTCGATTCAGAATCAGACTCTTGAGTTCGGCTACAGTGAGATCCATTTTTCCACCGGTGCTGTGATGATGGCGACAGACGTCCAGTCTCAACCGCGAGGCGTGTGAATTTGATCGTTACCGATTGCACCAGTTTGGACCTCTTCAAATGAATCAACAAATCTGGGAAAGCGAACGATCAATGATTGATGCAGATATTCATTGAGTTCGATGTTCATGGCGATGAAACTTGGGCAAATTGATGCTTCCTATAACGGTTTGCTAGATGCTGCTCTTCCCACCCATCTTGATCAAAGGCGGAGGTAACACGGGTTGGTCGAGCGAGTCGGATTCGCCCGTCGATGCTGTAGAAAATCCTGTGGCAAAATTGCAACATTCGTGCCGGAGAAATGAACACGCGGAATAGCTGCCTACTGGTAAAAGGAAGAGATCCAGTCAGGGCCAAGGGTGACTGATAAAAATGCTTGACAGACTCGTGGCGTAATTAAGATGGAGTTAACCAGACTTAACCCCTCGGAGTTACGCCAATGAACTGGAAGCCAACACTCGTCATCATTTGCTTGTTGATTGTCCCTGGGATGGTGGACGCCCAACAGATTTCACCTGTTTCGAATCCGACGGGGAGCACGATCACCGTCGATACGGCAGATTTCTACAACTGGCAGACGCCGATCAATCCCTTTCTCAACAGCGGAACGATCAACATCACGAGTGCCGGGACGCTAATCAATCAAGCGGACAGCGTCAGTTTTGCTGAGGTTTTAAACTCGGGCACCCTTAATAACAGCGGCTTTTTTGGAAACGCAAGTTTTGGCCCTGACAGTTTCGCACTCTTCAAAAATATCACGGGCCAAATTAATAACCAACAAGGCGGTCAATTCCAGAATGCTGGTAGTCTGATTTCGAATGGCACGTTCATTAACAATGGCGGAAGCACATTGATCAACAGTTTGGGGGGCACGATTGCCAGCAGCGGGACGCTCACGTTTCATGCCGACTCCGCCTTCGATAACACGGGCGGGACCTTGAAAAATAGTGGCATCATTAAATCGCACATTGATGATCTGTATTTTGGTGCCGGCGGGGTGATCGAATTTGAAAGCGGCAGCCATTATGTAAATCACGCGCAGATTTCTGTTGATGCTGCTACTTCTCTCTCAAACGCTCAAACCATGACGAACTATGGTGACTTGAGCAATGCGGGTTCGTTGGATAACAGCGGCAAGCTGATTAACCTGAGCACGCTGACCTTTTTGGCGGGTTCGGTGTCTGGCAACACGGGGAACCTGAACTCTCACGCCACGCTCAACAATAACAGTGGGAGTACGCTGACCAATCACGGCACGCTGAATAGCACTGCTGCGATCAACAACAGTGGTTCGCTGAATAACCTCAGCACGTTGAGCATTAGGCCGGCTGCCACAATGAATAATTCCGGTTCGTTGTACAACAGCGGCACATTGACGATTGACGCGGCAATTACCTTGTCGACTCACGCCGATCTTTATTACTCAACGATCGCGAAGACCGGTGCCCGGTCACTTGTGGAATCAAGTATTGATTCATCGCATTACGCGATGGGAGCGTACGTAGGCGACGGGGTGCTCGTTAACGATGGTACGCTGACCAACGAAGGTACATTGATGAACGATGGAGTGCTCGATACAAGAGGCGGAACCTTCATTAATGAGGGCACGTTGAATGGTGTCGGGTTGATTCAAGGGAGTTTCACCGATCATGGAAAAATCCAACCGGGGAATTCCACCGGTGTGATTGCTAACGATGAGGAGCTCTCCAATGGTGTGATCACGATCGATGGCGATCTCTCCAAAGTCGAAGGCAGTATGGTGATCGAGCTGGCTGGTGTGTTCGATGGAGGTGATGACAAATCGTCGACGAAATATGACTGGCTTGATGTGACGGGGAATGTTGATTTGGCAGGCACGCTGGATGTGGAGTTGATCGATGGATTCCAGCTCGCAGATGGAATGACTTTCGATATCGTGCGAGTAGGTGGTACGCTGACCGGACAATATGACGGACTGGGAGAAGGTGCCTTGGTCAGTCACCTCGATGGACAGGATCTATTCATCACGTACGCCGGTGGTAATGGTAATCATGTGTCGCTGTACACCGTTCCTGAACCGACGCTAGCCTTGACGTGGTCAATGGTTATCGCACTCGGACTGGCCGTTCGGAGACGCAGGTAGCGTATTGGGAATGGACGGCAGTCCTCGGTTATCCACCTAAAAAAATCGCCATGAGCAGTTACTCATGGCGATTTAATGGATCACCAATCTTCATGCCGGGTTTGCAGTCCAGTCCCCCTTAGGGATTTACGGAAGCAAGACCGATCGGCAGGTGATTAATTTGCAGCTGCTTTGTAGGCGGCTTGTTCTGGCATGGCAGCCGTATCAAAAAACGCCCATTCGTAGCCGAGCTTTCCCTCCTTGTTGATCCCGAAGGCAACGAAGACTGAAATGTTTAATTTTTCGCCGTCCTTGAAGTTGTGCTCCATATTGATCCATGCATGGCCATGTTTGCCGCCACCTTTGACGGTCACGACTTCATAAATTTCTTTGAGGATCTTGACTTCACCTGCGAGTTGAGCGTGATGTTCACGGTGCGTGTCGGCGAGTTCAGCGATCGGTTTTCGACTTCCCCAGGCATTGTGGCTGTAGGTCGCTTTTTCATCAAAAAGACTGTGCCAGGTGTCAATGTCGCCTTTCGCATAACTGTGAATTGCTTTCTTGATCAGCTGGACATCCGGGCCACTCTGTGCGAAACCAGAAAGATCCTTGTTGTCGCTGGTGCTGGCCTTTGCAATTTCTGCTTTGGCGTCTTCCGGTGACATTCGCTTGTACTGTTGTACATTTGGTTTGCCGCTGGATCCGTTTAGGATTCGAAAGACTTCGTACCAGGTATCGTTCTCAATCTTGAATGCGTAGGTCGACCCTGTGAACTTGTCTCCCTTGTTGGGGCCAGCAATCGACTCGCCGTTTTTGAAACTGAAGAGGGCGATGTGGTCGGTCGATTCGACCTTAAGCTCAACCTTGTGAGCACTGGTCAGTTTGCCATCGCGGTAGTAGCTTACCGTTTCATTATTTCCATCAATCACTTTAAGGGTCACTAGCCTCGATCCATCTTTATCTTCCACTCGGACCCACGTTCCCTGGGAGTCTGCGAGGAGCTTTTCAGAGGCTTCGTCTGCGTTCAATGCTGTGGCAAAGGTGAGCACAAGCAACCCAGCGATCATTGTACCAAGCCAGCCGTGGTACGACTGACTAATCGTCTTTGAAATATTGATGGTAAAGGACTCCATCTAACTAAAGTAATGCCAATGGGCACCCTTTCAATGCATTTGGAAAGGTGCCCGCTGAAAACAAGGTGAACGCGGAACCGTTTCAGACGAAACTCTGTTTCGCGTTCTTTGGCCGTGGAAAAAATCTCAGGGGGCGAGTTTTGCTCGACGGGCAGGCGTGGCTGTATGCGCTAGTGCCGACAATGCTCGAATGATTTTCAACGTCGGATTCAGCCATTTCATCTTTCAAAAACAGGCTCGGCAGTGGAGACTGACGGGCGCTGTTAATCGGTCGGGTTTGTCAATGAGCTCGCGGTTGTTATTTCGTGACTCGCTTCAAATTGCCAACGCTTGTTTCAAGAGATTTATCTTCGTTGATCACAAGATATTCGGTAACCAAAACGTCTGCATTCTTCGGGTCGTGGTTGATTTTCCAGTCCTTGACGAACTTGTGCTCACCTTCTTTAAGTCCGCAGACAGGATCAAAGTCGAAGTCGATCGCGGTGTCGGTTAATTCGGCGAGAGTGAACATTGGCTGGTTGCCAAGTGCGCAGTAGTGCGTGGCCGTTAACTTGCCGAAGCGATCCTTGTAGGTGGTGATCATCTGTACGCCGTCTTCCTCCGCAGACTCGATGATGACGCTTCCATTGGAAACTAGTGCAAAGTTCAATTTGAAATCGATCACCTCGCCTGTCGATCGTTCCAGTTTTCCTTGCCAGTCGCCGATCAGATCCTTCAGCTTGTTGAAGGCGTCACTGGTTTCGATCTTAGGGAGGTTGTCGCGTGATCTCGGGGTGTCTTCTGCAATGCCTTGGAGGGATATGCACACGACTCCTAATGCGATAGCGAGAAAGAGCAGCGGTGTCTTTGGCATGGTGTTTCTCCTTTTGGGGTGAGTTGAGAGGAATGTTTTTGTTCAATACGTGAATGGAAGTACCGAATCGCTACGCTGTTGGTATCTCGCTGTTTATTCCTTTGCGGCTGTCATCGAGTTGACGAGTTGCTGGGNCGTCCAGTTGTTGCCACTAAAAACCTCGACAAGTTTTCCTTCGGCATCAAAAACAGCGGTTCTGAGATTGTGTTCAATGGGGAATTCGTCAGCTCGAAATCTAAGGCCGAGTGGGTCGGCTATCTTGGAAAGTTCTGCCGGTTCAGCACGGCAAAAATAAACATTGTCAGAATCGAATTCCCAGGCTTTCCGGTAGTCGTTCAGAATATTCAGTTGGTCATGATCTGGATCAATGGTGATTGAAATGAGTTTCCAATTGGATGCGTTGCTGCCTTTCAGTAACTCTGACGCCTCCTTAAAACGNGAGGTCAAAAGGGGGCAGTAATCGGGCAGCG
Source organism: Planctomycetaceae bacterium (assembly GCA_002723275.1). Classification (GTDB taxonomy): domain Bacteria; phylum Planctomycetota; class Planctomycetia; order Pirellulales; family Pirellulaceae. Next base: position 63,907 of record PBNZ01000018.1, read on the forward strand.
GGCATCGGGTGAAGATAAAAGTGATGGCCCAGACATTGTCTTTGAGCAAGGCGGGGCGGACTTCTTCACCGTTGGTATTGGTGCAAACAAAATTAGGGGATGAGTCACCGAGTTCGAGGGTTGGAGCCTGTGACCACCGTTCACTAGGAGTTTCCGCTTGTTGGGCAATTTCGGAGACCTTGCCGGTTGGTTTGAAGTTCTTGACGAATGTTCCCGTTTCAGGATCGACCATTAAGTCGAATTCATATTGGTGTCCGATTTGAAGGCGCTGAAACTCGTCTTGTGCAGCAACCTTCAGATACATGGTCATCTCCTCCATGAAGCCGGGGATCTCCTCATGATGAATAAAGGCCCCCTGGGCGTCCGGCACGAGCTCCTGGATAAAACCGCGAGTTTCGTAAGTCTTAGCAGCAGACGCGGAGGGGCTGGACGCTGACGTATCGCTCTCACGGGGAGACGCATCCCCGCCGTTCTCTCCGCAGCCGGAGAGAACGAGGAATNAAATGCCAAGTAATAGGTAGAAATTGTGCTTCATCATGCTTTGGTCGAGTTTGGAAGCCGTTCCGAAAACTGGGCAGCAGGAGCGGCACGTCGCCCACAATAGGAGTTGCTCGACGTACGCAATCCCGCCNTCAGGGTAGTGCGAGGATTTCCGGGCAAGTGCACGACACATTTTAAGAAAAAACGCCCGCGTTGCGAGGTGTCTAGTGTCGTGACACTGCTTGCCCGTTTTACCGGAGCGTTAGGCCAGCAACTCTGTCCGATGGCAGGGAATCAAATCAGGCGGGCCATCCCAGTCGAGTTGGGGCCACTAACGAGACAATACAGGGCGGCCTAGAAAAGACCACTGGCATCTTTCCTGACCGCCCTGTTGTTCACCCTGGAATCAGCTTCCTAGGCGTGGGTTGGGTTGATTGCCTAGGGCATACCTAGGCCTGGTTGCATTTCAATCGCTGCTGTCGAAAGGGCCCGATTCGACGGCTCATATACCACGCGGACATGAGCATCATTTCCCCCGCAAGGAATTGTGAGGAGGGTTCAGGCACATACGAAAGTGAGATCGGTCCAGCAATAGATTGCCCTTGGGTGTTTGAATGCGATCGCGGTGATATCTTTCAACAAGCACTCTTCCGAGAGGTCGGTTTCCGCGATGTTTCCAAAGCTGAAGGATTCAAACGCGTCCCCGGAAAACTTGAAGATACTATTCGAGTTGTAGACGTCATCTGCACCGCCTAAGTTCTCAGCAGTAGTACTCACGAAGATGCCCGAATCGGACTCGATGAGGATTGCGTCGATCGAGGCATTTTTTTCAACTTCTACGGAAACTTCGCCGTTCGTGGAATCGTAAACCAGAGTCGTCCAGTGGTCATCGGGTTCTGCGTTGGTCGGAATCGACTACAGAGAGTCCACTTGCAACTTGCTTTCAAATTCTTCACCCTCCAAGTCAACATACCGATCACCCGTGTATTCGCTGTGGGTTGGATTGGGTGACTCCGAGTCGTAATTTGCGGTCGCGTGACAACTCATGCAATTCGTCTTAATTCTCACATGGTTGTCAACGGCTCGGCCCTCGTGATAGCCTTCTTCTGAGGTAGGCAATTTACTGCGGCCGAAACCAGCCTCGACATAAGGATTGTACGAATAAAGCGATTCGATGCCTTTATCCTCGTCGCTGTTCTGTCCCCCGGTACTATGCTGAGGCGGACTTGCCATGCTGAAAGCGGCCGACTGGACATAATGTCTCGCTGCTTCCTAAAGCCGCTCTGGACGAGTATCCGCAAAAAGATTGGAGCTGGGGAAGTGGGGATTGTCCGGCTGATGAGACCACCAGAAAGTCTGCCAAGTCCAGCGAGTGAGCTCGCGAGAGGTTACGTGCATCGCCTGCAAAATGGATGGGGCATCGGCCTGGAAAAGTGGTGCGTCGTTTGATCGTAGTTGATTTTGCAGGTTCAATAACCTGGCGTGTTTATCGCTCATTTCAAAGTGAATGAAATCGTCGAGATTGTGAGTCGTTGCAGCGGTTCTTGATGCGCAGGTCGCATCCGTCATGCCACTTCCTTTCCTCTCGTTTTCTAAGTCAATCCAGACACATTCCTCCCAAGCCGATTCTGGAAAGGGCTCCGACATACTTGGCAGTTCGTCTCCAGGTGGGCCCGGCCAGGTTGAGGCAATTGGATTGAATACGGGCTTTAAGGTGACGGATGTAATCGGGAATGCGGGAACCTTGGTGCTCCCCTCAGCCGCGAGTTGGTTGAGCGCCGATCGTTTTATTAAATTGTTGTCAATGATATGTACGGCCGCAGTTGGGTCATCTTTCACAAAACCCAAGATGCTGTTCCCTTCTGTTACATCGCGACCTAGCCACAGCTGGCGAAGCAACATCGGCTACTATGCAAAAGCATGGTTCGAGTTCTCAGCTTTCACATCGTCAGGCGTTTGCCAAGTTTCGAATACTAGTAGATTCTGGTTGTTCACAATTTGATCGGTAGGCGAAGTTAAGGCCGTTCATCATCCGCGGCCATGCTTGACAACAGCTTCAGGATTTGATGCTGCCCATTCCATGAGGGTCGCTTCGGGGGTCGGGAAGCTAAATTCAAGAATCCCCGGATCTGGAAGCGGAACAGGAGTGACCTCTTGAGCGACGGATGGGTGGCCCAAGAAGAGTTGGCCAAAGCAGGAATTTGCTTGGAGGATGATTGCTAGGCAAAGCAAGTTTTTCGCCCAACGCGTGCAACGCTGGAAAATGAACTTCGAGCGACGCTGCTGTGACTCTGTTGTGTGTTCAAACGATGCGTTACTTCGAGTGTCCCCCATGGGCATCTCTCCATCGTTACGGTAACGAAATATACAGCCTGACCATCGAGTCCAGAGGCAATCAGTCCATGCCGCAGGGAGTATCCGTTTTGCAATTGTGGGAATTGAACTGCTGAGTTATGCGAGATTCTCAAGTACTGGTGAGAGAATGTCAATTCACTTCTCTCCGTCACGTGCGCTGGCTTAATGAGGTCACGTTTTGGGGAGAGAAGTCGATGAAGCGAGTGGATTTATAGGGACCGTTGAGCGTTTGATCGTGTTTATCCACGAGCAATAAGCCGGAATGGTTCATGCCGAATTGGAAATGCCAGCTGCGCTTTCCGGCATACAGAGCTTAAAATGTAAAATGCGAGACAGAACCTGGTAGAGACAGAGCAGCCGGGCAGGACATGTCGGGGGCATTAGAATGTTGGGTTGTCGCCCAGCGGGAAGTGTACAAATCCGATTCATTGTGGAGGTTGGTTGATGCGTAAGTTCCTCTTTGTTGTGATCGTTGTAATATCTGTGTGTGCCACTGCGCATTCCGATGAGTCTTTGAAGGATCATCCGCTCGTCAAGTCGAATATCAACCTTCTTGATACCTGGGTCAAATCACAGATGGCCTACAAGGGCATTCCGGGGATGTCTATTGCTATCGTGCATGATCAGGATATTCTCTATCTGAACGGGTT
>PBNZ01000019.1 GCA_002723275.1 Planctomycetaceae bacterium
TGAGTCCAAAGAGGCTGAGTCCAAAGAGGCTGAGTCCAAAGAGGCTGAGTCCAAAGAGGCTGAGTCCAAAGAGGCTGAGTCCAAAGAGACTGAGTCCAAAGAGACTGAGTCCAAAGAGACTGAGTCCAAAGAGACTGAAACTGAATTGAGTTCGTCGGAGACCGACAAGATTTCGGGGGTCGATCCCTACAAATCGTTCCGGATCACGAAAAAAGATGGGGCCACAGCGCCGAGTCCATCGGACCAGTTTCACCATTCACCCGTCGTCTTTGATGGGATCGAGCCCGGTGATACGACCGTCGATGAGTTGGAATCTGAGTGGGGTGAACCGGCCAAGAAGATCGAAATGGATGAAGGTGCCATTTTGGTCTATTCCGTCGAAGGTTTTCGTCAAATCGACGTTTTCACGGACGCAGATGAAGAGTCGGTCGAGTCGATCCTTGTCCATCTGAACGAACCGGCTGAGTTCGACGAGATTCAGCAGAAGCTTGAATTGAGCGAATTTGACAGAGTGATCTTCAATGACGATTCGGAAACGCCGATCGCATATGGAATCCCAGAAAAAGGTGTTTTACTGACTTTAGACGGTAGCTCCGCATCCAGCCTTGTGGCGCAGATTTCGCTCGAACCGATTCGAGGTGAATTGTTCCGTTTGCGAGCCGAATTGGATGATGAACATCAACACAGTCGAAGCATCTCTGATCTTGATGAGGCGGTCCGACTTGATCCCAAGGATGCGAAAGCTCACTGGCTTCTTTCGGAGCTGATGTCGAAGGTTGGTCGTTTCGATGATGCTCTTGAGAGTGGCGAGCGGGCACTTCGTCTGGAACCCACGAATACGCTTTATCGACTGACATTTGCTCGATTGGCGGCCGAAGACGGCAATATTGAGGCAGGGATTCGGGACACTCAATCGGTCCTCGACGATCCTGAAACGACGGATATCGTTAAGGCTCGAGCTGAATATCAACTTGGCAATCTGATCGCGTCTGGTCCGGATCCTGTGTTCGAAGAGGCAATGGCGCATCATCTCAAGGCAGTCGACCTGTCGGTTAAACACGTCAATGACAAGGCTGCAAAGGTTCGACGGATGGCCAAGAACATTCTGGTCGAGGCTCATATCGCAGTCGCTCAGGATATTGCTCTTGGCAATTTCCAGAAAAAGTCGGACGTCGTGCCGAAATGGCTGACGCGTGCCGCGCAATTGGGCGACGATTTCATCGAGAATGATCATGGCGACGAAACCATTCGCCTGCGGGTTTACCGATCCACGTTGGCGATCTATGCCATCATGGATGAAGAATTTAACGCTGCGATTGCGACAGAAGAAGCGCTGAAGGAAGGTAAACGATTGATTGCTTCGGTCGACGACAAGGTCTACCAGTCTCTGATCGAACGCGAGCTCTCCGAGGTACTGTTACACGCTTCGAAGGTCGAGTATTCTCGCGGTCGTCCGAAAACAGCGATGAATTTTGCCAGTAACTCGGTGGCATTGTTGCACAGTCAGGCGTCCGAGAGGCAACCCTCTCTCTTTGACGAAGTCATGGAAGGTCAGCTTTACTTCCTGATGGGATCGCTGTACGCCTTGACTCGTGAAGATCATCAGGAAGCTGTCAGTTGGTATGAAAAAGCCGCACCCAGTTTCACGCATGAAAACCTGCCGAACCTTGTGGACGCGAGTCAATTTGGTGATCTCTTCGTCAGCATGGGTGTTTCTTACTGGCAAGTTGGCAAGAAGGAGAAAGCCGTCGAACTGACTCAGGCCGGAGCTGAACTCATTCAGCAGGCAGTCCAAGTCGGTGCACTCGAACTTGACGCTCTTGCGGTTCCCTATGGCAACCTGGCCTCGATGCATAAGCAGTTAGGGAATGGTGGTCGTGCCGAACATTTCGCCCAAATGATGGCCCGAATCACAAAAGAGACGGAAACGCGGTAAGCTCGGATCCGGCGACTTCCAATGCAGTGGATCGTCGGCGAGCCGTACCCATCCCGTCGTTGATCGCCGCGTTTTCCATGTTCTTGTCTTTCGGCGAGAACTCGCTGTCGACGATGTGGATCGTACGAATTCGCTCTGTGAATCAGAGGCTATGGCTATGATCGAAAATGTTGGTCTCGTCGTTTTGGGATGCATAGTCGGTTTTGTTCTGAGCGGTTGGGTGATCGCACGTTACAAGCGGCAGTACGAAACGGTTCGTCGACAACTGGCGAATTTGCGAGGGGAAAACTACGGTGAGCAAATGGCGACGATTTCAGCCGCGATGCCGTCTGCGACTTCTTCACTTTCACCGACGATCCCTCCTTCGCCAGCAACTGATGACGAAGAACTGGAGCGTCGTTGTCTTGAATTGACCGATCAGATTTCCAAGCTGGAACAGGAATTGGATCAAGCTCGATCCGTATCAACTGAGTCCGTCGTCCCCTCAACGTCGACGGAAGGCTGGCAAATGGCTCAGTTGCATCGTGAGCAGATTACGATGCAGATCAAGTTGGATGAGCACGTTGCAACCATTGCTTCGTTGCAACAAGAGAATAAATCTCTGCGAAACCGCTTGCAACATTAGTCTTCGATTCGCTCAAGCCATCGATCGTTTGATGCGTTGGCGGGCGATTTTGCAATAGTCGCTCACGCACTCGATGCCAACAAAATGTCGCTTGAACTTGCGGGCAACGACGGCTGTTGTACCGCTGCCCATGAACGGATCCAGCACCACGCCGTTCGGTGGACAACCTGCCAGGATGCAGGTTTCGACGAGCTTTTCTGGGAAGACGGCGAAGTGAGCATCCCGAGACTTTGACAAAGGGATTGGCCAGACGGTTCTCTTGTTGCGACCCTTCGGATGAAAAGCTTGATCCCAGCGTCCATTGTGGAGGTTCGGGTGACCTCCATTCTTGCCTTGCTCGGGGGTGCTGTCGCGTTTAAAGAAATGATTGCGACCGCCCTTCATCTGACTTTGTTCGCTGAACGTAACGTGCGGCTCTCGAATCGCATCGATGTCGTAATAGTACGAATCGGATTTGCTGAGCAAGAAAACATATTCGTGGTCGGTCGTCGGACGATTCTTGACGGCGGATGGCATAGCATTTGGTTTTTGCCAGATGATGTCGCTTCGTAAATACCATCCATCAGCTTGCAAGGCTAAAGCTACTCGCCAGGGCATGCCCAGCAATTGTTTGTTCTGGTATTTGTCTCCGAGCACAAGCCAGAGCGTGCCCTCGTCAACGAGCGCCTCGCGTGCCTCTTGAAATACTGAGACAAGACGTTCGATGTATTCGTCGGCACTTTTTTCTTGGCCGATTTGATGACGGTCAGAATAGTTGCGCTGACGAAAATAGGGAGGACTCGTGACGATTGTGTTTGCGAAGGAAGTCTCAAACCGCCGCAATTGCCGTTCGGCGTCGCCGCAATAAATTGTATCGAGTTTGGGGGGAGTGGACATCGAGTCGCGATCGCTTCCCAAGGTCAGAGTTTTGATTTCTCAAGGCCATCAATAGCTTCGGGTTTATGATCCATAATGTAGCAACCCTCGATGGCGGCGTCATGGTTGCCAGGAGGCCCGACCCAAGGCTGGCGACGACCGGTCTCGACTGTGGCGCGGAAGCCAAATGGCTCCAAAACCAATTACATCTTTTCCACGACCTGAATCCCGAGCAAGCTGAGGCCGATTTTCAAGGTGCGAGCCACAAGATCGCAAAGCAGGGCGCGACTGTCTCGCAGTTCGGGCGTATCCGCTTTGATCACGGGGCACGCTTCAAAGAATCCGGAAAACAGGGTGGCGAGTTCGTAAAGATAATTGGTGAGATGATTGGGTCGGTAGTCGACTTCGACCTCCGTCAAGGCTTCCGAAAACCTCAGCAATTGCAAAGCCAGCGCTCGTTCTTTTTCATGAGCGATTGAGATGGTGCCATTTCCTTGTCGCAAAGATTCAATATCAATGCCTCCCCGGGCGAAGATACTTTGGACTCGAGCATAGGAGTACTGCAGGTAGGTGGCCGTGTTGCCTCGCAAGGCCACCATTTTATCCTCACTGTACACGTAATCGCTGGCGCGGTTTTGCGAGAGATCGGCGTATTTGATGGCGGCGTGGCCGACCACATCCGCGATTTCCTGGCGTTGAGCGGTCGACAGTTCAGCGCCCTGGGGCTTGGCGTCATCATTGTCGTTCACGACTTGGGCGGCGCGTTCTACGGCGGCGTCGAGAAGTGATTCTAGGCCGACCGTGTCGCCGGCGCGGGTCTTGAAGGGTTTTCCGTCTTCGCCCAGAACGGTACCGAATTCCACGTGACGTAGCTCGACGTTTTCAATTCCCCAGCGACGAGCGGCGGCAAACAGTTTGTCGAAGTGGTCACTCTGTCGAAAGTCGACCACGTAGAGGATCGCATCCGGTGACCAGCGTTCGACGCGATACTGTAACGTCGCCAGGTCGGTGGTCGCGTACAGAAAGGCACCGTCTTTCTTCCGGACGATCATCGGGGCTTCGAAACCGTCGAGGAAAACGCAGGTCGCTCCCTCGCTTTCCGTGGCGAGCCCTTTGGCTTGCAGGTCGTCGACAACAGCTTTGAGGCGATCGTGGTAAAAACTCTCGCCCAACTCTTCGTCGAAACTCACCTGCAGACGGTTATAGACGCGTTCGATCTCGTCTCGACATTTGGGAAGGAATTCCTTCCAGAGCTGGAGGTTTTCCGGATCACCTGAGTGTAACTTGGCTGTTTCGGCCAAGACGTCATCACGAATGGTTTTGTGAGCGGCGAGTCGTTCGGCGAATTCAGGATTGTCGGCCGCCTTTTCGATTTTTTGTGACAGGCTCTTTTGTTCAGCCACAGCCTCATTCAGCTGGCCCCGCAGCTTCTTGCAGGCTTTGGTCGCCTTCTTTTTAGCTGCCTTCTCGGTTTCCTCTTCGGCTTGACGCTCCGCCTGCTCAACCTCGGTTTGCAACTGGGCGATGCGTTGTGCAACGACCGGCTGACGGTCTAACGCATCGTAATGATCCATGATGCCACGAACGACGCGATAGACTCTCCCCAGCTCCTGCACCGGTTCTTGTTCGTAGGCTTCTGACAACGCAAAGTTTCGGTAGCCGTAGATGATCATTCCGAATTGGGTTCCCCAATCACCAAGGTGGTTGTCCGAAATTACCTGGTGCCCGAGAAAGCGAAAGATGCGACACAACGAGTCGCCGATGACCGTTGAGCGAATGTGGCCAACGTGCATCGGTTTGGCGACGTTCGGGGAGGAGAAATCGATGATGTACGTCCTCGGCGACGCGGTGGGTGTGACGCCTAGCCGCTCGTCCGAAACAGAATGCTGTAGCTGAGTTTGAATCCAGTCATCCAGCAAACGCAGGTTGATAAAACCCGGGCCGGCGATTTCGGGGTTGTCACAGAGATCGTTCAAGTCGAGTTGTTCGACGATCTGTTGCGCGACATCCCGGGGTGGTTTTCCCAGTTTCTTACCCAATGGCATAGCGCAGTTGGCCTGATAGTCGCCGAAGCGAGCGTCTTGGGCGGGCCGGATCATTTCCAGCTCGGCCGACGGATCATCGACCAGTTGGGTCAGGGTGGCTTGGAATCGTTGTTTCAGTTCTTGCAGAATGTTCATTGCAGGCATGCCGGGCGAAAGGTCGCGGATTCACAGAACGCACACTTTAACCGGACACGGCTTGGCCGAGAAGAAGACTGCAGAGGCAGCGATCGGCGAAAAAGATTCCCAGTGGGCGGGCCAGACGACTTTTGCTGGCCCGCGGAGGTCCCGTAGATACGGGACTTTTGTTCTCGCTCTTACTCACTCCTGTGAGCTTGATCGTTCCCAGGCGACACGAGGGGCTTCTGCCCACATATCTTCGATCGCAAAGTATTCTCGCGTCTCTTGGTCGAAAAGGTGAATCACGACCGTTCCATAATCGAGCAGGATCCAACGGCTTTCGGAGTAGCCCTCAATCCCCATTCGCTCGTCATTGAGGTCATCTTCGAGCTTGTGGTCGATCTCCTCGCTCATGGCATGGATTTGTCGACGGCTCGTTCCCGTCGCAATGACAAAGTAGTCGAACATGCAGGTCAGATGCCGAACGTCGAGGACGACAATATCTTGCCCTCGATTTTCTTCGGCCGTTTGGGCAGCGGCAACGGCGAGTTGTAGAGCACGAGCCGCGTTGTCGGACGACTTGGCCGACGAGATGGTTTTCGATTCAGGCACGTAGTCTCCTTTGCTGATGGATCATCTTGGACTGACTGTATGTTACCTAGACCATCAGATGGCGAAAAGGTTCCGTTTCGACGCTAAATCCTTGAAGCGCTCGCCAGGCTCCCAAAACCAGAGGGGGGATGGAGCCAAATGCAAAGGGCACATCACGTTAAATGCGATGTGCCCTTTTTCAAACAAATGCTCTTTGTCAAACAAATGAATGTTCAACTTTGTCGTCTGTGACGACACCTGGCAATTTTTAGAAGATTCCCAGGGCCATCAGGCTGTAACGGACGACAAACCCAGCGACGACCACGCTCACCATACTCATCAACTTGATAAGAATATTCAGACTCGGACCACTGGTGTCCTTGAACGGATCGCCAACGGTGTCGCCGACGACGCCGGCCTTATGGGCTTCGGAACCCTTACCACCGAAGTGACCGGCTTCGATATACTTTTTGGCGTTATCCCAAGAACCGCCAGCGTTTGCCATGAAGATGGCGACGCAGAAACCGGTGGTCAAGGTACCCACCAACAATCCCAGGACGCCGCCGACGCCGAGCAAAATGCCCACGAGGATCGGCGTTGCCAGTCCCAACAGCGATGGTAGGACCATTTCCACCTGAGCGGCTTTCGTACTGATCGCCACCGGCGCTGCATAGTCGGGTTGTTCGCTACCCTGCATAATGCCCGGTTTTTCGCGGAACTGACGCCGTACCTCTTCGACCATGCCTTTTGCCGCACGGCCGACGGCCTTCATTGTCATCGCACAGAAGACAAAGGTCGCCATCGCGCCCAAGAACACACCGACGAGAACCTTGGGGTTCATCAACGAGGCATCGTAATAGGTCGCGAAATCGACGAGCGTTGCATTTTCCAGGGCAATTAACGGACCGTTGGTTGCCGCAAAGCTCAGTTCCCCGTGTGCTGTTGGGATCAATAATTCGTCGGGAACCGCAGCGGGACCTTGGGAGAAGTCCACGGCTGACCATTTATCCATGATTTCCGGCTTTCGTAGTTCCGCTGGCATGGCCAGGTAGGCATGATGATGATCGCCATGTTTCTCGATCACGTAGCCATTGGACAGTTTGTAGATGCCGTTTTCCTCATCGATTCGTTCCACGGCGGCATCGCCCCAACGTTCAAATCCGATGCGTACTTCTTCAACGTAAGCTGCCAACAGAGCGAGAGCGGTGAGAGCCGCTGATCCGATTGCGAAGCCCTTGCCCGTCGCAGCGGTCGTGTTTCCGAGACTGTCGAGAGCGTCCGTTCGCTCACGGACGATCGGTTCAAGACCAGCCATCTCGGCGTTTCCACCCGCGTTATCTGCGATAGGACCGTAAGCGTCTGTCGCCAGAGTGATACCGAGCGTACTCAGCATGCCGACGGCGGCGATGCCCACGCCGTAGAGACCAATCGCAAAATATTTGATGTCCGCGAAATTCCAGCCGCTGGCAAACCCAAAGGCGGTGAGCGTACCCGCGCATACGACGATGACCGGGAACCAAACGCTCATCATACCGTCGGCAACACCGCCGATAATGATCGTTGCCGGACCCGTTTCCGCTTGCTCGGCGAGTTTCTTGGTAGGAGTGTATTCGTCGCTGGTGGCGTATTCTGTCCATTTTCCAATCAACCAACCTGCCAACAAACCGACGACGATACTGACCGCCACGCCGGGAAGCGGAATACTCGCCGAAATTTGTGTTTCGCTCGTGCTCGGCATGAGCCACCAGGCCAGGAAGACAGCCGCCATCGCGACCAGTACGGTTGAGGCGTTGATGCCGCGTCCAAGTGCCTTGAGAAGGTTCTTTTGAGTTGCGTCCTCGTCGGTTCGCACCATGAAAATTCCGAGGACGGAAAGGAAAATACCAACAGCCGCAATGGCCATCGGAAGCAGGAGAGCCTGCAGTTGAGCCTGGTCGGCACTCATGCCCTCAACTATGATCCCCGAACCACTGAAGGCCGCAACGCCCAGAGCCGCTGTTGCCAGGATCGAACCGCAATAGGATTCGTAAAGGTCGGCACCCATGCCAGCCACGTCGCCGACGTTGTCGCCCACGTTGTCGGCGATGGTCGCTGGGTTTCTCGGATCGTCTTCCGGAATTCCCTGTTCGACTTTACCAACAAGGTCGGCTCCCACATCCGCCGCTTTCGTGAAGATACCTCCACCCACGCGAGCGAAGAGAGCTTGAGCACTGGCACCCATTCCGAAACACAGCATGGTGACTGTGATCTCGGCTAACGGCATTCCAACGCCCCATTTTAGCAGGGCATACCAAATGGTGATGTCCAGCAAGCCAAGGCCAACAACCGTCAATCCCATCACCGCACCCGATCGGAATGCGACTTGAAGACCTTGGTTGAGTGACTTTTGAGCACCGGCAGCGGTACGACTGCTGGCCCAGGTAGCCGTCTTCATGCCACACCAACCGGCAAGGCCCGAGAAGAATCCACCTGTCAAAAATGCGAACGGGACCCATTGGCTTTGAACGCCAAGTACAAACGCGAAGATGGCCAATACGATCGCGATCAACACAAAGAAGATTGAGACCACGACGTACTGCTGTCTCAAGTAGGCATTCGCGCCTTCTCGGACGTATCCGGCAATCTCGATCATTCGATCGTTACCCTCGTCGGCTGCCATCATGTCTTTAAAAAAGCGGTAGGCGAAAAACAAGGCAACGAGTGATCCGACAAAAGCGATGGTCCAAATTAGCACTTCGGTCGAGTTGAATGAGCCGCCCGATTCGCCATCGGCTGCTTGAGCCCAGAGGGTGGAGGCGCTGCCTGAATACACCGCCGCGGCGGTGGTGGCTTGCATTAGTCGGGATTTCCAACTTCGTGACGTGAGCCTGGACATGTTTCTTTAACCTTCTTCGAACGGAACAACAGACTGGCTGTGAGGATCAACGACGGATCGAAACGTCAGCCTCTTTGTTCCTGAAAGTGTGCCTTGATGACGAATCCATGCGGGTTCGACGGACTCTCAATGTTTGTTCTAGGGCAGGCGGAGCCGGTCGCCTCGGATCGTTCCGAAGTCATTCCATTCGCCGATCTCCTGCAAGAATCCTTCATTCATCATGCTACGGATAAGAATAAATCCGCCTCCTGGTCGCCCGGTGAGAGCGTCAGCATGCTCCGAAATCCAATGTTTCACTGATCGCAGCTGATGAGGCTGGGAGTGTAATTAATCTGCAGGAAATCTGTCAACAACGATAGCATGCGCTAAGCGGGTTGAGCCGGTAGGATATGCGGCGTTGGCGAAGTCGAGAGACAGTCAGGCCAAATCGATTGTCCAGATTCAGCAGTGATCAACCGGGAGATGGATGGGCGGGAGGCCACGATCGACCGCCGGAATTCGGGCTAGGAGCTGGGTCTAACTCTGATTTTGCGGCTAACCCGTCTTATCGTTCCACATGTTCAAAGCGAAAAACACTTGGAATTCCGGCATCTGGCGAGTATTCTGTAACTTAGGCAGGATTGGGGAGATTGGTACAATCTTGCTGCTGTCTTTTCCACGGGAACGGAGATTTGAATTATGTCGTCCTGTCGTCTCGTTATGGGGCTTACTGTCGCTACGCTTTTGTTCGCTTCCAGTCTGACCGGGGCGGAATCGAAGTCGAAAAGATTCACGGGGGATCGCGTTGAATTATTCGCGGCGTTGGAAGCCGATCAAGTTGCCGTGAAGCTGATTCCCAAAAACGCGGAACAGGCCACGGTCATCGTTGAAAATAAAACGAAGCGACCGCTCTCGATCAAGATGCCAGAGGCTTTTGTCGGGATGCCCGTGTTGGCTCAGGATTTCGGCGGTGGTGGTAACGATCGTGGCGGCGGTGGTGGATCCAACCAGTCCATGGGCGGTGGCATGGGAATGATGGGTGGCATGGGTGGTATGGGAATGGGCGGTTTCTTCAACGTCGGACCCGAGCGAGTTGGCAAGATTAAGGTCAAGACCGTTTGTCTCGAACACGGTAAAGAAGATCCGAATCCTCGTGTTCCTTACGAATTGAAGCCGATTACGGCGTTCACTCAAAACGCAGAATTGATCGAAGTCTGCCGCATGCTTGGTAACCAAAAGATTGATCAGGTATCTGCTCAGGCAGCGGCCTGGCATCTGAGCGACGGTTTGACCTGGCAGCAACTTGCGGCGAAGGTCAAAGTGAGGCATCTGAACGGTCGGCAGACGATGTTCTTTAACGCTCTCCACTTGAACAAGGCTTTGGCTGCGGTTCAAGAAGCAAAGCGGCGGACCCAAGATTCCGAGCAGGATCCCGAGGCAACGAGTCCGGGTGAACTCTCTGTGAGTCAGCGTTAGTCTAGGTGGAGCTCGCTTCGAAGAACTTAGGTCGTGGGCGTGGTATCACCACGGAGTTCCCACGATAGCCTTTCGATTTCCTGGCGGTAACTCTCACGCTGTTGCTGCCATTGAATCGCTTGCCGATCGAATTCCGACTCTAGCCGATCTAGCTCTCGCTCCCGCCGAATCAGTTGAGCGGTGCGTGTTTCGATCTCATCGTAACGACGATCGGCCCACATCTGGAGCTCGCGTCGTTGTTGTCGAAGGCGAGATTCTTGAGTCGTCAGTTCTTCTCTCATCGCGTGCAATTCATCCTTGCGATCCGCGAGTGCTTCATTCGTCAGTCGGTAATGATCTGCCAGGCGACTGCGTGTTTCAGCCAATCGGGCAGATAGCTCTTCGGATGGGAATTCCTGCATCAGTTCCGACCAGATCGACTCGGTACTGACCTTCAATTCTAAGGCTTCCCGGTGCAATTGCGTCATTTGATCGTACGTTTGCTCGACATGTGCTTGTCGTTCATCAAGGTCGGATTTTCGGCTCAACAGCTCCTCACGTTGTCGCTTTAGTTCCTGCTGCTGAAAGAACACCTCAGCTTCTTCCGATTCGGCGTCCTTCACTTCAGAGTGCTCATTCGCAGGACCGGTCGCAACGGTCTTTTCCGGCAGAATCTCTTGGTCTTCTTCGTCGTCCTCGACAGGTTCGAAATGCGATTCGTCGAGGATGACTTCGACGGAGTCCTGGTTTACTTCAGCATCTTCGGGTTCGTGGTTGTTTTCTGTTTCCAGGCTCTTGGCCAGGTCGATGCCAAACTCCATTGGGCTGGGTGGAGCTTGGGTATCGTCATCGGACTCTAAGTTGCCATCGTCATGCGAGGGGGACAGACGCGCATGCCGCAGCTGATTTTCAAGCATTGCGCTGCGAGCATTGAGTTCCGATTCGCGTTCATCCAGGAGCCGTTGCTTTTCTTGCAGGAGCTGAGCGAGTTCAACGGCTTGGCCCAGGGACGGGTCTTCCGAGTGATCCGATCCATGTCCTGCAATCGCATTCAGAAGTTCCATGGATGGTTCACTGGCTCTTGAGATTTCCGAGGCAGCGTGATGTGCCGCGTCAACGCGCGTCGTGGCTTGGGCAGGTGTCTCGCGGGACGGTTTGCTTTCGCTCATGATGCGGTTCCTTCTCGTCGGAGGACGACTGGGACCAGCTCGCCTCGACCACGCTGGCCGGGCGTCAAACTCGCTGTATCTTTCCTTGTCGGCACAATCAGAATCCTTATTCACCCTTTCTCGAGACTCGGTTGGAATCAACGTCCCCGGGGCCAGCTTGTTGCTAAACTCGCCGCTAGCAACGCTAGAAGGTCATTCTGTAGTCATTGAGTGGTTGTTGCTGGACAGGCGGTGCCGATGTCAAGGAATCTGACGTCTTGAAGAGTGGATTCCGGCGCGGGAGAATCAGGGATTGTCGAATTACCTGTCGAGCCTTGAGATGTGTGGACGTCAATCAGGCCGACCATGAGGAGTAGATTAAACCTATGAAAGTTGAACCGCTGGGGGACAAAGTGGTCGTTAAGAGACTCGAAGCCGAGGAGAAGACGACCGGTGGGATTTTGTTACCCCAATCCGCTCAGGAGAGCCCTCAGCAGGGTCGAGTGCTATCGGTCGGTGATGGACGACTTCTTCCCGACGGCCAGCGAGCCCCTCACCAGGTCCAGGAGGGTGATCGGGTCCTTTTCTCGAGCTACGCAGGGACCGATGTTGTTGTTGACGATGAGCAGCTTTTGATCATGGGCGAAGACGACATTTTGGCCATCCTCAACTGATTTAATCCATTGCACCGGCAGAATACCCGATCCGGCCTGATTCCTCTGCCTTGATTACGCCAAGACTCTATAATACACAAGGTCGTGCTAACGATTGGGTTTCCGATCAATTCAGGGCATGAGCGGCTGCGTTGTCCGGGAGTAAAGAAGGAAAGGCACCGATGCGTAAATCAATCACTCTTGCTGTTGCAATATCGATCACATGCCTGTACTCGGGTTGGGTGGTTGCCCAACAACCCACCCATGATCAGATGGTGGGTCGGGCGATTGAGTTTTTGAGAACGCAACAGAATGACGATGGGACCTATCTCAAGTCTGCAGGGCCTGGGGTCACGGCGTTGGTCACCACCGGTATTCTTCGTCATGGGCGGAGTCCCGACGATCCCGTTGTGGCTCGGAGTCTCAAATATCTGGAGTCGTTACGACAACCTTCAGGAGGTATTCATCGTCCTGAGTCGCTGTACCGGAATTACGAAACCTGTCTGGCGATCATGTGCTTCGTCGAAGCGAATCAGGATGGTCGGTATAATGAATTGTTGGACGGTGCTGAGAAATTTGTCAAATCGATTCAGTCTGGAGCAACGGATGGTGTGACGCTCGCTGACCCGGCCTACGGAGGCGCGGGTTATGGCAAGCACAAGCGACCGGATTTGTCGAATACCACCTTCTTGATCGATGCCCTGGAAGCACTTGGGAACGATGCAGAGAGCGAGGCTGTTCAGCGAGCACTCGTGTTTGTTTCCCGCTGCCAGAATCTCGAATCCGCGGACAATCAAACGCCATTCGCGGCAAAGGTCCGCGACGGTGGGTTTTACTACACGCCTGCCGCCGGCGGCACGAGCCAGGCTGGTGAGACGGCCAACGGTGGACTTCGTAGTTATGGCTCAATGACTTACGCAGGGCTCAAGAGCATGATTTTCGCGGGGGTCGACGCCGGCGATTCGCGTGTCAAGGCAGCGACGGAATGGATTCGCCGTCATTACGACTTGTCCGAGAATCCGGGGATGCAGGACAACGGCTTATTTTATTATTATCACACCTTCGCCAAGGCACTTCATGCAGTGGGACTGGACGAGCTTGTCGATGATGAAGGCCGTTCGCACAATTGGCGGAATGAGTTGAATCAAGAACTGGCCCGTAGACAGCGAGATGACGGATCCTGGATCAACGAAAATGAACGTTGGCTCGAGGGCAATCCAGAGTTGGTCACCGGCTATGTATTGCTTGCACTCTCCTACACTCAACCGACAGATTAACTTTCGCGCCCACCCGTGGATGATGCCAACCAATGCCTAAATATGTTGTTCGATATGGGGCGATGCGGTCGCTCGGCGTGTTTAGTTTTCGCGGAAGCGATAAACTCAAACGCGGCATTAAGGTTATCGCTCGAACCGATCGAGGCTTGGAGGCAGGAGAAGTTCTCTGTGCCGCGACGGAAGATGCTCTCGGGCACCTCGACAAACCGACGCAGGGACAAGTGCTCCGCCGCATGTCGACGGAAGACTCCAATGAATGGGGTCATATTCAAAACCAAATTCGAAATGAGTTCGAGTCTTGTCTGAAATATGTCGACCAAATGGGTCTGAACATGGAGCTGGTCGACCTGGAGCATATCTTTGGCGGCGAGCGAGTTGTTGTTTATTACCTGTCAGAAGAACGGGTCGACTTTCGAGAATTAGTCCGCCGACTTGCCGCGGAATTCCAGACACGGATTGAAATGCGACAGATCGGTGTCCGCGATGAGGCGAAATTGCTCGCGGACTATGGTGATTGTGGTAAGCCAGTTTGCTGTAATACACACCTTTCGGCGATGCCACCGGTGTCTATGAAAATGGCCAAACTGCAAAAGGCGACTCTTGATCCCACTAAAATCTCTGGGCGATGTGGACGATTAAAGTGCTGTTTACGGTACGAGTACGACACTTATACCGAGATTCAAGAATTTCTGCCTCCCGTTGGTTCGGATGTTATCACGAATAATGGTCGAGCTCGTGTGATCAATCAGGCGATTCTGGCCGAGCAACTTTTGGTGGAAATGGAAGATCACCGTCGAGTGTTGATTAATGCCGATGAAGTTTTGACCGTGTTGAAAAAGGGATCTGGAAAGTCACGTTCCAAAGGGTACGGAGGTAGCCCGTCCCAGAGAGACTCGAAAAAGGGCTCCAAGAAGGAATTAAAAATGGAATCCAAAAAGAGCTCTCAGCAGCAATCCAAGAAGGAGTCTATGAAAGAATCCAAAAAGGAATCTTCCTAGCATCGGCGATTGCAAGTAAAACGGTTTGCTCGATAATCGGTCGCTCCCAACTTTCTTATGAGAAATCGAACTATGTCACATCCCTTGCAACTGGTGTTGGACGGCGACCCACGGTATCCCGTTGAAGCCTATGAGTTTGTTAGAGATGCATTAACCTACGCCCAGGATGTCATGAAGTTGGGGGCCCCTGAGGCTTCGGAAGAATCGGAAGAAGAAGTTGTGGAACTGGAAGATGAACTGGAAGAGCCAGATTCTCCGCCCGTCGAACGACATCTCACCGGTCAGCAATTGTGTGAGGCGTGTCGACGTTTTGCCATTGAACAATATGGCATGATGGCTCGCGTCGTGTTGGGTAATTGGAATATCAATAGTACCAGTGACGTGGGCGAGATCGTTTATAACCTGATTCGGGTCGACTTGATGCGCAAATCAGCGTCGGATCGTCGTGAAGACTTTGATGACGTCTTCGACTTCAAACAGGCTTTTGACGACGATTTTGATTTCGCCGCCGGATCGTCTGCGTCCTGAATTATCGCTTGACCCGACAGCCTTTCTGCAAAGCAACAGCCTGGCTATGAAAGCAAATCAGCGGACTCATTCTGAGAAACGCAACGAGGTTTCGAATCAGCGAGATTGGAAACTCTGGCGACCCCAGCGGCACCGTGCACTGTTGGGGGGTGCCGCCGTCCTGGTGATATTTTGGATCATCAGTTTGATGACCCTGATTCTTTTTCAGTCTTCAGCGAGTTCGCCAGGAAGCTAGGCTTTGGCTGCGTCGATTGCCTCTTGCAGTTTCGCCTTCGGCTGGACGCCAACAAATCGTTCCGAGACGTTCCCATCCTTGAAGACGAGCAGCGTCGGAATGTTCATGACACCGAATTTTTGGGCTATTTCGGGGTTGTCATCGATGTTGACCTTGAGAACCTTGGCGGAGCCACTGTTTTCATTGGCGAGCTCTTCGATCATCGGTGTGATCTGCCGACAAGGGCCGCACCACGGAGCCCAGAAATCAACTAATACCGGATCACTCGATTGCAGTACTTCTTGTTCGAAATCGGCGTCGCTAAGTTCAGCAACCATGTCTATTCATCTCCGCAGGTAGGATTCGCCATCCGGTCGGTCGGGTTTTGTCCCCGAACCGGGAAGCGGTCTTGAGAAACGACGTTCGGAAAATTATAGGGGGACCTGATCTGCCGTCAACAGATCAGCCCGACGCTCACCTCCTTCAGGAATCTCAATCTATGTCGCCAGAATCCTTTCCTGCACTCGTGCTTTCCTCGAAAAATGAGAGTCTTCCGGCCCTGCAATCGCTTTGTCTTGATCAGTTGCCTGACGGTGAGGTAGTGATCCGAGTGAATTGGTCTTCGTTGAACTACAAGGATGCACTGGCGGCAACTGGTCATCCCGGAGTCGTTCGCAACTTTCCTCACGTCCCGGGGCTCGACGCAGCCGGTGTTGTCGTTGCTAGCGAAGTCGACGAATTCCACAACGGGCAGGAAGTGCTCGTGACTGGATATGAATTAGGTTCCTTTACCTGGGGAGGCTGGAGTCATTTCATTCGAGTACCGGCTGCCTGGGTCATTCCCTTACCTGAAGCTTTGACTCAGCGCGCGGCGATGGAGATTGGCACCGCCGGCTTTACAGCGGCGATGTGTCTGCAGCAATTGGAACGAAATGGTTTGAAACCGGAGGCCGGCGCGGTTGTGGTCACAGGGGCAACGGGTGGCGTCGGGTGCCAGGCCGTTCAACTGTTGTCACGGCAAGGGTATCACGTCGTCGCCAGTACCGGAAAAGCCGACGCAGTCGAATGGCTCAAGTCCCTGGGGGCTCGGGAAGTCGTTGGTCGAGACATCTTCGAGGCGCCTGTCGATCGTCCCTTGGGGTCGGCTCGTTGGGGGGGTGCGATCGATACGGTAGGGGGAAGGACGTTAGTCAATCTTCTACGCGAAACTCAACCCTTTGGATGCGTGGCAGCCTGCGGCGTGGTTGGCGGTGCCGACCTCGATCTCACAGTCCACCCGTTCATTCTTCGAGGTATCCTGCTTTCGGGTGTTAGTGCCTCCCTGTGTCCACGCCCACGGCGGGATCAAATCTGGGAACGATTGGCTGACTCGTGGCGACCCACAAAACTCGACGACGTGACGCGAACGGTATCGATGTCAGAACTGATTGTCGAAATCCGTCGGATGCTCGCTGGCCAAATCCGCGGTCGAATCGTGATCGACCAGCGCTGATACCGTTTCTGCCGTGATTCTCTGACTACGCTTGTGAGGCCGAAAACATTACAATCTAATAATAGTTGCTCAATTTTCCGGTTCGGAGTCGAAGCCTTGCGTCTCATTCTATTCTTCGTGTTCATGCCTCTCATTGAGCTCTTCCTTTTGTTGGAGCTCGCCGAACTTATCTCCGGGATGAACACATTTGCACTGGTTATTTTCACGGGGGTGATTGGTGCCTTACTCGCGAGGCATCAGGGTTTTGGTGTCATCCAGCGCCTGCAGGCCGAGACGCAACAAGGTCGTTTGCCCACCACAACGCTTGTTGATGCGTTGATGATCTTTATCGCCGGTGCCTTGTTGATTACCCCCGGTATCCTCACCGACGTCTTTGGGTTTTCGTTATTGATCCCGGTTTGTCGATCCGTCTATCGACGCTGGATCACGGCTTGGCTGAAAAAGCGGGTGCGTGTGGAAGGTGTCCGCATGGATGGTTTCACCCAAGAGACCGCAGGAAACAGCTACAGTCATGACGCGGTGATCGATTCCTATGTGATCGAGTCCTCGACGCCGAAACAGGATCCTTGAGCCACGTAGGCCTTGAGCCACGTACGCCGATCGCGCACTTGGACCGATCGCGCACTTGGACCGATCGCGCACTTGGACCGATCGCGCACTTGGACCGATCGCGTTGGTGTGGTTTTCTTTTTCAGGAAAATCTGACTGAAATCACGGGGAATCACTCTCAAAGCAACGATTGCTTTGCCTGAGCAACAACCTCGCTGAGGCAGCCTGGCTCGAAGGGACTGGTGAGTCCCGCGGATTTGGCGGGTTGTTGGAAGGCGGCGGCACCACCGCGCTGACAGAGAGCGACGAAGTCGGACATCGCTGCCTTTCGGTCTTGGTTGGCTCGTACCCAGAATTGCAATGCACAGGCTTGGGCCAGCGTGTAGTCGATGTAGTAGAAGGGGCTGAGATAAATGTGACGTTGAAGTTGCCAGCGGCCACCCGCGGATGCGTGTTCAATATCGCCGTAATTCCTCCACGGCAAATAGCGAGCCTCCATTTCCTGCCAGAACTGAAAGCGTTCTTCCGGGGTCGCATCGGGTTCTGCATAGACTCGATGTTGAAAATGATCGACGGCGACTCCGTAAGGCAAAAACAGGAGCGACTGAGTCAGGTGAATGGTGCGAAAACGTTTTGCGTCGCCACCGAAAAATCTTTCCATGTAGGGATAGGTCAAGAACTCCAGACCCATCGAGTGGATTTCGCAGGATTCATAGGTTGGCCAGAGATAGTCGAGCAGCGGCTGTTTTCGACTCATGTAAGCCTGAAAGGCATGCCCGATTTCATGGGTAAAGACTTCCACGTCGCCTTTGGTCCCGTTGAAGTTCGCGAATATGTAGGGCAGTCCGTAATCGTCGAACGATGTGCAGAATCCACCGTTCGCCTTCCCCGCGCGAATCTGAAGGTCCATCAAGTCGCTCGTCCGCATCAAAGCGAAAAAGTCGTCTAGACCGTATCCCATATCGTCGAACATCTGTTGAGCCATGACCAACAGTTTTTCGTAGTCCTGCTCGGGACGTGGATTCCCCTTTCGATCGTAGAGAGGCTCGTCCCAGTGACGTAATTCGTCGGCGGACAAACCTAGGCGATCCGCTTGGTTTTCGAGCAACTGTTGAGCCAACGGGACCACTTCGGTTTGAACGGCATCCCGATATCGTTCAACGTCTTCGCGTCCGTAATCGACGCGACTCATCCGGCGATAACCAAGTTCAATGTAGTTATTGAAGCCGAGTTTCTTAGCCATGTCGTGACGTAGCTTGACCAGTTGGTCGAAGATGTCGTCCAGTTCCTCCCGGTGCTCCGAAAACCATTGCCAACGAACCGCATCCGCGTCGTGTCGAGTCGGTCGATCCAGATCTTCGAGGAACTTGGTGATTTCTGACAGGTTGTAGTCGGATCCTCGGAATGAAATCTTGGCATTGGCAAGTCGTTCGTTGTAGGACGCTTCCAGTTCCGACTCGCGTATCAGGTCGCCGGCGATGGCGGGGTCGTAGGTCAGAATGTCAACTTCCCACAAGGCCAGGACATGGGCTCCATACTCCTGTTCCACCTGCTGGCGATGTTCTTCTTCCAGGAGTTGTCGCTTCATGACGACTTCTAACTCCGTCAACTTCGGTCGTAATTCATCGCAGTGTTTGCGAGCCGCCTGATATTGCTCGTTCTTGGTGTCCTGATTGAATCGCAATTCAACCAAAGCCTGCCAGGTGCTGAGCGAACGTCTCAGCTGATCCCACTCGCGGACGCATTCGATCGTGTCAGCCGGTTGTTGGGAAAGTCGAGTTCGCCAAGTGTCGTAGCGATTCTGGATCGCGTCCATGTCGGGAGCGGGAGCCTGGATTTCGGAGAAATGTACTGTTGTCATGTGGTTTTCCTTACACTCCGCCCCGCCTTCGGGAAGAACATGGTCTTGTCTTTGCCAGGACGGGAAAACGCGCTAGAATACGCTGCGCGTATACCGGCTTCTCTCAATTTTTGGGTTTCAGGTGTAACATGAAAAGACCAGATGGCCAAACGGTCTTCTTGGGTTCGGTGATTCTGATCGGCGGCCTCGTCGTGATCGGCCTCCTCGTTTATACACCTGGAAACGACGGTGAAGCAGGGGCGGCTCGGCGTCGTTCGAATTTGGAACTCGCAGATATTCCCTTCGACGGCCAGAGTGCTTACGAAATGCTGAACAGGATTTGCAAACTTGGGTCGCGAGTGAGCGGATCCACCGGCATGTTGCAACAGCAGGAGATTCTGCGAGATCACTTCCAAGAACTCGGCGGACAAGTCGAGTTTCAGCGATTTCAGGTGCGACATCCGATTAACGGCACCGCGGTGCCGATGGCCAATTTAATTGTGCGATGGCATCCAGATCGCAAAGAGAGAATCTTGATCTGTGCCCATTACGATACTCGGCCGTTTCCCGATCGGGATCCAGATCCTCGAAAACGACGTGCTCTGTTTGTCGGCGCGAATGACGGAGCCAGCGGTGTTGCGGTTTTGGCCGAGTTGGCGAAGTGGATGCCAGCATTCGATTCTAAGTTAGGAGTCGATTTCGTCCTCTTCGATGGCGAGGAACTGGTTTATGACGACAACCGAGATCCTTATTTTTTGGGATCGCGTTATTTTTCCCAGGATTATGTTAGCCGTCCTCGAGATTATCGCTATCGAGTCGGAGTCTTATTGGACATGGTCGGCGATGGTGATCTTCAGATCTACCAGGAAAAGAACAGCATGCGTTGGATCGACTCTCGCCCCTTTGTGACGGCGATCTGGGAAACCGCAAATAGCTTGGGGGTCAAGGAGTTTATTCCGCGTCGAAAACATGAGATTCGTGATGACCACTTGATGCTTCATGAAGTCGCGAAGATTCCCGCATTGAACATCATTGATTTTGACTATCGTCGCCGCGGAAGTAACCAATCATTTTGGCACACGACGCAAGATACCCCCGACAAGTGCTCGGCGCTTTCGCTGGCGAAGGTGGGCTGGGTGGTTTCTGAATGGTTGAAGAAGCAAAGGTAAACAGATGGCCTCCGTCGTACTAACCGCTTCGGGACTGGTATTGCTCTCGCTATTCTTGATCTACTCTGATTTCAAGAAATGGCGTGCGCTGTGTCGAGCGGATGTGGATCGGACCCGAATTTCTTTTGGACGGAGACAGATGCGTCGTCGGGTTTTCTCCAGTTCCTTGATCGGCATTGCCGGTATTGCGCTCCTTGGCAGTCCGTGGATGCTGGAACCGCGACAAAACCAATTCTGGTGGTATTGGACCGGCATGTTGACGATGGTAATGCTGCTTGGTGTCATGGCCTGTTTCGATGCTTTGGATTCTGTCCGTTATTTTCGAAACGTCCAGCATCAGTTGCTCCTGAAACGACAGGAGTCTTTGAGGGTCTCAAGCGATGGGGACGCCAAAATCCAGGAATCACCGTGATCATTGACCGAAATGGTTTATCTGCCTTAAGATCATAGATGATCTTTGACTGCAGATCGTCTTGTCGAAATTGATGGAACCCGGCGGAAGAATCTATGGATCCCCTTCATCTTTGCATCGCGCTGGGGCCCTTGTCCGTCTATCTCATGTTGATCGGTTGGATCAATCTCTCTTCAAGGCCTTTTGTAACCAGTGGAACCCGTGACCTGATTGCGTTGGCGATTGCTCTGTCTGGTTTGGTGGTAGCCGGCCCTTTTGAGTTATTTATGCCGGAGACTGCAGCGGTCTACTTTCAGGCTTGGATTTGGCCGCCATTGATTAGCTTGTATCTGCTTTGTGCCACGTTGGTGGCCATGCTGATGCGCCCGCGCATCGTCGTCTATAACGTAACGGCTGAGCAACTTTACCCCGTTCTCGAATCAGCGGCAGCGGAACTTGCCCCAGAGCACCGGTGGGTTGGCCACAGTCTGGTGATGCCTCAATTGGGAGTGCATTTGAATCTCGAACAATTTGGCCCCATGCGAAATGTTCAACTCGTCTCGGTCGGAGGGCGTCAGGATCTAGTCGCCTGGAGGCGATTAGAGCTTGAGCTTCGAAAGGGCCTAAGAGACCTGAAGGTAGGAATCAATCCGAGAGGTTTTAGTCTGCTGTTCTTTGGCATGATCATGGCGGTACTGATGGTCTATTCGATGGTCAGCCAGCCTGAAGAAATTGTCGCATCGCTCTCCGATTTCTTGAGGCGTTGAGCTGCCGGAAAACTGAGTTGGCCCAGCGATGAATGCGTTGTGACGGTAAAGGGGCCCCGAAAATCCAACCTTCATGGTGAGCCGACGCTCCGATAATACGGCCTGAATCACGGCCAAACGGGCGCTTCTTACCGGTTGGGTTGAGTTGGCGGCCACTTCAGCCGGGAGCCAGCATCGCCAGCGATCAGCCTGGCCTGTCCAGGAGCCATTTCTCCAAAATTGATTCGCTGAAGATCGACCAGCCACCCTTGATCCGGAAGCTCGAAACGGCTAAATTACGGGTTTCCCATGATCCAAACCACTCTCCCGGGGCCAATGCTTCCCGGGGAATCAGCGGAGGAATGACGGTGCCTGCCGTAAAGACTTATATGGCCAAACCGGGTGAAGTCGACACCAAATGGTGGTTGGTGGACGCCCAGGATAAAATCGTTGGTCGTCTGGCGAGTGAGATCGCCGTGATTCTGATGGGGAAACATCGACCCACATACACACCGCATGTCGACACGGGTGACTTTATCGTCGTCGTGAATGCGGAAAAGGTAGCGTTCTCCGGTAACAAATGGACTCAGAAGACCTACACCCGTTACACGGGGTATCCGGGCTTGCGAGTTCAGACTGCTGAAGAAGTCCTGGATCGGAAGCCAGAGCAAATTCTCCGAGAGGCTGTGCGACGGATGTTGCCCAAGAATCGCTTGGGACGGCAGATGCTCTCAAAACTAAAAATCTACGTTGGACCTGATCATCCGCACCAAGCTCAACAGCCGGAGCCGAAGGATTTGGGTGCCAAGTAACTTTTCATCTTGGTTGAGAAATAATCTCCCTCAGGAGTAGGCATGGTTACGATTCGAAAAGATAAGCTGACCAATGACGCCTTGGGTACAGGGCGACGGAAGTCGTCTGTTGCTCGCGTTCGAATTCGGGCGGGCAGTGGCAAAGTCACGGTCAACAAAAAGAGCCTGGAAGAGTACTTTCCGATCGAACAAGACCGAAGATCGCTCCTGCAACCACTGGAAGAGTCAGGCAAGCTCGCAGAGGTCGACGTTCTGATTCGTGTTCATGGTGGTGGGACCACTGGCCAGTCGGGTGCATGTCGCATGGGCATCGCTCGTGCCTTGGTCAGTTACGACACGGAAGTATTCTCCGCGATGCGTGAAAACGGGTTCCTTACTCGTGATTCCCGCATGAAGGAACGAAAAAAGCCAGGTTTGCGTGGTGCCCGTCGTGGTACTCAGTTCTCGAAACGTTAGAACGGCAACCCTCTGGATCAAATCAAGAGACGGCTCGCTATTGGCGAGCCGTTTTTTTTGTGGGGGTTCAAAAAGTGTCGAGATACGGTCGTAGGGCTGCTACGCAGTCGTCGCCGTCCGATTCTTTCGGTTGTTGTCTAAGTTGCCTTGGCGTCAAGCTCATCGGACCGTCCGACGCTTCTTCCGTAATCCGTCGCTTCGATTCCGGTTCACGTGGCGATGGTTGCACTCCTCGTGATAGAATCAAAGGGCAATCAACATCATTCACTTTATCCAAGGGTACAGAGCCTTGTGTCGCCGAATCGTCATTCCGAACATTGTTCTTCTGGTCTCCTCGCTGTTCGCATCGGCTGTTCAAGCCGAGTTAACGCCTGAAGAAGTTGCCATCATCTGCGTCCAGGGTAGTCGCGAGTCGAGGGCAGTCGCGTCCTACTACGCCAAGGTTCGTAACGTACCAACCGACCAGATCATGCAGTTGAATGTAAAACCGGGTGAAGACTTGAGCCAAGAGGAATGGGCGAATACGGTTCGTCCGGCCATTCGACGCTGGTTGGCCGAAAAAGATCTGCATGGGAAGGTCCGATGTTTGGTCACTGTCTGGGATGTGCCGCTCCGCATTCGCAAGGTTGGGGAAGATCCAGAGTTGAGTCAGTTGGCAAGATATCTGGCGGATGAGCGCACCTTGAGAGTAGCACGCATCCGGGAGGCGATTTCGTCGTTGAACCAGATTGGCGGTGTCGATTTGGAAGCTGACTCTTCGATCGGTCCCGATTCTGCCATTGATGAGGTGAAGGCTGCGTTGGACAAGGCACTCTCAGCTGCTCAAGGTACGATCTTGCAGTTGGAGGATGGTTCCGAGAAGCAAGCTGCGCAACAAATTTTGCAGCGAGCTTATGTGACTTGTCTTGGCCTTAACATGATGGCGCAAAGTTTAGCGCGACAAGTGGGAGCTGGTGATGCCGCAAATCCACAAGTTCGAGCTCAATTTGAAAGCCTCCGTGGTCGCGTACAGGGGCTCCGTGAAGGGAGAGCTGCCCTTGCACGAACTCAGCCGGGCTTGAATCGAGATCCCCAGATATTGGGTTTGCTTGAGTTGAGTGACGGTCTGCTGGGTAGTCTTGTCTGGATCGATGATCAGAAAAAGACCCTTGAGAAGAATGAAACGTATGCGAGTTTCGATAGCGAACTTGCTCTGATCGCGTGGGAAGATTATTCCAACATTCGCTGGCAACCAAACTATTTGAACTATCGTTTCGACCTATCGACGATTCGAACCTACAAGCCAACCTATATGGTGGCGAGACTGGAAGCACCCACCCTCAAGTTGACTCGCAAGATCATTGATGATGCCATTGCGACGGAAAAAGAAGGATTGAAGGGCAAGGTCTATCTTGATGCACGTGGCCTGGCAGTGCTGGAAGATACACCTACCCCGGGTAGCTATGAGGACTATGACCGGACCTTGTTGTTGACCGCTGACCTGATCCGCAAGCATACGGATCTGGAAGTTGTTATGAACAACGAACAATCGCTCTTTCAGGAAGGTGAATGCCCGGACGCGGCACTCTATTGCGGATGGTATTCGTTGGCGAAATACGTGGATGCGTTTGACTGGGTACCCGGCGCCGTGGCCTTCCATATGGCGAGTGGTGAAGCCGCGACGTTGCGGAATCCGGAGAGCCAAGTATGGTGCAAACGTATGCTTGAGGATGGCGTCGCGGCCACGCTCGGGCCAGCTTATGAACCGTACATTATGGCGTTTCCTCGGCCGAATGAATTTTTCGCATTACTGCTGAGTGGCAAATACACCCTGGCCGAATGCTACTTCCGCTGCAATCCTTACAACTCGTGGACGATGCTGCTGGTCGGTGATCCCCTGTATTCGCCTTTCCGTGCAGCACCAGCGTTGAAGATGGATGGCTTAGATGCCGCTACCCGCCGCCTGATTGACGGCCCTGCTGGCTTACTCAGTGGTTCTGCAGACGATAACACGTCCGTGGATGATGCATCAACGGAAGATCAACCGACCGAATGATCTGATGAAGAGTCTTGTGGGTTCCCCAGCCGTCCTGTTTGAACTTCCAGATTCAAGCGGAAAGATGCACAAGCTTGCGGATTACCGTGGCCAGCAACTGTTGATGGTGTTTCATCGTCATCTTTCGTGACTGCCCTGTCAGGAACATCTGTTGCAGTTGCAACAGGCGACCGAGCTGCTGCAGCGGCGGGAGATAGCCGTCGTTGTCGTGACGTTCGAACAAGCGTGGCGAGCGGCACAGTACTTGAGCGAGACGCAATTCCCTTGGCCGCTGTTGCTTGACACGGATAGGTCGCTCTATACCGCCTATGGCATGGATCGCGGTTCAGCACGCGAAGTGATGGGGTTGCGAAATTGGAAACTCTTTTTGCAGCTTCTTTGGCGGGGCCGTCGTGTCCATCGCCCGACGGATGATATCTATCAGCTGGGAGGAGATGTTTTGATCGATGCACAGGGCATCGTTCGCCAGCATCATGTGGCTCGTGGCCCAAGTCGTCGCCTGTCCATTGAACAACTATTGGGATGACGTCGAGGCTGCCTTGCAGCGGCCCAATTGGTCTACCAAAGCTTCACAATGTTCTTCTCGATGAAGATAGCTGAGGCTGATGCGGAGTCGGGATTCGCCGGGGGCGACCGTGGGTGGGCGAATCGCGGGTACATAGATGCCACGGCTCAAAAGTGACTGAGATAACGCGAGTGCGTCTGTTGCTTGCCCGACGATCACGGGAATAATATGGTCATTTCCCGCCGGCAGCTCCCAGCCTTGAGCGGAAATCTTGGTTCGTAGCCATTGAGCTCTTTCCAGAAGTTCTCGCCGCCGATAAGGCTCATGTTCAACGTTTTGCAGAGCTGCTAGTGTTGCGGTGCAGGCCGCAGCGGGTAGGGCAGTCGAGAAAACTTGTGATCTTGCTCGATTATAGAGCCAGCGAATCAGAGGTTCGCTACCCGTTACAAATCCCCCGATCGATCCGAAGGCCTTGCTAAAGTTTCCGGTTCGGACAGCGACACGGTCCTCGACACCCATCGCTTCGCATGCGCCTCTTCCCAAAGATCCGAGCACACCAGTGGCGTGAGCTTCGTCGACGATTAAGATCGCCTCGTATTGTTCTGCCAGGGCGACAAGGTCGGGTAGGGGAGCGACATCGCCGTCCATGCTGAAGAGTCCATCCGTGACAATCAGCTTCCGCCGGTATTGGCTGGTATCTCGCAATTGGTTGCGGAGGAAGTCCATATCAACGTGCGGGTAGATCTGAATGTCGGCTCGCGAAAGCCGACAACCGTCGATCAGGCTCGCATGGTTCTTTTCATCGCTGAAGATCACATCGCCTCGGCCGGCAAGGCTTGTGAGCGTTCCGACATTTGCAGCGTATCCTGTTGGAAAGACTAATGCCGCATCAGTACCCTCGAACTTGGCGAGTGCTTTTTCCAGTTTGTCGTGCTGAGACGAACGACCGGTCAAGGACGCGCTCGCTCCGCTGCTCCATCCGTATTCCGCAATCGCCTCCATGACGGTACGGCAAATCCCTACGTCATTGGCGAGCCCAAGATAGTCGTTGGCTCCAAAATTGATACAAGATCGACCGTCCAGGTTGATCTCGAGCGTCTGGGGGCCGTGACGAACGGTTGGAATGCGGCGTAAATGTTGCGACTCGAGTTTTTCGAGTTCTTCCGAAATCCAATTTAACGGGTTCATCGTCGCGAATCACTTGTCCTGAGAATGGAACAAAAATGCCCCGCAATGAAAAATCACACGGGGCACTGGTTCTCGTAATTGGCGGGAGTTGCCAATTAGCTGTTCAGCTTGCAGCAAGCTGGGGCGCCCGCGTGCAGACCGCATTTTGTGCACTTGTCGCAATCAGTGTCGCACTTGTGAACGTTGGCTGCGAGATGGCCACAGTCACCACAAATGTCTTTTCCAGCACTGCTCTCGGGCAGTTTGACGCAACAGAGCGACGATCCTTCGGACAGTCCACAGTTGCCACATTTCTTGCCATCAGCACAGCATGATTCGGTTCCCTTCGACTCACCACAGCTACCACAAAGGATCGTCGAGGTATTGATTGAGGTGGTGTCGCTGTCGTGGGCATGATCGTGGTCATGGTCGTGACCGTGGTCATGGTCGTGATCATGTCCGTGATCGTCCGTGCTCGAGGAGGTGTTCGTTGTATTACTGTCACCACCTCCACTGCCGCCGTTGCAACCCCATGAAACGATGGCGAAGAGAGCGACAAGAATTAAACCTAGACTGCTTTTCTTCATTTCAATCATTCTCCTGATCAATAAGCTTTCTGGCAATTTCCTGAGTCGGTAAATGCTTGACCGCGGTAGGGTTTTCGTCGCCCTTCTCGATAAGCCATAAAATATACGTCACAAACTAGATTTCGTGTAGCTATTTTGGCTCAGATCAGCCGTTCGGCAGCTAGAAACCGTCGACTAACAAGTAGCCCAAACAGTCTCCCGGTTCGAAATCTGTTTCCTCAGGTACGCATTTTTCCACGATTCGGCCGTCTTCAGGTGCCGAAATGTCAAAGGTTATCGGATCGGCAATGATTTCCAGGATCCGATCCCCGCGTGTTACGCGAGCTCCTATAGGGACGAGCCAGAGACTGACCCGGTGTTTCGTCTCTGGCAGATCGAGGTCTGGTAGCCGAATCGCAACTCGTTCGCTCATGCGTGGTTCTCGAGAAAGAGGTTCGGCAGGTCGGGGTTGGATTTTTCCCGGTCTGGTTCTCGGT
Organism: Planctomycetaceae bacterium; assembly: GCA_002723275.1. Lineage (GTDB taxonomy): Bacteria > Planctomycetota > Planctomycetia > Pirellulales > Pirellulaceae. The sequence continues at coordinate 27,522 of PBNZ01000019.1, forward strand.
CAATCACCAAGCCTCAGACGCTGAACCGAATGTTGATGATATCCCCATCCTGAAGGACATAGTCTTTTGGTTCTTGTCGCATGAGGTTCTCGGCCTTCACGTCGCGCTCACTTCCTAGTCGTACCAGATCATCACAACTCATTGTCTCGGCTCGAATAAAGCCACGAGCCATATCGCTGTGAATGCTATCGGCGGCTTCCACTGCAGTGGCCCCTTGAGGGATAAGCCAGGTGCGGACCTCTTTCTCTCCTGCTGTGAAGAACAGCATTTGTCCTGATTGGTCCATGATCGTGCGGATGAGCGAATCGCGATCGAAGCTTTGAATGCCCATTTCTTGTCGGAACTCATCACGTTCGGTGGGATCCATTCGAGCGAGTTCGACTTCTAATCCCACCGGAACGGCGATCACGGGCCGGTCGTCGGTTGAGAATTGGTTATACGGTTCCAGATTGTCCACGTCGTCGGCGACATTAATGATCGCCATTCGTCGTTTCTGACTTAAGAGTTGAAACGAACGTGTAATCTTCAGTTGTTCATCCGAAAACTCAAAATTATGGAGAGCCTCACCGGCCTCAAGCTTTGCGAGAATCGGTTCGATCGCTTCGAGCTCAGCCTGTTGTTCATCTCGGTTGGGTCGGGGCTTTCGAAGCGACTCTTTCAGACGTTCGACACGATTTGCAACGATTTCCAGATCGGTTAGGACCAAATCTTCTTCGAATCCCTGCAGGTCCGTTTGAAAATCGGATCCGTCAAATGCTCCGATGACTTGAACGAGGCAGCTGGCCTCGCGGATTTGACCAAGACGTGCCGCATTCCCTTCGTGCGTACGGCTCAATCCAGGTGTATCAATGATTTCCAAAGATGCCCGCGTTACCTTTTTGGGATTGTAAACGCCACACAGAGAGGCGATCCGATCATCGGGGATGGTCGCCATGGCGGCTTGAGTTGTGTGACTGAGCGACAGGTCGGGTGCCACATCGGTGAGGAATTCGAAAAGGGTGCTTTTACCGGAGCCCTGATATCCAACCAGTCCAATTTTCATAGTCGCTGCCTGTCTGTTATCCGCTGCAATTCGCCATCACTCTTCAGCATGGCGCTAATTTCCGTAGAGTGCCTTTTCCAAGTTTCCGAGGGCCAGCTTCAATTGGCGGTGCTCCTCAGAAGATAGAGGCTGATCGCCAAATCGTACCCGATAGTGAGCCTTTGCGACACGCCTGGGAACGCCTGCCACGTGGAGCGTCAGAGCCGTTTCGGCGAGATGACCACCGGTAGTTTCGGCAAACTCAAAGGGGGTTTGGTGGTTCACTCGCTTGTAGCCGTATCGCGACAGCATCCGTTCCATTTGATCATAGAGATCGAGTCGCGGGTACTGGTTTCGACGATCCCAACGCATTCGCGGCACGCGGCGGAGTACGACCTGCGCAGCACGTCGCAAAGGTTGACGAAACAGATACGCCAAAAAGGCAAGGACGACCAGCAAGGTGGTGAAGATCCAGGCATATCTTGATCTCATCATCCGGTTCAGGTATTCAATTCGAGCTTTCCAACCTTCGGCGGTGAACAGCGATTCTCCAAGATATTGAAATTGGCGGATTAACGGTTCATAGATGGCTTGTTGTTGTCGCGTCGAGTTGAGGCCAAGGACATAATCATCCCAGAGAACCTGACAGTAATCGACGATTTCTCTGATGGTTTTGAACACCGCGAGTTCATCATCCGTGGCGACAACATCCATGTCACCCGGGGTTGGGTCTAATCGCAGCCAGGCACCATACTGATAGTCGTCACTTGGATCACGGTCGTCGACCGGAATTGCATCTGAAGGTAGATAGGCCTCGACCCAGGCGTGGGCATGCAGTTGGCGAACGATGTAGTAGTTGCCGACGGTGTTGAAGTCACCACCTCGATATCCAACGACGAGACGAGCCGGAATGTTGCGACTCCGTAGCATCAAGGTCAAAGCACTTGCGAAATACTCGCAGTGTCCGCTGCGATGGTTGGCGACAAAATCTTCGATTGGATCCAGATCCAAATCGCGATCCTGGGAACCATCCAAAGAATAGGTGTAGAGGCGTGAAGTCCGGAAGTGAGCTTCCAAGGCTTTCGCCTGTTCGAACATTCCAGCTTCGGTCAGATCCTGATCCTCGAGTACTTGTGTGGCGGTTTCCGTCAGTGCCGGAAATCTGTCGATCCATGAATTCGTCCAGGTTTGCCGCAATTGATCGCCGTGTGCCAACTCAATGGGTTGCAACACCGGAATCAAGTCTTTCTGCCAGCCGTTTCGAAAAGCGGTTGTCGATAATGTATATCGAAAGACTCCACCCTGTTGGTTATCGCTGTTGTTACGCGTCAGTTGTCGCGTGTGTCGATTTAATTGAAGCCCATCTGGGGTGTCGTTTAAGGCGGCGTAGCAGGGGGCGACGTTGAATAAGATGGAATGGGATCCGGGTTGCAATGTGATTCGTTCCAGGACGACCCGAGAGGCGTCCGGAGGATTGCGATCCAAGGCCCGTCGCGATTGAGGCGATTTGAATTGTCGCCAATAGTGGTCATAGCGATACTCTGAAAGAACCGTGCCTCGTAGATAGGGCTCGTTGTCCACCTGATACGGTCTTCCACTCAGCGTTGTGAACTCCACTCGCATCACCTGTTCCGGACTTTCTAGGATCCGTGACATGTCACTCAGGTCGACTTCTTCAGTAAAGCCGACGGTGCTTACCTGGTTCTGGTCGGACTCTTCCCAAGCTGAATTGGTGAATCGTGGTATTGCGAAAAACACGAGGATAGTTGAAAGGGAGGTGATGAAGAGCATCCAGATCAGGCGACGTCGAAAACCTCGATTCAGGATCTGTGTGGCCGGATCAGCATCTTCAGCAACGATCAGTTTTTCTTTTGTTTTTTGGCTCGTCGTATCGTTCTGTCGAGAAGTTTGAACGCGTCGTGCCATCAGGAACGGTCGTGTCTGACGAAACACGTAGAAGAGAGAAAGCGTCGCAATGGCATTGAGCAGATAAAAACCAAGAAGGATTCCGAAAAGTAGCCCCAGGTTGAGTGCGGATGCAACGATGACTTGAAGCAGACTCAACGCCAGCAGCGACCAATAAATGCGATCGTCCTTCCGTTGGAACATCGAAATGATCTGCAAATAGACCAGGATGTTGGCCACATTCAGTAACTGACTTTCGGGATTGCGAATCATTTGTAAGCCGAGCACGACGCATGCCAATAACGATGCCAGCGATGCAGTGTTTCGTCCTAGCCGGATATAGCCGCGCAGGTCGGTGATGACAAAGGAAGTCATTGCCATCACGAGAGCGACGAACGCGTAGATTAGATTCTGTTGCCCCATCGACAGCAGCAATGTGCTAAGCACGACTTGCGACAGCAACGAGATCTGTAGTAGCGACTCCACCCGGATCGGTTGGGAAAGGGTTTGGCCCGGACTGTGGCTCGGATTGGTGACGTCTTGTGTTGCCATATCAAGTTGCTGCCGTTATCTCCTCAGGTTCGTTCAGGGTGAACAATTCTGAGAATGAGGGGTCAGAGGCGTTCAGACAGATGGTTGTCGCCAAAGATCGACGATGATCGTCCTGAAACCGTTCGGCGTCGATGCGAGCTTCGTCCGTCAGGCTTGTCCCTTTCGTCGATACGAGGACGACTTGATCGTCTCGACTTGTAAACGGAAGCACCTGCAGCAAGAGGTCGCTGAGTGAATCGGTTGAAGAAGGTGCCGTCTCGGCCAGCATTTCCAACGCTTCCGCCTGTAATGCCGCGTTGGCGGGTCCCCGAATCAATTGAGCTTGTTCTGCAGCAATTCCCAGAATGATCTGACCGGCAGCACCGCGGCAATAGTGAGCGATCACGCTTGCCACAAAGCTGATCGAACGTTCAATGGTTTCGTAATCGGCTTCGCCAGTATCCCATAAGTCCAATAGGATGATGAAGTCGTGCGTTCTGACCTGTTCGAATTGCCGAACAACCAGTTCATTTCGCTTCGCCGAAGAACGCCAATGGATCCAACGGCGGCAGTCACCAGATCGCCAGTCCCGCAAGCCGTAAAAGTCACCCTCGATCTGCCCCTGATTCCTATGCCAACTGCGTTGTCCTGGTCGATTGACCTTCACAAGTTCTGTCCACTTCGTGCTCAGGTTGCCAACCTGAGGATAAACGATGAACTCATCGGTTCGCCGATCAATCGCACGGCCCTTAAGTAATCCCAACGGCATTTGTGTGCTCAGTTGAGCCGGGCCCAACCGATAACGGCCTCGATTCCAGAGTCGACAGCGAAAGGATACCTCCCGGCCTTCACCCACCGGAACAGTAGGCACAAGTGCTCGAATCGATTTGGCGGGCACTCGGCGTGGATCCTGTACGTGGTGGATGCGGTCGTCATAAATCAGTCCCCAGCTATCCAGTCGTTTTCGTTGGTTGTTGATCTCAACTTCCAGCAAAAATAGATCGCCCGGAAAAACGGACTGGGGCAAGGTGCGTCGCAGTTGTAAGCGTTTCAACGTCGACCGAACCATGTACCAGCTGATCCAAAGCGGACCGAACATTAGCCCGCCCAGAATTATCAGAAGATTAATCTCACGGATAATCGACCCGACGATGACGACCGCGAGAATGATCAGATAGACCCATGTCTGCTTCGGAACCGAAATGTGAACTCGCCCGACCATCGTTGACCTATTGGCTGATTGTCATAAACCGATTCATCGCTGATTGTTCGTTAACTTGGAACGCGAATGTCGTCAACGAGTTGTTGGATAAGTTGTTCAATGGCGGCCCGTTGATTGCCATGCAGGTAGCCTTTCGGCACAACTCGGTGGGAAAGCACGGGGACTGTTAAGCTCTTGACGTCGTCGGGAACCACGAACGATCGACCATTAATCATGGCCAGCGCCTGGGAGGCCCGATAGAGACAAAGGGCGCCACGAGTACTCACCCCGACGTGTATTTCGCCGCAAGTACGGGTCGCCTCAACAATGTCGAGCAAGTAATCGTAGATCGATGCCTCGACCGCGACCTGTCTGACCTCGTTCTGCAACTCGAGAATCTGCTGACAGTCGATGACCGGCTTCAGGAGATCCACTGGTTCAGCGTCGCGATGGCTGGTTAGCACCTGCCGCTCTTCCTCTCGATTCGGATAACCCATCGACAGGCGAATCAAGAATCGATCGAGTTGACTTTCCGGTAAGGGATAGGTTCCCTCAAACTCAAATGGGTTTTGTGTTGCGATTACAGTAAAGGGCTGCGGTAATTGGTGAGTTGTCCCGTCTACCGAAGCCTGCCCATCGCTCATCGCTTCCAGAAGAGCACTTTGTGTCCGTGGGGGTGTACGGTTGATTTCATCGGCGAGAACGACATTTGAAAAGATGGGACCCGCATTGAAATTGAACTGACCGGTATTCGCATCGTAGATGCTGCTGCCGACAATGTCGCTCGGCAACAAATCGGGAGTGAATTGTACCCGCGAAAACGAGCCGTCTACACTTTTGGCCAAGGCCTTGGCGACGAGCGTCTTTCCCACTCCAGGAACATCATCTAATAAGACATGTTCTCCGGAAAGCAATGCCACGAGGCACATCCGTATAGCATCGACCTTGCCGAGGACGACCTGAGCCATGTTGCGCTCCAGTGCCTCAATCAAGCCGATCGATTCAGTTGCCATGTATGATTCGCTCCGTGCGGTGCTTCTGAGGGTAAGGCGGTGGTGAAGTTCGCGAATCGAACATCGATTGCCCGTAATCTAGCCCCGGCGAGTCGGACGGGGGATTGATGAACCGCCGATCAAGTGGTGTGAATACCAGACATTTCTCGACCTTGGCGGTACCCCTCCATGTTAACGATTTCATGCTGTATTGTCGCCCAACCGGAGACTCTTTGCGGGAAATCTCTCGGGTCCTGGGGATACTGACCGGATGTGTAGTGACCTAAACATTCACCTTAACGTCAGTCTCGGCTAGACTCAAAGATGCCGGTTCCGGTAAGAATGATGAATTCAAGGGTCGGGCTTGCTAGCGGAAGGCTCTTTAGCGCATCTTTTCTCAGGGTTTGACGTTGGTTCGATGGTTTCGCGCCGCTCAAAATCTAAAACGCCGCAACGTCGAAAACAAACAGGCGCTCCCGGTCCGCACCTGCAACTTCCGGTTCTGAATTTGAATTCGCCGGATGCGATGCCAAAACTGGCTCCGAAACGAAGTCTCCAGCAGCCGGTTGCTTCGCGTATGCCGGATACCGTGCAAATCGACAATGAATCGCTGCTGTGCCACTGTCCTGATTGCGGAGCGCCGATGACCGTTCGTCATTGGCTGATGTTGGCGGACTGTTGGGCTTGTGGCGTATGCATTGAGTTGACCGAATTGAATCGAGGTTTGGCCAAGCAAGGTTTTTCTGGAGATTCCACGCCGGATCAGGGCCCCTTTGCTCGAGATGATCGATCGAGTCGGATTGACGCGAAGCAAGCGTCACCGATGGCTTTACCGCATACCGCACCTCCTCGGCCAATCGATCGGCAGCTTCTGAAACAGCCAACCCAAGTTGAAATCGCAGCGGTCGCAAATCCCTTTTTCGTGGAGCAATTGCAGCAGCCTGCAACTCAGGATACCGTCGACGCTCCTCCACTTCCCACTCAATCAGCACCACGCCCCTTCGGTTCCTCGTTAAGTGATATTCCGGCATGGTTGGTGAGTTTGTTACTTCACCTGGCATTTCTGACCTTGCTCGCTCTGTTCACGTTGACCCAGGATTCGCCCTTAGAACGCATTCTGCTGTCCACCACGGTGAGCCCCGATGTGCGAGAAGGGGGACGAATACAACTGGAATCGGAGGATGAACCTGATTATGACTTGCCGGTATCCGATACCGAACGACCTCGGACAAAGCCGCAACGTGAAGCGTTGATTCTCGCTGATCAGCAGGCTCGCGAGATTCGACTCGATCCGGATGCCACCGTGCCCTATCAACCTCCTGTGTCCGAGATCCGACGAACCATTGGTTCTGAAAACTCTCAGCGAACTTTTGCAGTACGGGACCCGCGCGTCAGGGTTGACATGGTCAAGCGGGAAGGGGGCACGACCTTAACGGAGGCTGCGGTTGCCAGAGGTCTGAGATGGCTCGCCAAGCATCAGAATCGTGACGGTAGTTGGAGCCTTCATCGTTTTTCTCGCTGCGATGCCTGTGACGGTCGATGCAACGGGCATGGCAACGTGGTGAGTGATTCGGCAGCAACTTCCTTGAGCTTGCTCCCGTTTTTGGGAGCTGGTCAAACGCACTTGTCCGGCATCTATCGGGATCAGGTATCCCAAGGTTTGCGTTGGATGGTCGAAAATCAGGCTCCTGATGGCGACCTGAGAATCGATTCCCGCGGCCCATCAGGGATGTATGCTCATGGCCAAGGCGCCATTGTGCTCTGTGAAGCATATGCCATGACCGGAGATGAAATGTTGCGTGATCCGGCACAGCGATCGATCGATTTTATTGTTGAATCTCAGCATCCAGCCGGCGGATGGCGTTATCGTCCTGGTGAACCGGGCGACACGAGTGTGTTGGGCTGGCAGGTGATGGCGCTACAGAGTGCTCGGGTTGCGGGGCTGAATGTTCCTGAGGAAACGCTCGAATTGTCCGGCCATTATTTGGACACCGTGATGTCGCAGGATGGCGTCTTTTATTCGTACCAGAAGGGGCGACGTCCCACTCATGTGATGACGGCTGAGGCCCTGTTGTGTCGTATGTACTCCGGGTGGACACTCGACAACCCCGAACTCAAGGCTGGGATTCAGAGTCTCGTCGAGAAGAATCCACCTCAACGAAAAGATACCAACATCTATTATTGGTATTACGCGACTCAGGTTTTACATCATGCGGGTGGCGTGCCTTGGGAACGTTGGAATTTACGGCTTCGCGACATTCTCGTTCAAACTCAAGAGAAAAGCGGACATCAAGCCGGCAGCTGGAAGCCTAAGGGACCGCACGCAAATGCCGGTGGAAGAATCTACATGACGGCTTTGGCGATTTGCACTTTGGAAGTCTACTATCGTCATGCTCCGATCTTTCGCCGCATCGACTTGAGTCGTCCTGAGACAATCGCGGAGATCTCGGAATTCGATTAGGAATTCGAGTTCATTTCCTGGAGTCGTCGCAAGTGGAAGTGGTGCTTCCCAAGCTGACCTCCATAGTTTCCTGCTCCAATGGCGATTACTTGATCACCGGCTGCCGAATGCATGGCGACGGACATGGCTTGCGCGACAGCGGCTTCACTCACTCCATCAATCACGATCTCAAGCGCGCTGTTGACGCCCTCATACAGCTTCGATTCGACGCGACCTCGCAGCGTCGGGCAGAATCCATCGCTCGTCGAAGCTTTGAGTCCCTTGTAACGTGAACCCACCTTGCTACCACTGCGGGCGACGCCGCCGGGAAAGGGGGTGATCGTTCCTGCCAGGCCATCGATGCCTGCGACCGCTCGTTGTGCTGCGTCCAAGGCTACCGCCTGGGACTCGGCCTGAATGATGATGTTGCCTCCCGCGACGCCAGACTCGACTCCGACATTCTCCTGAACAAGGAACTCACCATCCATGACTGGGATTCGCCAGAACCGATGGTCCCCGATGATCTTGCTCTTTTGATAGCCGTCGCCAAAAAAACGAATGTGTTTTCCCAGCGGGATCCGTTTTGTCGAAGCGCCCAAACCGTCAAACACAGCGGTGCTCGGACAGGTCATGATGCATTGCCCTGTTCGAATAGGGACCGCTTTCGCCAAAGCTTCGACAGAAAATCCAAAGCAGAGAATGGCGGCGCCCGGTCGCCCGTCGGGGGTCATCTCTTCCGATAAGGGTTGTTCAACTCCCGTTTCAAGATCACAAGCGATGACCGAGGAGCTGAAGCCTGTGAATTCCCGGATGGCGGCATTGAGCCAATGTTGATTGTGCGCGGTAATGATAAGCCGCGTATACTTCATGCCGAATGCTTCGGCAAAAGTATCGTCAATCTCGGTTTGGCCTAACTTCAAAGGAATTCTCCCCGCAAAATATAGTTTCCCTTGAATAAACAGGCGGTCCCCGGGTGTCAAGGTCCGATGTCGATTCCGAGCCAATTACGGCCTAACTTCGAACCTTCTTCCACCTATTCCGGTCCCCTTCAGCTAACGTATGATAAGAGTGTGAACAGTTTTCAGCTCAATTCGCCCTCCGTCGCCGTCATCGGGGGCGGCATCAGTGGTTTGGCTGCCGCCCATCGTCTGACCGAACTGGAACCGTCCTGGTCGGTGACGTTGTTCGAGTCAACTCAGCGCTTGGGAGGTGTCATTGGCACCGACCGAGAGGACGGATTCCTGATCGAGCGGGCGGCCGATAACTTTCTCCAGGGCGCGACTGCGCCGTGGGCCGTCTCGCTTTGCGAACGCATTGGTTTTAAAAACCAATTGATTCCCACCAACGAAGATCTTCGTGGCGCCAAGGTTTACTGGAACGGCAAACTCCACTCCGTGCCTGCCGGTTTTCAATTAATGGCACCGTCTCAATTGGTTCCCCTTCTCACCACAAGTCTGCTCAGCCCTCTGGGAAAGTTACGGCTGATTTGTGAGCCGTTGATTCGTGAAGCCGATGTCGCAGAAGAACGATCTCTGGCGTCCTTTGCCAAACGGCGACTGGGTCGGGAAGCTTACGAACGCTTGGTCGAACCTTTAGTTGCGGGAATCTATACGGCGGATCCTGAACAACTGAGTGTCGACGCTGCCTTGCCTCAAATGGTTCAACTCGTTCGTGAACACGGCAGCCTGTATCGGGGCATGCGCAAACGGCGAGAACGTCAGCCTAAATCAATTGAACGAGGTGCGCGGTACAGTCTCTTTGTGGCACCGCGTGACGGGATGTCTAGCCTGGTCGATGCCTTGAGTGGACAGTTGAAGACAACAGAGATTCGGTGTCAGACGCAGGTGGAGCAGTTGAGACGTGAGGAGGACTCATGGAACCTGCAAACTCAAGAAGGTCGCTCAAAATTTGATGCCGTAATCGTTTCGACGCCCAACTACGTGACAGCCAACCTTCTGCACGACGAACTGCCCGAACTTGCTCAGGAATTACAGGCGGTCGAATACGCCAGTTCGGCGGTCGTTTGTCTCGCCTTTGAAAAACGACAGATCTCTCGGCCTCTCGGTGCCTTTGGCTGCGTGATTCCCTCGGCAGCGGGACGTCCGATTCTGGCAATTAGCTGTGCTAGCGCTAAATTCCCGGACCGGGCACCAGCAGGGATGGAGCTGTTCCGAGTTTTTCTGGGCGGTGCGTTACGACCTGAAATAGTGGATTTCTCCGATGCAGAATTAATCGCGACTGCGACTTCGGAATTAAGCGAGTTGCTGGGGATTCAGTCGGCCCCCCATCTGGCTCGGGTTGTTCGTTGGCCCCGGGCGATGCCTCAGTATGCGGTCGGACATCTTGCTCGCCTCAAACGCATTCGCAGTCAGCTTCCTGCCTCTGGCTGTTTGCAACTCGCAGGAAATAGCTTTTCGGGTGTGGGAATTCCACAATGCGTCCGCGAGGGAGAGGCGGCTGCGGAGCGAATTGTCGCCGCCCTCAAACCTAGCTGAGTCGTCTGGCAAAGCTCGCAGCGTCCCGCCTACTTGCGGCTGGGCCGAGCGTTTGTTGAAATGCTGAATTGACTGCCAAACCCCGCTCGTGTGCGAAGTCTGACTGTCGGGAGAGACCCTTGATCGTTGGTGTGCCCCAAGAAATCAAACGCGATGAATACCGAGTCGCGGTGCTGCCCGTCGGTGTCGAGGAGCTTTCTCGACGCGGAAATCGGGTGCTGGTTCAGGCGGGTGCGGGTTTGGGTTCGGGAATCGCCGACCACGAATACTTGAAAGCCGGTGCCGAATTGGTTGCGACGGCTGAGGATGTCTTTAGCCAGGCCGATTTGATTCTGAAGGTGAAGGAGCCACAAGAGTCGGAATGGCCGCTCATTCGTCCTGGACAGGTGTTGTTTACCTATTTTCATTTTGCTGCGGGTCGCGAGCTTACGGAGGCGATGATCGCAACGGATGCCGTTTGTGTCGCTTATGAGACGCTTGAGTTTCGGGGCAAGCTGCCGCTGTTGACGCCGATGAGCGAGGTGGCCGGCCGCATGAGTATCCAGGAAGGTGCCAAGTATCTCGAGCGACCTCAGATGGGTCGTGGCATTTTGTTGGGTGGAGTTCCGGGAGTTGCACCGGCGCACATCACGATTCTTGGGGGAGGCGTCGTCGGTGCCAATGCGGCTCGGATTGCAGCCGGTTTTCAAGCCGACGTTGCAATTCTCGACATTAACATGGACCGACTCCGATATCTGGATGATGTGATGCCAGCCAATGTCAACGTGCTGTTCAGTGACCGACACACAATTCGGGAACAGTTGCAACTGGCAGATCTGGTTGTCGGTGCTGTGTTGATCCCGGGAGCAAAGGCACCGCGATTGATCCAACGCGATGACCTCCAAATGATGAAAAATCGTAGTGTGATTATCGATGTTGCTATTGACCAAGGTGGATGTATCGAGACGTCTCGACCGACGACTCACGGTGATCCCATTTTTATCGAAGAAGAAGTTGTTCACTACTGCGTGACGAATATGCCAGGCGCGGTTGGACGCACGAGCACATTTGCTCTGTGCAACGTTACTTTGCCTTGGGCACTCGAGATTGTTAAGGATGGAATCGATGAGGCCGCTCGCCGGTCAAAGTCGATCTCATCAGCTATCAATGTGTACCGTGGTCAGATTACGAACCAGGCGGTGGCCGAAACGTTCGATTTGTCGTTTTCGGATACCTTCGCTTAGTTCCTCACGACCCCATGTTTTTTGAGTTCATATTTTTTAAGTTCATGTTTGTAAAGTTAGAGGATGAGCAATGAGTCAGGATACTCCCAAAGTCGGAATCATTATGGGTAGCGATAGCGATTGGCCGAAGATCAAAGGCGTATCGGCTGCCTTGGCAGAATTTGATATCCCACACGAAGTTCACGTGATGAGCGCTCATCGAACTCCGCATGTCGTGGGTGAATATGCAACGACCGCGGAAGAGCGTGGTTTGCGAGTGATCATTGCGGCGGCAGGCGGAGCTGCTCACTTGGCAGGTGTTGTGGCAGCCCATACGCCCTTGCCGGTCATTGGCTTGCCTGTTCCAACCGCCGACCTCGGTGGCATGGACTCGCTCCTGTCGACCGTTCAGATGCCCGGTGATGTTCCAGTCGCCAGCGTCGCTGTCGGAATGGGTGGCCCCCGAAATGCTGGTTTATTCGCGGTTCAAATCCTCTCGACCGCCGACGATGCATTGCGACAACGCTTTGCTGAATTCAAGCAGAGCCTTGTCGCCAAAATCGGGGCCAAGGATGCAAAACTGCAAGAGCAGCTTTAATCGAGCTAGTGGATGACTGCTGAATCCCAACCACCGACTTCGAACGCACCGAACTCGAACGCACCGAACTCGAACGCACCGAACTCGAACGCACCGAACTCGAACCCATCGAGCTCGGACCAATCGAGCTCGGACCAATCGGCATCTCCTGAGACCTTGTCTTGGGAAGGTGATACGGCGGGCTATCTGCGAATGATTGATCAAACGCAGCTACCTCGCGATCTGGTTTATCTCGATTGCCGGTCGATCGAGTCGGTTTGGGAGGCGATTAAATCGCTGCGAGTTCGCGGTGCTCCTGCGATCGGTATTGCTGCGGCCTACGGGGTTTGCATTGGAGCCCAGGGACCGACCGAAGATGAATCTGCCTTTTGGGAACGACTTCATGGTGCCATGGATTACTTGGCCACCAGTCGACCCACAGCAGTGAATCTGTTTTGGGCTCTGGATCGTATGCGCCATCGTGCGGAACGCCATCGTGGTGATTCGATTGCCCAAATTCGCAAGGTGTTGCTCCAGGAAGCTCAAGAGATTCACCGTGAGGATCGACAGACTTGCCATGCGATTGGTATGCACGGCGCTGAGTTGCTCGCGGAAAACTCCGGAGTTCTAACCCATTGCAATGCGGGAGGTCTGGCAACGGCTGAATATGGTACCGCCTTATCGGTGTTCTTTACGGCACAAGATCAGGGTAAACAGCTGCACGTATTTGTCGATGAAACTCGTCCACTCCTACAAGGATCTCGGTTGACTGCCTGGGAGCTTTTGCAGCGAGGGATTCCATCGACGTTGATTTGCGATTCGATGGCCGCGCAGGTAATGCGAGAAGGTCGCGTCCAGGCGGTGATTACTGGAGCAGATCGGATTGCAGCGAACGGGGATGCGGCCAACAAAATCGGGACCTATTCCGTGGCTGTTCTCGCACGGGCTCATCAAATCCCCTTTTATGTCGCAGCGCCCCGCAGCACCTTTGACTTGTCACTCGATTCCGGTGACGATATTCCAATTGAACAACGGGCGGCGGAAGAGATCACTCATGGATTTGGTCATCCTACTGCCCCGGCAGGTGTTGATGTTTATAACCCAGCCTTCGATGTGACGCCGGCGTCGCTGATCGACGGTATTATCACCGAATTCGGAGTCATTCTGCCCGTGACGCGCGATCGCATCCAGGCGGTACTTGAAACAAACGTCTCTCATAGTAAAGGCGAATAGACATGGTCAAAGTTGGAGTCATCGGTTTAGGAATGATGGGCCTGACCCATCTGGATGCATATGCCAAAAACAAAAACGTGAAGATTGCTGCGATTTGCGATAGCGATCCGGCTAGACTCTCCGGCACCGCGCATGCCGCCGGCAACATTGAGGGCCAGGCTCAATCGACCATTTCTGAATTGACCGACGTTGAACGCTGTTCGGATGCCTTCGATGTGATTGGCAATTCCGATATCGATCTTGTGGATGTTTGCTTGCCAACCGATATGCACGTGAAGTTTGGCTGTGAGGTGCTGAAGGCAGGACAGCATCTGATGATCGAAAAACCTCTGGCACGAACTGCTGCGGATGCCAGGGTTATTGCCGAAGTCGCTCAAGAATCAAAAGGCATCGCCTTCGTCGGTCATTGCATGCGGTTTTGGCCGGGATGGACCTGGTTGAAGGAAGCGATTGATGACCAACGATTTGGAAAGGTCTACGGAGCGACCTTCCGTCGCGTGGTCAATCATCCCGGTGGACCCTTCTATTCCGATGGCGATCGTAGCGGCGGTGCAGCGCTCGATCTGCACATTCACGATACCGACTTTATTCAATTCTGCTTTGGAATACCCAAGGCGGTAACTAGCTTCGGATACTCCAAGATAACCAATCAGCCCGATCACATTATCTCGCGATATGAATACGACGACGTGCCGCTCGTAATGGCCGAAGGCGGTTGGGCAATGACGGATGGTTTCATCTTCAATATGGGGTATACCGTCAACTTCGAAAACGCGACGGCGGTGTATGACTCAGCTCAATCCAAGCCGCTGACGCTCTTCGAAAAGGGGAAGGATGCTGTCCAGGTCGAAGTTGACGAAATCATGGGCTACAACCTGGAAATCGACTATCTTGTTGATTGTATCCTCAATGGAAACCGGCCGACGGTCGTGACCATGGAGGACGCGATGCAGACGGTACGCATCGTCGAAGCAGAAATTGAAAGTGTGCAAACGGGCGCACGAGTCTCGCTCTGATTGTGATGGCTTATGTCTCACGAGATTCTTCCTCGCTACGAGATTCGGCAAAGCTACCAGTGGAATTATGACCACGCACCTGATCCGATCGATTCTGATCAAGTGTCCGTCGTTGGTGAATATCAAATCTGTGGGTTGCCGATTGAGTCGCCTTTAGCCGTGGCGGCAGGACCGCTGTTGAACGGACGTTGGGTTCTTTACTACGCAAGTCTTGGCTTTGATGTGCTGACCTACAAAACCGTCAGGACTGAGTACCGTGACTGCTACCCGATGCCGAATCTGCTGCCCGTTCCGGATCACCCGCTCCATTCGTCCAGCCAGTCGTTGACCGCGGAATCGCAAATGGCAGGATCCTGGGCCATATCCTTTGGGATGCCCTCCAAACTTCCTGACATTTGGCAAGCGGATGTGGAGTGGACTCGCCGACAACTCGATCCTCAGAAACGGCTGGCCGTGTCGGTGGTGGCAACGGTTCAACCCGATTGGACCCTTCAGGAGGTCGCGAAGGACTATGCACGCTGCGCACGCTGGGCCGTCGACGCAGGTGCTGACCTGATTGAAATCAACTTGTCCTGTCCGAATGTGTCGACCTGTGATGGTCAGCTTTATCAGCAGCCGGAAGATGCGCGAGTCGTCGCTGAAGCCGTCAAAGAGGCGATCTCGGAAACGCCCTTACTGGCGAAGATCGGCTTTGTTCCAGACGATACGCGAGCGTTGGCCTTACTGAGCGAGCTTGCAGACTCGGTGGATGCCATGATTATGGTGAATGGCATTTCTGCACGGATTCTGGATGCAGAAGGTGGATCTTGTTTCGGCGGAGAGTATCGGGGAGTGGGGGGACTGGCCATCTTTGACCGCTGTGTCGATCAAGTTTCCAGGTTTCGGAAACTTGTGAGTGAGCATCAGTTTCCCACCGAGATCGTGGGGTGCGGAGGAGTTGCGACGGCGGATGACGTGCTGGCCATGTTGGATGCGGGCGCATTAGCTGTGCAGATCGCAACGGCTGCCATGATAGATCCTGCCCTCGGGCTCACCCTTCGTCGCGAACTCAATCGGCGACGGACCGGTTGTGAAAGTAGAAACAACCGGTCTTCGTAAACTAGCCGATCACGTTACACGAAGTCGTAGTAGACGTGACACTGACTGGGCTATTCGGCAACAAATTCAGTGACGCTGCCATTGGCCGCGTCGCTGACCTTGCCTGACCAAACGACGTTCAGGGCGCGGTCGAACGCTTCCACCGTTGCGTCCTTCAGTCGCTCGCCGACTTCGCTTCGATTGTAAACGACGATCTTGCCGATATCTCGAGTGTCGCCTAGATCCAAAAGCCACCATGGCGCGGTCTCTTCAGCCGTATGGGTGACGGATCCCTTGCTGAAATCGGATTCCACATTCCCATCGATCGCCCGATCAGCCTTCGTATCCTGGTAGTTGCTTGACTGACTTGCTGAACCTTCAGTCTGAAGATCCTTCCCCGTTATCGTTTCAATGACTTGTACTTCAGCGAGTGAAAGGATGCGTTTTTCACCATCGAGTTTGACTTTGATGTAACGGGCGTTCGCCAGAGTCTTAATGGGGGGACCAGGTTCGGCGTCAGCTCCCCGATTGATGTAGATTTCGGGAATCGCTGCGGAGATTCCCTCAACGCCTTTCTTCGTCACATCCGTTTGCCAGACGTAAATCTTCTTGAGATTCTTGAGACCTTTGAGATGTTCCAGGCCGGCATCCGAAACTTTGGTTTCGTACAGGTTCAGATATTCCAGGTTCTCAAGGTTCTTCAAATGGGCGAGCCCTGCATCGGTAATGCCTGTCTTCTCCAGATGCAGTCGGTTCAACTTCTTGAGGTCGGCCAGATGCTTCAGGCCTTCGTCCGTGATTTTAGTCCCTCGCAGATTGACCCACACGAGATCAGGAACGTCTTTTAAAGGAACCAGGGCATCATCGGTGACGTCCTTATCCGAGAGATGAAAGGTGGCTTCTTTGTCTGCAGTGTCTTTGGCAATGACACGCACTGTGCCGCCCGCTGCATTGATCGCCGCGATTGCCGCTTCTTCATTGGCTCGAGCCGTTGGAACGAAAAAGTAAACCGCGAATAGGCAAAGGCAGGCAAGCTGATTCCGGATGCTCATGGGGGTATTCCTTAATCTCGTCCGTCAAAAAGGTCAGGTTAGTATACGTTGTCCGCGAGCACGAATTGTAATCATTCGAATCGCGCGATGCACTTGTTTCAAAAGGTAAACGTCGGAACTGGCGAGGTTGCCTCAAAGACACATTTCGTCGTCGGTCCGTTTTCGCTGGGAATTCGGCAGACCGATCCAACCCGCATATTTGGATGCCCCGTGATCTGATTTTGTGATTCCCGCATTCGCTTGGGAGCCGCGATTTGCCGGCCGTCGAGCAAACGGTAGGGTTTCGAAACTTTATAGAGCGACGATACCTCGGAGATTTGATTTCCATGAATTCAGCTGGGCCCAAACTTGATGCGATGACGTCCGACAGCCTGGGAAGCGCGTTTCCTGTCGAAAGAAAGGCAAATCAGCCGTGCTGTGTGCTCGCGGTAGACAGTGAGCCATACACTCGCGATTCACTCGAACATCACCTGTGTGCAGCTGGTTACCGAGTTTTGCGGATGGCGGATGCTGCTCACACCTTCACGGAGATGCAGGACGATGTTCAGGTAATTCTCTGGGGCCCCACTCAAGCCACATCGACTCATGATGAGCTCGCCAGCCTCCGTCGAATCGGTGAACAGTTCCCGAATGCTCAGGTCATTGTGATCGGTGACGAGGCGTCAGATCAGGAGATGTTGACAGAGTTGGATGGGTTGGCCTGGGAGTACCTCGGTCAGTCTTTCAACTCAGCACAACTGCTTTCGATGGTGGCGAGGGCCGCTCGTTATTCAGCATTAAGCCGCGACTATCGCGAGCTCCGCGAAGCCGTCGGCGGTTCGTTTCCCATTTCCGAATTCGCGCCGTGCACAGCCACTTATAAACAATTGTCGGATCGCATTTTTGCGATCGGAAATCTTGATTTGAATTTGTTGGTGACGGGCGAACGGGGAACGGGTAAATCGACTGTCGCAAGAATGATTCACCAGCAAAGTTCGCGCGCGAAAGCTCCGTTCATCTATGTCAACTGTGCTTCCATGCCACACGAGTTGCTCGAAGTTGAATTGTTCGGTTGCTCGCGTGACGCCTTTTTGGATACGGTCAACGATCGCCCCGGGAAGCTTGAAATCGCCGATGGTGGGACTCTGTTTCTCGATGAGATCAATGAGTTACCGCTGGCCCTCCAGCGAAAATTGCTTGGCTTTTTCGAGAGTGGGCTGGTGCAGCGAGTTGGCTGCAATCAGAGACGACATGTTGACGTTCGTATCATTGCTGCAACCCATCAAGATTTACGGCAACATTGTCAAACCAATCGCTTCGACGAAAATTTGTACTGTCGGCTTAATTCCATAAGCCTGCATCTGCCTCCATTACGGGAACGGCATGATGAAATTCCGAGTCTCGTTCGTCATATTCTCGAACAGGTCACTCGCTCACGCCGCGGTCAATTCATTGAGTTGTCGGCCGACGCGTTTGTCCTACTCGAATCTTATTCGTGGCCGGGCAATATTCGTGAACTTGAGACTACGCTCGAGCATGCATTGGCTCGTTGTCGAGACAACGTTATTCAGCGAGAGGATATTCAGTTCTCCGAGATAAGCAGCTCTCCTGGCGGCCAGGTTTCAAATGGCAGGTCCCTTGCCAGGAGAACGCTTGCGGACATCGAGAAGCAAGCCATTCTGGATACGCTCGAGGCGCTCAACGGTAATAAGGCCAAGACGGCTCGCGAACTGGGAATCAGCGAAAAGAGCATTTACAACAAAATGCGACGACATGGGCTTATGTAGCCGTCGGTATTTCGTCGATTTCCAGGTTGTTCTTCTGACGCTTGCAGACCGATGCGCAGTAGCGTATCGTGCAATCGGTTCGATGAGAGGCTAGGGTGAAGAGTCCGGCCGGTCCAATTCTTCGAAGACTGCCTTCATCAACAACGGCCAGACGACCGTTGCATCGGCGTAAATCTCCGCATAGCGTCCACCTTCATCAGGCGACAGGAACTTGCCCCAGCTGATGCCCTCGGAATAGGTGCAACCGGATAACCCACCCCAGTGAACCGGTTCGGGGCAGATGCGAACGCCGTAGCGAAAGCGTTTCGCTTCGAGCGACGTGTTAAGCCTGGAGTTGGTAATGTCAAAGTAGGGTGAGACTTGTTGAGCCCAATTGCGAGGCACGCCGCCGCCGATCGTTAAGATTCCTAATTCGTCCGAGTTGCCGACAAAGCGGGCATACTGCTGTAGATCGAGAAAAGGATTGAAGCTGGGCACGGCCATGAAAACGTCGTTGGGCGATGTGGGCGTTTCTCCCTTGAGGTCACCAGACATTGCCCAAGTTGCTACATCCAGACCGATCTCGCTATCAGTAAATGCCGGGATAAAGACCGGCACCTTCTTCTCAGCGGCACTACGGAGAATGCCAGGTCCGTCGTCGAGTTCGAGCAGTCGCTGGCCAACCGCTTCGCAGATACGTGCTGAGGACCAAACTCCATCCAACGGCTTTTGTGTGCTCATCACTTCTCGGATCAAAACCTCAACGTCATTAAGGTTGGATTCCATCTCGAGCGTATCGTAGATCCGGTTATAGCCCTGCTTAAACAATGTTTCGTCCGACTTGCCACCATCATGTCGATAGTGAGTCAGTCCAATCGACTCAGTGAGTCCGTGAGCAATCAAGGCACCAGTCGCCACGATCGCATCTACGATTTCTCGATCAATGAGTTCGCAGATCAGACGTCCCTGTTTGGCCACCGTCATCGCACCGGACAAGGTGAGGACTACTTTGCACTGCTGATGAGAACACATCTCGAGCAGGATATCGAAGGCTTCGCCGACTTGTCGGCCACCGAAAGCGGTCTTGCTCATTGCCCGCAATAAGTCCGCAAAACCATGAATCTGATTCAGGTCGAAACTCTCGAGCGGTTGCAGTCCGTCTTGGCGTCCGTCGTGTAATTCTCGTTCAGCGGCCATTGATCGAACTCTTGAGGTGGGAGTTACCGGATTTTGGCAGTGAGCTGTTTACAGCCTTAACCGTCACGAGCCTGGCACAACATTTCGATCCAGGGGCCTACGTAATAACCGTTGTCGTGAAACGTTCTGCCGCTCACCAGGTTTCCATCGATAACGCATGGCTCGTCAACGAATGTTCCGCCGCAGACCTCAAGATCAAATTGACATTTCGGAACGGTTGCCATCTTCCGGCCCTTGACGCAATCGGCATAGGCAGGGATCTCGACGCCATGGCAGACGCTCGCCACCGGGCGATTGGCTTCAAAGAAAAAGCGAGTGATGCGGACAAGATCGTCGTCATACCGAATGTATTCGGGAGCACGACCGCCAGAGAAAAGAATGCCGGCATAATCTTCGGGCTTGACGTCGCGAAAGGCGATGTCGGCTTCGATCGTATAGCCTTCCCATTCCTTCGTAATGGTCCAGCCCGGCTTCACTTCATGCAGAACCATTTGGTATCGACGTTTCTCCGGTGCGGCGACGATCGGTTTGAATCCCGCTTCAATCAACCGGTAGTACGGATACATGGTGTCGAGCGTCTCGGACGCGTCACCCACGATGATCAGAACTTCTTGCATGTTAGATTCTCTTCTTGGATGGGCTGGAGATGATTCAATCCCATGGTTTTACCGACGATTGACGTGGCAATCAAACAGCCAGCCAATAGAAGGAAGTCTTACGAGCTGAAACCCAGTCTTGACCACGCAGACCTCCAGATGCTTCTCCGGCGCATCACGCGGTACTGTACTCTCACTTACGACCGAAATTAATTTCCGATGCCTCCGGATGCCGAATTTGCGATTTCTCGACCCGAAAAACCAATTTGCAGCATCCAGACCGCCAAAAAGATCAGCTTGATGCCGAAGAGCAGGCCGATGGCAAATTCACCCGAGACTGGCCAGTCTCTCCAAAGGACGATGCCCAGGATCACGGATACAATCCCACTGAAGGCCATCCATCCCCATCCCAATGTGGGGCGAATTTGAAAGGCAACAAAAATCTCGAAGATGCCTTCGACGAACAGATACGCCATGAGAATGAGTGTCAGCACACCGAGCCCGAAAATAGGATGTGCCAGCATCATGACGGCACAGATGACGGTGAGACCACCGAGAATTAATGCCAGGAGGCCTGAGCCAAAAGATCCGGCCTGAAACGCGAAAAAACATTGCCCAACACCGTTAATCAATAACAGGCATCCCACGACGATCGCTACCGATACACCGGCGACAAAGGGACTTCCAATCGCTAGAAATCCGAGAACCAACGTTAGAATCCCCAGGCCGATCAACAAGCCGGATTGAGCTTTAATTGCGCCTACGAGTGGATGTTCGGACATTGAAATTATCCCTTTGGAGTCCAGTTTCAAGCTGGCAACTTCACAGGTTTTTGGATTGATCCACTGAGGATCGACTCACTTCTTGGCATCGTAGCGATTCCGGCTTTTTTCAACAACATTCCTTCCCCCCGCTTGTTCTCGTTGGACTTCGGTTCAATCTGGCGACTGGGTCCACACAAAGGGCGGGTCAAAGTAGTAGAATCAGCATTTGGTGATGTCGTTGTAAATCCAGTTCTTGGTTGTGATGAAGGGTAAATGTATGAATCGTTCGAACGATGACCATCATGAATCCAATCGTGATTTCTACGATCGGATCAGCAATGCTTATGATTTCATCGCCGATTCAAGTGAGCATCAGGCGCGTGAAACGGGAGAAAAGGCGCTGGGTCTTCAGGCCGGAGAGCGGGTTTTAGAGATCGGCTACGGTACAGGCAACACGCTTCTTGACCTGGCTGCGATGGTGGGCGAGTCGGGTTCGATCGCTGGCCTCGACATATCGACTGGCATGCGAGATGTCGCTCAACGTAAACTCAACGATCAGTCGCCGGCGGCGAAGGTGGATTTGCGAGTGGGTGATGCGCGAGAAATGCCGTTTGAAGACGGGGCATTTGATGCAGTCTTTGCCAGTTTTACTCTGGAGCTGTTTCCTGCCGAGGATATTCCACCGGTGTTAGGAGAGGTGCGACGAGTGCTGGCTGATGGCGGTCGCGTCGGAATTGTTTCAATGGCAGAGGTGAAGGAAGGAGAACGTGTCAGTGCTCTGGAAAAAGTCTACATCTGGATGCATCGTCACTTCCCACACCTCGTTGATTGTCGCCCCATTAATCCCGCTGCCCACTTGGAGGCTGCCGGATTCCAAGTCGAGCAACAGATTGACCTGGACGTGTGGACGATGCCAGTTGCTGTTGTGATAGGTCGTAAAACCTAATCGCCGAACGTTCCATGAATTCGGATGATTGAAGTGTTGGTGGTTTTTCACTCATTTCATCACAAAACCATGGGCCTCCTGCCGTCGAATAGCAGTGTAGCGTGGAAGAATGGTTGACGAAGATGCAATCTTGGAGATTAGATTCGTGTGCAAAAGCCTTTTCATCATGTGCCATGCATCTGTGTTTTAGTGAGTTTTAAGCGACCAAGATGATGATCCACTCACAAGCGACTCAGTCGGATCGTCTGTTGCTCCGCATCGACCGAATCAACAAGGCATACGGAGGTGTGCAGGCTCTCCAAGACGTTTCTTTCGACGTTGGACGCGGAGAAGTCCATGCCTTGTGCGGGGAAAACGGCGCCGGAAAGTCGACGTTGATCAAATTGCTGACCGGCGTCACTCGGCCCGATTCCGGTTCACTCGTTATGAATCAGCGTGCTCTGCCCGTTGGGAATGTGCGCGGGTGCGAGGCAGCGGGGATCGCAGTACTGCATCAAGAGTCGACGGCTTTCCCGGATTTGAATGCGATCGACAACATTTTTGTCGGCCGTGAATTGCGCGTTGCCGGCGGATTGCTGCTGGCTCGAGATGCAATGCGTCGCGAGGCGGCCGAATTGCTCGAACAACTTGGTGAATCAATCGATCTGACCGTTCCGCTTGGCCAGTTACCGCTGGCTCAACGTCAGATGGTGTCGATGGCGCGAGCCATGTCTTGCCAATGCCAACTCTTCATTATGGATGAACCAACCGCTTCGCTTTCGGCCCAAGAATCCCAGAAAATGCTGGCCTTGGTGAAACAGTTGAAGGAGCAGGGGATCTCCATCCTTTACGTCAGCCATCGTCTCGAGGAGATTTTTCAGATTGCCGATTCGGTGACCGTCTTGCGCGATGGACAATACGTCGCGACGCATGCTGTCGAAGATCTCCATGATCGTAAACTCATTCAATTGATGGTGGGAAGAGAATTGGATGAGCTCACGGTGAGGCAAACTGTATCGCAATCTAAATCCGACGAGACACAGAAACCGTCGACGTTGAAGGTCGATCAACTCAGCAGGCAGGGCATATTTCAAGACGTGTCATTTTCGATCGCGCCCGGCGAGATTGTGGGCATGGCCGGGTTAGTAGGCGCCGGTCGGTCTGAGATTGCCCGGGCGATCTTCGGAATCGATCCGTACGACGAGGGTACCGTTGAGGTCAACGGTCAAATGCTCCCCGGTGGATCCGTTGCGCGAGCCAAACACGTTGGGATGGCCATGGTGCCGGAGGATCGGCAGCATGAAGGGTTGGTCTTGCCGATGTCCGTTCAAAACAATCTGACGCTTGCCAACCTGCGTGATCTTCAGGATTTTGGTTGGCTGAGCCAGACCAGAGAACGAGGGCAGGCCAAGCGACTCATTGCAGACCTTGACATCCGAGTGACGGATCCTCAGCTGCCGGTTGAAACTTTATCCGGAGGAAATCAGCAAAAAGTTGTCATTGGGAAGTGGCTGGCATCCATGCCAAATTTGCTGATTCTGGATGAACCGACGCGAGGTGTCGACGTAGCCGCCAAGGCACAAGTCCATCGTTTGATTCGAGAGCTCGCCGATGAAGGGATGGCCACTCTCATAATTTCTTCTGAGTTGAGCGAGATTCTTACCTTAAGTGACCGAATTCTTGTGATCCATCAGGGGCGTATCGCCGCGGAATTTGAAGGTGCCACGGCCACGCAAGAACAACTACTCCATGCAGCGCTTGTCGGAAGTGCATCCTGACCGTGTTCGTCGTGAATTCGAAGTATGACTCCAAACTCCAAAACTGAAACCCCTGCATTTGCGAGAATCACGACCCGACGTGAGTTTGGTTTAGCGGTGTTGATTGCGCTGATCACCATTTTTGTCTCTTTCTTCGATCCACGTTTTCTCGATGCCATCAATCTACGTGATATCATTGTTCGCTGCGCACCGACGGCGATTGTCGCCTGTGGCATGATGTTGGTGATCGTGACTGCGGAAATCGATATTTCAGTCGGATCATTGATGGCACTCACTGCGGCAGCAATGGGAATCATGCTGTCAGAAAATGAGTGGAATTTATCTCTCTGGATCGGTTTGCCTGCGACGTTGATGTTGGGGACGGCCGTCGGTCTTTTGACGGGGTTGCTTGTTACCGTTGGCAAGGTGCCCTCGATCATTGTGACATTGGGTCTGTTGACCGCTTTGCGTGGTTTTACGACGCTCATAATGGGTGGCAAAAACATTGATGGTTTGCCGCCTTCTCTGCAACATGCAGCAAAACAAGGTTTCTGGGGCATTCCCCTGAGCGTTTGGGTTGCGGCTTGCGTGCTCGTCATGACGTTAGTGATCATTGCCTGGACGCCGTTAGGACGCCGTATTTTTGCTTTCGGCAGTAGTCGTTATGCGGCGACGATGTGCGGTTTGTCCGAAAAACCGTTGAAGCTATTTGTGTTCGCCTACACGGGGTTCCTCACCGCACTCGCTACCATCGTCGATGTGCCTCGATTGCCCACGATTGAGTCGGGAATTGGTTTGGAATTTGAATTACTTGTCGTGACTTGCGTCGTGGTGGGTGGCGTCTCGATCAACGGTGGACGTGGTACGCTCTTGGGAGTTCTCCTGGCGGTGGTGCTGATGACGATGATTCGACCGGTCCTGACCTATTTGGAGATTGGCGAAGAGGCAGAAAAGTGGACGAAAGCGATTCAGGGAACCTTGATCGCGATTGCGGTGATTGGTGACAGCCTTTTTCGTCGTCGAGGACGGGGAGAATCTAGGTCATGAATCAACCACGCGCGGTAGCTCGGTTCAATTACTGGCATGAACTTGTACTTTTCGGCCTTCTGATTGGCCTGTTGGCACTTGCTGAATACTTATCTCCCGGATTCCTCTCCCTGCGAGGACAACTTTATCTGTCGCGACATCTTTGGGTGTTCGCAATCATGGCCCTGAGCATGACGCTCATCATCATTGCGGGCGGTATCGACCTGTCCGTCGGATCCGCAATGGGGCTTTGCGCGGTTGCTTTTGGTGTCACCTTTGAGATGACGGGGCAATTACATGTAGCGATTATTGCCTGTCTCCTGACCGGTGTTTTGGGAGGACTTTTTAATGGTGCACTGATTGCTCGTTTCAACCTGCACCCGTTGATTGTGACGCTGGCAACTTATGCTGCTTTTCGTGGGATGGCCGAGGGGATCAGTCAGGGAGAATCCTATTCACAATTCGGCGATCGTTTTTCAGAGTTGTCGAGGGCGACTTTGTTGGGAATCCCTTTGCCGGGTTATCTGTTTTTTGTCCTCGCGGTGCTGGTCGGGCTGTTTCTTTGGCGGACTCCCACCGGCAGATCGATCTATGCGATCGGGCACAGTGCCGAGGCGGCTCGCTTCTCAGGGATTTCTGTCAATCGCATTCGCATCCGACTTTATACATTTTCCGGTTTTCTGGCAGGCCTGGCGACAGTGATCTACGTTTCTCGCTTTGATACGGCTAAAGCGGATGCGGGGAGAGGCTTTGAACTCGACGTGATTACGGCTGTGGTCGTCGGTGGTACAAGCATCTTCGGGGGTCGTGGAACGATTGTCGGTACGGTGCTCGGGCTGCTACTAATTCACGAGACTCGCCAATTCGTTGGTCGCTACTGGCAGGTCGACGAGCTAAAATCAATCGTTGTCGGAGTTCTGCTGATCGTTTCTGTCTTGATCTATCAGTTATTGGTGACGCAAAGAGAAACGAGAAGCCACTAGTTTTATCGAGTCCAAGAAGGTGGAAAAATGACGCGGTCTACGCGATTCATGCTATTGCTCTTGATTTCTTTAATCAGCCTCGGCTGCCGAACTGAATCCGGGACGAATGTGGGTGACCGAGATAAGCTCACCGTTTGTCTCTTGCCGAAAATCAAAGGCATTCCGTACTTTACCTCCTGCCATACCGGCGCCCAGGAAGCAGCGGCTGAACTTGGTGACATCGAACTTATCTACGATGGACCAATCGATGGTGACCCGAAGGAGCAGGCAGAATTAATCGAGCAGTGGATTGTTGATGGTGTTGACGTGATTTGCATCGCTCCGAACGCACCACTCGTGGTTGCCAATGCCATGAAAGAGGCCCGTACCGCTGGTATTCATGTCATTACCTGGGATGCGGATGGTGTTCCTGAGTCGCGTTCATTCTTTGTGAACCAAGCAACTCCAGAATCGATTGGTCGTGGAATGGTCGATGTGATGATTGCCGACGTTGGTCCCGATCAAGAAGGTGACGTAGTGATCATCAGTTCGGATGCGACGTCTGCGAACCAGAACTCCTGGATCGATGCAATGAAGCCAGCCATTGAGGAAAGTAAACTCACCCTGCAGACGATCAAATATCCTGGTGAAAACGCTGCGAATGCTCTCGCCGATGCCCAGGATCTAATCAAAGTCTATCCGAACCTGAAGGGAATCTTCGGGATCAGCTCTGTTTCGTTTCCAGGCGCAGCTGAAGCGGTACGACAAGCTAGTAAATCAGGTGAGATCAAGGTTACGGGCTTGGCGGTACCCAGTGAAATGAAATCCTACGTCGACGATGGAACGGTGAATTCGGTCGTTTTATGGAACACCAAAGATTTGGGTTATCTGACCGTGCAGGTCGCGAAAGCACTTGCCGAAGGTCGACTCACCGATTCCGATACCAGTTTGAACGCTGGTCGTTTGGGTGAAATTCAAATTGAGGGCGATAACGTTCTGCTCGGTGACGTCATGGTCTTTAACAAAGATAACATCGATAGCTTTTGAGCGGAGTCAAATTGGAAATGAGGTCGGGTCGTGATGAAGCACTTAGCCTTTCAATGTGGCAGCTTTGTGAACATTCTCGGGGAACATGTCTATCCGGCAATCATTCGTAAGCAACAAAAGCGGCCGATAAAGGTTTTCCTTCAAGCGGGAAGCCAAGACCTTGACAATGAGCACGGGAATTGGCCCTTGGGTAATCAGCAGATGGCAGCCGCTCTGGGATTTCGCGATTATGAATATGAGTTCATTTACGCTGAAGGAGCACACAAAGAAAACCATGGCGGTGCGATCCTGCCACAGGCGTTACGTTGGCTCTGGTCTGATGACTCATCGGAATGATTCGATAAGGGTAGGTTGAAGAACGGCTCTCACAATATTTTGACTGGCGCACAAAAAAAGCCGGCGACTTTTCAGTACCGGCCTTTTCGGGAATGAATCGTGATTATTCACGTCGACGTCGACGTCGTCGATTGTTGTCTTCATCATCTTCGGAATCTTCTTCCGCTTCGGGTCGCCTGCGAGCACGGTCGCCCTCTCGGCCGCCCCGATCCTCACGAGATCCGCGGCCGCCGAATCGAGGTTCTTCCCGAGTGAATTCGAAGGGATTGCCCATGAGTCGCTCGATTTGTCTTTCGCTGATGACAGTCGCCATGATTTCTTTTTGGGCATTGCGTCGAATCTCTGCGATTTGAGCGTTTGTCTTTTCGTCGATTTTTCGACGAGCTTCTTCCAGCTTTTCACGATCTTCGTCACTCAACTCCACGCCACCGGCTACCAATGCATCTCGGGTTCGGCCACGATTGAGCTGGTATTGAAAAGCTAATTCCTTGAGTCGCTCGTTTTGCTTGGAATTGAGAATGGAGCCAATGGATTCGGTTTGCTCCTTCGCTTGTTCTTCCATTCGCTCGCGCATGCGGCTAAAGAGTTCCCGGCGTTGCTCTTCAGACTGCTCACGAAAGTTGAAGCCGCTGAATTGTTCGCGTCGACGCTCACGAGCGGACTCAGCGAGTTCTCGGATTTCTTCGATTTGACCGTCGGTTAGTTTTAATTCGGCTTGAACGTCTTCGCGTTGCAGCATGTCGACAGGCCCGCCGCCGAAACCGCCAAACATTCGGCTGCCAAAATCTCGTCCGCCTCGTTGAGCTTCAGCCTCGGATGATGCGATCATCGTGATTGCGATAGCGGCGACGCAGAGCGTGACCAAATTTCGTCTAATCATCTGTATGTTCCTTCCTGAAAGTGTCTGAGTTTTTCTCAGCGACCGCCGTAATCGAACGGTGAATCAATTATTCGTCGTCCTCAAGGATCTCGGCTTCGCGGGCGGTGATAAGACCATCTCCATTAATGTCAAAATCTCGAAAGTCCTCGATAATGCGTTCGTCGACGGCGCTTGCAAATTCACTCAACGTGATTTGACCATCGCTGTTTTCGTCTCGATCTTCCCACCAACCTGGTAACGCCTTGGGAAGACTGCGTCCTTCGGAACGATAAGATTTTCGGCCTTTGGCTTTGGAGCTTCCATCCACTCGATAGGATTCTGATGGCGATTTTTCTTCGCTGTTATCTCTTTCGCGTCGCCGTCGTGAATCCCGTCCTGAATCACCATCCCTTTCTCGCTCTCGATCCTCCATTCGCTTACGAAAACGCTCGGTGATCTCTTTGATTTCGATCGGTTTGCTAAAGTCTAATTGGAAACGATCAGCGAAAAACTTGCGACGACGTTCGTCGACTTCATCCGGGTCGATGCGACCATTTCCATTGGCGTCCATGCGGGAAATCCATGAGCTCGGGTCCCAGCCTCCCCGCCGTCCTCGATCATCACCGCCTCGTTCCTTTTCTCGCTCCTTTTCTCGCTCCCGTTCTCGCTCCTTTTCTCGCTCCCGTTCTCGATCATCGTTCCGATCACGACTCCCCCTATCTCGGCCACCTCGGTCATTACCCGAGTTGTATCGTTTGTGGATTCGCTCGGCGTATTCGGCTTTGGTTAAAATGCCGTCGTTGTCGAGATCCGAGTCACGAGGGTCGCTTCGCCAGGGAATCCCCTTCCATTCGTCGTGATCAAGAATTCCATTTTTGTTTTTGTCATATCTTTCCATCGTCTTATTGACGGTATCCATGACTCGGCGATCGTATTTTTTTTCAAGGTCGATGATTTTTCCAGCGAGTGTGAGCGGACTAAGGCCAAACGACTGAACCGCATCGTCACCGAATCTGGGGATTGCCGGGAATTCGTCGACCTCGTTCTTATTGTTTCGGTTCGGTTCGTCTTTACGATCGCGATCCTTGTCACGTGAATCATCTCGGTCAGAACCGCCCAGCAGTCGGCGAATAGATAGAGGTCGCCCTGGTTCTAGGCCTGCGTCACGCGCCATGCGTTCGATGAACCCCTTTGCTCGCCCTTGAGCTTCCTCAGGTTCGATGGTTCCATTACCGTTCGCATCGATCCGCTCTAGGATTCGACTACGGAAATCGCCACCGCCCCGATCACCGCCCCGATCACCGCCCCGATCACCGCCCCGATCACCGCCTCGATTACCGCCTCGTTGAGCCTCCGCGGAAAGGCAGATCGCCAGGAGGAAGATTAATGAGAGAACTTGCAAGCCAACTCGTTTGGACATGATTAGAATATCCTCTCTATCTGGACCTTGGTTATCGGCCACGACCACCTCGGTCGCGTCCACCACGCTCTGAACCACCACGTTCACCACGACTGCCTCGATCGAAACCTCCACGACCAAATTCGCCATTTCGGAGTCGATTAATGAAGTCATTTGCCGCCGAGCTTCCCGTGGAATCGGATCCACCACGACCAGAGTTACTAGACGGGGTGCTGCCACGTCGACTTCCTGAGGAACCTCGATTGCTGCCATTTGACGGTGTTGCTGTTTCCACCATATCGCCCAAGACTCCTGTCAAAGTCTGTTGAACAATGTAGGGATCGGTTCTCTTCAGGTTGACTACGGCGATACTTTCCGGCGGTTTTTCAGAAGCACGCCGATCAAGCTCTTGGACGACACTTTCGACTTCTTTCAGGAGCGGTCCAGGAGCTGCAACGACGATGGAATTGCTCTCAGCATCGACACCGATTGACATTTTGGGGAGATTACCGGCCGTTTGTTGGTTGCCTCGATCTCCTCCACCGCCGCGTCGATCGTCTCCGCCGCGACCGGAGAATGGAAATCCGCGACCTCCGCGATCACCGCGATCACCGCGATCGTCGCGATCGTCGCGATCATCTCGACGATTATTGTTTCCGGTTTCGATTCGGTTTGCGTAAACCTGGCGCAAAACCGAAGCTACTGTTTCTGCATCAGCATATAAAACCGGGATGAAATAAGGTTTTGGAAATGTAAGCACTTCTTCAGGACCACTCTCAATGTCGATCACCTGAAGTAATTGCTTGACCATGGCGACTTGTGAAGGTTCGCCGCTGACGAATAGTGCATTCAGTCGCTTGTCAGCGACGATGCTTGGAAGTCGCGTTGCCAGGGCGTTGGACTGCTGTTGTAAAACGCTTGTGACCTCGCCATCCGCTGTGTAAGTTGACAAGCTGGTTGGACCGGCGAATCCATTCAGGATGTTGGTGACCAGCGTACTCGCTTCCTCCGCTTCGATATGCTTTAAGTAAAACAGTGTGAATCGGGGGCTTGTTTCCGCAGCCGAGGTCGTCAGGGCTTGTACGAGCGACTGAACCGTATTCAGAGCTTCGATGTCTTGAGAGCTGATGATCAATCCGTCTCTGGTCCGGGTGATCAGGATGGGAGGTTCTTCGCCAGCATCTATTGCCGCCGCTGCGTTAACCTCCGTTGCTTTCTCGGATGACTCGTTCGAGCTATCGGACTGGACCAATCGCGTCTCATCGTCAACACCGACTGCCTGCGTCTGAAAGGAACCATCATTTTGATTCAATCTGGATCCTTCCTTGCTTGCTTCGCGCGGTTGTTTCTTAGAGCTGTCTGAAGAATCCTTGGGATCAGCTTCGCCGGCGGAAGGAGCTTCGGAATGAGGGGGCGACTGCAGCGGTCGTGGTGGAATTCGATTCCCTTCACGACTCGGAGTTACGATCTTGATTTCATTGGAATTAAGTGTGGGAAAAATGCTTTGAATTCGCTCGATGGCCATAGCGGCGTTTTCAGGAGTCATCGGGATCATGCGGATGTTTCCGCTCTGTATCGCGTCTGACTGCATTTCTCGACCACCGCTCCGAATTCGCTCACCAAGATCGCCCAAGACTTCACGAATCTGATCGATTTGGGATTCGGTACCGCGCACGACCAGTTGCGGTGGGATCAATGTGCCGTCAACGATGGGAGGCTTTTGGCTATTTCCAAAAAGCTTTTCGACGAGCACTACGGCTGCCGCGGGTTGGGTATATCGTAGTGGGATGACTTCCACTCGTTCCGGGCTCTGCTCCATCTCTGCAATCGTCGCCTGAATCGCTCGATGCTGATCAGGTTTGGCGAGGGCAATAATCCCGCCCGTACTGGCATCGATCTCCATCCGAATCGACGGGTCACCCACGAACAGTGTCTGAAGAACGCGTAGAACTGCTTGTGAATCGGCGGTGGCTACCTTATGGGCTATGAACTGCGATAACTCGGTCGCATCTGCCGCATTCGTATCTGCAGCATTTGTATCAACCTGGTTCACAATCTGTTCCACCAGCTTGATCTTTTCCGGCTCTCCGGTTGCAAATACGGTTCGTCCAAGGGGATCGGCCGAGATGCGAATCGATCCGTCCTCCGATGCGTTGTCGTTCTCACCAATATCCAACAGTGGACGCGCGACAGCGAGAACCTCATCAGCTGTGGCAACCTTAAGCAGGTAACTGTGTAGCTTTCCTTTTTCTGCCTCGAGTGCAGATTTTTCAAGCGATGCAAGGACTTCTTGAATCACACGCAAGGTTCCGCCCGTTTCTGTTGCCATAATCTGCTTGGCCCCAGGAATCACGACAACGGATCCCACCGGACTCAACAGCTGGCTAATCTGTTGTTCCGCTTCCGCAGCATCGACACTGTTCAAATCGAATCGTGTCTTGGTAATCTCATACTCACCTCGATCCTTCAGTTTCGAAACCGGCGTTTCAACGAGTAAATCTCTCACAAGTTGGGCGTCGAGTTCGTCCTCAAGATCGATCACCAACAACATTTTCCCCTTGCGGACAATCGTGTAGCCCTTGATGAGCAGGTAACCGTTCACCAGGTCGATGGCCTCTTTGGGGGTGAATCGCTGGTCCCTGTCGATGTAGTTGAAGGTTCCAGTCGGTACAACGTCGGTCGAAAAGGAAAGATCTGATTCCTCGGCCAACCACTGCAGCACATCATCCCAGGGAGCCTGACGAAAACTGAACTGAAGCGTTTTGCTGTCGGCGGGAGTCGTATCGGAGACGGTCGTCTCTTGAGCAGGAAGCTGCGCAGGCAGAAATGTCCAGCAGCCCAGCAAGAGGACGAGGGTTAACAGACGTCTAGAGGTTAGAAACTGCATCGAGAATAGGCTCATTCACTTGGTGGGAACTCAAAATATGCGGGATCATCAGTGGTGCATTCCTCAAGGCTTCAACGCCTGACCTCAGGTAATCCATAACCCTCCGACGAATGAAACCCTCGGTGGCTGCAATAGTTTCGCGATCTTCCCAAATTCATTTGACCTGGGGAGCTTGGGGAAAGCGCAGCCAGCCCTCCCCCCATTCTGACTTCTTATCTGGGCCGCGCCGATAAGGTTTATGCCGAAACGATTAGGATTCTTGACCATATTGGGCGTTTTTTTCCTGTCATGACGAGCAGGCTGCAGCATGTTCGTACACGATCAAGCGGATCAACGGTTACGATGTAAAGGGAGGCTGGTAGTCTTGGCCAGCACAAAAGCCCGCGAAAGTATGCCATTCCTCGATCTACCAGCCCGTTTTTTGAAGAGCGTTTTACCGGTTTGCTAACGTAGAATCGGGCAGACCGTCTACACGCTAGCGATGCAAAAACGGAGCAATTGTCTTTTTCGGTGGACTGCCTTGGTTCGTCATGAAAACCAGGCGCCGGTAAATCAAGGGAAATCGTTAAATTGGCAGAGGGCAGACTGCACGAGAGTTCAATGAACATCAACGAACCTTTCCCTTGGAAAGGGACGAAACCGCCTCTATCTCTCACCAGTCGCTGATTTTTGTATTTCTTCCTGCGAAGACCTGTAGCCAACCCAAGTCTTCTCACGTTTCAAACACGAGTGAATACCGATCATGGCTGATGAAGATCGCGATGCCGATCCGTTGTTGAAGAGGGTTCGAGATGGCGATGAACAGTCGTTGGCGATTCTTTTTTCGCGGCATCGTGATCGGCTTTGGAACATGGTGACTTATCGTCTCGATCGTCGACTCAAAGGCCGTGTTGATGCGGATGACGTGTTACAGGAGGCCTATTTGGATGCCACAGAGCGCATCGATCAGTTTGTGATGGAGCACTCGGGTTCGTTTTTTGTTTGGCTGCGATTGGTTGTTACTCAAACACTCGTGAATGTTCATCGGCGTCATCTGGGAGCTCAGATGAGAGACGCAAAACGGGATGTCTCGATTTACGCTGGTCAGCATCAACAAACTGCATCGACTTCATTAGCCCTGCAGTTGTTGGGCCATTTGACGTCACCGAGTCAGGCGGCTGTCCGTGAGGAGACCGCACGAAAGTTAGAAGAAGCAGTGGATGACATGTCGTCGATTGATCGGGATGTGTTGGCGTTGCGGCATTTTGAACAGCTCACCAACAGTGAGGTCGCTGAAGTCTTAGGGATTCAAAAAAAGGCGGCAAGTATTCGTTATGTTCGGGCCCTAAAAAGGTTGCGAGAGAAATTGTCGGAGATACCGGGCTTCGATCGTGAATGGTTTTGAATCGATTAGATGATGAAGACAAAAATATGAACGATCCTCTCAACTCTCACGCTGCGTCAGAGAATTTTTCATCCGAGCAATGGGATCCCGATCGCGATCCGGTGGACGTGTTGGCTGCCGAATTTGTGGAACGGCGTCGTGTTGGGGACCGCGTAACCATTGATGACTACGTTGCCAAGTTTCCGAATCACGCTGAGGAAATTCGTGAATTGTTCCCGGCGGTCCTGGCGATGGAGCGTTTGCAGCGAAGAGCTCAGCAAGACTCTCGTCCACGGATTTCAAAACACGAGATCCAGGTTGAGCAACTGGGCGACTACCGGGTGATCGGAGAAATTGCTCGCGGCGGTATGGGCATCGTTTACGAGGCAGAGCAGGTGACGTTAGGTCGTCGCGTCGCGGTCAAAGTTCTGCCCAAGCAGGTGCTCAGGGATGATAAGGATATTCAGCGTTTTGAACGCGAATCGAAGACGTCTGCCAAGCTGCACCACACCAACATTGTTCCTGTTTTTGGCGTCGGCGAACAGGACGGTCTGCATTACATCGTGATGCAATTCATCCAGGGTGTCGGCTTGGATGAGATCCTGAGAGAACTTAAACAGCTTGTGTGCTCCTATAGCCCGGATGATTCCGCTGGAGACGACGGTAATCGGTCGAACTACGTCAAACGGAATGCAGCTGCCCTGTTAAGCGAAAAACTGCGAGACGATTCATCGTCCTTTGCGGTGGCTGACACCTGTTGCGATTCTGATCTTTCAAAGTCCGTTCTTTCGACGCATCGAATGCCGATCGTTGAGTTGGGGACAGACGCTGGGAACAATGATCCGGAGCAGGTCGCGGAGTCATCGTCCGAAGAAGTCCCGGTTGAAAAAATTCCGCAAAAGGCTTTGACGCAGCCGATTGATTCGGAGTTTTATCGGAACGTTGCGTGGATTGGGGTTCAGTCGGCGAATGCCTTGAACTACGCCCACGCGCATGGAACGCTCCATCGAGATGTAAAGCCTGGAAATTTACTGCTGGATGACGAAGGCGTCGTGTGGGTCGCCGACTTTGGACTGGCAAAAGCCGTTGAACAGGACGAAGTGACCTGGACTGGCGATATCGTCGGAACGCTGAGCTACATGGCACCGGAGAGATTTCACGGTGTCTGCGAAGAACGTAGTGACATCTATGGGTTGGGATTGACCCTCTATGAACTGCTGACCTTTCAACGAGCATTTGAGGGGCACGATCGAGTTGCGTTGATGCATCGAATTGCAAATGATGCACTCACCTTGCCACGCCGAATCAATCCGATGATCCCTCGTGATCTCGAAACAATTGTCATGAAGGCGGTCGCTCGAGAGCCTGAGGATCGATATCAGACAGCGGCTGACCTTGCCGCCGATTTGCAGGCTTACCTCGAGGATCGGCCTATCAAGGCTCGGCGAGTGAGAATGACGGAGCAGTTCGTGCGATGGTGTCGCCGAAATCGCGCGGTGGCCAGCCTGACCGCCACGGTTGCGATGCTTCTGGTTGTCGTTTCGCTCGTTACAACAGTGGGATACCTGCGAGCCTCTGCGCAGCGCGAACGAGCTGAAATATCGGAAGGTATGGCGCTCCAGGCTCTCGACAACATTTATCAGCAATTTGCGCCGAGCCCGTTGCAGGTCACGGCTCCCGAAACCAACGCCTCCGTCGCGGTTGAGATTGATCCGAGCAGTACTTCGGAGTTGTTTGCGGTGCAACCGCAATTGCCTTTGTCCAAGGATGTCACCAAGTTACTCGACAAACTATTGCTCTTTTATGATCAGCTTTCCAAGCAGGCTGAAAACGATCCCGATATCG
Organism: Planctomycetaceae bacterium; assembly: GCA_002723275.1. Taxonomy (GTDB): domain Bacteria; phylum Planctomycetota; class Planctomycetia; order Pirellulales; family Pirellulaceae. The sequence goes on from PBNZ01000019.1 coordinate 62,972, forward strand.
TCTTTCAGTCGATCAAGGCCCACCGAAGAGTAGCCGATATCCAATTGCGTCTTGGTGAGTATGACGACGCTCAGCAGCGTTATGACGAGGCGATTCAACGAATTCAGAAGATGGATTCAAGGAGCAATGACGTCACGCTCGAATTTGCTCGAGTCTACAACGGTTTGGGTTCCGTTCAGTTGGCGAAGTTTCAGCGAGAAGAAGCCGCGGATGCCCATCGACAGGCTCTCAAACTCTTAGACGAACAGTTGGCCCACGATGAATCACGCTATGAATACGTGCATACTTTGCTGCTGGTCCATCAGGCGGAAAGAAGATGGAGACGAGGGCGAGATCGACGTGATCAATCAAGATCCGATTCAATCCGTCCCATCGAGCAGGGGATCGAACTTTTGAATCAGGTGGCTGATCAGCAATCGGAGGCTCCCGAGTTTCGATTCTTACTGGCGAAATGCTATCGTGCCCTGGCGAGAGAAAACCGGGACAATGTGTCGGAGTCCGAGGAACAAATCATCAGGTTGCTAGAATCTTTGGTGCAACAGTTCCCCGATACTCCTGAATACCGTTATGAGTTGGCTGATACACATGCAGGTAACGCCTTCCGGCTGATGCTGCAGAGTCGATCGCAACCTGATCAGGATCGACTGGAGGAATCTGAACAACGTTTGAGGCGAGCACTCGAGGTTGCCTCAGACATCGACGAGAGTCATCCGAATATTTTGAAGTATGTAACCTTTAAGGTGCGCTTGTACTTCATGTTGGCCGAAATTCAGATTCGGAGCGATGAGAAAGAAAACGCTCGCCGTAATCTCGATGCAGCCATTGCTCGACAACAACGAGTGATTCAGAGCCAACCGGAATCACATTGGCATCGTCTCTGGCAAGCACGGATGCAGACGCAATTAGTTGAGCTGCTGGTGGAATTGGATCGTCCCGATGCCGCACGACAAGAAATTGCCAGAATCGAAGATTCGCTTGAGTCGCTTCGAAACCAGGGTAGCATCGTCGAAGATCAGCGAGCCTCCGGTAGAATTCAGAAGATTCGAGATCAAATCACGGATCTCAAGAAATCGCTGTAATGACGTCTTTTCAGTTCAGCGTTTGATTTTGTTACGGGCCAATACTTCTGCGAGATTGGCCTTTCTTCGGCGCGCTGTTTCTCCTTTGTCTATCAGAGCCATTGGCCGAAGGACCTTGTGCGTTACGTCGCGCCTGTTCAAGAGCCGTCGATGGATGACTCAAAGTCGGTGCTTGTTCTGGATTCTTTACCGTCCGACCGCTCCCTAGACACAGCTTAGATCTTGTTTCGAGCGTTTCTCAGATTTTTTCAAGTTCGCTTGTAGCAAACTGAATCGACATCCGCTTGCTGGGGTAGAGCGGTTGAAACTGTTTCGATTGCCAACGAAATAAATATTTCGATGTTTGAGGAGAAACATTATGTCTCGTTTCGCAAAAATGATTCTTTTGGCTTCGCTGGTGTTTGGTTTTTTTGCAGTGGCTGTTCCAGATGATGCTGAAGCCGGGCGGCGTTGTCGTCGCGGACGCTCGTATGTTTCTTCGTGTTACACGACCTATCGACCATACTGTCCACCCGCCATTTACGCGCCCATCTACTCTCCTTCCTACTATTGTGGTTACGGAGGCTACTACAGTGGTTATGCCGACTACGGTTACTATGGCTACGGGTACAACAACGGTTTCTACTGTGGTTACGGTTTTCCGGGGCGTTACGGCCAGTTCAACTGGTAGATGAAGCATGCACCTGAGTCGCGATTAACTCGACGCGTTAGGCCGGTCGGGGGAATTCCGGCCGGCCCCTTTTTGTGTGGCCTGTCCCCGTTCTCTTGGAACGCTCTTGGCCCAGATTTGGCGACTCATGGTGGCGGCGTTGGAATCCTTGTCTAAGACCAATGAAAATCGTAGCGACTATGCCATTGGATCGGATTACCGTCGAAAGAATTCACTCAAACGTGTCGGTGAGTCGGGCGGATCGATACGAGTGATGCTCGCTCGTGGAATCACCCGTCTTCAACAACCTAAGGCCGACGATGGGAAGTAGGTCGACCCATGGCAGCCTGATCTAATCCTGTCGACTGGCAGGTAGCACCTTGCCGACTGTATGGTCTTCCGCTCGAATCCCGCGTCGGTAAGTATTGAAGCCGTACATCGTGGGTTCAAAATCGTCGACGTAGGTGACGTCTGCGGAAGCGGGCACATCGAGGCCCAAACCCCAATAGACTGAGTTGACGATCATGCGGCGCAAACCCTCACTTTGCAGATCGGTGGCAGCGCCCAGGGTCGTGGTAAAGATCTTGTTGGTTGTTCCATCATCGTGTTGATGCAGGCGAGACCAGGCGACGGGCATCATGGGAGTATTGATGTCCTGTTCTTTTCCATCGGATCGCCGTTTCTTATTGTACTTGGCGGGAGGATCACCCGGTTTCATACCTTTGAGGACTTCGCCGAGGACCAGAATCTTGGCGTCCGCGGGTGGATAGGCTTCGTAAACGTCGGAATCGCCGAATACATCTTTCACGCCTCGAAGAATGACATCATCCTTCGAAGATGCTTCGATAATACCTCGAGTCGCTTCTCGCTTGTGGCCGCCCCAGTGACTGACCCAGTTCTCACCAAGAACGTTTTTGCCGAATTGATTGTAGTGCCGGTATTCGGTCTCGCGATTGCCAGGGTAGTTGAAGGCATGCGTGCTGGTTCGCAGACCGATGATCGGGATGCCTCGTTTGAACGCCGCGTCAAAATGCTTCATGGTCTCATCGGGCCAATTTCGGAATCGGAGAAGCATGATGATTGAATCTGCGTCTGCCAGAACCTCCGGATTCGAAAGGCTTTGCTGGTTGTCTGGGTCGATGACGCCTTTATCATTGACTGAAAAGAGGACCGTCGTCTTGAAACCATGACGTTCGCTCAAGATCTTAGCCAGCATCGGAAGTCCTTCTTCCGATCGGTATTCTTCGTCACCCGACAATAAGACGATGTGTTTGCCGTCACCCGGCCCATCTTTCGCTTCGTAGCTGATCCAGTCGTCACCCCGCACGGTATTCACACCAAGAATAATCAATACGGTAAATGCCCAGGCGAGAGATCTCATGGTTTGTCCTTTCAGATAGCAGCATCATTGCCATGACGTTATTTGCGACAATGCGGTCTTGATTCTCTGGAAATATCCTAGCCGTATTCTAACTGACTTGAAGGGTTTGAATTGTTTCAGACTCAGTGGCGTTTCGAAAGCACCTGTTGTTCATATTCGCGTACACGATCCAACCAGCTGATTCCTCCCGGTACCTCCTCGCGTTCACAGAAATGGTCCCAAACTGCTTGAAACGGAGCTGTTTTCAAGTGCTCCTGCCAGGCTAATCGCCCGGTAAGGTCGCCCCCGTGTTCAAGCTCTCGCAGCATCGGTGTCGGTTCCAAGAGCGCCTGCAACAATGCCTTTTGCACATTGCGGGTTCCGATCACCCAGGCAGCGACGCGATTAATGCTCGCGTCGAAGAAGTCCAAGCCAATATGAACTCGGTCGAGAAATCGTCCCCGCACGATTTCCTGATTGATTGCCATTAATTCTTCGTTCAACGTGACCACGTGATCACTGTCCCAGCGAACGCCTCGACTGACATGCAGCAGGATCTGATCGAGATATCCCATGACAGCTGAGATTTTATCGGAAATGACTTCCGTAGGGTGGAAGTGCCCTGCATCCAGGCAGAGCAAGGTTTTCCGCGAAATCGCGTAACCCAAATAGAATTCGTGTGAACCGACAACGTAACTCTCCGAGCCGATGCCAAATAGTTTGCATTCCACCGCGTCTAACAGATGAGTTGACTCGAAGGGCTCACTGAAAATCGCATCGAGTGCAGCCTCCAGGTTGAGTCGAGGGCCCAGCCGATCGATGGGCTGATCTTTGGAGCCATCCGGGATCCACACATTGGTGATACACGGTGTTCCTAGCCTTGCACCCATGGCCGCCCCGATCCTTCGACAACGTCGACCATGTTCAATCCAGAACTCACGAATCGAACGGTCCTGATGGGACAAGGTCCAACCGTCATCTGCCTTCGGGTGACTGAAAAATGTTGGGTTGAAGTCCAGGCCGATACCGATGGATTGTGCCCAATCCATCCAGCTCGAAAAGTGTTCAACGTCGATCGCATCTCGGTCGACTTGGCCGCCGCCGAAATCCCCATAGCTGGCGTGGAGATTGAAGCGGTGTGTACCCGGGATAAGAGCGTGAGCGACTTCGAAATCGGATCGTAGTTCGTCAATGCTGCGAGCTCGTCCAGGATAGTTACCGGTAACCGCGAGACCGCCGCCAAGCTCTTGAGAGCTATTCTCGAAGCCCTGGACATCGTCACCTTGCCAGCAGTGGATAGAAATCGCAATGTTGGCCATCCGATCCAGTGCTGCTTGGACGTCGACCCCGAGTTCGCCGTACCAGCTGCGCGCCCATTCATACGCCTGTTGTGTGTTCATGGCGATAGATTGTACTCCCCTCGCTGACTTAACTCACGCCTGTTTAAGTGGCTGAAAAAGGTGGCTGTCTGGCTGGGTGAATTGTCGACAAACGGAAAACCCCTGGGTTTGAAAGGTGCAAAGGCTTTGAGCTTCAATTGGATCAACAAAGAAAGGCTCATCCAGCTTCATCAGAAACTGGGCGAGCCTTGTTTGTTGTTGTGAATTGTACGTCGTCGTGGATATGGCCTACTTCGACGCCTTTTCAGTTTTCGAGTATTCTTCAAACGCTTCGGCCACTTTCCCACCCTTCACGTCACCCGGGTGCAACAGCACGCGGTAATAGAAGGTCATCGATTCGCCTGGTTGCAACGTGTGAGATGCATTGATCGATGAATCTCCTTTGAAATCGTGCAGGCCGAAGACGTTGGCAGCAAACAGACCGTAGGTTCGCACATGCCAGTGGCTCGGATATCGAAAACTCTTCGGGTGATTGAGGATTGCAATCCCCACGATGTCATCGCCGGCGGGACCTGAGTAATCAACCCATGGCGCCTGTTTACCCCAGGCATCTTTGTTCTCTTGGCCATGGCTGTTGACGATCTTGCCACCCTTGTCGGCGTTTACTCGCATGGTTCCTGCGACCCGAACGCCAAAGCTACCTTCTTTGGTGTCCCCGAAGGTTACCGGTTTGTCGCCGGCCGTCAAAGTGATATCAAAGTCGATAAATCGCGAGTCGCCCGTGACGCCAAAGGTCAGCTTTCTCACGTCGTGGCAAATGACATCGCCGTGCCGATCGACCCAGTCGTTTTTGGTTTCGATAACCGCTTCGTCGCCATCCTCGACGGTCAGGAATTCGCGATGGACGATGTTGCCGGTACTATCACCTCCTTCGTGCCAAAAACTTGTATCGTTGACCGCACCGTGGGTAAACCAAAACGATCGGTGATGAACGTGGTCATCTTTTTCATCGGGGCTCACTTCCCGCATCGGATAGCCGCGGGTGATTGGTTCTCCGTTCGGTCCGATCACCGGCCAGAGAACGGGTTTTGCTCCGGACTTTATCAAGTATTCCGTGAACAGCTTGCCATCGAGATTGACCGTTACTTTGTCCGACTCTTTCTCGACGGAAAAGCGATCGGCCATGATCGTTGATGCCAACATGAAGATGAGTAGGAGAGATGCCAAATAGCGTGTCATGACAGATGTTTTCCTCGCAAACAAAAGTAAACAGAGTTCTCGGGGGCGTTCATTTGGAAAAAGCCGTGCCCAATTGGGTGGCTTTTTTGGTCGGATAAAACACGTAGAGTTTAGCAAGGTTGCGGCGTAAATGTGAGAGTTTAAGGGCAGAAGATTCCTAATTCGGGTGGCCGGTGATCGGGAGAATCCTCAAACCTGTTGCCGATGAATTCAATCCAGGAACGGCTGCCCTCGAATCAACCAAAGTTAACAGGAATCCTGTAAATGACTTGGCTTTCATCGTCGACGTGGCCTGCTATGATACGTCTATTGTCGTGTTGTGGCCTGCCAAGGGTGCGTTCAACACGTCCCCCATGCCTTGCCCACCAGTAAACGTTATGCCGCGTCTTTTCTATCAATTTGTCCTCATCTCGATTTTGCTGACAGGTTGCCAGGTTTCCGAAAATCCGGAAAGCTCGGATGTGACAACCACGGTCAAAGAAGAGTCGCCAGCCTATTCGGCTCAGCTGGAACAGGTCACTCCCTGTCGATGGCCTACCGTCGTTCGCTCGCAGGGTAGTTTGATGGCCGATGAGATTGCCGTAATCGGTGCCAAGGTAGCGGGCAGAGTGGTGGAGACGCATGTTGACTTGGGTTCACGTGTGAGTGCCGGTGAGGTCTTGGCTCGTCTACAAGGTCAAGAGTTTGAACTGGCTGTGCAGCAAGCCGAAGCACAACTCGCCGAAGCCTGTGCCGTGATCGGACTGAAGCCTGAAGATTCGATTGAAGAGCTTGATACGGAGAGCGTACCGTCGGTGTTAGTTGCCGAAGCGATTTGGCAAGAATCTCGGGATTCGCTGACGAGAACGGAGCAATTGCGGAAGTCCAACGCGATTTCAAAATCCGAGTACGAGCGGCAATTGGCGGCCGAACGTGTCGCCTCCGCCAAATACCAGTCAGCGCTGAGCGGAGTCGCTGAAAAGATCGCGTTGATTCGTGTGCGACGAGCGGCTCTGGCGATGGCACAACAGGATCTTCAGGATGCTGTAATTCGCGCACCGTTTGCCGGCGTTGTCCAACAAAGACACGTGACGGAGGGAGTGATCGTTAACGAAGGGATGCCCTTAGTCACCTTGGTTCGTACCGATCCTCTACGATATCGAGGTCGCGTTCCTGAACGGAAGGCTTTCGCGGTAAGAGAAGGACAGCCTCTGAATATCAAGGTCGAAGGATATCCTGACTTGTTGGTGTCCGAGGTCAAACGGACAAGCCCTTCGCTCGATGAAGCGAATCGCTCGCTCATGATCGAGGGAGAAATCGAGAATCCAAAAGGTCTCCTTCGGTCCGGTGTTTTCGCCGAAGCTGAAATTGTCGTCGATGCCGATGCGACAACATTGGCAGTGCCGATGGCGGCGGTCGGTGAGTTTGCTGGAGTTTATCGAGTCTGGTTGGTGACGGATGGTGTCGCGGGACAGCAACAGGTCCAGATTGGCCGTCGCTCTGCTCAGCAGGTTGAGATTCTGAGCGGATTGCAAGCCGAGCAATGGGTGATTGCCAATTTCGATCAGGGAATTGCGGGGCGCGTCGAAACAACTGTGAAGAACCAACTCACCTCCCATCAGCCGTGACAATTGGCCAAGCGTGTAGGCTCGATCTGCGAGTTGGGGCCGTGGATCGTTAAGGATCTAGTGCATTGCAGTGGCTCGCTGAAATCTGTGTTCGTCGTCCGGTCTTTGCCATTATGTTGGTGACGGCCCTTGTGGTGTCTGGGATCACCGCTTACACCCAGCTCGGAGTCGCTCGATATCCCAATATCGATATGCCGTCGCTGTTTATCTACACCCGTCATCCGGGCACCTCTCCGGCGGAAGTTGAATCCGAGATTACGCAACCTTTGGAAGACTCGGTGGCGACCGTCGAGGGAATTGACGAACTCCGCTCGATCTCCTTTGAGGGCGCGTCGATTGTCATTCTGAACCTCGATCTCAATCGTGATGTCGACCTTGCAGCTCAGGATGCACGTGACGCGATCGGACGCGATGTCGACGATTTGCCTTATGGAACAGAAGTGCCGCAGATCGGTAAACGTGACCTCGACTCATCTGCCGTCATGTCGATTGCCGTTTCTGGACCACGTGATAGTCGGGAACTGTATGTTCTTGCCGAACGTTATGTCAAGCAGGTGATTGAATCCGCGCAGGGAGTGGGCGAAGTTTCGATCTATGGCGCCATGGATCGAGCTGTGCGAGTGGAGATCGATGCCCGGCGTCTCGCCGCTTATGGTTTATCGATTGTCGAGGTTCGAGAGGCGCTCGCTCGACAGAATACTGAGATTCCGGGCGGGAGGATGCAAACCGACTCGCGCGAATTCACGGTCAGAACCATGGGGAGAGTCGACAACGCGCGAGACTTTTCTGAGCTCGTCATCGATACCGTGAACGGACATCCGGTGCGATTAAGTGACCTTGGAAATGTCATCGATGGCCAGAAAGAGCTACGCAACAAGGCTCGGTTGGATGGTGAGCCGGCGGTGATTCTCTATGTACAGCGACGGTCTGGTGCAAATACCGTCGATGTGATTCAGGAAGTGAGCGAACGGCTTGAAAGGTCTCGCGAGCTATTGCCGGCTGATGTTTCGATCGAAGTGGTGCAAGATCAGTCGGGATACATTGAGGCTGCGATGCACGAAGTGCAGAAGCATTTGATTTCCGGCAGCGTCTTGGCCAGCCTGGTGGTTTTGCTCTTCATGCGATCCTGGCGATCGGCCTTGATCGCTGCGATCGCAATTCCGACTTCGATCATCGCGACATTCGCCATCATGAGAATGTTTGACTTCACCTTGAACAACGTGACCATGCTCGCTCTCGTGTTGATGGTGGGGGTGGTTATCGATGATGCGGTAATCGTGCTCGAGAATATCTTTCGATTCATTGAGGAAGAGGGGCTTTCGCCAGTTGATGCAGCCATTCGAGGCACCAAGGAAATTGGTTTGGCCGTGTTGGCCACGACTTTCTCGCTGGTGATTGTCTTTCTGCCGGTTTCTTTTCTCGACAGCGTCACCGGCCGCCTGTTGTTTCAATTCGGTATTACCGCAACCGTGGCCGTGTTGATTTCGATGCTGATCAGTTTTTCGCTAACACCCATGATGTGTAGTCGACTACTGCGACGCGAACATTCCGTGACCTCGACCGGGCCTGCATCTCGAGGTGGTTTCTATCGGTATGTCGAAAACGGATATTTGGCCTGTTTGAAATGGGCAATGCGACATCGGGTGCTGGTGGCAACAATTTCCCTGGTGACGATCGCTGCGAACTATCCGCTCTATCAACTTGTCCAGCAGGATTATATTCCCTCAGGTGTCGATGAATCGGAATTTGAAATCCGAATCACAGCTGAGGAAGGCACGAGTATGGAATCGATGGACAAGGCCACTTTGGCCGTCGAACAAAAACTCCAGAACGTGCACGGCATTGAATTCTTATTGACCACCGTCGGCAGCCGCAACACTGTCAATCGATCTGAGATATTTGTACGACTTACCGATATTGAAGATCGCACTGTTTCATTTAATCGACTCATGAAAGAATTGCTTCGCGGTGATCTTCAAGCTGCCTTCCAGGGTAACTTCAGTCAGCAAGAAAAGATGCAAGAGGTGCGCGATATTCTTGCCGAGTTTCCCGATTTGCGAGCCTCTGTTCGGAACCTTACGTCGTTTCGACAAGGGCCCCCGGTGGATATCGACTTTTCGATTACCGGCCCGACTCTCGAAGGCCTTTTGAAATACGGCAACCGTCTGTTGGAAGAGGCGGAAAAGATTCCAGGGATTGTCGATGCTGATATTACTTTGAAAATGACGAAGCCTGAGCTTCAGGTGCACATCGATCGTGAACGGGCTGCTGTTCTCGGTGTCGATGTTCAGGAAATTGCAGAAACGTTGCGAATTGCAGTGGGAGGTGATGAGCACGTATCGCGATATCGTGATCGGCTCGCCGATGATGCGTATGATGTGGAACTGCGACTCGTGGGTATTGATCGCAGTAATACCGATGCGATCTCACAACTTTATGTGCGTAACGGTGCTGGATCGAGTGGTGAGTCCAACAAGTTAAATAGAGTTCGCTTAGATAACGTGGTGAACTTTGAGTATGGTGAATCTGCGTCGCGAATTGATCGTCTGGACCATGAGCGGATGGTGGCCGTCAGAACGAACATCGCTCCCGGGTTCGCCCTCAAGGATCGAATTCAGGCGATTGAAGATGCTGCTGCTCAAATCGGGTTACCGGAAGGTTTCAATACTTCCGTACGAGGTCGCGGCCGTGAATTGGAACGGACGCTCTCTGAATTCCAATGGACTTTCCTGATGTCCTTTATTTTTATGTACATCATTCTGGCTGCTCAGTTTGAGCATTTTTTACATCCGATTACCATCCTCGTCTCCCTGCCGTTGGCCGTTCCGTTTGGGCTGTTGAGTCTTTGGATTGGTGGGGAAACTTTGAATCTCTATTCAGCCCTGGGTATCCTCGTGCTGTTCGGTGTGGTGAAGAAAGCGTCGATTCTGCAAGTCGACCACACCAATCAGTTGCGAGAACGAGGTCTGCCCCGTGAAAACGCAATCATCCTGGCGAATCGCGATCGCCTACGGCCCATTCTAATGACGACGCTATCCTTTGTCGCTGGAATGTTTCCGCTGTTGATTGGTGTCGGACCAGGATCGGAAGAACGTCGATCGATTGCTGTGTTGGCCGTTGGCGGCCAGACACTCTCGCTGCTTCTCACGCTGTTGGCAGTGCCTGTGACTTACTCATTACTAGATGATCTCTGGCAACGCATCTCTAGAAAACAGCAGTCTGATGCAGGGCAGGCTGTCGTGGACGATGCTGAAGATTAGCTCTTGAGCTCTTCGACCACGTGGCCGTGGACGTCCGTCAAGCGGCGATCGATTCCATCGTGCCGCACCGTCAGTTGCGTGTGATCGATGCCCAGTAAATCCAGGATCGTGGCGTGGATGTCGTAAACTTGGGTCGGATTGCTGCGGTCCAATGGCTTATAGCCCCATTGATCACTGGGTCCATAAGTCGTTCCGCCCTTAATGCCACCGCCGGCTAACCAGTTCGTAAAGACGAACGGATTGTGATCACGTCCCGTGCCGCCCTGGGAGGATGGTAGCCGGCCGAATTCGGTCGTCCAAAGAACGATCGTATCGTCGAGCATGCCGCGTTGTTTGAGATCCTTGATTAAGGCAGCAGCACCACGAGACATCCCTAATGCCAAGGGGCCATGGTCTCGCTCGATGTTTTCGTGAGAATCCCAGTTCCGTCGAGGAAATGAATTGTCGTTGCCCGACCAGATCTGCACGAACCGCACGCCACGTTCCAAAAGTCGCCTGGCCGTGAGACACTTGCGTCCGAAATAGTCCGTCTCCTCGACCTCATTAATCTTTTCGTCGAACGTGTCACGGCCATGATCGAGGCCGTACATCTTCAGGATATGTTTCGGCTCCCGGCTCAAGTCGAGTGCGTCGGGAGCGGCAAGTTGCATACGGGCCGCCAGTTCATAGCTGCGGATTCGTGCTTCCAAACGTGTGTCGAATTGTCGTTCAGCCGCATGCTGTTCATTGAGCTGCTTGAGGATGCCACGGGCAGAAGCCTCACTGGCATCGGTCACATAGTCGTTTTTTGCGGCGAACAAATCTCGAATGGGTTGATCGGTACCGGGTCGGATTAGCGTCCCTTGATGTTGTGCGGGAAGAAACGCTGAGCTCCAGTTTTTCGTTCCATTGGAGCCAAAGCCCCGTCGATCCGGCATCACCACGAATGACGGTAGATTCTCATTCATGCTGCCCAAGGCATAGCTGATCCAATTGCCCATTCCGGGGAAGCCGGGACGTTGGAAACCGGTAGCCTGAAGATAGGTCGCCTGACTGTGAACTCCTGTCTTACCAACGACCGAATGAACAAAGGCCATGTCGTCTACACACTCGCCCAACGGTGCGACAATGTCACTCAGATACTTGCCGCTTTCGCCATAGGGTCGAAACTTCCAGGGCGATTTAAGCCAAGGTCCGAGACCATTTTGAAAGGCCTCGATCGGTTCGCCGAAGTCCGACTCTTTCCCGTTATTCTTTTCCAGGAAAGGCTTGTAGTCGAAGGTGTCCAGATGGCTGGCCGCACCGCTCATGAACAATTGGACAACCCGCTTTGCCTTGGCAGGTCGATGCAGAACAGTCAGTTTTGCTCCGCTACCCGTCTCAGCGGCCTTGGTGCGAGATTCTGACGAAAGCATCGCGGTCAATGCCAAGCCACCAAATCCATGAGCTGCGTGATGGAGGATGCGACGTCGCGTGATCCGATCTTGGGCACTGGGGCTGACAGTCTTTTTTTTCATGATGTCGCTGGCCATGCTCGGCTGAAATGATTGGAGATACTTAATCGATAAACAAAAATTCATTCAGGTTGAAGACGACTCGACATGCGTTTGCCATGCCGTGCTCTTCCGCCAGTTTGGTAAGTAGTTCGACTTCTTCAGGACTGGGCGAGCGCTGGATCGCCAGAGCATATGCGGACCGAATCTGCTCTGAAGGAGACTCGTCAGCAGTTTCCAGTCGTATCGCAAAATCATCGGCCATCTGTACCATGAATTTGTTGTTCATCAAGGTCAGTGCTTGAATGGCGGTGATCGTTGTGTCCCGCTTAGCCACGGATTGCGATGGGTCGGCACAATCCAGCGTTTGCATGAAAGGTTGTTGTTGGGAGCGGACCAGGAACCGATACACCGATCGTCGATGTGTTGCCACGTCGGTAGGATCATGTTTGTGGTATTCGTAATGGGGAGAATGCTCGGGCCGTTCCAGCACAAAGTCGCGGAAGCCTGGGCCGTACATCTCTGGACGCAGTTTTCCGCTGATTGACAGGACGGAGTCCCGAATGACCTCAGCCTCCAACGCACGACGATTCATTCGCCATAGATATCGATTGCTGGCGTCGATCTCATGGAAGTCTTGACGATAGTCGGAACGCTGCCGATAAGTCGCGCTGTTGACTAGCATCCGATGAAGATCTTTGATGCTTTGGCCTTGGTCACGAAACCAAATGGCGAGCCAATCAAGTAATTCCGGGTGCGTTGGCAGTTGCCCCATGCGGCCAAAATCGTTGGGAGAATCAACAATTCCACGACCGAAATGATAAAGCCAGATTCGGTTGACGATCGATCGCCAAGTGAGCGGATTGTCATGCCGGACAAGCCAATTGGCTAAAGCCACGCGACGCTCGCCTTCACTATGGTCCGAAGGTAAATCAAAACGCCAATCGCTATCCGCAATGATGGGGATCGTACCAGGGCCAACGGCGTCACCGGGTTGAGTGATTTCACCGCGAACCAAAACGTGGATATCTCGTGGCTTTCCACCGAGGTGTCCACGCCCCCGAAAAGCTCCGCCGCCAGAATGGACGGTACCTGTGTAGACACGGTCACGAGCGGGAAGCAATTTGATCTTTTCTTGCAGTTTGGCAAGCTGCTGCTGGTTATCGTCAAGTTGTTGAGTTGTTTTCGGGTCAACCGATTTCTTGAGCAGATCGCTTCGTTGCCGGTTCAAGTCAACTCGCTGGCTCAACCCTTCAGGTGAATCCGTGGCTCCACTATAGAAGCCGTCGACGAGATTCGCCTTTTGCCAGCGGGCCGGTGCTTCAATCGAATCTAGCGCGGTAACCTTGGCTGCCGCTGCCACGTTCTTCGTCTCAGCGTTGAGTGCCAGTAACTCACCCAACGCAAAAATATAGTCGCTTGATCGTGTCGCAAGTTTGGTGGCAGTAACCCGTAGATACCGCGTTTCGATAGGATCGAACGAGAAGGTCTGAGGGGCGGTGCCAGGATTCGCAACGTCCTGATCTGTGAAGTCGACCAGGCGGGTAACGTCGTCCGAGAATTCGGCATCGTTAGACGCGTCGACACGATATCGAACGGGAAAGCCAAAGCCGGCGCCGATGTTGTTGAAGTTGTCATGTGCACCGACCAGGATTATCTCAGTTATCTGTTGGGATTCGCCCAGGTCGACTTGCACCCATTTCACCACGTCTTGTTTTGACTCAATTTGGCTGTGATAGCCGAAATCAGCTCGGTTGTCCTTTTGCTCTTGAGCATCGAGTTCTTTCAGGGCACTGTCGATACGCACCAATTCTTCACCGGCCTGCTCGCGGACCGACTGTTCGAGTTGTTGGCGAGCTGATTCCAATTCGGAAAGACGATCCCGCAATCGAGAACGTTCCTCGGCGACCTGTGGATCGCGATCGTATTCCTGGTCCGCGCGGTCCAATGCCGCAAAGACAGCTTGCAAGCTGTAATAATGTTTCTGAGTGACGGGATCGAATTTGTGATTGTGACATCGCGCGCACTGAACCGTTGTGCTGGCGAAGGTGTTCATCGTCGACGTGACCATGTCGTCGCGATCTAGATTGCGAGCGACTTGGCCGTCTAGCTTTTCCTCTGGGACTTCTGCATGGCCGATGAAATCCCAGGGACCGGCCGAGATGAATCCGGTCGCTTCGATGCCGTCGATCGTGTTGGGCCAGAGCACGTCTCCAGCAAGTTGCTCCTGCACGAAGCGGGAATAAGGCCTGTCGCTGTTGAAACTGCGAATGACGTAATCACGATAGGGCCAGGCATTTGGCCGTAGCTTGTCTTTGTCATACCCATGTGTGTCGCCGTAATGAACAACATCCAGCCAGTGCCGTGCCCAGCGCTCGCCGTAATGAGGTGATTCGAGAAGCTCGTCAACGAGTCTTTCGTATGCATCGGAACGTGAATCGTTAATGAACGCTTCGACACGCTCCGGAGTCGGAGGCAGGCCAACGAGATCGAAGCACAGTCGGCGAATGAGCGTGCGGCGATTCGCCTCAGCGGATGGCTCCAAATCTTGCTCGCGTAACTTGTGAATCACAAAAGCATCGATGGGTGTGCGGATCCAGGCTGCGTCACTTGGATTCGGCTCCGGAATGGCAACCGCGTGCAGGGGCTTGAGCGACCACCAATTCAGGTCCGTCACCTGTTGAGCTTCCAGCCGTTTGTCAGCTGGCCATTTGGCTCCCGCGGCAAGCCATTGGCGGATTAATGCCACTTCTTCTTCTCTTAAGGCATCCGCGTCTTTTGGCATCTCCGGCGATGGTCCAGAAATCATCTCCAACAGTAAACTATCGAGTGGCTGAGCGGCGTCGATAGCCGAGCCACTATCGCCACCCGAAAGGAAAGCCTCTTTCGTCGATAATGAAAGGCCACCCATGGCGTCCTGGTCGCTGTGGCAGGTGATACATCGACGCGACAGGATTGAACCAACCTGGTCGAATAACTCCGTTGGATCAGCATCCGCAGTGCCACCGGTGCACGCCAAGGCGATCGTGATGATGCTGAAGGACCATGACTTCATCGACGGTTTCATCGAGATGAAAACTCCACGCGATTTTTATCAGCCGAATGAGCAAATACGACGCCTCTAATTGTATCAGATCTTTCCTGGCGAGGCTGCAATGATTCGTCGTACTGTTCGGCTTAAAGTTTGGTAAGGGTGGCCTTTGCTGATAGTATGATGATTTGGAAATCATGCTCGCATTCCCTTGAATTTGAGTGAAAAAGTGATGTTCGTCCAGATTTCGAAATGGTTGTCTTTGCTCAGTTTCGGACTGTTGCTTTTCGTGTCATCGATCCAGGCACAGCGGGAAGTGGCGGAACCGTTTCGCCCGATTGAAGACGACGCAGATTTGCCGCGCGTCTTGATTCTTGGAGATTCGATTTCCATCGGTTACACACTCGACACCCGCAGGTTGTTGGAGGGTTACGCCAATGTTCACCGCGCGGCCGAGAATTGCGGTCCAACAACTCGAGGTCTCCAGCGTCTTTCGGTGTGGTTAGGTGACGAACCGTGGGACGTGATCCATTTTAATTTTGGATTGCACGATCTGAAGTATATGGATGCCGCTGGAAAACTGGTTACGGTTGAGGAGGGAGAACAACAGGTTCCTCCCGCGGAATACGAAAAGAACTTGCGTGAACTTTGTCGGCGCTTGAAGGCAACGAACGCGAAATTGATCTGGTGTGCGACGACGCCGGTTCCCGAAGGTGCTCAGGGGCGTATTGTCGGTGATGCGAAGGCCTATAACGAAGTGGCAGCTCGCGTGGTTGCCGAGGAGATCGGTGAGATCGCAACAACCAATGATCTTTATAGATTCTGCATGCCGCGCCTGAGTAAAATTCAACGACTGGCTAACGTTCATTTCACCAAGGATGGTTCGGCTCAGCTGGCTGAACAAGTTGCAGAGGCGATTCGTGCAAGACTTGAGCAATAGGTCGCGCAGCCCAAGCTAATATTGAGACCACGGTGGGTCCGACGGAATGTGATGCAAAGCTCGTTTACGTCACGAGTTCTACCAGACGTTGGTGATCGTCGTAGCGGAATTCGACCGTGCAACCCCCTTGATCAAGACTGAGGCGTCCCGCCTCAAGGATCGCGGTGACCGGCAAGGTATCTTGAACGCTCGCTAATTGAGAGCGGTAATCATCGGGGCATGATTCGCCACGAGAGATGCTTGCGGCGGCCTCGACGAAAGCCTCAATGCTTCGATAGCCGTATCCGTTCTGTCCGCAAAAGTAACCCTGTTCGTCCGGTGTGTACTTCATGAAGAGGGGGTTGGCTGAGGCAAACCCGCCTTGGTCGGTGGCCAGGGAATAGCCGCGGTGAGCTTGATCGACAGTCACTTCGCCATCGTGACACGCACAAAAGAATCGTTGCTGAGAATGGACATCACTCTTAGGAGCAATCCAGCTGGAGGTATATACGCCTGTCGCCGCTTCTTTTGTGATCGGATTGTGCCAATCAACGGTGAGCGTAATGACATCTTCGGTGTCGATGCCGAGTTTCTTTGCGACACCGGTTGATGCGGATGCGAAAAGGCGATGGGGTCGATCCTGATTGCCTGCCGTCCAGGCGTGGAAGTCAATGTGATGTGCGTTCAGGTAATAGCTGATATCACTCGAGCGACCGGCCCAAGCGCGAAAGGTTTCTAGTTGTGATTTGGGCTGACTCATGTAGGACGTGAAGAAACTGATGCCACCCAGTCCTCGAATTCGGTCACGTGCGTCCAGGTAGATCGGATCCCAACGCTTGTGAACTTCCATGGCGACCAGCACTCCAGCTTCGTCTGCCGCCTTGGCCAACGCCTGATGTTCTCCGATTGTTTTTACGATCGGTTTTGCAATCAAAACATGACAACCGGCAGCGACGGCATCCATCGCGATCTGGAAGTGGGTGTCATCTGGAGTAAAGATGATCGCCAGATCGCCACTCTTCATCGTTTCCAGGGCGGTCTGATAGGCGATTGCGTCGCCGGAGACGTTATCCGCGGGAAAACTTTCGAACGATGTGTCCAGATCGCGATAAGTTTGTCCGATCGCTTGTTCCAAATGAGCTCGGATGCCTGGAAACTTCGTTCCATTCGTCCCGGCCATTTTGAGTGTCCCGAGCTGACCTCGACGACGTAAATCGAAAAGCGTTAAGGCCACAACGCCCGCGCTCTTGTCGGAGTCGGCGGGTAAACCATGGACGTAGCCGGTGGTGTATTCACCGGTACCAATCATCAAAGCGTCGGTAGAGCTCACGAGTTTTTTCCTTGGCTAAGAACGCGACCCATTCCGCTGCTTGATCGCTTCGAGCTTCGCCTTCATCGCCTCCAGTCGTTCCGGATAGCGATCGGCCAAATTGTTCTGTTCACCAATATCATCTTTGAGATTGAAGAGTTGATGCTTTTTGTTCGTCTGACCACGCCGCCTCCAGGGTGTAACAATCTTCCAGTCTCCTTCGCGATATCCCAATGAACCTCCGACGCCTTGGATCACCAGATGACTTCGGCCTTTTGCGTTAGCACGACCGAGTAAAGCATCGGTCAAATCGAAGCTGTCCGGGAAACGGTCTTTCAGAGGTTGATCGACGAGGTTAGCAAGGGTCGCTGGCAGGTCGATCAAGCAAATCAATTCATCTGAGACCCCGGGCTTGATCTGTTGTGGCCACCGAGCGAGCAGGGGAGTTCGGGTACCGCCTTCATACGGGCTGTATTTACCTCCACGTAAGGGGCCGGACGGCTTGTGTCCGTTGAGATCTTCAACCGCTCGATCGGCGTAGCCATCGTCGAGTACGGGCCCATTATCGCTACCGAAGATCACAAGTGTATTGTCGGCAAGGCCTCGATCATCCAGTGCCTGCAGGACCTGGCCCACCTGCCAATCGGTTTGCACGATGACGTCACCTCGGATGCCGCATTCACTCGATCCCTCAAAACGCGGGTGAGGAACTCGAGGTACGTGAATGTCGTGCAGTGAGAAAAATAGAAAAAACGGTTTTTGCTTATGTTTTTCAATGAATGCTACGGCTTCTTCGGCAAAACGATCAGCCATATCTTCGTCCACCCAACGAGCCTTGTGACCGCCCGTCATGAATCCGATACGGCTGATGCCATTGATGATCGATGAATTGTGTCCGCGACTCCAATCCATCTTTAATTGGTCGCGATGTGTTTGCCCCGTTGGTTGTCCATCCGGATTCTTCATCGATACGCTGATCGGATCATTTGGGTCGAGATCGACCACGTGATGGTCACGGACGTAGACGCATGGAACTCGATCACCCGTCGTCGGCATCAAGAAACATGAGTCGAATCCGATTTCTAGCGGTCCGGGTTTCAGCTGGCCATTCCAATCTGGGGCTGGTTTCTGACCCAAGCCCAAATGCCATTTTCCGACGACACCTGTCACATAACCTGCATCCCTGAGCATGGTCGCCAGCGTCGGCTGATCGGGTTGAATTAACGCTGTTGCGTTCGGAGGTGCAATGCCGGTACCCGGAACCCGCCAAGCATATCTGCCAGTCAACATGGCGAATCGTGTGGGTGTGCAGGTGGCGGCTGGAGCGTATCCGGAAGTAAAGCGAAGGCCCTCGTCGGCAAGGCGATCGATGTTCGGCGTGGAGACTTTTGTCGCACCGTAACTGCTCACGTCCCCGTATCCGAGGTCGTCGGCCAAGATGACAATGACGTTGGGACGTTCTGCGGCAATTGCGAAATAGGGCAGCAAGCCCAACAACAGGAAAAGACAGCCGGAGATAGAGCGAGCGAACACGATTCTTGGACAACCTATTCAAGGGGTTCAACAGTAAGACAGCATCGAAGGCCCTATTGTAGCCTTAATTCGCGCGGAATGCCGCCGTTGATTTCCTTGTCCATTTGACGCTGACTGTCGTCGAATCGGGCTATCCTTCAAGCTTTTCAATTCTGCGGATGTGCCGTCCGCCCTCGAAATCAGTTGATAACCATGTCGCGAGAATTTCTTCGACGGTTGGCCAATCGGTAAGACGAGCTCCAATGGAGATCATGTTGGCATTGTTGTGTTGTCGTGCCAGTCGCGCCGTTTCGACACTCCAGCACAAAGCACATCGAACGCCTTTGAAGCGGTTCGCGGAAATCGCTTCGCCGTTGCCGGAACCGCCTAGCACGATTCCACGTTCACATTCACCCTCAGAAACTGCGGCGGCTGCAGGCCGGATGAAGTCGGGGTAGTCAACAGAATCTGTGGATTCGGTTCCGAAATCTTCGACCTCATGTCCACGGTCTGACAGATATCGCTTGATCTGCTCTTTATAGTCGTAACCAGCATGATCTGAACCGAGGGCGATTTTCATGATTGAGATTCTTTAATGACTCGCGATGAATGAAGTGCCGCTATCAACCGGATTGCTGCTCTGATTCGCTGCTCTGATTCGCTGCTCTGATTTATGGTGTCTAAGCAAGGACCGAGCAGTGCAAAATAATGGTCTTTGGCAGCGTGAAAGGGTAGATGAGCTGGTTATGAGTAGTCAAGCGGTAGGCCACTGAAATATTGCCTGTTTCGCCGTAAGATTGGTGGTTCGCTTGTACTCGTTACGAAGGAGCCTCTTGGTTGACCCATTGGTAAAAACCGAGATCTTTGAGTTCAGCGAGAAGCGCGGTACCGTCTTCGGTTGACAGTTGAGGTTGTGGTGGGCGGCATGCTCCACAGTCAACGCCTAAGGATCGGAGCACGGCTTTCATGCCTGGGTGAAATGCAACCTGCTGCACCGTGCGTACCATGGCGATCGCCTGGTTTTGTCGTTCGCGTGCGCGAATGAGATTTCCCGCTTTGAAGTCGTCGATGAGTTGACGGTAAATGGGTGCGGCAATGTTGTAAGTGCTTCCGACCGCTGCCGTAGCTCCTGCCGCCCAGGCCGACATTAACATTTCATCGACTCCCCACATCATGTGGAATCTCCCATTGTCAAAGGCGAGGCATTGTTGGAAGTCGTCGAGCGTCGGTGCCGTGTATTTCAAGCCTTGCAGGTTTGGAATACGATTGGCAGCCTGTTTCAGGAAATCGATCATCCGGAAGTCCACCCCGGTCATCGAAGGGATGTGATAATAGTAAAAAGGCAGCTGAGGTGTTTCCGAAGCCAGATCCGCCATCGCTTCAACCAGATCGGCAAGGGTTGCGGGGCGATGGTACGAAGGGCTGCAGGCGGCGACCGCGGTGGCTCCCTGTTCTGCCGCATGACGCGATAATGCAGCGGCATCGCTCAAACAGTTGTGGCCGACGTGCACGATCGTGGGGATTCGCTCCGCCGCGGCTGCGATAAACGCTGCGGCCGTTTGGCAACGCTCCTCGACCGTCAGGGACATGCCTTCGCCAGTGCTGCCGCAGACGAACAGACCGTTGACGCCCGTGGCGATTAAATGTTCAGTGAATGGCGAAATCACCGGTAGGTTAAGCTGATCGTCCGAGGTGAACGGTGTGTAAGTCGCTGCGAAAAGACCATCATTTCGTGACATCGTAATAATTATGTCCTCTTGGGGTGAGCCTACCGGTGGCATCCACGACTTGTATTTTGCAGGCGATTCATCGAACGATGTTCAACTGCTTAACAAAAAACTGCCGCGAAAGCCGCTCTCGTTCGTCAATCACCATGGGTCCCGGTTCTCGTGGACTATTTCCTAATAAATTAATGCCGAGACGATTTGTAATTTGATTGTGAATTTCAGATCATAATAGGAGCTCCATCGGGGCAAAAGATCCCATTCATAATTCAAAATGCTCTCCTTAAATCCCCTGACTTGAGGACATCTCAACGTGATCGTTCGAACTTTGTTTGCAGTTTTCCTGGCCGCCACCACGACTGTTGCCATGGGTCAGCAACTGGAGTCTGCCGAACTGGACCTGTCCTCATATTCGTCGAAGGCGAATTACGGAAGTCTGGGTGATCCTTCAAGACCCGCTCTTCGCCACGACGGTCAGGCCGATGCCTACATCGGATCCTACGGAGGCGACTCGGAATTCTTTTATGGTGCGATCGATGAACTGCGACTCTATCAATCATCGCTCTCCGAAAAAGCAATCCAGTCTTTAGCCGCCGGAAACCCCCAAGTTGAGCAGGAGGCGTTGGCGGCTTATTGGCCTTTTGATGGGAATTTGAAGAACAGTCGCGGGGGCAATGCGATTCTGGGCAATGCGCGATTCGTTACGGGTCGCCACGGTCAGGCGCTCCAATTGGATCAGGGGAGGAACCAAAGTGCACGTGTTCAGCACTACGCGGGACTCAAGCCAACAACGGGGCAGTTAACAATGTCCGCTTGGGTGCGGCCATCTGCGACTCCCGATGAATGGATGGAGATTTATCGCAAAGAGGATGGAAGTGCTCGACAGCTGTTCGCACTTGGGCGAACGGGGTTCTACGGTCTCTGGATGGGACTCGGTTTCGGAAACCAATATGTCGAAATAGGTGCTCCGGTTGATCGCAGTCGTCTGACTGATGGCAAGTGGCATCATGTCGCCGGAACATTTGATGGCAAGGCGATGCGACTGTTTCTTGATGGTCGGGAGATCGGTGTCCAAAACTTTCAAATCAGTGGCGAGACAAATATTGCTGCTGATGCGCAAGACGATCAGCTTCGTATCGGTTTCATTGGTAATACGCTTGTCGATCGCGATGCCGATTATGGTTACCTGGAAACCGAGCTGACGCGACTTTTACCCGAACGCGAATTGGTGTTCCGAAACCTGGGATGGCCCGCCGATACCATTGCGGGTTTGGCTCGTGCTGAATTTGGTCCCAGTGAGCGTGATCCAGGTGGTTGGCAGCGACCGGCTCGAGAATTTGGCGATTATGGTTTTCAGAAAATGTTGCGACACATTCGGTCTGCAGCCCCGGATGTTTTGTTTGTTGCCTATGGGTCCAACGTTGCATTCCGGGAACAGGCCGGTCTGAGGGATTTTCAAACGGGTTTGGATCGATTTCTGGATGTTCTCGAACCAACCGGCGTCGAGATTGTGTTGATGTCGCCGCCGCCGCGTGATACTCGCGGTGGTGACTTGGCTCATTTGAAATCACAAAACGAGTGGCTTAGTAAGGCTGCCGATCACTTAAAGAAAACCGCCGCAGAACGAGACCTTCTGTACCTTGACCTGTTTGGTCAATGGCCAGTAGACGCGGTGGACTATACCGATAACGGGATTCATCTCAACGAGGCCGGTTATCGACAACTCGCGACACTCATCGTGCAGGAGCTTGCGATCAAAAATCCGGTCTGGCGTTGCCATTTGAAAGCGGACGGATCGATCGTCGACAGTGCTGGTAGCGAAGCTGAACCCGCCGTTCGAACACAATATGGATTCCGTTGGCGCATGAAAGACGCCCGACTCCCAATGACTTCGAGTATGGCTAACGCGGCCACGGCTAAGGCTTCGCGACAGATTCGCATCGAAGGTCTCGCCGATGGGGTTTACGTTCTAGATATCGATGGACAACGCGTACTCCGTGGTTCGGCCGCTCAATGGAATGAAGGAATGGTCATTGAATCGGGCCCGGATCTGGAACAGTTGGAGCGATTGCGACAGAAGGTGTTAGAAAAGAATCGCCTGTCATTCTACGGGTTCCGACCGCAAAACAAGGCGTACATTCATTTGTTCCGTCGCCACGAACGCGGGCACCACGCCGCTGAGCTTGAACGTTTTCAGGTGCTCGTGCGGGAGGCCGAAGAACGCATTGCCGACATAAAGGTTCCGCGAAATCGATACTATGAACTCGTTCGTGAAGATGACTATCCGGATCATGAAGTTCCCAATGATTCGAGTCAGCCAAACGTTGATGCTGAGCTCGCGTCCTTTTCGATCCCCGAGGGATTTGAGATTAGCTTGTTTGCGTCCGATCCTATGATTGCAAACCCGATCAACATTAATTGGGATGCACAGGGGCGTATGTGGGTTGCCACCAGTACCATTTACCCGCACCTACAACCCGGTCAAACGCCCGACGATCGTATCATCATTCTCGAGGATCTCGACAAGGATGGACGAGCTGATAAACACACAGTGTTTGCAGATGGATTATTGATTCCACACTCGGTCTTGCCGGGCGACGGCGGCGCCTATGTGACTCAGTCCACCGACGTTCTCTTCCTCAAGGATAACGATGGCGATGGACATGCCGATGAACGGAAGATGTTGTTGACTGGTTTTGGAAATGCAGATGTGCATCATATGATCCATGCGCTCCGTTGGGGTCCCGATGGAGACATTTATTTCAACCAGTCGATCTATATCAACTCGGTCGTCGAAACACCTTGGGGGATTCGCCAATCGAATGGATCGTGCATCTGGCGATTGCGTCCGGATACGCTGCGATTGGAGATCGTTTCTCGCGGTCTGGTGAATCCATGGGGAAATGCGTATGACGATTTTGGGCAATGGTTTGCGACCGACGGAGCAGGTGGCGGTGGTCTGGCTTACATCTTCCCCGGTAGTGCGTTTCGGTCTCATGGAGAATACGGGCGAGAGCTACCGTCGCTGAATCCAGGTCGGCCGAAAGAGTGTGGACTCGAACAGCTGACCGGCCGTCATCTCCCTGAAGACTGGCGTGGAACTTTCATGACCAATGATTTTCGTGCGAATCGCGTCACACGTTATCGGGTCTCGCGTCACGAAAGTGGTTATCGCTCAGAATTTCTCGGCGATATGGTTTCCTCGTCGCATCGGGCATTCCGTCCGGTCGACGTCAAGATGGGACCGGATGGCGCGATTTATATTGTCGACTGGTACAACATGATCATTGATCACGGCGAAGTCGACTTCCACCACAAGTTGCGAGACAAGGGACACGGTCGGATTTGGCGTTTAAGTGTGAAGGAATCGTCGCTTTTGCCGCCGCCTCAGATCGTCGATGCCGAAGTCTCTGAACTGTTGGATGCTTTGCGATCTCCCGAACAATGGACTCGCAATCAGGCACGTCGACGGCTTTGCGAATCAGATCCTCAGGTCGTGTTGCCAGCGCTTCAAAATTGGCTCAGCAATTCAGCATCGGATACGGATCGCCTGCGGGCTCTTTGGGTTTGCCAGGGTCTTCGATCGGTTGATGGACTGTTACTGAATCAATGTTTGACGGCAGAAGACGAACGAATTCGTGCAGCAGCTGTTCGTGTCCTCAGTGATTGGCATCGTCAGCTTGAGCCTGGCATGCTGTGGTTTACGAGAGCCATACAAGACTCCCATCCACAGGTTCGGCTCGAAGCCGTGAATG
Organism: Planctomycetaceae bacterium; assembly: GCA_002723275.1. GTDB lineage: Bacteria > Planctomycetota > Planctomycetia > Pirellulales > Pirellulaceae. The sequence continues at coordinate 87,228 of PBNZ01000019.1, forward strand.
CTCTACGCGAAGTTGGTAATCGACAGGCAGTGGAGATCGCCATGCAGGCCGCCGACTGGCCGCTCGACCAAAACCTCGATTTCGCACTATGGCGGATGGCCAGAATGTTGCAGCAGCATTGGCTGCCTGCGTTTCAACAGGGAGAAGAAGTCTTCGGCGGTGTGCCCGCACGTTTAGCGTTCGCGCTTGCGGCAACGAATAATCGTGATTCGCTGTCCGGGCTCGCGCGGCTGGTCGAAACGAAAGGCCTCGATATTGATCAGAGAATCAACGCGATGAAAGTGCTGGCTTCGCTCGGAACTGTCGAGCACCGAGCTTTAGTCCTGGAACGACTGACCGACTTTGAGGAGTCAAATCGTCTTGCCGTCCTCGCGGCTTTACTTGAATCAGAACGCCAAGCGCCAGCAAATGCCGATCGCCTGGTAGAAATGTTGGACGCGCAGGATCGGGGGGTCCAGAACGCCGTACTTCGACTGGCAGGACATTGGCAGTTGGCAAAGGCCTATGAGCCCATTTCGAAAATCCTCACTCAAGAGGGCGCTCCTTACGATGCGAGACTTGCTGCAGCAAGATCACTTGCCGCCATCAATCCAGAACAAGCAAGGCAACGATTCAAGGATGTGGTGATGAAATCGTCCATTCGCAACGCCCAGGCGACGGCGATTGCAGCCTGGATCGAAAGCGATGCGGAGGAAGCAGCGACAGCGGCTGTCGAATTCCTCAGCCAAACCCAGGATCAGGCCGAGACTCCGCAAATATTCGCAGCGTTTGTCGAGCAAAAAGAGGGACCTGAGTTGTTAGCCAAGGCCTTAGCCGGTCGGCAACTCGCAGCCTCCGTGGCCGCCGCTGGCATTCAACAGGCCGAGCAATCGGGACGCGATTTGTCAGCGCTCATCGCCGCTCTCAATCGAGCTGGTTCGTTAAACGCGAATGATCAGGACTGGACACCCGCGCGGATCGCCTCTGTTCTGAAATATGTTCAAGCAAGTGGCGACGCACGACGCGGCGAAGCGGTATTTCGTCGGGCTGAATTGAATTGTTTTCAATGTCACGCCATCGGCGGTGCGGGAGGAGCTGTCGGCCCGGACCTTTCCAGTCTCGGCGGCAGTGCTAGAACCGCTGACATCCTTCAATCATTGGTTAATCCGAGTGCAAAGATCAAGGAAGGTTATCAGGCGAGTCAGTTGTTCACCGATGATGGTCGTATCGTTACGGGGATTATTCAGCAACGAACTCCGAATCGAGTACGTTTGCTCGATGGAAACAATCAAATTGTGACCTTTGATTTGGAGGAGGTCGACGAAATTGCAGCGAGTCCTCTTTCAGTGATGCCGTCAGGTTTGATCAAGAATCTCAAGGATTCCGAAATTGCTGACCTGGTGGCTTTTCTAACTGCTCTTGGAACTCGCGATGGTTTTCGAGTGACGGAGCAGGATCTTGCGCGACGATGGGAGGTGCTCGCCGATTCAAAGGTAGCCCGCGACTTCTTGAATCGAAGTGGAGCCGACGCAGAACAGGCTCTCTGGAATCGTCAGTTCAGCACGGTGGCTGGAAGCTTGCCTGTCAGCGATTTGCCAGCGATTAAGGCTGCCAATGGCCGCAGTTATTTCGTGTTGCGGACGTCGATACCGGAATCCCCTCAGGGCTGGCGTCTTGCCGATCCGGCCGGCGTTGAAGTCTTATCGGACAAAGATGGTTGGGTGTCTTTCACGTCATCGAGTCGTCCCGTCAACGAGTCGCTCGTTCTACGCATCGACCGGGATGTGCGGTCGCAACCATTGACGCTCGAATGGGCGAAATGATCGAATTCCATCATGAAGATTCGGCGATGATCCTTGCTCTCGAGTGAGGAGTCGCATAGCTTCTAGGTAGAGGCGTTGCGTTGTCAGGAGTTTTTGGAAGGAGCTGACGTTTTGAAGAACGTTCTTATCTTGTGCACGGGGAATTCCTGCCGTTCGCAAATGGCGGAGGAACTTTGGAATCATCACGGACAGGGTGAATGGCAAGCTGCTTCAGCGGGCTCGAAACCTGCTGGCTATGTCCACGAGTTGGCGGTCCAAGTCATGGATGAATTAGGGCTCGACATCAGCTCCAACCGGAGTAAAAATCTGAGCGAGTTTGCGGATCAGTCGATCGATCTGGTTGTGACCGTATGCGATAATGCCAAGGAATCCTGCCCGGCGTTTCCAGGCGCCGGCGAAGCTCTGCACTGGCCTTTCGACGATCCAGCTGATGCGACGGGAAGCGATGAAGAGAAAATGAAGATGTTTCGCCGAGTCCGTGATGAGATCTCCGATCGCATCTCTCTCTATTTGAAATCGTGATTCCGTAACTCAGATTCCGTAACTCAAAGGTGAAGTCATGCAGGTTCGGTTGGCTCTGTTGGCATGGTTGCTGGCCATCAACGTCGGAGTTGCCCAAGAGCGGCCCAACGTGTTGTTGGTGATGTTGGATGATCTTGGCTACTCCGATCTCGGATGCTACGGAGCTCCGGTGATTCAAACGCCGACGATCGATCGTCTGGCGAAGCAGGGGGTACGCTTTTCACAGTTCTATAGCACTTCCAAATGTCACAGTTCGCGAATCTGTCTGCTCACCGGAAAATATCCTTTTCAGGCAGGCAATCATGAGATGGATCGAGCCGTCACCATCGCTGAAGTGATGGGGCAAGCTGGTTATTTCACTGCGATGTCGGGCAAATGGCACTTGAACGGCGAACCGACTGACCGGGGGTTCCGGCGATACTTTGGGCACCTGTCGGGTGCCACCAATTTTTTTACGGGCGATGATACATTTCGTCTCAACGGGCAGCCTTGGAATGAGTTCGACGAGGACTTCTACACGACGGATGCGATTACCGATTACGCCATCCGATTTGTGGATGAATCGATCGATGAAGATCAGCCGTTTCTGATGTATGTGGCCTACAATGCGCCGCATTATCCGCTGCAGGCTCCCGAAGAAGATGTGAAAAAGTACCGAGGTAAGTTTCGCCAGGGTTGGGATGAACTGCGCCAGCGGCGTTACCAGGGCTTGATCAAGCATGGGTTGATCGATGCCGACACCAGGTTGTCACCGCGCCCAGATTACATTCCCGCTTGGACGGAGCTGAGTGACGAGTGGCAAGATTGGGAAGACTATCGCATGGCAACCTTTGCTGCGATGGTGGATCGCGTTGACCAGAATCTGCATCGCATGGTTGAACATCTCAAGGCAAAGGGCGTTTGGGAAAACACGCTGTTTATGCTCTGCTCAGATAATGGTGCTTGTCCGTTCGAACGAACGCGAGGGAGAAATGAAGCACCTTGGGATCCGAAGTCTTATTGGACCTACGATGTCGGTTGGGCTCATGCTGGGAACACGCCATTCCGTTGGTACAAGCAAAATCAACACGAGGGTGGCATCTCGTCACCCCTGGTCGTGCACTGGCCACAAGGGATTCACGGTGAGCGTGGGCGCGTGATTCATGAGCCGAGTCACCTGATCGATCTATTGCCGACTCTTGCTGAGGTGGGGGATGCCGACATCCCAGAGGCAGTTGGCAACAAGCAACTCGAGCCCGTGCAGGGGAAATCGCTTGCCCCGCTGTTTCGTGACGAAAGTCGAGAAGGTCACGATTGGCTTTACTTTCATTTCAACGACAATCGAGCGATCCGCCAGGGTGATTGGAAGCTCGTATCTGCCGAGTGGGGTCAGTGGGAGCTCTATGATCTTTCAAAAGATCGTACCGAATTGGACAACCTCGCCTCCCAGTATCCTGAGCGTGTTGAGCAACTTCGACAACTTTGGTACAAGGCGGCTAAGGAAGTCGACGGAGTTCCGAAGCGTCTTCGAAGACCCGTGGATGATGTCGTTCCAACCTTTCCTCCTAAACAAATGAGCCAGCGAGAATCGCGATGAGTTCCTATTGTTTCCCTGTTTCCGTTTTGCATTGTTCGTTTCATTTGCTGGCAGTCGTTGTGACGCTTGCCGTTGTTACTGACGTTGAGGCCGTATCGCCGGAACTCGAGGGCATCGCATGCCGCTCCGTCCATCTGCAGTATCAGGCACCCAAGGGACTTGCGTTTTACAATGAAGTCACCGTCGAAGAATCTCACGAAGGCACCTATTTTTGTGTCTGTGGATTTAATATGGGGTATTACGGAATTCAGGAGTTGCAGCGCGGCAAGAAACTGTTGATCTTTTCGGTTTGGGATCCCGGTAACCAGAATGATCCTGATTCGGTCGACGTCGAAGATCGTGTTAAGTTGCTTCATCAAAATGAAGATGTACGGATCGGACGATTTGGTAATGAGGGCACCGGCGGTCAGTCGTTTTATGACTACGATTGGAAGGTTGGCGAAACCTATCGCTTCATGGTGACGGCAGAAGTTAAAGGCGCACGCACCGCTTTTGCCTCCCATTTCTTCCATCCGGAAAAGAAGGCCTGGATCCACCTGGTGACCTTTGAACGCAACTCCAACGGAGCGCCGCTCAGTGGCTACTATGCGTTTGTCGAAGATTTTCGTCGCAACCGTATTTCCGCAACAAAAAATCGTCGTGCTCAATTTACTCAGCCTTGGGTAAAGGGGCTCTCTGGAAAATGGCAGCCGGTCACCCAAGCACGCTTTACGGCAGATGGTAATCCGGTGATGAATATTGATGCGGGTCCGGAACCCGAGGGATTCTTTCTCAGTACTGGTGGGAAGATCGAAAATGAGCACACACCCTTGCGAGACCTGATGAAGATTCAGCCCGGACCACGTCCGATGGCGCTGCAGAAGCTTCCTTGAGCCGCGTTCTCACACTCAAGTTCTTAATCTCGCCTTCGTTGCCGGAGATGACAGCGGTTGACCGCTGTACGGTCGTTCGTCATCCTTGTTGACTTGGTGGTGGCAACGGCAATCAAGTGGGTGTTGTTTCGAGGCATTATGTCGCTGGTAAGTCTACAAGATGTTCAGATCGGCTTTCGTGGCCCTCTGCTGCTCGATGGTGTCAGTTGCCAGATCCATGAGAAACAACGCATTGGTTTGTTGGGTCGCAATGGCGCAGGAAAAACCACTCTCATGCGAATGTTGTGTGGTCAGATTGAGCCGGATCGAGGTGAGATTGTTGTTACGCCCCAGACCGGAATTTCCTGGTTGCCACAAGAGGTGCCTCGGGACTTAACCGGGAATGTTGAGGACATTGTCTACGGTGGGTTGCCCGAGGACGACGAAGACGAGACCTGGCAGAAAGAGCAAAAGGTCGAACAGATCCTGTCTCGCATGAAATTGGAACCATCGGCGGCCTTCGAAAGCTTTTCCTCGGGAATGAAGCGCCGTGTGTTGTTGGCGCGTGCAATCGTCTCCGAGCCCGATGTCTTGCTCTTGGATGAACCGACCAACCATCTTGATATCGAATCTATTAAATGGTTGGAAACCTTCTTGCTTCGTTGGCCGAAGACGCTTCTGTTTGTCACGCACGATCGAATGTTCTTGCGGAAGATTGCGACTCGAATCCTGGAGATCGATCGCGGCCAGATATTTGATTGGTCCTGTGACTACGATACCTTTCTACAGCGCAAAGAGGCGGCGTTGGCAGCTGAGGAAAAACAAAACGCTCTCTTTGATAAAAAGTTGGCCCAAGAGGAAGTTTGGATTCGGCAGGGGATTAAAGCTCGACGCACTCGCAATGAAGGACGAGTTCGCGCCCTAAAGAAGATGAGAGAAGCACGGCGGGAGCGACGTGAACAACCCGAAATCAGTCAACTTCAAATCCAAGAGGGACAACGGAGCGGGGGTCTGGTTGTCGCGGCCAAAAAACTATCGTTCGCATACGAAGATCAAAAGATCGTGGATGATTTCTCGACGATGGTTATGCGTGGTGACAAGATCGGAGTGATTGGAAAGAACGGGGCCGGCAAGACGACCCTGTTGAAGATCCTGTTAGGAAAGCTGCAGCCCCAATCGGGAGATGTGCGATTGGGGACCAATTTGCAGATCGCCTATTTTGATCAGTTGCGAGAACAATTACATCCTGAACGAACCGTTGAAGAGAACGTCGGGGATGGATACCAGACGATTCAGATTAATGGTGGGTCGAAGCATGTTTTGGGGTATCTGCAGGACTTCTTATTCACGCCAGAACGGGCGCGAACGGCCGTCAAGTTTCTGTCCGGTGGCGAGCGGAATCGCGTCTTGTTGGCAAAGCTGTTTGCCAAGCCAGCCAATGTCATTGTGTTGGACGAACCCACGAACGATTTGGATACCGAAACCCTCGAATTGCTCGAACAACGTCTCGTCGACTATCAGGGTACGGTGCTTTTGGTCAGTCACGATCGAGCGTTTTTGAATAATGTCGTCACCAGTACGATTGCGGTAGCGGATGGTCGAGCCAAGGAATACGACGGTGGTTATGACGATTGGTTCAGACAGGATCAGCAGGTGGTAACGGAAGAGTTCAAGCCTCCTCCCAAAGCCGCGGAAAAGCCAAAGAAACCAACCAAGGTTGCCGACTCTCAGCGAAAGTTGAAGTACAAAGAACAGCAAGAGTTGGCAGCTCTTCCACAAACGATCGAGTCGCTTGAAACCCAGATCGCCGACCTGCATGAGTTGATGGCTGATCCCGATTTCTATCAGCAAGCTGGGGATGTCATTGTCGAGAAACAAACACAACTCAAACAACTCGAATCCGAATTAGCTGAGGCATATACCCGTTGGGAATTCCTGGAAGGACTCGGCTCGTAAACGCAGAATGGAAATCGAGGTTGAGTTGTCCTTGATCCATAGAGCGAACTATTGTTTTTAGTTGAACGCTCGCGATACTCACTGATCGTTTCTGCTCCGCTGTAGTGACTTTGTTATAATTCTATGCTGGATGATTCTTGTGCCGTAAAGAAAGGGCCTCTCGTGACGAAGCGAAGTATGTGTTGTTGGAGTGTGGCAGTCGTTGTTTTGTTGGTGAGTGGACCGTCCTGGGCGACGGCCGATGAATGGGTTTCCATGTTCAACGGAAAGACATTGGCTGGTTGGACGCAGAAGAACGGAACCGCGACCTATGTTGTCGAGGACGGGGCCATTCTGGGAACGACAAACGACGGTAGTCCGAATTCCTTTCTTTGTAGCGTGAAGGAATACGGTGACTTTGAATTGGAGTTTGAGGTCAAAGTCGATTCGCAACTCAATTCAGGCGTTCAAATTCGATCTCAAACGAAGGATGAGGATGGCAATACGATCTACAACACGGGCCGTGTCAATGGACCGCAGGTAGAGATCGAAGCGAGTGGCGAGAATGGTGCTGAGGCGGGCTATGTTTATGGTGAGGCCACCGGTCGAGGCTGGTTGACGCCCCAATCGCGGCTCAAGCGACACAAGCATTTTGTCGATGGCGAATGGAATAAATACCGAATTGTCGCCAAGGGACCACGCATCCAGACCTTCATTAATGGGCAACCGATCGAAGATCTGAATGATCTTAACATCTACAAAACTCATCCGAAGGGCTTCATTGGATTACAGGTTCATGGAATCGGCAAAGGCACAGGCCCCTATCAAGTAGCCTGGCGCAATCTGCGTATTAAAGAGCACTAATCCATCCGACTGGGTGTGCTTTTAAGTGTTCGTCGAACATCTGTCGCAGCAATCACCCGCCAGTGAATCGGCGGGTGATTTTATAACGGTATCATTCGTTGTCTGGCGACAGCGCGACTTGTTCCTCAGGTGCTTGTGCAACAAGTCGGCTGCGACTGTAGAGCGCGTAGTAAACGAGGCAGATGACAAGGAAGATTGAGGTTCCAATCACGCCCGGCAGATAATCGCTGTTGGAAAAACAAGCCACCAGGGCGATGAGCGATAGAATGCCGCCGACAACAGCACCAGGGATGCCCAGCGGGCTGCGATAGGGTCGTGGAAGATCCGGCCGATTAATGCGGAGTACGACGTAACTCACCATGACTAAGGCGTAGGAAATCACCGCGCCGAAGACCGCCATGTTTAACAGTGCTGCTCCTACTTTTCCTTCGCCATTGAATTCGATGACTGCGGCACAGGCCAGGCCGATCAAGGCGCCGAGAATCAACGCCCTTTGCGGACACTGCCAACGATTTACGGGCGAAATCCAACGTGGGAAATAACCTGCTCGCGATAACGAAAATAACACTCGTCCATAGGCGTAGACAATCGTATGGAAGCTGGCGATGAGTCCTGTAAGTGCGATCAGTGTCAGGACGGTACTCGCGGTTCCACTTCCAAATACCGCTTGAAAGCCGTCAGCGAGTGGGGCTTCCGAGGTGCCGATTGCCGCTGCACCACCGCCCACTCCAGAGTTCAACACGAGCGTGAACAGCGATAGGCCGAGTAGGGTGACAATGCCCCAGATCAGCGCTTTGGGCATGTCGTTGACGACATCGTGGGTTTCCTCTGCCGCTAGCGGAAGTTGTTCAATGGCAAGGTAGAACCAAATCGCGAAGGGTAGAGCAGCGAAGACGCCCAGAAAGCCCTTTGGAAGTCCTGTTGCGGATTGGCCCTCGTTCGGTTCAACATTGAAAAGTAAGTCCCATTGAAAGCTGCCGTTGTAGATTGTCGCGATATAAAAAACGACGAGAACTGCTGCAGCTAAGGCGGTGATCACGAGACCTACTTTCAGCGTGAGTTCCACGCCGCGCAGATTGATCGCCACGAAGAGTGCGTAGGTCAGAGTCCACCAAATGAAGGTGATTCCAAAGGGTGGGTCATCGGATCCGAAAACAAGTGCGTTCAGATAACCTCCAATGCCCACAACAATGACGGCGGGTGTAATGACATACTCGATCGTGTCGGTCACCCCGCAGATGAATCCGGCGGTAGGTCCCATCGCATTTCGCACGAAGGAGTAAAATCCGCCTGCGTAGGGAAGTGCAGCCGAAAGTTCGGCAATACTGAAAACCATGCAGACGTACATGATCGCCATTAACACCGTGGCGATCATCATTCCCCAGAATCCGCCCGCCGTCAGTCCGAAATTCCAGCCAAAGTAGTCACCGGAAATCACTGCCCCCACGCCCAACGCCCACAACAGTTTCCAGCCGGCGCTTTTTCGCAGTTGACGATCTGCCAGATATTGTTCGTCAACGTTCTCGTAACGGGCGACGCCACCCTCGTTCGACTTCATGGAGGATTCCCTATGACTCAGGTGTTACGTAAGCAGAGGTGATTCCGCCATCAACGCGGAAATCCGTGCCTGTGACATAACTGGAGGCATCGGATGCGAGGAACAAAGCTGCTTCTGCCATTTCTTTTGCTTCGCCGAAGCGACCCACGGGGATATGGACAAGGCGGCGCTGCTTTTTGGCCTCCGTATCCAAAAACTTCATCAGGAGTTCCGTATGAAGGGGGCCCGGGCAGAGAGCGTTAACGCGAATGTTTTCACGAGCATGGACGATGGCCAGTTCGCGAGTCATCGCCAAGACGCCGCCTTTCGACGCGGTATAAGCGATCTGAGGCGTAGCCGCTCCCATCAGGGCAACGAACGATGCGGTATTGATGATCGAACCACCTCCCGCTCGACGCAACGCCGGAATGCCATATTTGCAACCGAGGAAAACACCCTTCAGATTGATCGCCATCGTCAACTCCCAAATGTCGAGCGATGTTGTTTCGGCATTGTCGTCTTGGGGGTGCATGATGCCTGCGTTATTGAAGATGACATTCAGCTTGCCAAAGGTTGATTCAGCCTGCTCAACCATTTGCCGGCAATCTGCTTCCTGAGCGACGTCAGCGTGGACGTAAATCGCTCGCCCATCTTCGGCTTCAATGTCCGAGACGGTCTGCTTGCCGGCCTCGTCGTCGATGTCGGTTGCAACAACGCTCGCGCCTTCTGCCGCGAATAGGAGTGCGGTGTGCCGGCCAATTCCACTCGATGCGCCGGTGATCAGAGCCACTTTATCTTTGAGTCGCATGGGCAACGATCCTGTCTATAGGGGTCTATTGAATGGCAGTGCTGCGAGACTGCCGGACAATTTCGTTAAATAAGTTCTGTTGAGTCGGGTCTTGATCGGAGGTGAGTTCTGGGTGCCATTGAACGCCGATGAACCAGGGATGGCCGGTGAGTTCCACGGCTTCGATGACACCGTCAGGGGCTCGCGCTACAATGTGCATATCGTCGGTTACCTGATTTAGCGCTTGATGGTGCCATGACATCGTCTCCACGTTATTGGATTCCATAATGGCAGCGAGTCGTGAGTCTCGGTCGACTTCGATACGGTGAGGCGTCGGTTCGCGAGGAGGTTTGCGATGTTCAATAGAATCACCAAAATGATCTGGCAGATGCGGGTAGAGAGTGCCGCCCAGAGCGACGTTGGTGATCTGAATCCCTCGACAAATCGCCAAGGTGGGAATCTCCCGCTGAATCACCTCGCGTGCCAGCGATAATTCCATCCGGTCGCGACCTTCGTCCACCATGTAAACCAATGGATGCGATTCGCCTCCATAGCATTCCGGTGCGATGTCGCCTCCGCCGGCAAGAATGAGACCGCTCAGATGCGGGAGTAGCGATTCGATCTGCTGTTCGCCGGGCGGAAGCAGTACCGGAATTCCACCAGCACGGCGCACGGATTCGATGTAGTTGACCGGTAAGGTCACCTCGTGGTTTTCGTTAGCCGCGTAGGTGGTGATACCGATGAGCGGTTCGATGCGCGTCATATGCGTTCGAAGTAACGACGATGTTCCCAGTCGGTCACTGCCTGGTCATACGCCGAGATTTCCGTTCGATAAAAGTGTGAATAGTGCTGTTGAATTAGATCCCCAAACGTTTCCTTCACAAACTCACTTTCAGAGAAGGCGTCTGTCGCATCTCGCAACGTTCTGGCAACCGAAGGCACATCATCGGCTTCGTAAGCGTTCCCAAAGAATTCCGACGGTGGCTCGAGACCCTTTGCGACGCCGTCCAAGCCTGCTGCCAGCGCCGCGGCATAGGTGAGATACGGATTGCAGTCGGCTCCGGGTACTCGGCATTCAATTCTCAGGCTACTGCCTTGACCGACGATTCGGAATCCTGCCGTTCGATTGTCACTTGCCCATGCCAGTCGTGTTGGAGCCCAGCTTCCCGCCTGATATCGCTTGTAGGAATTGATGGTGGGTGCCATCCATACCATGAGATCTTGAGCGTGGAAAATCCAGCCCGCGAGGAATTGCCGAAATAGATCGCTGCATTGTACGCTGCCGAGAGACTGGTCCCCATCAAAGGCGTTACCTGATCCGCTCCACAAGCTGAGGTGAACATGGCAGCTGGAGCCCGCAGTATCGGCGGCAGGCTTGGCCATGAAGGTGACACTCATTCCTAGGCTGTCGGCAATTTCTTTGGCACCATGTTTGTAGAGCGTATGGCGATCTGCCATTTCCAGGACTTCGCTGTATTGGAGATTCAGCTCGTGTTGTCCTCGTCCCCATTCACCCTTGGTGCATTCCACGGGCACGCCGGAATGATCGAGATCGTGTCGGAGCTTGCCATGGAAAGGTTCTCTGCGTGTGCCCTGCAGGATGTGGTAATCCTCGATGTAGTCCCCCGACGGTTGAACCCGCTGGAACCCTTCACGCCATGCCGTTCGATAATCTGCTTCGAACAGATAGTATTCTGCTTCCGAGCCGGCCATGGCTCGGAAGCCGAGTGCTTCCGCCCTCGCAATCTGGGCCTTGAGAATATTTCGCGGGGCCACCGGGATCGGTTGTCCATCGCCGCCATGCAGATCGCAAATGACCATTGCGGTGCGCTCTAACCAGGCAAGTCGTCGCAACGTCGAAAAATCGGGGACGAGATGAAAGTCGCCGTAACCGCGTTCCCAGTTAGCGAACTCATATCCATCGATCGGCTCCATCTCCATATCGACGGTCAACAGGTAGTCGCAGGCATGAGTGCCTGATTTGGCCACCTTTTGGAGGAAGTAATCTCCGCCACACCGTTTTCCCACGAGCCGCCCATAAAGATCTGGGAAGGCAACAATGACCGTGTCGATTTCGCCGCTCCCGATCAATACCTTCAGAGCATCAAGATCGAGCTTGCCTTTGAGGTCGTTTTCGGCCACGTCAAAGATCTCCAATTAGGTTCGGCTAGAAGACCGAAGTTTACCGCTTTGGAGGTCTCTTGGACAGTCGACAGGATCACGATGGTTAACGTCGTGGGCGTTGAGCCGGCGCGTCGAACGGTCGTAGCGGATAGAGTTCTGACGGCTGATGTTGTTCCATCATCATCGCCGTTAGCTTCTCGACCAGCTCCGGGTGTTCCTTGGCCACGTCTGTCGATTCACTTACGTCGTCTTTGAGATTGTAAAGTTGGACCTTCACGTTGCCACGATTCATGCCCGTTCGGATTGCCTTCCAGTTTCCGGACCGAATCGATTGTTGGCCGCCGTAGCCGGAAAACTCACGATACAAATAGTCTCGAGGAGATTGATCCTGGCCGGTTAGCGTCGGCACCAGGCTCACTCCATCGCTATCGATGTTGTGATCCGCTTCGATCATTTCCAGAATTGTCGGTGTCCAGTCCTCAAATCCACTCACGAAGTCCGACTCCGATCCTGACTCCACATGGCCGGGCCAGCGGACGATGCAGGGGACGCGAATTCCACCCTCGTAAAGCGAGCCCTTCAAGCCGCGAAGTTCGCCAACGCTCTCGAAGAAATCGTAGTCGACTTCTTGTTTGAGATGAGTGGTGCCGTTGTCGGAACTGAAGATGACAATCGTGTCTTTACTCAATTCAAGATCGTCCAATACACTCAAGACGTTCCCGATGTACCGGTCCATCCGCGTGATCATGGCAGCGTATGCGGCACGCGGTGTAAAGTGTGGCGTGTAACCGAACCCTTGAGCTCGGCTGAACGGTGGGTCATTCCATCCCTTTGCGAGATACGGCTCAAGCTCTTCGTCTGGAACATGCAGAGCGACATGCGGAATGATGGTTGGGTAGTAGAGGAAGAATGGTTCGTCCTTGTGTTCGCGAATGAACTTCAAGGCCTGCTCGTTGATACGATCGGGTGCGTAGTCCTGTCCCTGAAATGGTTCGTAGCTTTTCGGGTCATTGGGATCTGCGTCGGGTGCGAGACCTGCGTGGCCGGGTACAGGTGGATCGTTGTCCAACGGAATCCGCTGATCGTCGCTCCACAAATACGACGGATAATAAGTGTGGGCATGGCGTTGGCAGTTATAACCGAAGAAACGGTCAAAGCCTTGGTTAATCGGATCGCCTTCGGAACCTGGACCGCCGAGTCCCCATTTGCCAAACGCACCCGTCTTGTATCCTAACGCTTGTAATCGTTCTCCCAACGTGATTTCGGCAGCGGGGATCGGTTGTTGTCCTTCTGGTTTGAGCTCGCGATTGTTGCGGACCCATGCGTTGCCAGGGTGCTTGGCGGTCATCAGTACGCAACGCGATGGAGCACAAACGGCATTCCCAGAATAGTGCTGAGTTAACCGCATGCCCTGCCTTGCCAATTCGTCGAGGTAGGGCGTTTGAATTCTCTTTTGTCCGAAAGATCCCAGTTCACGATAGCCGAGATCATCGGCCACGATCAGGATGACGTTGGGTTGTCTCGCGTCGACATCCATGCTCCAGAGAGTCAAAGGGAACAAAAGAGCGACGATTACAGTTTTTAAGGTTGGCATCGTAGGATCCTTGTCATTCGTGAATAAGCTCATAGTTTACCAATCCTGCACCATTCTGGCACGTCATTGTTCTTTCCAGCACCCATCAGACTCGAAAACACCCGTGCGGTGATCGCTGACGCGGCGTATAATCAGGCTCTCGCCAGAGTTCTCATGATTGAGGCAAGAGGGTGAAAATGTCCTGCCGGCACAGTCTTATCGTTTTCCTGCTGATCCTCGGGACGATTGTTTATCCTGCCGGTGCCAGTGAGCATGAAGCTTTTTTCGAGTCGAAGATCCGGCCGCTTCTGATTGACCAGTGTTGGGATTGTCACAGTGCTGACAATCCCGAAAGTGAATTGCAACTCGATTCGCTACAGGGAATGTTGGTGGGGGGAACGCGAGGCCCGGCGATTGTTCCTGGCAAACCGGGTGAAAGCCTCTTCATGCACGCGTTGCGCCACAGCGAACGTTTGCAGATGCCTCCTAAGGCTAAACTGCCGGCTCAGGACATTGCCAATCTTGCCCGTTGGATTTCGGATGGTGCGGTGTGGCCGAACCATGATCCGGTTGAGGCGATTTCGGCTGGAGATGATGAAGGTTTTACAGTTACGGATGAAGATCGCAGTTTTTGGTCTTTTCGGTCGCCTCAAAAGCCACCGTTGCCGGATGTTGAAAGAGATGATTGGATCCGCCAACCGCTTGATCGATTCGTTCTTGCAGAGCTCGAGTCGCAGCAATTGAAACCGGCGCCAACTGCCGATCGACGTACGTTGATTCGTCGCGCCACGTTGGACTTGCACGGCGTGCCACCCACCCCGCAAGACGTTGAGACCTTCATTGACGATCCACTTCCTGATGCCTATGCTCGCTTGATCGAACGATTACTAGCCTCCCCTCGCTATGGCGAACGGTGGGGACGACATTGGTTGGATGTGGCTCGTTACGCAGACTCGAATGGACTGGATGAAAACCTGGCGCATGCCAACGCCTATCGATTTCGCGATTATGTGATTCGCGTATTCAATCAGGACAAGTCGTTTGATCGATTTATACACGAGCAGCTTGCCGGTGATTTGTTGGAGCCAGGGAAGGAAGAATCGTTTGACCCCATCATCGCGACCGGCTTTCTCTCGCTCGGCGCCAAAATGCTTGCCGAAGACGATCCCGTCAAGATGCAGATGGATATCATCGACGAACAGGTTGATACGATCGGTCGGGCCTTCATGGGACTGACACTCGGTTGTGCTCGTTGTCATGATCACAAATTCGATCCGATCCCTGCTTCGGATTACTATGCCTTGGCAGGAGTCTTCAAAAGTACCAAGACGATGGATCACTTCAATGTGGTGGCGAAGTGGCAGGAACGTGAACTGTCGACCGCCAAATTCAAACGTGACTCAGCACAGTTTGAAAAGGAACTTGCGGACAAACAGGACGAAATTAAGCGACTTGAAGCAGCAGCGAATCAACGCGTTACCGAACAATCTCAACAGCTTGTCCTTGAATATCTCAAGGCGGCTGCGCGGCACGAACTTCGCCAGCAGTTGCACGCCTCGCGCAAGGCCCACGGTGACGACCTTGCGAATGTTGAGTCGCATCAGTTGTTCGAGGCGGAAAGTTTCGTGCGCGGGGATCATGTCGTACGAGACGAGGAAAACTATGGACGCGGCATCGGTGTTATCGCCAGTCGTGGGACTCCTCAAGACTATGTCGAATACGATATTGAAGTCGATGACGAGGGATGGTACCAACTCGATTTGCGTTACGCTGCCGTAGAATCTCGTCCCTGCCGTTTGATCGTGAATCAGGTTGAACTCCGTGAGGTTGCTGCAGGCACGACGGGTACCTGGTTTCCCGACTCTCAAAAATGGCATTTTGACGCGATCATTAAGCTACCTGTCGGCAAAAGTGTATTGCGACTGGAACGCAACGGACCGATTCCTCATATCGATAAGCTATTGCTGGTTCCCATCCAAGACGCACCGGCTTGGTTGAGTGATGACCGTGTTTCCGAATCGCGAACGTTTTCACCCTTGGTCAGACAGTGGTATCGCTTCTTGGTCGATCCAGCCAAGGCCGACCAGCCTGTGGTCGCCGCCTTTCAGGCGTGGCGCCAACGACAGGGACCGCTGGCCGAGTGGGAAGAGCTTGCGGTTCAATTTGAATCGTTTGATCCATCGCATTTGCCTGCGATTGAGGAATCTCTGGAGTCGTATTGGCCTGCCGAAGAACGTGAGAAGATTGTCGAAGCTCGCAAGCATCTTGAAACCTTTCGAGGACGGCGGCCGGTTGCTCCCACCGCGATGGCAGTCAGTGACTACGAACAACCTGAGAATTTGCGGGTTCATTTGCGCGGCAGTCATCTTACCTTGGGCCAAGAGATTCCCCGAAGGTTCTTGCAGCTTGTTGCTGCTAGTGATGAGTTTGAGATCACCAAGCAACAGAGCGGACGTTTGGATCTCGCTCGCTGGCTCACACACACCGAACATCCATTGACAGCTCGCGTGATCGTGAATCGTCTCTGGTTGTGGCATTTTGGTCAGGGACTTGTTGCGTCTCCCGATAATTTCGGAACGCTTGGCCAGCGCCCGACGCATCCGGAATTGCTCGATTGGCTTGCGCGAGAACTCATCGATCAAAGCTGGTCGCTCAAATCGATGCACCGGATGTTGATGAACTCGGCGACCTATCGTTCAAGTTCGCTTCCATCTGAGGAAGCGGTCATGAAGGATCCCGAAAATCGGCTCTTATCTCACTTTGGGCGACGACGTCTGGAAGCAGAAGCGATACGTGATTCTGTGTTGGCGGTCAGCGGCAGTCTGGATCTTGCGATGGGCGGCACGCATTTGCCCACCAAAAACCGAGCGTATGTGACCAGTACCGCGAATGTGAATCCTCAAATCTATAATTTGCGACGAAGATCGGTCTATTTGCCGATCGTTCGCAGTGCTTTGTTCGAAGTGCTGCAATCCTTCGATTTCCCCGATCCGAGTGTCTCCACTGGGTTGCGACAGTCCACGACCGTTGCTCCGCAGGCGCTTTTTATGATGAACAGTGAATTTGTTGCTGAGCAGACAGGACTGCTTGCACAACAGTTGTTGGATCATCGACAATCGGAGGATGCGGATCGTGTTCGCCGCCTCTATCAGCGCGCCTTGGGGCGACGTGCGACCGATGCAGAGATTCAAATGGCCGTAGATTACGTCCGTCAATATCTTGCGCGTGTTACTGAAGCGGATGGCGACGATCCTGAGCAGCCTCGTCGAGCTGCTTGGCAGAGTCTCTGTCGGGCGGTTTTGTCGACCAACGAATTCATTTATTTGGATTAAGCAATCATGTCCGTATATTGTCGCCAAGAGAACGTCTCCCACTCACGCCGCCAATGGTTGAAGATGGCGAGTGCTGGTTTTGGGAATCTCGCTTTGGCGTCTCTCTTCCATCAGGAAGCGGCTGCTGAATCAACTGCGAATCCCGATTCAGCGCTGTCCGAGAAGCCCTCGCATTTCGCGCCCAAGGCGAAACGTGTGATCTTCCTGTTCATGCATGGCGGACCATCTCAGGTTGATACATTTGACTACAAGCCACATTTGACGCGAGATCACGGTAAGCCGTTGCCATTCGATAAGCCTCGCGTGGTTTCGTCCAAGACAGGCAGCCTGCTGAAATCTCCCTGGAGATTCGCGCAGCATGGTGAATCCGGTTCCTGGGTGAGCGAGTTATTTCCGAACGTTGCCGGCTGTGTCGACGATTT
The DNA here is from genome assembly GCA_002723275.1 of Planctomycetaceae bacterium. Lineage (GTDB taxonomy): Bacteria > Planctomycetota > Planctomycetia > Pirellulales > Pirellulaceae. Next base: position 104,553 of record PBNZ01000019.1, read on the forward strand.
GTGCATCATCAATGGCATGCACGGTTCGAATTCAAGACATGGCGGCGCACTCCTTGAATTACATACCGGCAGTGACACATTCGTGCGACCGAGTCTTGGTTCCTGGATTACCTACGGGCTCGGCTCGGAAAACCAGAACTTGCCTGGTTATATCACGATCTGTCCTACGTTGACTCATGGAGGCGCGAATGCCTTTGGTTCATCATTCTTGCCGGCCGATTTTCAAGGCACACCTGTCGGAAACGCGAGCATTGCCTCCGATCAGGCTCAAATCCCCTTTATCAAAAACCACGATCAGTTGCCCGCTTCAATCCAAAGGATGGAATTGGACTTGATCCGTCGCATGAATAAGGCGTCGCTGCCGACTCAAACGGATGCGGAACTTGAGGCTCGCATTAATTCGTTCGAACTTGCCTTCCGAATGCAGTCAGCTGTTCCTTCCTTGCAAAGCGTCGATGATGAAACAGAGATTACCCGGCGAAACTATGGGCTCGATGATCCGAAGACCAAGAATTTTGGACGGCAATGTTTAATGGCCCGGCGGTTTGCAGAGCAGGGGGTTCGCTTTATTCAATGCACGCACAGTTATAAATGGGACCAACATGGCAATCTTCAAAAAGATCACGCCAAAAATGCGGCCGAAGTCGACAAGCCAATTGCGGCACTGTTGCATGATCTGAAGGCGAGAGGATTGCTGAAAGATACGCTGGTTTTATGGGGCGGCGAATTCGGGCGAACGCCCGTCGCTCAAGGAAATGACGGCCGCGATCATAATCCGCACGGCTATACTATGTGGATGGCGGGAGGAGGAGTGAAACCAGGAATCCGTTATGGCGCAACGGATGAGTACGGTTATTACGCGGTCGAAGATAAAGTGCATCTGCATGATTTGCATGCGACAATCTTGCATCTCTTGGGACTGGACCACACACGCCTTACCTATCGATATGCGGGTCGTGATTTCAGACTCACCGATATTTACGGTGAAGTCATGCACGGAATGATCGCCTAATATCACGCTGGCGAATTCACTCGTTAATTCATGTCCGAGTGACGTCCCTTCGAGACCCATTATGACCTCATCTGGAAAAACTGTAGAGCCGTTGGACTCGAAGTCTCTGGCCATTGTATTGTTGACGGCGGCACTTTGGGGAGGCACACCGGTGGCCGTTTCTTTTGCGGCTTCGTCATTGCCGCCAGTAGCAATCGCGGCCGTTCGATTTGCTCTCGGAGCCATCTTTATGTTGGCGTGGTGCTGGCTTGGTAGAACTCCGATGCGGCTGCAACCTGGTCAGTTCCGACTTTGTCTCGTCGCCGGCCTGCTTTTGGCCGTGCAGATTGTCACCTTCAATGTGGCGATTGAGTGGTCCAATGCTTCGCATTCATCAGTGTTAATTAGCACGTTTGTGTTTTGGGTGATCGCCATTGAACATTCCATTACAAAAACCGATCGACTCACCACTCGTAAAGTTATCGGGCTCGTGATCGCCTTTTTCGGTGTATTGGTCATGTTGAGCAAGGCGGAGAAGGGCAGTGCATCGGTCCCTGTTCAGGATGATCCTTCACGAGCGGGCGATCTGCTCATGGTGTTCAGTGCTTTTCTTTTGGCCGTTCGGGTGGTTTATGTCAAACAGGTGCTTCCCAGGATTGAGCCCGGCAAGCTCATTTTCTGGCATGACGTGGTCGGAGTTGTATGCTTTTTATCCTTCAGCTTCGCGTTCGAGGAGTTTACCAGGCAGGCCTTAACGGTGGCTGCGGTATTAGGATTGCTATATCAAGGGCTCCTGGTCGCTGGACTCTGCTTTGCCTTGCAAACACAGTTGCTCAAAAAACACTCGGCATCCCAACTTTCGATGTTTAGCTTTTCGACTCCCGTGTTTGGTGTGTTATTAGCAGCGGTGTTTCGAGATGATCCCCTGTCTTCCTGGTTGTTCATCTCGGGTGCGTGCATCGCACTTGGAATCTATATCGTTAACAGTCAGCCCCAGCAAAAGACCGCTTGATTGGTTAGCTGTTTGAGGAGATGTGATGAGATTGTTCGAAGGCACGCCGTTTGATCGACCTCCGAAGTGCGATGAATGCGGGCAGCTAGAAGCTGATTGCCAATGCCCACTCCCAACGAAGGTTTACAAGGATCCTGCCAGTCAGAGTGCACGGGTTTATCTCGAAAAACGCAAGCGAGGAAAGTTCGTAACGATTGTCAATCAATTGTCGTCCGACGAAACTGACCTGAAAGCATTGCTCTCGAAGTTGAAGGAGACCTGTGGTGCTGGGGGGACCCTTAAGGATGAGGTAATTGAGATTCAGGGGGACCAACTGGAACGCATCCAACAGACCCTCCGGGAAATCGGTTATCGCGTGCGTTAAGGTACCGTCAGATGCGAGCCCGTCAGATGCGAGCCCGTTTAGCAGATGCCAGCCTGTTTAGGCCGCTTTGCGGCGACGAGGCTGGATCAACGGGATTTTGTTCTGTTGTTCGGCAGCTTTCAGGATGCTGGACACGATGGGTCGCCCAGCCGCCTCTCGGAACTCTTGGTACCAGTCCATCAGACGTTGATCACCTCGACTCACTCGCAGCAGTTGAGGAACGTCGTTGATCGACCAGGCGATATGCATCGCCAGTAGGCTTTGGACCTCTGGATGATCGAAATAGGACGTATGGACAAGTTCGCGTCCAGAGATTTCGTGGCCAAAGGCATCGAGTCCAGACAGGATACATGTGGATGATAGCAGTCGTCGCAGTTTCGGTGCGAGATCAACCATGTACCGATTCGACGATTCCACGATTTGGTCATTCAGCCAACCGGGCAGTGCCGGGTAGTCGGCACACTGAGATTGAATTGCAGCTGGAATCGGAGAAACTCCAACGACCTCTGCAGCGGGTCGGTTATTTCCCTGGGCTGTTTTGGCGATATAGGTTCGAATCACCCCATCCAGGGCAGGTCTGATGTAACGATTGAAGATTGGCGCCAAAATCCAGTAATACGGTCGGGAAATCAACGCGAGTGAGTCAGAAAACAAAATGCGTTCTCGAGGAGCCATCTTCGCGACGAACGACATAGACAAGCTGAGGGTTGCTTTGAGGCTGTTGATTGCTTCGTCGTCCGGTGACCAGATTCCCATCCAGCGGTCGCGAAAGCGATTGGAACAATTGTGCTCTAATCGCTTTTCCGCCCGTAGTCTCAATGACTCCAGAACGGGAGATAAAAAGAAAAAGGCTAAATTCAACAGGATGTATATGTAGAGCACGGCGACGAAGACAATGGTGAGCCCTTGTGGTGTCGTCAGCATGTGGGCGACAAGAGAATCTCCCTGGGTTGGATCGAACGATCCGACCTGTATGTTTGCCCCTGTCTTGTCGATGGGGATACCAAGCCCTTCCAATAACCTGAGTGCTGGTGCGCGTACGACTTGGACAATCTGTGAGTCGTTGTTGGACGCGAGGACCTGCACATCGCCACCGGTTAACGACGCAATGCTGTATTGCACCAATTGAGTAAAGGTCACATAGGCTGGCTTCAAGAGGATCAGTGCCAAAAAGATGTTGATTCCGTTGATCAAACTCCAACGACTACGCGTCTGTTGCTGGAGAAACGGAGTGCCGACGGTTGCCCAGCTACGGAGTCTTGGCAGCCAGAGGTTTTGAATTTCTGCCATCCTTAAGGCATGCCAGATGACCGAGCCGCCGTGGCTATGGCCTATGACGTGATAACAGATGCCCTCTTCTTCAAATTCGCGGAATATCTCCAGTAGATCCTGACCGGCTTTGATGCGTGCTCGCTCACTGTTTTCGCCAGACCAATGAAAGACATGACTCTGAGCCGCCAGTTCCGTGCCCTTCGGAAGCTTTCTTTGCATTGCGTCCCAAGTATCACTGCCTTCTTGCCACCAGCTATTACCGGCGTCATCAGTTTCAGCCGCGAAGGTGCCATGCACGAGGATGACACGATCGACAGAAGAGGTAACGGCCGACATGCGGGAATCCTTTCCCGGGCACACGATGACGATGTCCGGGCACATTCTGACTATTAATGTGTGCTCGATTAAGAGATCCGCGAACGGATCCGTGCGTTCGTCTCATCGACCGTCGCTTGGACAATCTTTATTTTGTTTTGCCAGAATGGTGGCCCTGAGCTATCTGCCTTGTTCAATCCACCGGGCCCCAGACGCTCTTCATGACTTCATACATGCGAGGGTCGTGTTCCTTGAGTTCGGCCCGTACGAAGGGATAGAAATCGTTGACGCCGAAATAAGCCTCGGTCGATTCCGCAAAGTACTCCTTGGGATTGCTCAGTCCGTAATGCCGTACTTTCCTTCCTGTGAAGAGCAGGACCTCTTCATAAATGCCCTCGTCCTTCGCTTTTTCATACGCCTCAACAATCATTGGCGCATCAAAGCTCAATACCTGATCGTGATAGGCGTGAGCCAGTTCGTGTAACACGACATACGGGTGTTTGGCCCAGGTACTGCGTTTCAAAAGATCTCGAGCCTGAGGGATGTGTACATGTTTGACAAGACGAGGATCGTGGTTGTTGGCTAGCAACCAACCACGACTTGGATGATATTGCATCGCCTTGAGGACAGGGTTCTCCAAATCAATCCAGATCGGCAGCTGTTGAAGTTGTTTGACTCGCTCGGCCGGAACAATGTATTTGACTCGCTGCAGGTGATTGGCCAAAGCAGTAAACACCTGCTTCGACAGGTTTTCCTCAGCAATTAGTTTTGGGTCGACGCGAATTTTCCAGCCCTCAATATTCTTTTCGACTGGTTCATAGAAGGAGTTTTTTTCTTCCGGGCCAAGCGCTAACGTCGTAGCATCTGAACCATTGCTGTGTTGAGAAAGAGCCGAGGGGCGTAGCAGGTTGTTCATTGGGGAATTGGAAGCGAACGTCTGCCCTTGAAAAAGATGGTCTTTCCCGTCTTTTTTGTGGAGCGAATTTGAACTTCGTTCCAGAGTGAATTTGCCGGTAAGCGTAGATAACTTTACAGGGGTTGCCGTGAGACTTGAGCTGAGGCAGAAGCTAACAACGGCGATCAAAACAGCAGCGGCAGCGGTTGTCCGACGGGTAGGCATGGTGATCCTCGATACTCGCAAAAAAATGAGGGGAGGCGTTATTGCCACATTGGTTATCAACGGTTCGTTCAAGTCCATAGCATCATCGAAAAGGCTCTTCGATAAAATCCTTGCAGCGAACATGATTTCGAGCCACGTGATGGAAAATCGAACGCACGAACCGACTTGTCACCGGGATCTTCTTGATCCTCTCCATCTTGATGATAAGTTACGCCGCCCTGTTTTGCATTTCCTACCGTTGGAGCGATCATTTACACATGCATTTTCGATCTTCAAAACTGCGATTTCACAGCGATTCTAAATGCACCTTAACTCCATTTGCGGGACGTAGGGTCACTCCAGCGAAGGGTTTGACGCAATGATTAGGATCGTCATGAATTCGAAAACGGGCCAGGATCGTGGACAGAATGATCACACTTTCCAGGCGAGCTAACGGTGCGCCGATACAAAGGTGTGGACCGTCGCCGAAAGGAAAATAGATCGATCGGGGTGGTGGCTTGGCAGACGGAGCAAAACGGTTGGGATCGAATTTTTCTGGTTTTGGAAAGACAGCAGGATAACGATGCATGATGAATGGGCACAGGTACAAACGACTGGATGCCGGAATCTTTATCCCGGATGGAAGTGTTTCGTCTTTGAGCGGGGTCCGGACATAGATCCAGGTTGGTGGATAAATTCGCCAGCTTTCCTGAACCGCTGCATAATTCATCGGAAGTGCTTTCAGGCATTTTGTATTCAAATCGGGAATGTTTTGAGCGGCGGCAATTTCATCGCGCAGCATTTCTTGGATGTCAGGGTTCTTGGCGAGGAGATAGAGCGTCCAAGAAAGGCCGTCCGCAACGGTTTCGTAGCCTGCTGTGGTGAGTGTTAACACCTCGTCTCTCACCTGTTCGTCCGATAGTTGCGTGCCGTCCGGTCGCTGAACATTACTCAACAACGAAAGAAAATGATGAGCCGTTCCATGCTCGCTTGAGCTGCGTCGTCGCTCTCGAATTCCACGGTAGATCTCTTTATCGATGATTTTGATTGCCCGACGATACTTCCGAACGGTGGGTGTTGGCAAATGAGTTCGAAAGGGCAGTTTTCCGAAAATAACATATTCGTTATACCGCCGACGCTCGGTAATGGCCTCCGCGAAGTTCGGATCGAGTTGATCAGCTTCGCCACCGAAGACCATTCGGATCAAGATTTCGAGTCCAAGTCGCGTCATCTCACGCGAGATATCGATGGGTTGCTGATCGCGCCATGAGCTCACCCGTTTTTCGGTGTGTGATTGAATGGCGGCTGCGAAGGGCAACGCAGCAGAATTCACAAAGAGCGGCTGCAGGCCTCGGCGAAGTTGTTGATGTCGGTCACCTGTACTGGTCAACAAGCCGCGGCCGGCACGCTTTCGTCCTTGTTCACTAACCAGATTTGGAGTTTTAACAAAGTTACGAGCCCGAGTGACAAGCACGTCGTGAATATCAGCCGGATCAGCCAACATAAAGGTTGACTCGCCCAATCGCATACGGACCGTCTGGTCATAGGGAATCTTGTATCGAGAAAGCAAACCAAGGCGGCGTCGAATAAACCAAGGCAGCTGACAGACAAGCTGTTCGGATCGAGGCACGTTTGGCAATTGTTCAACCATTCTCTCAAGTCCGCTCGACCATGTTCTTGATGATCTTGCCCTTCATGTCTGCCGAAGGCGCTACTCCTAACAGTTGTAGCCATGTTGGAGCCATGTCCAATACTTCGACTTCACCGAGATCACCGCGTCCCTGAATATCTGGGCCAGCCGCTGCAAAGAACCCCTCTAACTTCTCTTGGCTATCAAAGAAATGAGTTGGTTTCGGTTGGATCAGTTCAGCCTTTGGATGTTTGACTCGATCAAGGAATCTTGGTCCCGGTTCCCATTCAACGAACAAGTCGGGGAGTAGTTCCGGGGGGCCTCCACCAAACAGGTCAACAGCTCTCGCCGTCCGCCGAATGGCAGGTTCGCCGGTCTTTGGATCGGTCAATAAGGCAAAATCAGCTTCTATTCGTGCCAACAGTTCTTCGTATTCCGTACCTGGTTTAACAATGCCTTGGGGTTCGCGACCTTGTAAGTTCACGCGGATAAAACCCGTTGAAATTGATGAAATGGCAAACGCCGTCGTGGCACTCCATTGGGTTCCGTCACGGAGGCCACTGCTCAGTAGCTTTTCCTGCATGGACCTGGGCAAGTGACGGCTAATCGCTGTTCTCAGCGAATCAGGAATAACCATTCGGGCGAGCGAAATTGGATCCAGCTTTATTTTTTTCGACGAGGAGGCCGTTGGTTCTCCAGAATCATCGGTGCCTTTTTGTTGGTGCAGAACATGGTAGCCCAATTGCTGGCAAAAGGACTCCGTTAACGTCGAAATGGGATATTCATCTTGCATGCCATACAGCGAAATAATCATGATGTTCGCGTCGTGACCCATGAGTTCCATGGCTTTGCCCATCTCACGATCGATCGCTTGGTAGAGTCGCAGAATTCCATCCGCCAACTCAGGTGCATCAACAGATTTATCGGATCCAATCGCATCGGGACGATACTTCCAACAGTAATGACTACCAGCATCCGTTTCAGAAAAGAATGCAGTCACCAAATCAAACCGTTCTTGCTCGAGCAACTGACTGAGAAGTTTGCCTTTTTTCTCGAGTCGTTGATGCAGTTTTCGCACATTCTTAATTGCGAGCTCTGGATTCGGACTCGGGTTAAAATGGATTTCCAACTTGGGTCCAAATAATTGATGAACCTTCTTTGCAGATCCCTGGGGTTCAACCTGAGTTGGGCAGGTCGCTCCATGATGTGTGGCTAAGTTTGATATTTGAATTCCATCAAGGCCCAGTACTGGGTTGGTATCTGGAACATCGATGGTCAAAACTCGATGATTCTTGAGTTGGCCCCAAAAGGGTAGTGCATCGATATCGCCAGGTTCAATCTGAACCGTTTCATACGTTCCGGGTTTGAGTTGACGTTGGTAGTAACTGCCGTGTTTGTTTCGGGAGATCCCAGTGAACAGCGATAGACTCAGACCGTATTCGGCAATCGTTTCGGGGCCCCCGGTCGTGCCCCAGCATCCTCGTTCCATCACCGAGGCAATAGCCGGCAGATGACCTTCACTTGTCCAGCGAGAAATCAACTCAGCATCTCCAACATCGAGTCCCAAAATCAGGAGTGGTTTCGGCTCATTCACAGTTCATTTCCTCGTTGGTTTTTCGACTTCATACTCATCTCTTGATAGATTTGCTCAAACTTTTGAGCACACCGATCGATCGTAAAAAGATCCAGTGCACGTTGACGGGCAGCTGCTCCCATTTGCTCGCAACGCTCATGATCTTGTAATAGCGGAATCATGACCGAAGCAAATGCGTCGGCGTCGTCAACAGGACACAAGAATCCCGTAGTCCCGTTTTCTACCTGGTCAATGAGTCCACCGACACGTGAGGCAACCACTGCACTTCCTCGCATCATGGCTTCAGTAGCAGAAATGCCAAAGGTTTCGGCTCGTGATGGAACCGCGTGGATCCAGCTATTGGCGCAGAACTCTGAAACTTGTTGTTGTTTCATTTGTCCTAACCAGGATACGTTTCTTAAAGAGAGCTCCGCAGCCATCTTTTTGAGATCTGATTTGAGGGGACCGTCTCCAATAATCTGGAGCTTTGCATCCTCGACAACCGACTGGACTGATTGAAAAGTTTTAAGCAGGATATCGATGCCCTTTACGAGTACCAATCGCCCTGCGAAGGTGATGGTCGGAGGCGATGACAGGGGCGGCCGTTTTGGCAAGGCTTGAACGCCATTATTCACAACCCTGATGTCCGGCATTCCCATGGCCTCCAACTTTTCGGCCAGGACGGTCCCATTGGCGACAACGACATCAAATTTGTTTTTCCAACGCATCAACAGGTTGCGCTCGATCATGGCGGCTCCCCACGCCCGTAAAGACAAACAACGCATATTTCGACAAACTAACCCAGGCGAATGTTCGCAGAGCGTCCCGTCGGGAAGGATTTTGTTGACTGTCGGGCATAAGACTTCATGGGAGACAGCATGATAAAGCGTCGGGACGTCCCGAAGTGTCCTCAGAATTAATGGTGATAATTGTGTCATGAACATTCGCACATGAACAACATCCGGCTTGAAAGATGTCAATGTTTGCCGCAAGCATCGCACGGCGAATGGATTAGCGACTTTCAAGAGCGTACCGAATGCCGATGTGGATCCGAAGAATCTCACGTCACTGAATTTGTCTGGGTGGTTGCCGGCGTCACTCGTGAGGGTCAATGTTTCATGCCCACGCTGCCGCATTGCTTCGCTTATCGCAAGCGTCATTAATTCGGCGCCGCCTGTGGGTGTTCCCAGGTCGTTCATAATCAGAACGCGCATGAGGCCCCCAATTCATCTTCAGCGGGCAGCTTAATCCACTGACCTGTCTTAGCCGATTTCTCCGCAGCAAAAACAGCAGCGATGTTTTTGCAGCCATCACGAATGTCAGGCGATGGCGTTCGCGATTCACGAACACAGTTGATGAAATAATCCAAGGCCAACCGATACGAAGGTTCTGCTGTGGGAGCAATAATCTTTTTTAATTTGGAAACGAGGCTAACAGAATCTCGACATAACTCTCGGGTTCGATCCACGCGACTGTACGCAGGCTGCGTTGGTAAAACGCGCACCGTCGAAGCAAATCGATCTGTCACAATTCTTCCTCGCTCGCCGATAATCTCGAGCCGATTTTCAACGGCAGCAGAATTCGAAACAAACACCTGCGCTGGCGGACCATGATGCGAACGGATTTGTAACATGGCAGAATCCTGTTCGAACCGTTGCGACCAAACCGATGCCATCACTTCCGTCACCGGCGTGTTCAATAAAAAGGCAAGCAGGTCAAATTGATGGCTTGCCAAATCAAGCAGGACACCACCCCCCGATTCACGGCTTTTTTTCCAGTCGGGCAGTGATTTCGCGAAGGAGGTATGGACGGTCTGCACGGCCGTGATCGGTCCAATGACTTGGCGATCAAGCATTTCCTTCGCCTGTTGTATCACCGGATGAAATCGACCATTAAAGCCGATCATGCCGATGCAGTGACTGGCCTCCCAAGCATGCAATACCTGCGGTACTTCTGAGGGACTGATCGCCAGAGGTTTTTCGAGATAAACATGCTTCTTGGCTTCAAACGCAGCAATCGCTGCAGCGGCATGAAGATGCGTTGGCAGGCAAATCACCACCGCATCGAGATCGTCGATTTGCAGGAGATCTTCGTAGCGGAGAAACGTATTCGCCTGAGGTGCCTTGGTTTTCGCACGCTGTAGCGCATCTTGGTTCGCATCGGCAATGGCAACTAATTGAACCAATGGATGCCGATGTAAAATTTCCAAATGAAACCACGTTGCGATTCGACCGCAACCTAGCAAAGCGACGTTAATGGACTGTCCTCTCATGCGATGTGATGACCGGAGATCGATTAGCAGGCAAACCCGCGGACATCGGTCAACCGATGCCGCTGAAAGCGAAAACAATCAACGGTCAAAAGTGTTTCTTGATGGCTCGGAAACCTGGTGTCATGTGTTAGTTTGATGCCACGTTTCATTATGTTTGAGGAATGTTGTCGCCAAGCAGATTATTCGATCAAAACAGAGGGTGAACCGTAGCAGGGCTGGAAAAATTACCGTACTAATTCCATTTGTCATGGCGACCGTTGAAATGTGAATAGGCTCTCGATTGAAAAGGTAGAGGGGGAGTCTTTTTTCGTTGCCGCTATTTTGCTCTTACTTCGTTGACCGTTGCCGTGTTTGGGCTTCAGAATAAACGCGATCGAATACAAATTGAGCAGCCAAGCTATACGCATCTTTCACGGGTTGATGTCCGTTCGTTGGTTTGATCACCAATTCGACCGGTGCTACCGTCGCCCCTGGCCGTTGTTGAGATCTGGTGGCTTGAAAACGATCTGCAGCCTTTACGCAGTGATGGGTCCCCACTCGCTGATCGTCATTGCCGATACTCAGCCAAACTGCGGTGTTTCTGAGTTTCTCAGCGATCGCGAAAACATTTTGGCTTCGTACTTGTTCGGCGGTCACCCCATTAAATTCGCGCAACGCCAGTAGGTTGGTGACAGGTGAGACACACGCCACTGCGTTGATTCGAGAGTCGTTCGCAGCAAAGTGCAGTGCGCAAAAACCACCTCGTGAAGTGCCGCAGGCTGCAACTTGTTTCGGATCGGTGTAACCTTGTTTAACGAGATAATCGAGTACCTCAACGCAACGATCGACAAACGGTTTGGTCAGATTTTCTCCAGATTTGGTGCGATGTGCCCAGCCCGCCAGATGGGCCGGTTCCCCCTCGCGGTGATCGTGTCCGTGACAAGGTGGGTCAACGGTTACGTAGAGCCAACCGTGTTTTGCCAATAAACGTCCAGCTTCTGAATAAACATGGAGCTTGCCCATGTCATCCACACTGGTCGCAAACACAAACAAAGTTGGCCGTGGTGCATCAGGCTTTTCACCAAACAGCCCGAATCGGGTGTTTTCTGAAGTCTGCATGACACGCATGACAGGAGACGAGTTGGCCGGTGGCGTCTCCGCCAGAGTCAGCGAAGGTAGAAAAGAGATCCAGCCTAAAACGACATATGCGTATCGTTCCAATTAATAGTCCTCCATTTCGACGGTGCGAATCTTAATGCTCAGCTTGGTCATTCGATTAGATGAGCTTCCGCACGACCGTTCCATGAATGTCGGTCAGCCGATAATCTCGGCCCTGGAACTTATAGGTCAGTCGTTCGTGATTGATCCCCATTTGATGCAAGAGGGTTGCGTGCAGGTCGTGAACGCTGACAGGGTTTTCGACGATATTGTAGCTATAGTCGTCAGTCGCGCCATAGGTTAAGCCAGGACGAAATCCTCCGCCTGCAACCCACATGCTGAAACAACGCGGGTGATGATCTCGACCGTACGATTCCTTCGTCAGATCTCCTTGACAATAAACGGTCCGCCCAAATTCTCCGCCTGAAACAACCAGTGTTTCGTCGAGAAGTCCGCGCTGCTTAAGATCGGTAATGAGCGCTGCATTCGCTTGATCGGTGGCTTTACAAGCCCTTTGTAGCTGGCCCGGCAAACTCCGGTGGGTGTCCCAGCCTCGATGGAACAGCTGCACAAATCGAACTCCTCTTTCACTTAGCCGTCGAGCGATCAGTGCGTTGTGTGCGTAGGTTCCTGGTTTGCGAGCATCTTCACCATAAAGATGAAAGGTGCTTTCAGGTTCGTCGCCGACATTGGTTAAATCAGGAACCGACGTCTGCATGCGATAGGCCATTTCATACTGAGCAATCCGCGTTTCGATTTCAGGGTTGTTCGTCGCATCGAATCGCAAGCGATTCAACTGTCCGAGATGATCGAGCGTCTTGCGACGTAAGTCATCACTGACGCCCTCAGGGTTGTTCAAGTACAGTACCGGATCTTTTCCAGACCGAAATCGTACCCCTTGGTGTACGGACGGCAGGAATCCGGCGCCCCACAACCGATCATAAAGTGGTTGTCCGCTACCTCCAGAAAGCATGGCTACAAAGGCAGGAAGGTCTTCGTTTTCGCTGCCCAGTCCATAGCTCATCCAGGATCCGATGCTGGGACGTCCGGCAATTTGAAAGCCAGTTTGAAGGAAGGTGATGGCGGGGTCATGGTTAATGGCTTCCGTATGCATGGAACGAATGATGCAAAGATCATCGGCGACCCCCGCCAGATGAGGCATCACTTCGCTAATCCATTGTCCACTCTCGCCATGCTGTTGAAACTTGAAGATGGAGCTGGCGACTGGAAAAGAGCTTTGTCCTGATGTCATGCCCGTCAACCGTTGGCCGTTAAAGACCGATTCCGGCGTTTCCTGCCCATGAGCTTTTTCCAGGTGCGGTTTGTAATCGAAGGTTTCTTGCTGAGGAGGCCCGCCCGATTGGAACAGGTAAATGATGCGTTTTGCCTTCGGGGCGTGCATGGCCGGCATCTCGGCCCGTGCTGCTTCTGGGTTCAGCAGGTGAGAGAGGGCCATTCCACCGACCGAAAGCGCCGAAGCTCGCAAAAACTGTCGACGTGTCGATCGCAAAGCGTATTGATCGTTCCTGTGCATCATGATTTAGATCACTCTCGAGTCGTCACTTCATCGAGGTTCAACAGGACATTGGCAAGTGCTGTTGCGGCGGCCAATTCCTCTTTTTCCAGCTCCGGATGCACTTGTGAGTCCCCTGTTTCCAGCAGGCGAGCAGCGAACTCGGGCTGATCTTGATAGTGAATTCGATAATCTTGGAGCGCTTGTACCAAAATCTTTTTCTCTTGGGCAGTGGGAAACCTGACCGCCACAGTTCGGAAGGCAAACACTACGCGCTGTTGATCGGTATCGCCTCCCTCCAGCAATATTCGTTCAGCCAGCTTTCTGGCGGATTCGACAAACGTCACTTCATTCAACAGCGCCAAAGCTTGCAATGACGTATTGGTTCGCTTGGGTTCGACCGTGCAATACTCACGGTCGCCCGTATCGAGAATCGCCATGGTAGGTGGTGCAAGTGTCCGCTTCCAATAGGTGTACAGACTTCGACGATATAGATCGTTTCCTTTCCCTTGGTCGTAGGTAAAGTTGCTTGCTTCCCGCCAAAGGTTTTTGGGCTGATACGGTTTGACCGATGGACCGCCAATCTCTTCCACCAGCAATCCAGATACGGCTAATGCCTGGTCTCGCAGAATATTGCCGGCCAATGGAATGGCAGGGGCTCGTGCTAGCAACAAATTCTCTGGATCCAGCTCTCGATGAACTTCCTGTAGCTGAGAAGATTGTCGATAGGTTTTGCTGAGAACGATCTGACGAATCATCCACTTCAAATCCCAATCACGAGTTATGAACTCAGCCGCCAACCAATCGAGTAATTCGGGATGCGTGGGTGGCGACCCTTGAGAGCCAAAGTCTCCCGGCGTACGTACAATCCCGCGACCAAAGAAAGACTGCCAAAGTCGATTCATCGTTACCCGCGCCGTCAATGGATGTTGGTCACTAACCAGCCAACGCGCGAATGCGAGCCTTCCTGAAGACGTATCGTCGGGTAGTGGCGGAAAGACAGCGGGGACTCCTGACTCGACGCGTTCTCCCAGTTGGTCATAGACACCTCTTCGACGAATATATGAGGGTCTCCCTTCGACCAGATCTCGCATGATCATGGTGGTTGGTAAACGGTCAAAATATTCACGACGCTTTGATTTGGCAGCCTGCCAATCCTTGAGCAGTTTTCGATGCGACTCATTCTCGGTCTGTTCAAGATAGATTAAACGCAGAACTTGTTGCTCATCGGTTGAACGATCGGAAACCGGTTTGGCGGCGATGGCTGGGGGTGATTCTGGGACTGCGAGCAAACGCACCTCATCAGATGACAGTGTTCGGTCCGGATAGAATCGCAATTCGTCGATGCTCCCATGCCAGTCAGGAGCATGGTGGCTGAATCCCAATCGCATCTTGCTCTGTTGTTTGGGATCAATCTTGTTGCTATTTGTGTTGTAGATTTCGTCGACAGGTTGAAGCTCGCTATTCAAATAAATCGACATGCCGGCAGTCCGTTGGGTGCCGTCGTTGGTTAGCACAACGTGGACCCATTGGTTCGCCATCAATGCTTGCTGCGTTTCCACAGCTTGAACGGCATCGATCCAGCGTCCAATAATATTCCACCGCAAACGACCCTCGACAAATTCCACGAGATTACCGGATCGAACGGTATTGCTCCCTTCGTTCGAGATGACCGCTCCCTGCTGGATATCAGCTGGCTTCATCCAGAACGAAATGGTAAATCGACCGTCACCGATTAAACCATGCACGGGCTCCAATGTCAGATGATGTTCTGCGTCGACATGCACAGCATCACCGAACAGTCCCTGCTCCCGTACCATGGCCGAAGGATCTGTCGAAAACGATTCATCGCGTTCTCGATCGAATGTCCAGTGATCGTGCAAACCATCATTCAACAACGGTTGACGGAAGTCGGCCGCTGTTTCCCATGTGGCTTGTGAGGATTGAATTTCCGCTTCCGCCTGTTCTAAAGCTTGTTTCGATGATGCGACAGCCGCATCCAGCTCCTGTAATCTCGCGAGTTGTTTAGCGGTCGGTGTTTTGATCCATGGTTCCGAGTTGCCAAATTTAATGGCCCGTCCACTTTCTGCCACATCGTTGAAATAATCGACGAGCTGATAATATTCTTTCTGGCTGAGCGGATCGAACTTGTGATCGTGACAGCGTGCACACCCCATCGTGAGACCCATCCAAACGGTGGATGTCGTATCAACGCGATCCACGGCGTTCTCCAAGAGAAACTCATCGATGGGAATTCCCGCTTCGGAGTTGTAGCGATGGTTGCGGTTGAACGCGGTCGCAATGAGTTGGTCTTGAGTTGGTTCGGGAAGCTGATCTCCCGCCAATTGTTCGATCGTAAACTGGTCGAATTTTCGATTCTGATTGAAAGCACGAATTACCCAATCACGCCAACGCCACATCTCTCGTGGCCCGTCGTTTTGATAACCATCGGTATCTGCATATCGCGCCGCTTCTAGCCATGACCATGCCATGTGTTCACCAAATCGGGGCGAATCCAAGAGTCTCTCAACCGCCATTTGATAAGCGGTGTCGAGGCCCTGTTGGTCGAGATCTGCTAGAAACTGATCGGTCTCGGCAATGGTCGGCGGCAGGCCGATCAAATCGAGGCTGAGTCGGCGAATTTGTGTTGCGGGTGTGGCTGGCCCTGAAGGCTTCAGACCTTCCTTGACCAATCGTCTGCGAATCAGGACATCGATCGCGTTGCCGTTCGTCTCAACACGATGGATGGGTTCAAATGCCCAGTGCGACTGGTATTCGGCTCCCTCCTCAATCCAGCGTTCCAGGATTTGCTTTTCCTCGGGCGTCAGCTGTTTCCCGGATGATGGTGGTGGCATTCGGAGGTCGGGGTCGGATGCTTGAACACGGGTCAAAAACTCGCTCTGGTTGGGAGACCCAGCGACAATCACCGAATACCCACCTCGCTCTTGCTTGGCCGTGTCTTCTCGATCAAGGCGCAGGTCGGCTTCTCGTGTTTGAGCGTCCGGACCGTGGCATGAAAAGCAATTGTCCGAAAGGATTGAACGAATCTCGCGGTTGAAGTTAACGCGCTCTTCTGCATGAACGTTTGCCACGATCAGTAGCAGAAGGCCCGGAAAGCCGATCTTCAGTAACGATCTGATGGCAGAAAAAGTCAACGGTAGTGGGCCCTTGTTAACTTCGATAGAGGCTTTTCGACCGGTTGCACCCATGCATCCTTCACAAGAATATCATTATTCTATTGAAAAGAACGCCATGCATCTTAACATAAACGCGTGCCCGCTAAAGCGTTTTACGCTCGCCTTCCTGTTCATTGACCGAAGCACCCGCAAGCTGCCCTGTAGAAGAGGAGATTAACAAAGATGCTCTCTCCCGATTCCAAATCCCTGCAACCGAAACAAAAGGGATTCTCGCGAGCGAGTCGCCGCTCATTCTTGAAGACCGCTGCGCTAGCCGGAACTACGATTAGTTTGAACGCTCTTCAGTATTCGCGGGTCTACGGGGCGAACAGTCGAATGGGAATCGCGAGTGTTGGCACCGGGGGCAAAGGCTGGAGTGACTTGACGGGTGTCGCTGCTAGTTCGGATGTTGATGTGATCGCGATTTGCGACATTGATCATTCCATGAATCATCTTGGCCGAGCTGCCGAAAAATACCCCGCGGCAAAACAGTATTCGGACTGGCGAAAGCTGCTGGATCAGGCGCAGGATTTTCACGGAGTTTTGGTGGCCACCCCCGATTTCATGCACGCACCGATTGCCTTAGCGGCGATGCATTTGGGTAAACATGTGTTTTGCGAAAAGCCCCTGACTCATACTGTGCATGAAGCGCGACAAATGCGGAAGGCGGCCGCGAAGTACGGACGAGTGACTCAGATGGGTAATCAGATCCAGTCCCATTCTGCGTATCGGACAGCCGTTCATTGGGTTCACCAGGGGATGATTGGTAAGGTCAAGGAAGTCCATTCGTGGCAAGGTACGCGACCTACCTGGCCCCGACATTGTCCTCGACCGAAGGGCAACGATCCGATCCCTGCACATGTGCACTGGGATCTTTGGCAAGGCGTCGCGCCGGAGCGACCGTATAAGGCTGGTTTTTATCATCCATTCAACTGGCGAGGTTGGCAGTCCTACAGCACGGGACAACTTGGCGATTTCGGCTGTCATATTCTCGATCCGGTTTTTAAGGCACTCGAATTGACTTCGCCCACTCGATTAAAAGCAACCGCTCCCGCGTTGTACCCGGATTCCTGGACCGATCGCGCCACGGTTCATTATGAATTTCCAGGCACTCAATACACGCTCGGGCCGAGCATTCCTGTGACTTGGTACGACGCCGTGGGCATCTCTCCGCCACGAGAACGATTAGGGAACATTCCCTTTGAGTATGCCTTACCCGCATCGGGATCCGTGTTGGTCGGTGAGAAAGGTTCCATCGTGATCCCACATGTTGCCGCACCGAGAGCCTTTCCCGAAGAGAATTTTCCAGCCGATCAGTTGCCGGTGATTCCAACGGTTGACCATTACACGCAATGGGCTCATGCCTGTCTTGGTAAAGATGAAACGACATCCGGCTTTGAATATGCGGGACCGCTTACCGAAACAGTCTTATTGGGAACTATCGGTATTCGATATCCACAGCAAGAATTGATTTGGGATGCCGAAGCTCTCAAGATTACGAACCATCCGCAAGCCCAAGAATGGGTCAGCAAGCCCTACCGAAATGGATGGGACCCGGCTTGGCTCTGACCTGACGAATCGAAATGGACGCTTTCAGGATTCAATCGTGTTCATTTATCGACGTTTCATTCCATTATTTCTCTCCCGCGGGGGAAATCATGTGAGGTGGAAACGAAGATCTTTTGGAATGGGTAGAACTCCTTAGATTCTGGCCATGATTTCGTTTCCGACCCAGCGGAATCGCAAGTCCTTGTGTTTTCGTTAGCCGCTCATGAAGCAGTTTTCGCATTTCCGAAACTCGATCCTGATTCGCCGGATCGAGAATCAGATTGGTTGTCTCCTGCGGGTCGGTCTGCAAATCATAGAGCTCATCGGTGTCCCAGATGCCATGATATTGGATGAGTTTGTATCGTTCATTGCGGATCGCAAAGGTCGTTGGTGTCTGTGGAAAAGATGGATCCCAGTAGTATTCATAGAGCAAAGTCGGCGACTCCTCGGCGAGGTCGGGATTGGAGAGCAAATCACGAATGCTACGTCCGTCGACCTCAGCAGGGATTTTTATTCCTGCGATGTCCAGCAGGGTGGGAGCGACATTGATGTTCGTGACAACGGCCGGGCAGCGTGAACCCGGCTTGATCGTCTTTGGCCATTGGATGAGAAAAGGAATTCGAATGGACGCTTCGTAAGCGCACCTTTTGTCAATCAAGCCGTGTTCTCCCCACAAATGCCCGCCGTCACTGGTGAAGAGAATCAAAGTATCGTCAGTGACTCCCATCTTGTTTAACGCGGATACAACCCGTCCCACGCTTTCATCAATGGACAAAACCATTTCACAATAATGTCGGTACATTTCGGCAACCGACTGTTTGGCACGGCCATGATAGGGGAATTCAACCCCGTGCCAGCTATTCCGCTGATCGCGTACCCACATCGGCTTTAGCTTGTTCACCTTGTCAATGTCCACTCGATCCGTTGCAGGGGTATAAGTTTCATCTCGGTAGTGATCAAGATGGCGAGGAGCCGGATCATACAAGCCATGAACACCCTTGTGCGAAAGATAGAGCAGGAATGGTTTTGTTCTGTTGCGTTGAGCCAGCCATCGCGTCGCATAATTGGTTAATTCATCGGTCATATAAGCTTGCTGTGGAACCGATTGTCCATCGACATTTAGTTGTTGTCCGGCAGGAAAATAGGCTCCTTGTCCACGAAAACTGACCCAATGATCAAATCCAGGTCGGATGGCATCGCTATTGCCCCCCATATGCCACTTACCAATGAAGGCGGTTTCGTATCCAGATTGTTGCAAGAGCTGAGGAAACGTCACGGTCCCCTTTGGCATCCGATCCGAATTGTCCACAACTTTGTGGTTGTGCATGTAACGTCCGGTTAAGAAAGATGCTCTTGCTGGCGAACAAAGGGACGTGGTCACGAATGCATTTTTAAAATGCATTCCACCTTTCGCCAGAGCGTCGATGTGCGGAGTCTCCACGAAGGGATGGTTCATATGACTGAAGACGTCATGGCGCAAATCGTCAATCAGAATAAAGACGATGTTGGGGCGGATGACTGGATCCGCTCCACAAATGGCTGCAGGACTTCCGAACAGCAACAGGAACAACACAACAGGTCGGAATGTTTTCATTGCAAAATGAAACCGGGACGATTGATGGTAGTAAGAGTGACCGCAGCAGTAATGCTTTCCAGCTGAAGTATACTCACCGATACCGAGCAACATCAATTATTTGCACAGCGACTGTCAGGCCGATTCTCGCAGTTCCTTACCGGAAGCATTAACGCTGCGCATCATGTGTTCGAACATCGTTCGGAACACGGTTTCCAAACGATGGACTTTGTCCCTTCGGATTCGATCTGCACGATCTTGAAAAGAAATTCATAAGCATTTTTGAGCCAGAAAGCCACGGAGGCAATCCTCGTGGATAGGCAGGAAGAAGGAGCACGTTCATGCGCAGCCGGAACTGTTTGTCTCGCGACTTCTCAAAACGGCATTCATTCAGGCGATGTTGGATTACTGACGGACCTTATTGAACAATCATCAATGTGCCCGAGACTTCTTGCCGTTTTGTTTTGAGGATTTGCGTTTTGCGATCTTTTTCATTTTGGATATTTCTTTTTCCGCGACGACCCAACCTCGACAGTTTGGTGAATTACAACGACAGCGTGGAATCCACTCGAGCGCGGGCCATTGATAGTCGTAACAGATTTCTGTACCGGCTTCGAGATTGCAGATTGCCACGAGTCCCATGGTGTATTTCGTAAGGCGAATCAGCTCACTATTGGGATTGCAGGAATGGTTGGCGAATGCCCCCGGAATACCCGGCTCCAAATACAGCTTCTTGCTGAGCTCCATCACATAGCTCGATGCACCGTACTCATCTTGCCGCAGCACTTGACCAGATATTTCGATCACCAATTCGCCTGGTAAAAACTGACGATTGGCGAAAAGTCCGAGTCCATGCTTCCCGACTTCGGCAACGACAACATCGTCGTCGGAGTAAGTTCGATAATCGTAATCCCGATCAATGATGGCTTGCAGGTCCTTTCGACGACTTTTCTCCATTTGGGTCATAGTCGGGAGATTCTCCAGAGTTTACAAAGGTTCAAAAGATGCTTTCACAGTCGCAAACGTTGCTTAATCCTCCTAATTCAACGCCCAGACCGTCTCTTGTCAAGAACCACTACCGTCGAGAAAAAGCATTCGATGGGAAAAACCACTGAACCCCAACAATCGATGTCGCGGTCAAAGTTGTCCTTGCGTCCCGTGAGCGCACTAAATGGCTCACGATCCGATTAGGGATGAGACATCAACCATAAGATTCATGTCCAAACCCGTTATCAGTTGTCGTGATTTGAGAAAAACCTACGTGGGAAAACCACCTATTGAGGCGTTAAGAGGTATCGATTTGACAGTGGAGGAAGGGGAGTGTTTTGGGGTTCTCGGTCCGAATGGAGCCGGTAAAACCACAGCGATTGAGATTCTCGAGGGATTGTTACCCGCGACATCAGGCGATGTTCAGATTCTGGGAAAGCGCTGGCATGAAGAGGCTGATCAAATCCGTCAGCGGATTGGGATTTCACTCCAAGAGACTCAACTTTCGGAAAAACTTACTGTTCGAGAGACGGTCACGTTGTTTCGAAGTTTTTACCGCGAAGGGATGACTCCTGATGAGGCTATTGCCTGTGTGTCGCTTGAAAAAAAAGCGGATGTTTGGGTGAAAAAATTGTCGGGTGGTCAGAAACAGCGGCTCGCGATTGCGACGGCTTTAGTGGGTGAGCCCCAAGTTTTGTTTCTCGATGAGCCGACCACAGGACTCGATCCTCAATCACGACGCGATCTCTGGCAGCTCATTATGGACTCGCGGAGTCAGGGGCGATCGGTATTGTTGACCACACATTACATGGACGAAGCCGAACGACTCTGTGATCGTATTGCCATCATCGATGGGGGAAAGGTGAGGGCCCAGGGATCTCCAGAGGAACTGATTGCCGGGCTTGGTGGTGAGCATGTAATTCGATTCACTTTAGAGTCACAGTCGAACGATGCTCTGCCAGATCATTTTTGGCGGAGCCTGGAAGGGGTTCGCGAAGCAAGTTTCAAGGCCGGAGACTATCAGCTTACGGTCGCACAACCTCATCGGGTGATTCCTCACTTACTCCATAGCCTGGATTCAGCAGGGCAGCGCGCATCCAGCCTGACGACCCGCCAGGCAAGCCTTGAAGACGTTTTTGTGAAGGTTGCTGGTCGTACTCTCGAAGAAGCCGAAGGCGAGGCGACATGAGTGATCGTTTCGCAAAACTGAAATATTCTGCCCTTCGGCAGATGACGATCGCTCGCCTTCGTGAATTTTCGCGCGAACCAGCCGCGATTTTTTGGGTTTATGTCTTCCCTATCTTGATGATGATTGCTTTGGGAGTTGCCTTTCGCAATCGACCGCTTGAGCAGTTGACCGTTGTTGTCGAGAGTGGCGATCGGGCAGAGCCGACACTGCAATGGCTCGATGCGGATGAACGATTTCGAGTTTCGATTGCCACTGCCGAGGACGCGCATGAACGTTTACGTACCGGTAAAGCCGATCTCATTGTGACCCCTGAAGAGTCAGGTTCCAACGACTATCGATATACGTTTGACCCAACACGTCCTGGCAGCCTGTTGGCACGCAACGCGACCGATGATGCTTTGCAACGCGCCGCTGGACGTGAAGATCTGTTGGTGGTTGCCGATCGTGAGGTCAGTGAACCCGGTGCCCGCTACATTGATTTCTTGGTTCCTGGCTTGATTGGTATGGGTATCATGGGAGGTGGATTGTGGGGTGTTGGGTTCGCCATCGTTGATATGCGCATTCGAAAACTGTTGAAACGTTTTCTGGCGACTCCCATGAACAGAAGCCACTTTCTGGTTGCGGTAATGATCAGCCGACTGATTTACACCATACCTGAGATTGTGCTGCTGCTTATCTGTGCACGCTTCATTTTCGGAGTGATCAACCAAGGCAGCTATCTCACCGTTACGGTGTTGATTCTGTTGGGCACGATTGAATTTTCTGGGATTGGACTGTTGGTTGCCAGTCGAGCCAAGACGCTGGAGACAATTTCTGGATTACTCAATCTCGTGATGTTGCCGATGTGGATGGCGTCCGGAATCTTTTTCTCCTACGACCGATTCCCGGAATATTTCCAACCCTTGATTCGAATCCTTCCGCTTACCCCTCTGATTGATGCTTTGCGACAGACCATGCTGGAAGGTCAAACGATTGCCGATTTGGGAAGCCAATTGGTTGTCATGGCGGTGTGGGCGATCTTGACCTTCTTCATCGGGCTGCGATTTTTCCGTTGGAATTAACTCTGCGTGATATTCTCTGGGAGTTGTTCAGCGGCCGTTTTTCGCCAGTCTGCATGGATTCCTGCGTGTCGATTCGGTTGTGGAACGATTGCTGGCGAAAAAATCTGATTCAAGCGATAATCGAGGCGGCGGTGGGGAACCTCGCAAGGTTTTCGTAGGGAGGCCGCTTTCCTGGGAATCTGCGTCGTGTATTCCTGCCAATCAGGCTTTGGTTTTTTAGGTCGAAACAATGAGTCATCCGGAAGACGAGTGTTCTTGATTTCAGGGACGCTTCACGAGGATCGATTTTGGTTGACGACTCACTGCACTTGATACCCAACTGATCAAGTTTGTGTCTTCGGAAAGTCTATGAACAAACTTTCATCATTGCGTGAACACTGGAGCACGTGGCAGCAAGTTCTGATTGATTCAGCGCTTGATTCTATTGTCATTATTGACGAGGAGGGTCTGATTGTTGACTTCAATCAGTCTGCCGAGGAAGTATTTGGTTACAAGAAACGGGATGTATTGGGTCAACCGATGGTGGATCTGATTGTTCATCCTGACCTGCGACAAGCCCATCGTGACGGATTTGAACGAATTCGGAAAACGGGTGAAGGTCGGATTCTTGGTAAGCGATTGGAGTTGCCTGCGGTACGGGTTGACGGCAGCGAATTTGCTGCAGAGTTGGTGGTCGTTCGAGTCGGATTAGCGCCGGGACCTCTTTTTGTTGGCTACATTCGGGATATATCTGAGCGAAAGAAAGCAGAGCATGCATTACGGGAAAGCGAGGCTCGCTTTCGAAATCTCGCGGATAATGCGCCGGTCATGATCTGGTTGAGTGACGATCGTAGAGACCGCAATTGGTTCAATCAAGTGTGGCTTGATTTCGTTGGCTTTGAATTGTCCGATCAGATCGATAATCAATGGTATGAAGCGGTGCATCCCGATGATCTTGACCATGTGACTTCGACCCAACGCGAGGCGGTTGAGAAAGGCAGTTCATTCTCTCTCGAGTACCGCATCCGCCATCGCGATGGTGACTATCGGTGGGTTCTTGACAATGGGAAGCCCGTGTCGACATCCGGAGAATATGCCGGGTCATGTGTCGATATCACAGAGCGGCGACTTGCGGAGGAGAAACTTCGCGTTACGCAATTCTCTGTCGACAACAGTCAAACCGTGATTTTGTGGATTGGATCGGATGGCGGATTTGTCTACGTCAACAACGCTGCCTGCGAAGCGTTGGGCTATACCCGGTCGGAGTTATTGTCGATGCGGATTTTCGATATTACTTCATCATTCACACCTGAGTCATGGCCGGCCGCTGCGGAACGAATTCGCAATCAGAATGATCGATATTTTGAGTTGTACTGTAAACGCAACGATGGAACGACATTTCCGGTTGAGGTGGTTGCTAACTTTCTTGCCATTCATGGGCAGGAGTTTTACCTGACCTATATGCAGGATATTACTCGTCGCAAAAAGGATGAAGAAAAATTGCGGCAGCGACGTGACGAACTCGCTCACGTGATGCGCCTGATCACGATGGGTGAAATGGCCTCAAGTCTCGCACACGAACTCAACCAACCCCTTACCGCTGTCGCGAATTACTCATTTGTGATGCAACATATCGCGGCCAATGAAGAACCGGATATGCGGCAGATGAGAGGGTATGCGAAATCAATCGGAGAGCAAGCCATTCGAGCTGGGAAGATCGTCGAAGGATTACGGAAGCTCGTTAAAAAACAGTCGCCAACTCGAACAACCGTGCAGCTTACTGAAACGATTGAGAAAGTCTTAGTTTTGTTGCAACCAGAACTACGGCAAAATCAGATCCTCCTGGAGAATTCCGTTAATCCTGAGTTGCCGGCTCTCAAGGTCGACGAAGTGCAAATCGAACAAGTGATTGTCAATTTGATTCGGAACGCTATCGATGCGACACGCAATGCCGATCAGACTGAAAAGAAGATCCGTATTGAGACGTCCGTCAACGATTCTGGTGAAGTGGAAATTTGTATCCAGGATAACGGGTGTGGTATTTCAGCCGATCGATGGGAAACCGTCTTCGAGGCATTTCATACGTCGAAAGAAGGCGGCATGGGAATGGGACTTCCGATCAGCCGATCGATCGCAGAATCGCATGGCGGCCAATTAGTCGTCGATGCTAAAGACGGAAGTGGGGTAACGTTTCGACTCACGCTGCCACAAGAACAAGGTGGGGATGGCCTATGAGTGATCCTCTTATCGGAGTGATTGAAGACGATGATGCCGTGCGAGGTTCGATTGTATTGCTGTTGGAAAACAACGGTTTTCGAGTTCAAGCGTACGAGTCAGCAGAATTGTTTTTGACGGATTCTGAACATACAGTCTTTGAAGGGTTGGTCTTGGACGTAAGGCTGCCCGGTATGAATGGTTTGGATTTATTGGAACAAATCACTGACCGTAGCGTGCCCACGATCGTGATTACCGGGCATGAGGATAGGTCGTCGTTTGCCGAGGTGATCTCCGAAGGCAAAGTCCATTTCCTGTCGAAACCGTTTGACCCGATAGATTTCTTGAAAGTATTGACGAGTGCGATAGCCCAATGAACTTTCGGGTGGTTCATTGGTCGTGCTTCGCTTCGCCAACCGGGCTAATCGACATTGGGTCTAATGATTCGGGTCTAGCCGGGACAAAAAAACGCCGCGCGAGATTCGCGCGGCGTTTTGATTTGAAAGCGGTGATTGAACTCAGAGACTAGACCTTGCTGGCCTCTGGGATTTCGAATCCTGCTCGGTTCGGATCCTTTAGTAAAGCGTTCGCTTCGTCTGCAAATTCGCCCGTGTGGGTTTCAGTGGCAGGATCAAAGGTCAACCAAGGTCCGACGATGTATTCGGCGCCGTCTTCCGGAATGCCGACACCATCTCGCATCACCTCGTGGAGACGTCCGAAGTGTTCGTGGGCATCCGCGTTGTCGCCGAATCGGCCCGCCTTCTGGTTGAAGGGGACTTTTTCGCCCAAGCGATACGAATTGTTCATTAGGTGTCCCAGTACACAACCGTAGTGAGCATCATCGACATTGCCATTGGCCATCGCTGGATCACCTGCGCGACAGGCCCTGACGAAGCTTCCCCAGTTGCCGCCCGGCGTTACTTTACCCGGTCCCACGGAGACAGCTTCGCCTTCCGTGCTGCCCTTGGGGTAATACTTTCCGCGGATGATCTTGCCGCCATCCTCGAAGTAGTACTCGTTTTCAACCTGCCGGTTGTAACCGTTGTAGTTCACGTTGCGAACGTTGAAGAACACCGATTGACCGTTCGGATATTCGGCAAGACCGAACATGGTGTTGGGCGTTTCACCTTGGTCGTCCCATTTGAATCGACCACCGATCGCCATGGCACGAACCGGATGCGTTTGGTCCTTATCGAGTGCCCAGCGAGCAACATCCAACTGGTGAGTGCCCTGGTTGTTCAGATCGCCGTTTCCGGTCTTCCAGAACCAATGCCAGTCGTAGTGCACGTAGTTGCCGTGGTACTCATCGATGACAGCAGGGCCACGCCATAAATCCCAATCGAGATTGCTGGGGGGAGCTCCGACTGCTTCCATGCCGATACTGCCACGCGGTTTGCAGCAGTAACCGTAGGCGATCTTTAACTTGCCAAACTTTCCATCCTGAATGGCTTCGTGAAGACCTGCAATACCGGCATCACTGCGGCGCTGACATCCGTGCTGAATAACAACTCCGTAACGCCTCTGAGCTTCGACGGCCACTCGACCCTCGGTCACATCGTGGCTCATCGGTTTTTCAACGTAGACATGCTTGCCGTTCTGGGCAGCCCAAATCGTCATCAGCGAGTGCCAATGGTTGGGAGTTGCGATGGTAATGGCATCCACGTTCTTGTCTTCGATCGCACGTCGTACGTCGGTCGTCGCGATGCACTTGGTGTGTCCCTTGGAGTGGACTCGTTTCAGGGTACTGGCCAGCACATCTTGATCGGGATCGATAACGTAGGCGACTTCGACATTCTCTTGGCCCATGAAACCACCAAGATGCGACTTGCCGCGACCTCGCAAACCAGCCACTGCAATCCGCAGCCGATCGTTGGCTCCATTAACGTTTCCAGAAGCTTGTGTACCGGTGATCAAAAGCGAAGCACCGACGGCAGAAGTCGTTTTGAGAAAACGACGGCGAGTGGATTTGGACATGGTCACCTCGTTATCAGGTGTTAAAAAGGCAGATTCTTCGAGACCGTGATTTTAAACAATTTCAGCTTCGATGCGATGCGAAAACTCGCCGAAGACTGCCATCTCGTGAAAAACCGAGGGATTTCTTCATGTTACGAATTCTGAAGTGGTAGCTCATCCCAGGGGATGACATCCACACTCACGTGCAATTCGTGACGCCCTCCGCCAACAAAAACGCCCTGGATGGGGCAAACGTCGTCGTAGTCGCGTCCCCAGGCCACGCAGATATGAGAATCGCTCGACAGGAGATTGTTGGTGGGATCCAGATCGACCCAGCCCAGTTTGCCACAGAACACTGAAAGCCAGGCGTGGGACGCATCGGCTCCGACCAAGCGAGGTGCTCCAGGGGGAGGAGTGGTGCGCACGTAGCCGCTCACGTAGCGTGCTGCTAATCCGATCGACCGCAAACAGCCGATGGCCAGATGGGCAAAGTCCTGGCAAACGCCTCGCCGCAGTTGAAACACCTCATCGATCGTGGTGTGAACAGTCGTTGCCTCCTGATCGAATACGAAGTCTTCGTGAATTCGCCGGTTGAGATCCTGCACGGCATCGGTAATCGGACGCGAATTCGTAAAACTCTGCAGGGTGTATTCGCGCAATTCCTCGCTCAACTGAACGCGTGAAGATGCCAGGCTGAGTTGAAAGATGCGAAGTCCCTGAGAGCTTAGATCGGACTTGATGTTTGCCCTTACGCTTTCCCAGGGTTCTGAATCCTCGGGCCATAACTCCAATGAAGGTTGAACCTCGACTTCGCTGAGTGACGCAACCTTGAGCTTCTGATCAAAGCCATGGATGGAAAAGTAGTCGGTAAGGTTGCCGAAATAGTCGCTTTGCCGAGTAACTGAATTGGGAACCGGATCGACTTCCAGTTGGAATCGATGGCAAACCTGACGGTTTGTTTTGCGCGGCGTTAAGCGAACGCGATTGTGACAGACCGCTACGGTTTCTGGGTATTCGTAGGAAGTGACGTGAGTGATCAGGTAGTGCATCGAATTCAAAGGCGATGTTGCGTTGGATCTGTGTGATAAAAGTACTTCAATGAGATCGCATTGGATAGTTCAGGAAGTGTTGCTTCCAAAATGGTCAGCATTTGCATTAATGAGTCGTCGGCGTGCGGTTGATCGTCTTGCGCGATATCCGTGATATCCAGTTTGAGTACCTGTTCCAGCAAGCCGCTGGCAAGACTGTATTCCGCTCGAACCTCCTCATCCCGGTCGGTGTTTGGGAGTTGTTCAACATGAAGCAGGCATTGTTCCAGTTGAAAGGCAAGCGATCGGGGGTTCGATTCGTCCTGAATCAGCAGGTCCAGAACCGCACGTAATTGCACTCGGGTGAGGTAGCGGGAACGATAGGTCATGATCCCGTCGAAAATCTCTAGCAAGGCTTCTAAAGCATCGTGGCTCGACAGCTTGGCCTGTTCCACCGCGGTACGAATAATCGACACCATTTGAATCGAGTATTCGAGTCTTCGTCCCAGATCAAGAAAGTGCCAGGCATGGGTGCGAGTCATGCTTTCAGTGACGTGCCCGCTAAAGGCGGCAAGTTGAATCAAGAGTGACTCCAATTGATGCAACACATCCAACAGGCTCTTGTCCTTGCCCATAGGCCAAAAGTCGACGTTCATCTGGCGAATGATGCGCCATGAATCAAGGGACATCAGGTCTCGTACCGTGGAGGCCAGGAATACGACTTCATTCACAATCGATTTCAACGTGCCCGGTTGTTGGTCCGCAAAAACGGCGTTGGGTAGGGCACGCTCCATATTGGGCAATGGATCTCTGATCTCATTTAGGACGAAACCAGGTTCGATCTGGCCACGTTCCGCGAGTACGCGCATCAGCATGGAAAGCTCGGGAATCTGCTCAGGGTCCTTTTCACTCGTAAGTCGCAATGCGACTGCTCGCAACAGCTTTCCGGAGATCTCCGCGCGCACGGCATGTCGACCCAGCCAAAAGAAATGTTCTGCAGCTCGACTGGGTAGATTGACACCGCCGCGACGAATATCGAGCTCGTCTTCGGCTCCCTTGAGCAAGGTAACCGGGCGAACTGGACGGTCTGCCAGGACCCAGGTGTCCTTGCTTCGCTCACCCTCAAGTAAGGAAAGTTCCAGGGGATCCAGCGAACGAGAAACACGCGTCAGGGCTCCTTGCATGACGGTGTAGTCGTCGTTTTCAGCCAACGCGAAACTTCGCAAAGCGATAAAGGATTGTTCGAAGCGGTTGTTGGACCAGACTGGCATTGATGAACGTACCACTCTCTCTTGGGCAACGTATCTGCCAGGATTGCGCCGGATGAGATCCGCCAAGTCACGGCTATTCATCTGTGATAAATCACGCGTGTGTTCGCGACCAAAACCACGATGTCGGTACGCCGGTTTGATGATCAAGTCGTCGAGGCGATCGAACACCATCTTGCGCGAGCTTTCATCACCACACCACCAGGTTGCCACGCCCGGCATTGCCAAGGGCTCACCCAGTAACGCAACACAGATCTGAGGCATGAAGGCCATGAAAATGGGAGACTCAACCAGGCCTGAACCCAATGAATTGACGATCGATACGTTACCGCTCACACTGGATTGCACCAAGCCGGGGATTCCCAACGATGACGAGGTGACCATTTCCAATGGATCACAATCCTCGCTGTTGGGACGTCTCAAAATTACATCGATAGGCGATAGTCCCCCCAGGGTTTTGAGGTGGAGTCGCTCGTCCCGCACCACCAGATCGCCTGCCTCGGCCAAAGTGTATCCGAGATAACGACTCAAAAAGGCATCTTCAAAATAGTTGTCACTTCCCGCTGCCTGACTCCACACGACGATTCGCGCTGCAGAACCGCGACCGCTAAGTCGGGCGAGTTGTTTTTGCATCGAGAGAAAAAACGGTGCCAAACGTTCGACCTGACAGGTGTGAATGACCTCGGGCAAAATCTGTGATGAGGCAATTCGATTTTGCAACGCGAAGCCCATGCCCGATGGCGCTTCTGAGCGATCGTTGATGATCCACCATCCGCCGTCCGGTGATCTTGCGAGATCGGCGGCGTAGAAATGTAGTTGCCGATCATTCGAATTCTGCGGATTGCAGTAGGGCAATCTGAAACTGGGATGTCCAAAGATAATTTCCGCAGGCAGGACTCCTTCGCGCATCAGACGCTGCTCGCCGTAGATGTCCCGCAATAGTAAGTCCAAAAGAGTCGCTCGCTGCTTCAACGCAGCCGACACCTGTTGCCATTCAGCGGCATCGATCACCAGCGGCAATGCATCCAGCTCCCAAGGGGAACCTTCTGCTTTCCAGGAGACGGGATCGGGGTAGGCGAGGCTGTTTTCCCGGAGCAGACGTTGAGCCTGAGTCCAGCGGCGACTGAACTCGTCAGAATTCAAATTGGCCGACGATTGGATGTACTTCAACCAATGCGGCCGCGTGATGCCATCGCCGTCAGTGATTTCGTCATACGACCCAGCGGCGTTGACGTAACCTGGAAAAGGACGGGAATTAGTCGTTGTTTGCACGGGAAATTCGAAAAAGGTGAGCGGGGTCGAATTGCCAAGCCGCCGGGTGCAACGGCCATCTCTTATTATCGGTTGCGATCCGCTAGTGACCGCCGGTCATTTTCCTGAGAAAACGCCAGCCTGTCGATGCCGAGATTCCGGTTCGACATGCTCACTGCCGTGACTTTCCTTACCCAAGGCTGATGTGTGGAAGCAAGGCGATGGGTCTGTTCGAATTTAACGCTCTTAGCACCTGTAGGGAAGGTGCGAGGCTTATCGTTGGATCTCGAGCGAAAGGCGCTTCGATGGAATTAGCTCCAAATCGGTCGAGAGCTGTATTTTGTGTTGAGACTGCCATCAGGATTCGGAGGGATCGATCGTTCAGGGCGATGGGCGACCGGGGCCATGAACGACCCGACCCGGTGTCGCACCGGTATGTTTGCCATCCGCCAAAACCTGATCACCGTTCACAAAAACATGAATCATGCCGGTGCTCAACTGATGTGGATCGGCAAAGGTTGCGTGATCCTGGATCGTGGTTGGATCAAAGACGACAACATCCGCGTAGTGTCCGACCTTGAGTCGACCGCGTTTCTGAATGCG
Source organism: Planctomycetaceae bacterium (assembly GCA_002723275.1). Taxonomy (GTDB): domain Bacteria; phylum Planctomycetota; class Planctomycetia; order Pirellulales; family Pirellulaceae. Next base: position 135,561 of record PBNZ01000019.1, read on the forward strand.
TAGAGTCTCGGCGGGAAACGAGGTCAAACGTCGTATCGCCTCCGACAGCGAGAGAATGCCTTCTTCACGAACATATTTCCCGAGCAAGCGGGCGAAGTTTCCGTAGGCACGAGGATGAGGGTTCGCTCGCAGAAACACACCCTCCGGAGCTTCCGAAGCTGCGTCCGAACAGAAGCTCATCCAGGGTAATTGAATCTGTTTGCGAACATTCTCTTCGGACATCAAGAAATACACCGTACTCACGCGACTGCCATCTTCAATGACAAGATCCATAGCAGTTTCTTCCGGCGATTTTCCGCGCAATCGAGCCACCTCCGCTAATGACTTGCCGGTCAAAGATCGTAATCGTGGGTTTCTAAATCCGACGAGCAGGACACGTTCGGGAGAACCGGCCAACAAGAGTAGGTTCTCCCATTTGTCGCTTGGCATTTTCATCTCACGCAGGATGCGTAATCGGGTACGAGGATTCTGGAGTCTTTGGGCCCACTCACGATAGCCTCCTTCTTGTGCCCAGGGTGGCATGGCGGCATCCAGACCTGTCGCGGCGGCGGTGTAGGTATACATGTCGGAAGTGATCGATAGTCCCGATTTTCGTGCCTCATCAATTCGCTCGATGGCTGTGTCGAGCTTTGACCAATTCTCGCGACCAGCCGCTTTCAAATGGTAAATCTCGCATCGAATGCCCGCCTCACGCGAGATGTCGATTGCTTCGTCGATACTTTCCAGCAGCCGATTTCCTTCGCTGCGAATATGAGTGATGTAGAGTCCGTCGTATTCGGCCGCCACCTTACACAGCTCAACGAGTTCTTGTTGATCCGCATAAAAGGCCGGTGCGTAGATTAATGCCGAGGCAACTCCCAGAGCACCGTCCTCCATCGCCTGCCGCACCAGTTGCTTCATTCGATAAAGTTCGTGACGCGTAGGGCGTCGATCTTCTTGGCCAAGTTCGTGCATGCGAACCGTGGTCGCGCCAACGAAGGAGGCAACATTTGGAGAAACGCCGCGTTTCACCAGATGTTCGAGAAACTCTGCAAGTGTCGTCCATTCGATTTCATAGCGAATATCGCTTTGCGAAGCTCGCATCTGTTGCTTCAATTGGTGATTCCAGGGTCCGTACGAGACACCCTCACCAAAGACTTCGAGAGTGACGCCTTGATGAATATCTCCAAGCGACCGCCCATCCTCCATTAAAGAATCCACCGCCCAACTCAACATGTTGATGAATCCAGGCGCAACAGCCTGACCATCGACGTTGATGATTCGTGCGGCACGATCCTGCTCGAGATCACCGATCGCTGCGATCTGATCTCCTCTTAGCCCAACGTCGGCTATCCGAGGTGGTCCTCCTGATCCGTCATAGACGGTGCCACCACGCAGAATGACATCAAACTCGTCCGCATTCACACACGACACAACGCCCAGCATGACGCCAAAAATTGTGAAGGCCCAGCGGCGGAGGATCGGGTTCGACATCGGGTTGCTCTCGAAGAGAATTCGGACGCGAAAAACAGCTTGCCTCTAAGCTAGCCTCACCCTCGAAAGGAAGCGAGTGGGAAGGTCTGTTTGAGGCGAAAATTTTTCCTGAACGTCATCCCTCCACAAGAAGCTTGATCCGCACCTGATCTCGGTGTTAACCTATCAGAACTTGCCCGAAATACTTTGGGTTTCGCGAAGATGCGTAGTTTCCTTACTGGTTCGATTTGCGTTTTCTTATTCGCTTCATTGGCTGTTGCAGAAGTCGAGTTAGACGCAGAGTTCGAGCAACACGTCCGACCGATCCTGGTGACCAAGTGTCTCAAGTGTCACGGGGAGTCCAAGCAGGAGGCAAATCTGCGTCTTGATTCACGAGAGGCGATTCTGGCCGGGGGCGAGAGCGGGCCGGCGATTCATGTGGGAGATGCGGCAGCGAGTCTTTTAGTTCAGGCCATCCGCTATGAAGGTCTGGAAATGCCTCCTCAGGAACCGTTAACCCAAGAGCAGGTTGCGCGGTTTGAAACATGGATCAAAAACGGTGCGGTTTGGCCGCAGGATCACGGCAACCTGCGTCCGGCATCGACGGCGATTACCGAGGCCGATCGACAATGGTGGGCCTATCAACTAGTGGAATCCCCTGCGGTTCCCGTGCTGAATCATGACTCCTGGTCTCGAAACCCGATCGATCGCTTTGTCCTGAACAAACTTCGGGAACGTGGCATGAGTCCCGCGCCGGTTGCAGAGCCAGAAGTTCTGGTGCGACGCCTTTACCTGAATCTATTGGGTTTGCCTCCGACCCCAAGTCAATTGGATGAATTCTTTCGAGATGCTTCCCCTGATCGTTGGAATCGCCTGGTCGACAAGCTGTTATCCAGCCCATCCTACGGAGAACACTGGGGACGTCACTGGCTTGATTTAGTTCGCTTTGCGGAATCTGACGGTTGGAACCAGGATGCCTATCGGCCGAATATCTGGCGCTATCGCGATTACGTTGTCGCGTCATTCAACGACGATAAGCCATATCCGGAGTTTGTCCGCGAGCAGCTTGCCGGAGACGAAATAGAATTTCACGGGCCTGATCAACTGGTGGCAACAGGTTACTTGAGATTGGGAATCTACGAATACAACCAACGGAATGCACGCGGCCATTGGAATGATATTCTCAATCAACTTACCGATGTCACTAGTGACGTTTTCCTCGGGATGAGGATGGCGTGTGCACGCTGTCACGATCACAAGTTCGACCCGCTCTTGCAGACCGATTATTTTCAACTGAGAGCGTTTTTTGAGCCACTTGTTTGGCGCGACGACGACATTTATGCGACTCCTCAAGAACAACGCGAGCATCAGCAAGCGATGGTCCCCTGGCAGACGGCCACCGAGAAAATACGTCAAGAGATTGACCAACTGACGAAGCCTTATTTTGATCGCAAATGGAAATCAACGATCGACAAGTTTCCGTTGGATATACAGGCCTGTATTCAAAAGCCGTCTGAGGAAAGGACTTCCTGGGAACATCAAATGGTGTACCTGATTGAGCGACAATTTTACGAAGAAGGAGGTGGACCGCTCAAGAACCTTAGTGATGAAGACAAGCAGCAATACGAGAAACTACGACGAGAACTCGAAAAGTTTGCACACCTTAAGCCAAAGCCATTGCCGGACTTGATGACTGCGACTGATTCTCAGGGACCGATTTCTCCGACATCGATTCCTGAGAAACCCGAATTGTTGATCGAGCCAGGCTTTTTAACCGTGGTTGACCTCGAAGGGCCCACGCAGCTTGAAGTCGCCCCATCGTCCGAGAGTTTTTCGTCTGGACGACGCTTGGCTTTGGCGGAATGGATTACGCGTGACGATAATCCGCTCACGCCACGTGTAATCGTCAATCGTATTTGGCAGCAACACTTCGGGCAGGGTATCGTTGCCTCAGCAAGCAATTTTGGACGTCTGGGAAGTTTTCCATCACACCCGGAATTACTCGACTGGCTCACTGCTGATTTTGTGGATAACGGGTGGAACCTTAAACGGCTTCACCGACTGATTCTGGAATCCAATACGTGGCGACAAGCGGCGAGTCATCCTTTGGCAACGAAGTATGAACAAGACGATCCCTCCGAATCATTGTTGTGGCGAGCTCCCGTGCGTCGATTGACTGCGGAGCAGATCCGAGATGCCATGTTGTTGGTGACCGGTGAATTGCAACGTGACCTGGGGGTCCGAGCGAAAGTGGCCAGGCAGTTCGTCGCGCGTTATACATCAAGAGTTTCCGGAATAATCCCGATGATTTTCTGCACGCTTTCGATAAAGCAAACGGACTCAAAAGTGAGTCGCAACGAAATCGCACGACCACGGCCGTACAGTCCTTGCTGATGGTCAATGGAAGTTTTTCGAGGATGCGGGCTGAAGCCTTCGCTCAGCGCCTGGCAGAAGAGTCGAATCTCGATCCGTACGCTTTGGTCAATCTTGCTGTACGGTTGGCTTGGGGACGATTGCCCACGAAAGCGGAGCGGAAACTCGCCATCGAATACATTGGGAGCGATGTCCAGGTGGGTTCGAAATCAGATGGCCGAGATCGTTGGGTTGATTTTTGTCACGTGTTGCTTAATTCAAGTGAGTTTATCTATGTCGATTGATCAATCACAACCTCACAAGACTGCCGAAGTTTGTGAGAATCCAGTTTGTGAGAATCCATTTTCCAAGCATCCGGGGGAACAGTGAATTGACGTCGCGATTGTGCCATCAACGTGGGATTCCGCATGTGCAACCGATCTCATCCCGCCGTGATTTTTTGCAGCGGAGTGGTGTCGGCTTTGGTGCCGTTGCGCTGCAATGGCTTTTCAATCAACCGACGACACACGCTGCACAGGTCGCAAGTCACGCTCCTCGAGCCAAGAATGTAATTTGGTTGTTTATGGAGGGCGGTCCTAGCCATCTCGGTCTTGTTGATCCCAAGCCCTTGTTAAACCAACTTGCCGGTAAGCCATTGCCCGCTAGTTTTAAAGAACCGATCACGGCGATGGGAGAGAAAGGTTCCCCCATTCTGGCCTCGCCGAGAAAATGGAAGCAACATGGAGAGAGTGGATTGTGGGCATCCGATTGGATGCCTCATATCGCTCAACACATGGACGATATTGCTGTTATCCATTCGTGCTGGACGAATGGCATCAATCACTCGGGTGGCGTTTGCCAGATGAATACCTGCATTGATGTTGCAGGGCGACCCTCCCTGGGGGCTTGGGTGAGCTATGGTTTGGGAACGGAAAACGAAGACCTGCCTGCCTTTGTGGTTCTATGTGACAATTCGAGACAACCGGTGAACGGTGTTAGAAATTGGTCGGCCGGTTTTATGCCGGCGAGCTATCAAGGGGTGCGCTTCGGTGGTTCTCAGTCCGAACCGATTGCCAACCTGAAAAGTCCCGACGGGCCGCGGCGACAGAGCGACAAGCTTGATTTGCTGCAGTTCTTCAATCAACAGCACGCAGATTCTCGACCTCAGCAGTCCGAGTTGGAGGCCAGGATTCGAAGTTATGAGTTAGCGTTTCGAATGCAGTCCGAGGCACCGCACGCTGTTGATCTGGCGAGTGAGAGTAAAGAGACCGAACGGCTTTACGGAATGGATCGAGAAGAAACGTCGGCGTTCGGTAAGAATTGTCTGCTCGCACGCAGACTGGTTGAACGCGGCGTCCGATTCGTGCAGCTCTATCATGGAACCGGGAGCAAGTGGGATTCTCATTCGGCGATTGAGGAGAATCATTCCCGACTCTGTCGCTCCATGGATCTTCCCGTGGCTGGGTTACTTACGGATCTCAAACAACGTGGCCTACTCGAAGATACACTGGTGGTGTGGGGTGGCGAGTTTGGCCGAACACCGATGAGTGAGAAGGGCAACGGTCGCGATCATAATCCAACCGGTTTTTCCATTTGGATGGCGGGTGGAGGCGTTCAAGGTGGTCAGACGATCGGGGCGACCGACGATCTCGGACTCTATGCGGTTGAAGATCGAATGCATGTTCGCGATATCCACGCCTCGATTCTATGGTTGCTTGGTCTGAATAACCTTGAGTTGACCTATGATCACAAAGGTCGTCCTGAACGACCGACGATCAATGAAGGTGGGTTCAACAAAAAGATTATCGGAGCATGACGTCAGGCGAGCGAAGCTATTGCTTGTTGTGATCTGAATGATCCTCTCGGATTTCTGAAGAGTGTGGGAACGCGAAATATCGATGGACGCATGTCCATTATTTCTTCACGAGTCCGATGACGCCTCCCGAGATTAACGCGGCCACGTTCGTTAACATGACTGGTAACGTCCATCCACCAGGTGAGGCAATGTATTTCGGCGACCATTCGGGTTCGAACTTGGCTTTGTAATGCCTGAGGCCTTGAAAATTATAGAAGTGTTCGCCGTGTTCGTAGGTGAGGGCCGCGATTTGGTTCCAGGCAGTGCCATTCTGCTGAGCTTCAATCCCTGACAAAGGAGCCATTCCTAAACTGAATCCCTCGAAACCTTGTTCTTTTCCCCAAAGCATCAGCTGTGCAAAGAGATAGTCCATGACGCCCGAAGGAGCATCAGAAACGTATCGCATCAGATCGATGGTCATTTCCTGATGATTTGTTCCTAGCCACATGTTGGCGAAGGCCACAATCTGGCCGTCAGTTTTGACAGCGGCGATCGGGCAATCTCGCACATAATCTTCCTGAAAGAATCCCAGTGAAAACCCTTTTTCCGCCGCATTCTTTTCGGAGAGCCAAGTGTCTGAGATTTCTCGCAAACGTGGCAACAGTGCGTCGACGGCCGGTGGCTCGATAATTTCAAACGTGCAACCTTGCTCGGTTAGCCTCTTGTAACTGCGCCGCAGGTTGCGTCGGGAATGTCCTTCCAGGGAAAAGTCTTTGAGCGGGACAAGTGCTTCCTCGCCGATCTTAATGACCGACAGTCCCATCTCGATGTACATCGGCACGCTGCTCTCATTGACCTGGTAGAAGACCGGCCACCAACCACCCTCGTCGCACATGTCACGAAAACGCCAGGCGAGCTCACGTCCCACTTGTTCATCGCCGACCGGATCTCCCATCGCGACCCAACTTTGGCCTTCTACTCCGTACATGATGAAGGTCGAATTCTGGTCGTCAAAGAGAAACCGCTTATCGCCGAGTCGCGCGAGATTACTGTCGGCTCTGGGTGACTGCGCAATAATCGGAGTGGCCGTCTTGATATCTTCGGAAGTCCCAATTGAAGGGATCTCCGACTTGCTACGCAGAAGTCGAATGACGCAGAAGAAAAACAAGATGATGGTGACACCGAACAGGGCTCGCAGGGACCGCGGCGCGTTCTTGTCGAAGGCAAATTCCCACCAGAGTTCGTTTTGGTAGTTCACCTGTTTGTAGGACATCATCATCAGCCAATAGGCGGATGCCAGGACCACCGCAACGGCCAATAGCCAACGAGCTGAAAAGCGGTCGGTGAGCAATGCACCACGACGGTAAAATTCCTTGCGGGCGGGTAGCATGATGAGAAACATTAGCGATAAAAGAATCGCTTCCTCGTAGTCAAAACCCTTCAGCAAGGAGAGGATGATACCGCCGCCCAACAGGGTCAGTGTGAGGTAATACGCCGTTTCGATGCGTCGCTGAAGTCCACGGGCCAGGATCAATAACAACATCCCAATGACACTGCCCGCGAAATGCGAGATCTCGATGATGGGCAGCGGCAGAAATTTTCGTAACGTCGCTAGTCGTACATCGATGGAGGGCGTGGCCCCCGATAACAAGAGAATGACACCTGCGAGAAAAACCGTAATGGTCAACATTTTCGGAGCCAGGATGGCGGACAATCGTCCGAGTGCATGAGCGGTATTCCCCGCTTTGCCTCGATTCGACATGAATTCCGTGACGGCTAGTCCGATGAGTCCCAAGGCCAGAGGCAGTAGGAAATAGATCACGCGAAACGCCAGCAAAGAACCGACCAACGCTTGTGGCTCTTTGGGATTGAGCAACACAATCAGCACCAACTCAAGCACTCCCAGCCCTCCAGGGACATGAGAAATCATTGCGGCCACGCTTGCCAACAGGTAGATGGCGACAAAATGCCAATAGGAGGTTTCGATCGAGGGAGGCAAAAGCACGTACAAGATGGTGGAGGTCACCAGCATGTCGATGGATGCCAGCGTTATTTGCTGCAGCGCCAGCTTTGGTTTCGGTAAACTGAACTCCCAGTGTCGAATATTGACTGGACGCTTCCGCGCAAAGCAAAGAGTCAGGTAGGTGCCAAATAACACCAACAGGATGTAGCCGAGTGGGCGAGCTGTTTGGACAGGCAGATTCAGACGCGATGGGATAGGAAGTGGCTCGATCAAAAAGAGTGATCCACCCACAAAAAAAATGCCTAGCCAAAGCGTCAAGCTCAGAAAAGCGACGAGCTTGAAAATCTCAATCGTGGAAAATCCCCACGTGCTGTAGAGCCGGTACCTAACGGTTGATCCGCCCAACAGCGAGCCGAAGCTGTTCCCAATGCTGAAACCTAACAAAGAGACCAGACTGATTCGCCCGATTGAGAGTTTGCGATCGAGATATTGAACCCCCATCCAGTCGTAACCAATCAATACCGTATAACCCAGCGCCGTCAGACCGATCGCAATGAACAGGTTCAAGGTTGGAATCCGAGACAAGCTGTCTACGAAATCCTTGAGGTGATAATGACGTAGTTCTGAATGGAGCAGCCACAAGGCGACTGCGAATACGGTGAAGATGACGATCGGGCCGCCGATAGCCCGGATAATAGATTTCATGGAATTCACGTATGTCAAGGATCCGGGCTAGATCGAATCTGGCGTGGGGCAAAGACTGAGATGATGCAGCCTAATGGGAATGCGACCGCGTGAGCAAGATCAGCGGAATACGTTCGTCCCTGTTCGGGGATGGTCATGACAGACCAAACCAGTCTTGATAAGAGGATCACCATGACGATAGGGATCACAAATCGAAGAGGTTTTGGGCTGCTTCGCATCAGCACCAGTCCCAGACATCCGTAATAACCGGCTGAAGGGCCGACGTCCACCGCGTGATACAGTATTTCGGCCGATGGAAGCCAAGTCCACGAAGATTTCATCGCCATCGAGGTTGCCAAGGCCATCAATGAAAGAGTCGCGACATGCACACCGAGGAACGTCACGATAGCGCGAAAGGTGCCTTCAAGCCACTCAGCGGCTCCCACGCAAATCGCTGCCATGAAGAGGGAAATATAGAATCGACTTTGGCCGGGAGTCAGTACCGGTGACGAAAACAATCGTTGCAAATCGCCTTTCATCAAATATGTAGGAGACGATCCCCAGCTTTCGTACCACTCTTCCCCGAGAGGTTCGATGTAGGTGCGCGTGCTGATGGCGCCAAGAATAAGTATGGCAACAACGCTGATCGTCCAAGGGAGACGAGCTGCCAGTTTCAGCGGCGGACGCTCATGCATATTTTGGAATCTTCGTTACGAGAGGAGTTGCAGTGATGGAACGGCAGGGATCCTTCCTCCATCAATCATCTCGACCAACCCTGTGCTTGTCTATTCTTCGACGTCGAAGCCTGTCATCGATACACGAAACCGGGAAGAATCCTGGCAGATAGAGAGGGTAGGCCTGCTGACGACGCTAAGGATGATCGTGCCCATGCCCATGATCGTGCCCGTGCCCATGATCATGCCCGTGCCCATGATTTGTCGTTCCGTGATGATGTGAGGAGTGGGAGTGGACATGGGCGGGTTCGAGAAAGCCGATCATGTATGACAGCACAACTCCTACCAAGAGAGCTGCTGTCAACTTTAAGCGATCATGAGAATGAAACTCGAGTTCGGGTAACAGATCTCCCATGGAAATGCACAAAAAGATTCCCGCGGCAAAGGCCAGCGAACAACCGATAATGAGATCTTGTTCAGCAGATCCGCGAACGCCAAAGTAAAACAACGACGCTCCGATCGGACACATGACGGCATAGGCGAGGTTGACGAGTTGTTGTGAGCGTAGCGTCCATCCGCTGCCTGTCATCAGAGTTGTGATGGAAAGTGAATCCAATGGCTTGTGTAAAAGAACCCCCAGGAAAATTGCGAAACCAAACAAAACCATGTTCGGGGTATGATCATAATCATTGAGCACCGCGGCCGCTAACGCTGCCCCATCGAGCAATGTATGAAGGGAAAGCCCAACGAAAACTCCAATCCATCGATGGGTACCACCCTTGCCTTGATCATGATGACAATGGTGATCACCCTCCTCATGCCCCTCGGTATCAACGGGACCATGCTGATGAAAATGGAAGATGCGAATCAGAAAAAACGTCGTCAGCAGACCTCCCATCATCCACCAAAGTGCACGATCCAGTGAAACCTGCTCATTCACCGCGTGGGGCAAGAGATGGAAGATGCCAATACCCAGCATCAGACCGCCCACGCAGCTCATCATCATTTGCAGGCGCGTGTGGGTCAGGCGCATCAACGACGGTAGAAAACCCCCGAAGAGTGATGAGGCGACAATCAGCAGACAGTAGATCGTTAAGATGACAACTGGGGACATGGATCTCCAATCTGATGCACCGAAGCTAGGTCGTCAAGCGGTGAGGGAAAACTTCTAATGCTGGGAATGAAATCCCGTGACAAAGTTACCAAAAACTACTGTCTGTATGTGTCTGATCAGTCAAATGCCAATGAGTGCTTCGGCGATTTTAAATTCAGTGAGTCAGGCGATTGTCGATTTCACTGCGAATTCATCTCTGCATTCGCTGGTGATCGACCTTTTGTTTTGTTCGCAATGATCGCTACAACTGGATCTTTTCTGCGAAACCGTTAATCGGCATTGTGTTGCGTCCGCGAATTACTCATGAGGACTTTGGTTTGAAATGGGATCGGCCGATAACAGATTCAACGGAGCTGTCCGTTATGACTTAAAGGAGCTTGTGGGTGTTTGCTTGTATCTGCGGCGGAGCTATCGAAGCAGGACTCTTAGCCTGCCTGGTGAGCAGTCTCTCTTGCGCCGGCACGGCCTTCTATAATCGTAAGCGTCAAGCGATCTATCTTCGATCGGAGCGAGAGTCTCACGATTGCGGCGATGAATGTCGGGACTCAGAAGAATGTTCGGACGAGCGGCCTTAGGGGAATCCAGCCTGTATTGCTCGTGCGTTTCGAAATCTCTCGAAAACCCAGTCGTTGTCAGATGTGCCCCAAGCAGTCTTAACCTTCCACATTCGGATCAGCATTTTGCTGAAATGATTCGTTCTTGGTGGCAGCTGCGAGAGTTGGCTGTTCCGATGCGAAGCTATAATGGTGCGATGACTTTGTAGTGAGGAATCACCCATGTTTTCCTTCTGGCCGAAGCAACGCCGACGTTCACACTTGTTGGAGCAGCCATTTCCCGACAGCTGGGAACCGATTGTCCAACAGAACGTTTATCACTTTCACCGATTGACGGACGAACAGCGCGATAAGGTTCGCCGAGATCTGCGCGTCTATGTTGCCGAGAAGAATTGGGAAGGTTGCGGTGGTCTCGAAATCAATGACGAGATCAGGGTTACCATCGCAGCTCAAATGGCGATTCTTGTGTTGGGTTTCAAAGAGCAGTATTTCGACGCTGTGCTTTCCATCTTGGTCTACCCGGATGCCTACATGGCGAAGGGGCAACATCTGATAGAGGGCGGATTGGTTGTTGAGGGACCGTCGGCGCGGGAAGGGGAGGCTTGGTATCGCGGTCCGGTCATTCTTTCGTGGGCAGACGTGTTGGAAAGCGGGACAGGTGCCAACCGGGGACATAACCTCGTGTTTCATGAATTCGCTCATCAGCTCGATATGCTGAATGGGCGCGTTGCGGATGGCTTGCCACCTCTTGATTCATCGGATGATATGGCGCGCTGGGAAGCCTTGGCGACAGCCACCTATAATCAGTTGCGGCAAGCGTGTAGTGAAGGTTACCGAATGGTGTTTGATTGCTACGGCGCGACTAACATGGCAGAGTTTTTTGCGGTAGCAACAGAAACGTTTTTCGAAAAGCCCCGTGAGTTTCAGAAACACTACCCAGAACTCTATGGGTTGTTCACTCGCTATTATCGACAGGATCCCTTGTCCTGGGATTCGTAACGCATTCGCTGCTATTCAGCGTCGTTCCCCGGCTCTTTTTCCGGGTCTTTCTCCGGTGGAGTCACCGTGAGCCAGATTTCATGTTGCCGTTCGCTGGCGAGCGATAACGGTATCGCAACGTAGCTTCGCTGCTTGTTGTCATTGGCGACCAGGCGAATCGGTCCGCTGTAAGGAGCTGCATCTTCGCTGGCAGTGAGATTCAACTTCACCTCTTTCGCGGAATCTTTGTCGGCTTCTGAAGTCGCTTCATCGACCTGGATACCCGCCGGCAGGCCATCCGCCATCAGGCGAATCACATCCTGGTGATTATGCTGCCGTGTGATTTGTACAGGAATTTCGACGGATGCTCCGGCTTTCACAATAACTTGATGTTCGCTGGTCGTCGTCTTAAAACTGGGCGTCGTCGGTGTGAGAGTGAGTCGATAAACAAAGTCATCGCCGCCGTTGCCGTGTAAATCCTCGACACAAACGCGGACGATGCCGTCGTCGGTTGCCGTAAAGTCAACCTCGACATCTCGCGTTGAATTCGTGTCGTCGACACGTTTTAACGATTTGCCTTGTGGGTCCTCAATTTCCAGAACTCCATCCAAGGGGAATCCTAATTCCCGACTTTCTAGCCGAGCGATCATCGATTCCTTGGACCGCAATTGAATCTCGTAACAATCTCGATTGCCCGCTGTTTCAATTCTTCCGGTAATCGTTACCGGTAAATCGACCGGGATTGTTTCATCGTGCGCTTCCGGTTCAACCACAACAGGCCGTGGTACAACTGGGATCCGAAGCGGTTGGGATGTATCCGAGATCGCAAACACCGTTTCGGATGAGCCTGATCGCGGCAGGATCACATGCTCGCGATCCGATTCCGTCAGATTCCAACCGAACAGCTTCAAGCGAGTTTCCCCTTCTGACTGAACGGCCAGGGGAAGCGAATAGTTGAGCGTCGGCCCGGTAGTCACGAAGAGACGATAAATATACGAGTCCGAGCCCGCGAAACGAATTGTACTGTTGGGAGTTGCCGGGAAACCGAACAGTCGCACGTGCCATCGACCCGTTTTGGGCACTCGGAAAGTGATTCTGGGGTCAAGAGATTGTTGATCGTCATTGTGGGCGACCACAAATCCATCCGGCGAAACTAACTGCATGACGATATCGACATCCGATCCGAGCGGATCACGGGCGTCGACGTCAGCGACAAGATAGTCGCCCGCTTCTGCCTGGATCGAGAACATATCGACGTCGCCACTTTTCGCCAAGCGACCGTTAAAGACAATCGATTTGTTCTTGGTTGCCTCATAAGGATCACGTTGGGAATCCGACAGAGAATTGTTCGGCTCTTGTTCGATCGTTTCTTTGGCATTGCCGACAATGAAGGGACGTAAAGCAGAGGCACCGGATGCATTGAAGACGCGAACCCAGTAGATTCCCAGTTCAGCATCTGCCGAGACTTGCGACAACAAACGGCGCGAATCTCCTGCTTCCGACAACGGACTGAATTCGACACCCGGTCGACTGACCCAAACGCTTACCGGCCACTCCGGAAACTCTCCGGTGAATTCCACTTCGAGGGTCGAGTCTCTTTGGGCTCCTGAAGGGAACAGGCGATCTAGCCTGACCTCGGCATCGCTGGGACGTACCGCCAGGGCCAGGACAACCAGCACGATAATGGGAAACTCGAATCTCACAGTGACATCATCATCCCATCAATTCCGCAATCGGTTTCGGATCACTGACCAAGTGGACGGGCCGACCATTCGGGGCGTGGTAAATCTGGTCAGGATCGATTCCCAATTTGCGGTAGACCGTCGAAACAAAGTTCTCAGGGGAGAGGATGCGTTCACATGCGGCGTATCCATTTCGATCCGTCGCACCGATGATCTGTCCTCCGGGCGTTCCACAACCCGCAAAGAGAATCGACATCGCGTTTGCCCAGTGGTCTCGTCCAGGAGTGTCACTGCCTGCCAACGTCGAAATCTTCGGCGTACGTCCAAATTCACCCAGCATGATGACCATTGTGCTGTCCAGCAGGCCTCGATCTTCAAGGTCCGTTAGCAACGTTGCCAGAGCATTGTCGATTTCGGGAAGCGTCTTTCGCATTCTTGGAAAGATATCGCTGTGGTGATCCCAGCCACCATCATTGATGGTGACAAACGGGACGCCGGCTTCGACGAGTCTTCTTGCCAAAAGGACTCGTTGGCCAAACTCATTTCTGCCGTATGCCTCGCGCATCTTGTCGTCTTCTCGGTGGATGTCGAAGGCGGCCTGCGCTGCCGAGCTGGTAACCAGATCGTATCCCTGTTGATAGACCTGATCGAGAGCGACTGCCGGATCCGCGGCAGCTCGATCGGTCACGCGAACAAAACGATCGACGATACTGCGAAGGTCACGACGTTCATGGAAACGTTCATCGGTGAGTCCTTGTGGAAGAGCAACATCGCGCAAACGGAATTTGTCTGCGTTCGGGCTTCCGCCGACAACGAAGGGGGCATAGTTCGCGCCCAGGAAGTTGGGACCACCGGATCGCGTCATCGAGGGCATCGTGAAATACGAAGGCATGCCCTCTTTGATACCACGTTCGTAAGCCGCGACGGAGCCCATACTCGGGTGGAAACTAACAAACGCACCGCAGCCCACCGGAATTCTCGGCGGAGCTCCGGTCATCATATAGTGGTTTCCGGCTCCATGATTGCCCTGGTTATGTCTGACCGATCGAATCACGGCCAGTTTATTCATCATGCTCGCCAGCCGCGGCAGGTGCTCACCGAATCGAATTCCGGGGAGCGTTGTGCCAACGGTTCCCAACTCACCACGAATCTCTTCCGGAGCTTCGGGTTTTGGATCGAACGTTTCGAAGTGGGAGGGACCCCCGTCCAGCCAGATTAGGATACAGCGCGTATCCTTCGGGCTGCCGGTCGCCTTCGCGGCTTGTGCTCTTAATCCCATCAGATTCAAGAGGCCACCACCACCCAGTGCACCAACACCAAGTTGCAGACAGTCTCTGCGGGAAATGCCTTCGCAATTTCTATTTCTCTTCATAACCATTGTCCTAATTTTGTAAAAGGAACTCTGGCGAGTTGAGCAAAGACCAAAGTAAGTCTTCGGTCGCTTTTTGGCGCTCCTCGGCATTCTCGCCGAAAAGAGGTTTCGCCGTCTGTATTTCTTCTTCGCTCGGAAAGCGTGAAAATGTTGACAGGTATAATTCGTTGAGGATTTCAGTCGTCGATCGATCACTGCTAGCAAGCTGCAGAGCCCGACCGTTTTTGTGAATCACTTTGTCATGCAGGTGTTGTGCGTTCATCATGTGCAACGCTTGGACCACCGTCGAGTCACCAATTCGTTCACAGGGTGGATCCTGATTTGCATCGGGTCGCCCAAAGGCGTCGAGAAACTGGGATGACAAACGGAAGGTCCAGGCTTCTGCCGCGCGCGAACCTGGCGGTACGCCTAAAGCGCTGTCGCCCAGAAATGCTTCGGGGACACCCGTGGCATCGCAGACCGCGTCTAGCAAAACTTCGGCTGGCATCTGTCGTCGATAATGTCGTGAATAATTGCGGCGGTCCGCGGTGTTGGTCTCATTGGGTACTGACGACAACTGGTAAACGTAGGACCGGGTGATCGTGCGGATGAATTCCTTTTGATCGAATCGTACCCGACGGAACTCTTGGGCTAATGCGTCCAGTAATTCTTCGTTACTCGCTGGATTGGTCGACCGTAGGTCGTCGACTGGGTCGACGAGCCCGCGTCCCATCAACTCGGCCCAGATGCGATTTGCACCCGCTCGGGCAAAGTAAGGGTTGTCATTGGAAACGAGCCACTCGGCGAACTGAGTTCGGCGACTGCCGTCCATGTCCTGAGTCTTTTCCGATTTGACGAGAGTACGCGGAGCGACGACTTGACGAGTTAACGGGTGATGAACCTCACCACTCGATCGGTCAAAGACAATTTCCTCGCCTCCAGAAATTGGAGGTGAAATGCCAGTGCCCTTGCGCCCGACTTGAGCAAAGTAGGCAGCCAGTCCATAAAAGTCATCTTGTCCCCAGACTTCGAACGGATGGTGGTGGCACTTGGCACACTCCAGCCGCACACCAAGGAAAAGCTGGCTAATTGCGGTCGTAATCTCTTCGGGTTGACGACGATCTCGGAAAAAGGTTGCCGCCCCATTCCGCCAGGTGCTTCCCTGAGCTGTTACCAGCTGCTGAACCCAAACGTCGTAACTCAAGTTCTCACGAAATACCTTGCGTAACCAGGCATCAAGATTCAAGGTTGCCTTAATGCCAACTCGGTAGGGATTGGGACGCAGCAGATCGGCCCATTTACTGGCCCAGTGATCCGCATACTCCGGACGTTCGAGAACGGTATCGACGAGTTCAAGTCGTTTGTCGGGATTTTCGTCTGCGACAAATTCTCGCACCTCATCAGGGGTCGGCAGGCGGCCGATGAGATCCAGATGGACACGTCGTTGAAAAGTGGCGTCGTCGATGGCATCGCTCGGACGCAAATTGAGCTCTTGTAAGCGTTGCCAAACGATATCGTCGATAAAGTTCCAGCGGGGTAGTCTGTCGTAGACTCGATCGTTGATTTCGCCTTCGCGAGTGATGGCCGTATTCCATGTGGCGATGTGCCCCATGTACCGAGCCATAATACTCGCCTCGCCTGCAAGTTCGCCGGCCGTCATCATTCCAGAGTCATCGACGGCCACAATCGCAGGTTCGTTGGATTGGTAGGCAGTTACTCCCGTGACGTCTCGCGTTGAACCATCGGAATAGGTTGCTTCGACGATCAGCGGCAGTTGTTCGTTGCGATCCAGAACGCGTTGCGGCGGCCCCACGGAAATGGAGACCAGTGTGGGATCTTCATCACTTTGCCGCGGCATTCCTTGTTGGATCCAACGGTGAATGACCTGGTAACGTTCACTTTCAGACTGAAGCTTTGCGCCTCCACCATGCGGAACCGCGCCGACTGCTTTTGCCAGCAACAAGCTTTGTTCCGGCGCCGCTGGGTTCAAACGTCGGCCACGTCCTTGATGAACAATCGCTTCGTAATCAAAGTCGGCGTCGAAACCCAATAAGGAAAGTTGGAATCCGTTTTGTCCGCGTTGCTTGCCGTGGCACGCTCCCGCATTGCAACCAGCGGCAGTCAAGACCGGCATCACATCCAATTCGAACGAAAGACGTTGATTGGTTTCGGCCTGAGTGATAGCGGCGTTCAGTAAGCCGATCGCACAGACAAAGGTCGCCGAAATTTGTGTACGTAAACGCATCGTTGGAACACTCATAGTGGGGCTCAGGTACAACCGAGTCTCATAGCTATGGGGTCGATAGTATACCCAATTTCTCCGCACTTCCCCAACTGGGAACTCGGCGAATATTCCGGGTTTTAGCGTCCGTTTAGGGAATCTTTACCGTCGGTGAGCCACTCTAGATTCAAACGAGCCACGGCGAGAGAGCCGGTGTTGTAGATGACCCCGTCCGTGCTGCCTCGTTCATAAAAACAGAGAATCGTACCGTCTTGCGTAACGGCAAGATCCGAGTAACCGCTGAAACCAGCCTCGATTGTCTTCGTAACGGGCCACGTTTCCGACTCGTCATAACTCAATTTGATTGAGACATTCTTGCGAATACGCGACTTGCCCGGGATCGCTTTTTGTCCGATCCGCGCTTCCAGAGTATCGGGGTTGGAGAAGAGCAGACGATTGCGATCGCTGCTGGGTTTTTTCGAAAGCCGAATCATGCTCGCCATGCAGATTGGTTCGAGCAACTGAGGGTGGAACTTGGGTTTTGTCCAACGTGTCGCGCCGTCGGGACTTCTTGTCAAAAGTCGTCGGTCGGCTTTCGATTCGCTGCGCATATTGAATAACACGCTGCCGTCCACCAACTGAACAGCCACCGTTTCGTTGGGGATATTGAACTCGTCGGTATCGGGGCCGGCGATATCACCTCGCTCCCATGTTTTCCCATGATCGTCGCTATAGATCACCGACGTTACGGAGGGCCGGTGCGCGTGCCCGCCGGTTCCAGTAGAAATCCAAACTGGGACAATGAGCCGGCCGTTGTCTAGTTGAATGCCATGGCCGGGACCTGTCGCCAGTACCTTGAAATCGTAGTCGGTTTTAAAGCGAGCGAAGGTATCTGTGATTTCAACGGGGGGCGTAAAGGTGAGGCCGTCATCATCGCTGCGCATGTAAAAGCAACGCATGTATTCCAGACAGAACAAAAAGTGGATGCTGCCTGTCTTGTGGTCGACGATCGCCACCGGGTTGTTGTAGGTAACCTCGTCGTTTGTGGCTAATCCTTGTGCCAAGGCGGCAGGGTTCTTCTGTTTAGGGCCGTCAACGTGTGCGATTTTTTGTCGTGGCGACCAGGTGCGACCCCCATCGGTACTGCGACGCAACATGATATCGATGGTGGCCCAGTCACTTCGCTGACGTTTGCGCGCTTCGCAGTAGGCCAACACCGTATTTTTGGTTGTGACCACGATTCCCGGAATCCGATAGAGTTTGTAACCGTCCGTGTCGGCCTTAAATAATTCAACCTTCTCGAATAACGGCTCGGCGGCACGAGTGCTGGTTCCCACGCAGGTTAGAACGAGGGCGATCACAAGGAAGTTTAAGGCGGTTGTTGGCAAGCAGTGAGCAGTCTTCATTTTGGTTGGATCTCCGACCATTCAAGTCAACACTGGTAACGCGTATCAGGGCTGCACGCAGAAAAGGTTTTCTTCACCTCGAATCAGAAGCCGATTCCCAAACGGCACCATCGATGCGATCACGGATTCTTGCATGTCAATTTCCGCCAACAGTTTGAAGCCGTTAGAGATATCCGCAACAAAGATCGTGCCGTCCTCCCGTGGTGCATAGAGTTTGTCGCCCGCAATTAAAGGCGATGCATAGAACGATGCGCGATTCTTTGGAAAGGTATCGCTCCATTGCGTTTCACCACTCTGTGGATCAATGCATTCAACTTCGCCGCGATCTCGTACCAAATACACGCGCCCACGATGTTCGACGGGGGTGGGTACGAAGGTTCCAATGTCATCACGTATCCAAACGTGATTTGTCTCAGTCACGTCGCCACTGCCCTCCAGCTTAATGCCGTGCAGGCGAGGAATGCCCCGGTCGTTTCGGCCAGTGGCGATCACAGCGATCTGCATGGAAATTACGGGTGTGGCAATTGCAGGCCAGAGTGCATTGGCGTCCGGGTTAAAGCCACCGCATGACCATGTAACCTTGCCATCGGATGCGTTGTGCACGGTCACGTGTTCGGCTCCCCAGACCAATAAGGCTTCTCGTCCCTCATGCTCGATGACCAACGGGGTCGTGTAGCCATGATCGCCTTCGGTTGGAGTCGTAAAATTGCGGGCCACCTTCCATTTCATGTCGCCACTCTGCTTGTCGAACGCCGCCAGCCACGATTCGCCATTGTGCATGCGAGTCATCACGACATTGTCTTTCGTTAACACAGGAGATGTTCCGTGATCCCAGAACAAGGTGTCCGGCCCGTATTGCTCAACCAGATTCGTTTTCCAGCGAATCGTTCCATCCAGGTTTAACGCTGCTAAGGTTCCGCTCTTGAAGTACACAAAGATGCCATCGCCATCCGTGACCGGCGAAGCGTTACTTCCCGACCCATTGCGATGTTTTCCTCGGCTTTCGTCTCCGAAGGTTGTTCGCCAGAGTTCGGTTCCCTTGGAGTCAAAGGCAAGCACAGCATCCTTGCCTTCTACGGGAGCCGTCAGATAAATGTGATCGTTCCAAATAATGGGCGTTGAACAACCCTTGCCGGGTAACGGAGCAGTCCAGGAAACTTCTTCGACACTCCAGTTAGTGGGGAATTCGCCAGCTGGAATACTGCCGTTATCCTGAGGGCCCCGCCAACTGGGCCAGTTCGCGTTCTCAACCGCTTTTAAGGAATTGACCGCGATCAAACCAGATATGGCAATTGGAAGAACAAGCAAGAGTCGGCTTTGGAATGACATGAATCAAGGCTCTCCGAGTGGAAACGAAATACGCGTAGTTTCCGGCAAGCCTACGAGAAGCCAGTCGACTCGTCAAGAATTTCAAAACCAACTCTTGATCCTCGTCGAGAAGCAATCGCCTTATTCAGGTTGGGAGAGAAACTTGCGCCAGGCTGGGTATTCGGTCGTGAGCAGTCGTCCCGCATAATTGCCGAGCCAAGAGTAGCCGTTGCGACGTTCATGGGAGATTTCGGCCAGGTTCTTGCGGGGAACCCCGTCGCGACTGCAGAAAATAGGTTGATCCGTTTCAAGATCATAAAATCGAGCCCATACCGGTGGCGCTGACTCATCGAGCACGACGACGCGATCTCGACCACCCGGCAGGCCAGGGTTTTCGATGCGTTTGAGGCGAATGCCTTCCAATTTTGCCGACTCAAACCACTCGACCGCAGTGGTGATCGCGTCAATGACCTCCGGATCAGGATCCTTGATGGTCATCAGGTACCGAATGATACCGACCGATTCGTAACCACTCACCGATGGTAACTCGTACGTTCTCGCGCGTCTTGGGGCAAAGGTGACTTCATCATGTTGCGCACACCAGGCCTTTTTCTTGTCACCGACCGTGATTTGGCAACGAAGGATACATTGGATACCGAGCTTTACTGCACGCTCACATCTCAATCGTCGCGATTCGTCGACAAATTTAAAATCACTCTTTCGTTGTGCAATATCCGTTAGCAACGAGAGAACGCCGATCATCGCGTCATCGTTAAAGGTAATGTGTCGTCCGTAGTCTCGTGTTTCCCCCGGTCGTTGCGGCCAGCCTCCGTTCTCATATTGAGCATCCAGCGTGAAGTCGAGACCTCGTAGAAAGGCAGGCACCAGTCGGTCATCATCCGTCGTTGGAATGGATCGCGCCAGTATTCTCAACTCTTCGTGCGTCGCACTATTGTCGAACGTCGCATCTCCAGCAGGCCGTTGAGCCGACACTCGCTGCCGAAGTTCGTCGGTCATGGGTTGACGACGATCATAGTTTTTCGGCCATCCACCGCTCGAACGCTGGAACAGAAGTACGTTTTCGATTGTGTTTTTCGGACCGGTATCCGCATAGGCGATCTGTCCGCCGAGCGTCGTCATCATCCACGTTAGGAAAAGCGACGACATCGCAACTCTCAAAAGCATGAGCGATCTTGCCAGACGATTGCGAGCAACGGTGAGTCGCAAGCTCTGCCGGTTTGTGCGGAATGAGTGTTGTTGAGACGTGTGCATCTTGAAACCTGTATCACGATGAGTTTGATAGGCGTTACCCGTCATTGTGACCGTATTGGTGTGTCTTTGCAAAATCACAAAATAAAAACTTCGATTGTCCTGCATCACGTTTTTCAAACTTGATCCTTCTGCGGCTGACGGTCCGCAAGCGAAAACTTGTGCGTCAGTTCGACCGACTTATAATGATCGATTCTGCGGTATCCGCATCAATCCCTCATGAGAATAATGAGACACAAGTATGTATCGAATCGGAATGGCTGTCGTTTTGGGATCGCTTCTATGGCCGGCGATGTCAGTTGCTGAAGAACGACCCAATATTGTTGTGATTCTTTGTGATGATCTTGGTTATGGTGATTTGCAATGCTATGGGCATCCGCACATTAAGACTCCTAACCTGGATCGCCTCGCTGCCGAAGGGATTCGGTTTACCGATTGTTACTCAGCTGCCCCTGTTTGTTCGCCATCTCGCGTTGGACTTTTGACGGGGCGAAGTCCGAATCGAGCGGGCGTTTACGATTGGATTCCGCCTGCTCGTCAGCAGGCCAGACCGGACGCGCGCGAACAGGTGCACATGCGCCAGCAGGAGATCGCTTTTCCTCAACTGCTTCAAAGAGCCGGCTATCGTACTTGCCTGGCGGGTAAATGGCACTGCAACAGTCAGTTCAATCGTCCAAAACAACCTCAGCCCGGTGACTTCGGTTTTGATCATTGGCTTGCGACTCAGAACAACGCGGCGCCTTCCCATCGCAATCCGAGGAATTATGTGCGCAATGGAGAACCGGTCGGCGAGATGGAGGGATACAGCTGTCAGTTAGCTGTCGATGAGGCTGTGAAATGGCTCGAGGATTCTTCCAAGGATGATGCGCCATTCTTCATTTTCCTGCCTTTCCACGAACCGCATGAGCCCGTGGCATCGCCGCCTGAACTGGTTGCGAATTACGAGACGGTGGCTCGGACTGAAAACGAAGCTGAGTATTTTGCCAACGTCGAGAATGTGGATCGTGCGGTGGGTTCCCTGGTTGCCGCTCTAGATCGTTTGGGAAAACGCGACAATACGTTGATCATCTTTACCTCAGACAATGGCCCTGAAACACTGAATCGATATCGAGGTTCTCATCGCTCGTATGGACAGCCTGGACCCTTGCGCGGGATGAAGCTGCATACCCATGAAGCCGGGTTTCGAGTTGTTGGTATTCTGAACTGGCCGGGAGAGGTCGAGGGAAAAGGAACGGTATCGGTGCCCCTGTCATCGCTCGACTTCTTTCCAACCTTCTGCCAATTGGCCAACGCCGATATCCCCGAAAGCCTGAATTTGGATGGTCAAAGTTTTCTTCCGATTCTTTATGAGGGCAAGCTAGAACGCGAAAAGCCCCTGGTCTGGGCTTACTACAACGCCATCAATCAAGCTCGTGTCGCGATGCGTTCCGGTCGTTGGAAGGTATTGGCAAAACTTGAAGACGTTCCCAAATACGAGAATGTCACCCCGCAAAGGTTGCCTCGTGTCCGTGATGCAAAGCTCGTTGATTTTGAAATCTATGATTTAGAACGCGATCCGGCCGAGACTAAAAATCTCGTAGGTGATAACTCGGCAATTACGGAGCAACTCTGCCGAACTCTCGAACAAGCCTATCGAGAGCTCATTCAAGATTCTCATGTCTGGGTCCCGGCGGATAAGCAATAACGTGAATACAAAAAAAGGTCCGACTCGAATGAGCCGGACCTTTTCTCTCTTGGATACCTGTCTTAGCGGTAGATTCTGCGAATGTAAGTTCGGTAACCGTGATATCGGAGACGCTGAGCTGCTCGTGATGCGGCGCTGCGACAGCTGTATTCGCCGTGGACGGTCCAACCGTAGCGGCATGTATACTTCAATACCAGATAACGGTTACACGAATATGACCGTGGTGGAGGACAATACATTCCGCCGCCCCAATGCGGAGCAGGGTAGTAGTAGCCAGGTGGGTAGTGCGGCATCCCGTGGCTGTGGTGTCCACCCCAGTGTTTCAGGCTCGAGCCACCCAAGCTTGCAGTGAGATGGGTATTGGCTATGCCATTCAAATTTCCCGTTTGAAAATAGATTTGAGGACCGTTTGCGAAGCTGGCACTCGATACGACGAGCAAAGTTGTGATGGACAGAGCGATCGTGAGCATGTGATGTTTGGCTTTCATGGCGGGAACTCCTTCAATGACAGCGAATTGTGAGTCAGATTCATTCAGGGGTCGTCTAACCAGCCATGCGGATAGGAGCCGACCGAGGGGACATCTTTTTTGGGAAGTGGGGTAAATCCCCCGAAAAAAGAAAATCTTTTAACGACTGACTGCCATCGGAGTTGGTTGGGCCAAGGATTCCAGACGTTGTTTCTCGTGATGGAAAGAACGACAATAGTTTCACGAGGGAACTGCTGAGTAATGCGATGCGAAATACAAAGCCCGGGAAGATCGTCACGTTTGTATGATCCGACTAGGAAAGAGTTAGGAACTCAAGCGACGCATACCATGACGACCAAAGGAGGTTCGGATTGAACCAGGCGAATAAGACGATCGTGGGGATGGTGCACCTTTCCGCCTTGCCCGGCAGTCCGAGACATCAAATGTCGTTGGAAAAGATCGAGGCGGCGGCATTAAAAGATGCTGAGGCACTCGTCGAGAATGGAATTCGGCAGCTGATGGTGGAGAATTTTGGAGATGTTCCCTTTTGGAAAGACGCTGTGCCTCCGACAGTGATCGCATCGATGACACGTATTGCCAGTCGAATTCGTGATTATTTTTCTAGGATTCCGTTAGGGATCAACGTGCTGCGCAACGATGGAATGGCTGCGCTTGCGGTGGCTCACGCCGTCGAGGCACAATTCATTCGAGTCAATGTGCTTTGCGGCGCTCGTGTCACGGATCAGGGGATTATTCAGGGAATCGCAGCGAAGTTGTTGCGGTCGAGGCGCGAGTTGGGCGCTGAGTCGATTCAGGTTTGGGCAGACGTCAACGTTAAACATTCCGGACCGTTGACGGATCAAACCGTCGAAGAACAAGTTGCTGATACGGTTCATCGCGGGTTGGCGGACGCGTTAATTGCTTCTGGCACGGGGACAGGTCAGCCCACCGATCTTGCGGAAGTGCAGCGCTTTCGCCGTACTTCAGGGGAGACTCCAATCTTTGTTGGGAGCGGTGTGACCCTCGATAATATCCAGCAGCTTCTCGAGATCGCCGATGGCGTTATTGTGGGAACCGCCCTGAAACACCGTGCAGATCCTCTGCGACCGATTGACCCCGCTGCCGTACGTCGACTGATAGCGAGCCTTTCGTGAATCGCTGTCAGCCGTAGCACCGTATCAGAGGTAGACGGGTCGGATTACGAGGAAACTTCAAAGACAGGATCGCCCAGGACTTCCCGATAGGGATTGATGCCAAGGCCGGGAGCTTCGCTCGCTGACATTCGCCCGTGTTGTCTTTGGGGAGCTCCCTCCGCCGTGCTCACGGTGACATAGCTATTGAAGTCTGTCGAGGTAAAGAGAAGTTCCGTCGGTGTGCTGTGAGCAAGATGCGAGATCGCCGCCGTGGTGACATCGCCTCCCCAGCTGTCTTCGATTGTCATGCCAATTCCGAGTGACGCGCAGAGGTCGCGAGCCTGTTTCGCTCGTGTGAGCCCGCCGAATTTACTGATCTTGATATTGACGACGTCCATTGCCAGATCGGCATTGCCGCGGAGAATCATATTCATACTGTCGATCACTTCGTCGAAGACGAAAGGATGGTTGCATCGACGTTGGACCGCTAAACACTCTTCATAGCTGAAACAGGGCTGTTCAATGTAGACGTCGATATCTTGAACGGCTCTCACGACTCGCATTGCCTCGTGCATTAGCCATCCCGTGTTGGCATCGGCGACGAGCTTGTCACCCGGTTCAAGTTTGGCGGAGACGGCTCGAATGCGTTCGATGTCGATGTCCGGATCTCCACCGACCTTCAGCTGAAAACGCCGATATCCTTCCTCGCGATACTGTTGGACGCGATCCGCCATGGCGTCCGGCGCTTCTTGAGAAATGGCTCGATAAAGAACAAAGTCGTCTTCGTATCGTCCGCCGAGCAAGGAGCAAACGGGTTGTCCGCTGGCTTGTCCAAGAATGTCCCAGCAGGCAATGTCGACCGGTGATTTAACGGATGGGTGTCCTTTCAGGATCGCGTCCATGTTCCGATTCAATTGCTCAAGGTGCAGCGGATTCAATCCAAGAAGATGAGGAGCTAATTCCTGCAAGCCGGCACGGCAACCGCCGGCGTAGGCTGGTAGATAGGCCGGACCCAACGGGCACACTTCGCCCCATCCGGTGAGACCGGTGTTCGTTTCTACGCAGACCAAGGTGCTATCGAAAACGTCGACGGACTTGCCCCCCGACCACTTGTAGCTGCCCTCGTGTAGAGGCAGGTCGACCTGATACACCGAAATGCGCTCGATCTTCACATCGAAATCCTTATGCTGCGCTCCGCACGAGCGAAGGCCGTGGTTAGAGGAGTAAATGTTGTTGATCTGAAGCGGTCAACTTAGGGCAATGGATCAGGACTGACAAGGGTTAAGACCAATCGAGTCCTTCTTGAAGCCGATTGAAATTCTCACAGCCATCTGCGGTTACTGCGACCATGTCCTCAACACGAACACCACCGAGATCTCTGCGATAAAGCCCTGGCTCAATGGTGAGAACATCACCCACGACCAGAGGTGGTCCTTTGCGGTCAAGTAAAGGAGGCTCGTGAACGTCGAGTCCGATGCCGTGTCCTGTGCCGTGTGTCATGGCGCAGTAAGAAAGCGGATCATCTTCGCTGGGCAGGCCCATTTGAAAACCGTGCGATTCCATTGCATCTCGTGTTGCCTGGTGAACCTGTTCGCCGGTAACGCCCGCTTTCGTTGCCGAGATGGCAGCAGCTTTCGCGGCGATGACTGCGGCGAGCATCTGCGTGGCTTCGTCGGGTATAGCTCCATGCACTACTGTTCGTGTGCAGTCGCCGTTGTAAAGAGTGCTGCGGTTCTGGGGAAAGATATCAACGATCACTGGCTCTTCCGTGCGTAAGACACCGTGTCCCAGGTTATGACAATCCGCTGCTATTGGTCCTCCCGCAATGATGGCTGGCACATTGGCATAACCTCGATCCAGTAACCAATGATCGACCGCTGCGCGCACCCGTTCCGCCGTGAGTGGTTCACCATCATGAACTAGGGTGCCATCGCCTTTTGCTGTCGATCCCGCGATCATTCGACACGCCATCTCCATAGCACCTTCGGTGGTTGCCTGGGCTTCGCGCAACCACTCGAGTTCTTGTTCGTCCTTGGCGCGGCGATCCAAGACGCCGAGCTCGTCATCCAGTTCAACGGTGATGCCGGCCCGTTGTGCGAAATCGGCATAAATCAAAGGTAGCGAGCGATCCGCGGTGACACGCTGAACGCCATGTCGTCGTAAACATTCTGCAGCGGCTTGGGCGGTTGCTGTTTCTCGATCTCCCGAAAGACCTCCCTCAGGAGTGTAATCGGCTGGACAGCCCACCTGGTCGACTCGAGCGTTTGCTCGCGCTCGCTCCATCTCGATATCTCGCAAGATTAAAATCGAGTTCGCCGATTGGTTTTCTTCCATCAGTTGAATAAATGCCGTTGGATCTCCGACTGAAAACCGCAATCGGTGAAATAGAGCGGCGTTGCTGGCGGGGATTCCAGCCATCAAGATTGCTTGATTCGAGGCCATCGACTTTCTCTACCTTCCTGACAAAAAATTCGCGTCGATTACGTGAACATTGATCGCTGCCAAGTGTTCATCTGCGCCAGCATTCACATGAGGTGTTCAGATTACCAAACAAATGCTCGACGCCAACTCCCCCCCAAAGTTGGTGTGTGTAATTCCTGGGGAACTTATTTGCGATTGCGATTCACGTGGATTATCCTATTGCCCGGTAACGTGAACAAACGGAAGAGGCGTTCCGCGATAAACCACCTTCAGATTGATCTTGAAAGGAACGTTAATGATGAAGCTCGTAGATTGGCTAAAGACAATTTCTCTTGTAGCGGCCCTCTTGGCTGTTGTGAATACTCCTGCCTCGGCTGACCTCTATGGACATTGGCCTCTTGATGATGGCGAAGGAGATGTGGCTCGAAACCTCGGCCCCGGAGACGATGGGGATATCTTTGATGGCGATTTTCTCGGCCTTGGTGATGATGGGAGTGTGTGGGTCGAAGATGATGACCGCGGCATGGTTGCGGGCTTCGCTGGAGCCTTTGTCGAAGCCGGTGAATTGCCGATGATGGATTTGGAAAATAATTTTTCCTGGGCCTTCTGGGCGAAACAACCGGAAGAACAAGCCAGTCCCTCGAACGACATTATTATCGGCAGTCGATTCGGTTTTGGTGGCGGTGATACGGCACCTCGGGAATTCATCAAATTCACGCCGAATCGTTTTGAATACCACATGAACGCTGGATTTGACAACGATTTGCAGTATGACTTGTGCGAGTGCCCCGAAAGACACATTCCGAGTGATGACGAATGGTACCACCATGCGGTCGTCAAGAACGGTAGTGAACTGGCATATTACCGCGATGGTGAGCTATGGAATGAGCATGAGCTCCTCGACCCGATGTACAGTGACGAACCTTTGCCCTTTAACCTTGCTGGACAAAACGGCCAGGAAACCTGGACGGGTTATCTGAGTGACGTTCGACTCTATGATCACGCTCTCACGGAAGCTGAAGTTGCAGACATCGTCAGCGGTGGCGGTGGCGGTGGACTTCCTGGCGACTTCAATAATGATGGTGTCTTGGACGCAGCCGACATTGATCTACTGACCGTGGAAGCGAACGCTGGAACGAACAACGCGAGTTTTGATCTCAATAACGACGCTTTGGTCGACGGAGCGGATCGAGAAGTTTGGGTCAATGATTTGCGTCGGACTTGGTTTGGTGATTCCAATCTGGATGGCATTTTCAACAGTAGCGATTTTGTCAGCGTATTCACCGCTGGTGAATACGAAGATGCTGCAGCCGGAAACTCGACTTGGGGTACCGGTGATTGGAATGGCGACCTCGAATTCAACAGTAGTGACTTTGTCACGGCCTTTGTAAGTGGTGGTTTTGAACAAGGCGAACGACCCGCAGCAGCTCAGGCAGTTCCAGAACCCGGTTCGGTAATGCTCGTTTTGATGGGCGTGATCGCTCTGTTCGCGGCTCGCCGCCGTTAAACTCAAACGCCCGTTTATGAGACGGGTCTTACCAATCTTTTGCATGGCGCCGGAATTGAACGGCGCCATGCGTCTTAATGCGACAAGATTTGTTGCTAACGAATCTGCAGGCCCCGCGGTAGTGACTCTCCAAAGGCACGTTGTTGCTCAGCCGAATCGAGATCACCGCCGGTGGTTACCAGCTCTAGGATGTGCTGTGGGCAGTCGTGGGCTTTGAGCCAATCGACGACCGTCTCTCGGGTCGAATCACCAATGTCTCGGTAGCGATCACCGGTGCGCCGCGAAAGTTGCATTACGGTAAAGCTGTAGGTCGGGTCGTCATCCGCGGCTGCGATGAGTGCATCGATCCAGGGTGAAATCGATTCCGCTGAGATGACCGTGTTCAGAGGACCATAAATGGGTACTCGACTCCCCAGCCGACCTAGCGCCCACGCAATGGCAGGACGAACTGATTCCAATTTACGTTTGCCCAGCAGATCGGTAAGCATTTGGCCTAGCTTCAATTTGACGTTCGGAGAAAGCAACTCCAAAGAAGCGAGCAGTCGCCACAATTCCGCAAATTCAGGAATTGTGAAATGAGCTTCGCCTTTTACACCTGCAGCTGTCATGCGGCGATGTAATGCTTTGACTGATGCTAGCAACGGTTCGGCCAGAGCTCGCTGTTGTCCTGCCGGAAGTCCTCCGGCAATCCGTCGCCATAGAATCCATGATTCCGTGCGACAGACGGCCGACTTATGGGCCAGCTTGCCCTGGACCAGTCGCCAGCTTTCGGTGACCCGCCAGTCATCGACCGGCATTCCATAGCCCGGTCGCAGGGAAAAGCCAAGCAGGTTCAACCAGCGTGCCTCATGTTGCTGGCTCTTGCGACGCCCCGATTCTAATTCGACCAGCTTTTCCCAAATACGTCGCAAGAGGGACATCGGCCACTCGTTCCGGTCCATGCCGGATACCTGCACAAGTGATTTGACGAGGTCACTTGGTTTGCGAGTCGCGTCGTCGGCGAACGTCTTTGTCAGAAGTTCTTCGCAAGGTGCCCAGAGAGTTTCATCCAGAACGCCTTCATGTTCCCCGAACGATTGACCGGCAGTGTGATCCGTTTGAGTTGCGGCGCGAACGTCAAATTGCAGTCGCCAACGACGATCGCCTTCGGTCTGTTGTAGCGACAATTCGATCGTGCCGATTTCGCTCAGTTGAGCGTGCAGTCGCACCGGCACTGTGCCGCGTTGGTTACGTCGTTGAGTTCGCAATGCGGTGCGCAGGGGGGGAAGGGTCCGCATTTGTTCCGGATTGATCTCAACGATGTTTCCCGGCATATCGGTGAGACGCGTGCTGGAGACATGCAGGGGAAACTCCACCGGTTCCGAAATCCGCAAGTCGAATTCCATCTCGGGTAATTCGATCGCGTCGCCCGGTTGGGCCGATCCCGGAACCACGCAGACCGCAGCTTCGTCTTGATGATGGGAAGCACCGACGTAGTAGCTGCGCGCAAGACCGGCTGCGATCCGGACGCCCTCGCCGCGCCTGACCATCCCGTAGTAAGCAGCTCCTCGTGCCACGGCCATGTCGAGCCGATCGTTTTCTAGCAGAGTGGGTGCCCACCCATCCTGATCTCCAAACCAGGCCGTGACCGTATCCAACAACCGTTGTTGAATCAACGGTGATGCGAACAACCCACCATTAAGCAAGATCAGATCGGGTCGCGCGGGGTCATAAGGAAAATCGTCAGGATCGTGGATGTCGGCATGTCGATGAGCTCGTAGAAAGGCACTCAAGTACCGCGTGATTGCCGAATCCGGTGTGTAAGGTAACCCAAATTCTTGAAAACCAGATCGACGCTGTTCAGGTTCGTCGTTGAGTTCAATTCGAGGGAAGAACCCATCGATCAAGACTTGCTCTACTTCGCTGCGCGTCACTTCGACCCTCAAGCTTCCACCGATGAGTCGACTGCCTGCGCCAGGAAGATTGATGGTCATCTGTTCCGGCGGATCGGATCCCAACAGAGTCTCTTTAGCTTGACGGCAACTACGGACGAGCACGTCCCATTGGCGAGGTTGTAATTTCACATCCTGGCTGAGCTTGGTCTCCAGATGTGTCGCAAGAGCCAGGTCCAGGTTGTCGCCGCCCAGAATCAGGTGATCACCGACGGCGATACGATGAAAGACCACATCCTGGTTCTGTTGCTCGTCCTGATCCTCCGCTCGGCGAACCCGAATCAGAGTGAAATCAGACGTTCCCCCGCCAATGTCGCAAACGAGAATCTTCTGTCCGGCTTGAACTAGAGATTCCCAATGGTCCTGATGTCGATTGACCCATGCATAAAAGGCTGCTTGAGGTTCTTCGATTAAGACCACGCGTGGTAGGTCGGCCTGGGCTGCCGCCTTCACGGTCAATTCTCGGGCCACCTCGTCAAAGGATGCCGGTAATGTGAGGACGATGTCTTGTTCGGCAAGTGGGTAATCCGGCCAACGATGGTCCCATGATTCCTTGATTTGTCGCAAGTATCGAGCACTGACCTCGATTGGGGAAAGTCGATCAACGTCGTCCGCGCCGTGCCAGGGCAAGATTTCTGCGGTGCGGTCCACTCCGGCATGACAGAGCCAAGACTTTGCTGAGGCGATCAACCTTCCTGGTGCTAACGCACCCTCGTCTCGAGCCATCATTCCGACGACATGATCTGCTGCTTTCGCTTGCCACGGTAACGCCAGTGCTTTTTCGTGTCCGTCGACTCGAGTTGGCTGAAAATGAAACGACGGTAACGTGTCCCGGGCTTCAACTTGCCCTGGAGCCGTCAATTGCACAACTGGAAAAGAGTTTACGATTCGGTCCGTAGATTCTGTGTCGACGTAGCAGACCGCAGAATTCGTAGTGCCCAGGTCAATGCCGACGATATAGCGACTAGGGGCTTCATCAATAGGTAAGTTCGCCAGATTCATCCATACGCTTTACCCGATTTTGCGATGGACGGCAATGGTGGCGTGGCACACTAGTCGAACCAGGCATATCGCAAGATGCAGAAGAGTGCCTCGAAGCCATCCTTCATCCCGATCTTTTTGCCGGCGTCCCAATCTCGTGCGTTGTAGCGGATCGGCAGCTCATACACCGAATAACCGCGGCGAGCGATCTTGGCGGTTACCTCGGGCTCAAACCCAAATCGATTTTGCCGCATTGGCAAGTCGCTAATGACCTGACGTCGAAAAGCCTTGTAACAGGTTTCCATGTCCGTCAGACGTAAGCCGGTTGTGAGATTCGAGAAACGTGTGAGTAAACGATTGCCAAAGCGGTGAATGAATGATGATCCACGGTGCCGGTTTTCGAGAAACCGTGAGCCATAAACGACATCGCAGATGCCGTCCAGAATCGGTTCGAGCAATTTTGGAATGTCGCGGGGGTCATATTCCAGGTCGGCGTCTTGCACCAAAACGATGTCGCCTGACGCACAATTGAATCCGGTTCTGACGGCGGCTCCCTTGCCCGCATTCTGTTCCTTAAGAACGATGCGCAATTCGGGAACCTCTTTGAGTTTCTCGAGGATCTCGCGAGTCCCATCTGTGCTGCCATCGTCCACCACGATGACCTCTTTCGGGATCTCGATCGCAAGCAGCCGAGCAATCATCTGGCCGATCGTTGCCTGCTCGTTGTAAACGGGCATCACAATCGACAATTGAAAGTTGTTCGGATAGTTGTGACGCGCTGCCGGTGCCTCATAGTCGTCAAGCCGATTTAATTCTTGGGCAAGATGATTCAGCTTGTCGAGTAATCTGTTGGTTCTTTCAATCGTTTCCAAACCATTTTCGGTCTCAACGGAAACGGTTGAGCCAACAGCGACAGATGTGTCGGAATCAAAAAAATGCTCGATGGCCAGGTTCTGATTCATGGATTCTCAATTACTTCCTTGTCAGGGAGCGAGGACCAAATCGCCGCTGAGCCGCATTCGCGGCGCTGCGGGCCAAGGTACGGTCCCATGTTGTTTCGTCAATCCAATGACGCGTCGAGATTTAGGAATATATCGAGGGCTTGCCTCTCGATCAAATTCCTGGGCTCGTCCCCACAGCTCAGCCAGCTCGTCCTGATACAGCAAAACCCAATCGGATTTCGCAGTTCGTATGACGTTTGCGGCATGCTGTTGCCTTCTATTTAACAACACAAGGTCCGGTTGATGCGACATCAGTATTCTTTTTGGATCGGTCGGGGGTGAGTCTGGACTTCGATATCGCTGGGCTGGGCCGCCATTTCCAACAAAAAAGTCAAAGTGGAGATCTACAATCTCCTGCGGATAGCAGGTGCGAAAACGACCGTCAAATGCGACCTCGACGCCAGAATCCCCTGGCTTTCGAGCTCCCATGACGCCAAGTGCGTATTGGGCCCATCTGCCGGATACGACCAGTTTGCCAGCCAGCCCCTGATCCGCCATATATTGAACAGCTGAGACCGGGTAGGCGTCTCGACGAACCTCTAAGCTTCCCAGGCGTCGTCCCGCCTGGCCGGCAAAAATCGCTGCCAAAACAAGCAGCAGCAGGCAGGCGACGGCAGAAGTGGCCGACGAAATCTTCAAATCATCGGGAATACAAATTGAAACTCTCAGTCGTTGCCAAATGGATTCCAGGTGAACAGGTAGCCAAAATCCGCACAATAGTGCGACGAAAGGCATATGTCGCTGATGGCTCAAGGCTTGAGTCAGGACCAAGCCAATCACGATCAGTTGAGTGAAGTCACGTGGTTGACGACTGAAGACAAATCCAATCCCTAAGAAACCGAATAAGAGCCATGTCTTTAACGCGTCTGCCGTGAATAAGTCCGGCGGATGCCATTCTTGGATCTCTGGTCGAGGAACTCCGAGTGAATCGACAAGCCAGGTATGCAACTGCATCCCATGAGGATTCACAAACGTTGCCCCGATACCGACACCCATCAGACAGATTAGATGAACGATAATTCTGCCACGCCCTTCTTTTCCGATGGCGAATATCTCGACCGCACGGCAGCTCAGGATCGCGATAAAGACGGCCAGGCCGGCCAGGAATCCGCCGTGGGTGTTGGCCCAGATACAAAGCAGGGGAGGGCAAAGCCAGAGACCGTAGAGTCGCTGAGTTGAAAGTTGGCGATCAGTGCTTGCCGGGAAATCAGGCCATGGCAGGTTCCAACGTCCTGACCAACCCGCAAAACACCAATCCGTGAGTGTGATTAACAAGGCAAAAAAGGTGAACGTCAGTACGTGGGGTCGCAGACCCCAGTAGTATGAGAGATTGATCGCGACAATCACGCAAACGGATCCCAGGATGATCGAGTGCACCTTCTGCTGGAGACCGTGTCTGATCATGAGCAGGAGCACACCGCATCCGAGCACAGCTTTCAAGACCAGGAGGCTTTCCACGCCCAAATGGTTGACGCCCATTGCGAAAATGATTTCGCTGAGATGTTCATGGTTGATCCACGGGTGTCCCTGAGCTGTGAAGGTGTAGGTCGCCGTTTCCGCGACGCCGTGCTCCAACGTGTCTTGTCCATAAGTGACATGACCCCAAAAATCCGAATCGACGGTATTTGGGCTCAGCGGGATCGCGCACCACAGGACGATCGTCGCGAGAAAGGCGAACCGAAGAAAGGAGCTCTTTTCGGAGCTCTTTTCGTTGAATGACAGATTCTGAGACGAAACCATGGATTACCGTGAGACACCGTGTGGAATTGGCTTGAAGTCACCTCTGAAATATAGGTCATGGGCAATCTGGCTCTGGGGTGTAGATCCGATGGGGCATCGACGGTCGATCGGAACGTACGGTGGCGACGACGGGGATTCCGGATGCCGACATGCCTCCGCCGCGCCAGAACTGACGAGTTTGCAGGATTTGACGGCTGCTGGATTTCCTCCACGGCAACAAGTCGATCTAATAGAGTGCAGAGACGGTAAACGACCCCCCCTTTGAGTTTTCCATGGATCTGAGGATTTCATGCACAAAAAAATATCGAGCGACCAGGATCAGGAGAATCTCGTCGACATCGACGGCGTCCGTTTGCACCTGAGTCACCCGAACGAAACGATTGGTGAATGGATCGGCCAGGACGAGATTTTGAATCAGCTGTTAGCCTGTTGGCTGGTGGTGGATGACGTTGATCTTCCGCTTTCTCCCAGGTTGGTTGGGCCCCCCGGAATTGGGAAGACGGCGTTGGGGATGGCGGGTTCAAGGATGCGCGAGCAGCAGCTCTACATTTACCAATGTACCGCTGACACGCGTCCTGAAGATCTGCTTGTGACTCCGGTGCTGGCTGAAAATGGCAAGATCGCTTACCACGCTTCACCACTGGTAACCGCGATGTTGAGAGGCGGCATTTGTCTTTTGGACGAAGGCAATCGGATGAACGAAAAGTCTTGGGCGAGCCTCGCTCCGCTGCTGGACCATCGCCGCTACGTTGAGTCGATCGTGGCGGGCATTTCGATCCCCGCTCATCCTGACTTTCGTTGTGCGGTTACGATGAACCAGGATGAGTCGACGTATGAAATCCCCGACTACATTCTTAGCCGTCTGCAGCCAACTCTCGAGTTGGGATATCCCGACAAGCAGGATGAGATGGCGATTCTGCAGTATCATTTGCCCTTTGCCGAACCGGAAATGTTGGCGATGACCGTTGAATTCTTGCAGCGGTCCCATGAATTGAAGCTGGATTTTTCCACGCGTGATGGAATCAATCTTTTACGCTATGCCATGAAACGGCTCCAACAGATTCAGGATCATCCGATCAACAAGGACGAGTTATGGCGCGAGGCACTTCATCGTTGTCTTGGTGAAGATGCCTTGGACTTGGATTCGCTGGCGGATCGACAGCAACGTACGCTGGGAGGTGATTCGATGCCGTTGGGGCTGGGGGACTTCTTCTTTACGCAAGAAGATCCGCTCAATCCGGATCGAGACGATGACGACGAAGATGAAGAACTTTAGACAAGCGAAGTTTTGGATCGGCCAATCAGGTCGACTCGTTGCGAAACTTTAAGAGTAGACGGTGCGATGTCAGAGGTATTGCGAATCGGATCCCGAATCACCGCGTTGCCGGTGATTCATGGAAGCGCTGACTGTGCGTTGGAAGTGCGGCGAGTCATGCTTGACCAGCATTTCGACTGCGTTGCCGTACCGCTGCCGCCATCGTTTCGAAATGACGTTCTCGCCGCGTTGGATTGGTTGCCGACCCCGACGCTCATCACACAACGAGAAGCCGAAGCTTACGGACGTGAGTGGTCACCCGAGGATGATCTTTACGATGACTCTGGCGACTCGGCGTCACTCAGCTACGTACCCATCGATCCTTGCCAGCCGGTGATTGCGGCATTGAGGATTGCTCAAGGCGAGCGATTGCCTTGCGAGTTTATCGACCTCGAAACCGCTCGGTTCGAACCGGTCTCGGCAACCCTGCCGGATGCTTACGCCTTGAAGAAGGTGAATCTTGAACGGTTTGCGGCGGCCATGTTGCCCAGCATTCCACCGCCAGATCATGGGCAACCTCGTGCTCGTATCGAATGGATGGCTCATCGTTTGAGGGAACTCGAGCAGCAGTATCAATCGATTCTCTTCATTTGTTCTGTTCTGGATTGGCCGTGGATTCGTGGGGCTTATTGTGATCAAGTCGAACCAGCAGTCGAAGAAGATCTGGTCGAGGAAACGGAATCGTACGCGATTGATCCCAATACGTTGATCTTTACGTTTGGTGAGTTGCCATTCATCACTGCCTTGCACGAACGGGCTCGCGCAGAGCTTGAAGATGACGAAAACCTGTCGATCGACGGTATCAAGGAATTGTTGCTTACCGCTCGCGAAGCCTACTTGGAGGATTTCCATGGGCGAGCACGAAAGATCACACCGCATCTTCTTGCTGTCTGTCTGCGATATGTTCGAAATCTTACTCTGCTGGAACGAAGGTTGACCCCCGATCTTTATTCCATCGTGATTGCAGCCAAGCAGATCTGTGGCGATGGATTTGCCTTGCACGTTGCCGAAACGGCTCGAAACTATCCCTATCTACAGTCAACAGGGTTGGACGAAGCTGGGATGGGCATTGATCAAATACGTTTGCCCGACGGTGACGTTTATTCTGCCAAGAGTCGATTACCGGGGCCGCCCATGACTTGGCGATCTTGCGAGCTTCGTCGGCGTCCTGACAAGACGGAACGAGAGCGGTGGGCCATGAAGTGGAATCCGATGTCCCAATGTAGCTGGCCGCCGGAAGACGATCTGATTGAGAATTTTCGCGCGCACGTCTGTGATCGGGCGAAACAGATCATGGGAGCCGACCTTGTGCGGACGGAAAAGTTCACCACCAGTATCAAGGACGGAATTGATATCCGAGATACGCTACGAAACTGGCACACACAGGAAATCTATGTAAAAGTTTTGCCGCCCTCCCGGGGCAAGCTTGATGCTGTCGTCATGCTGTTCGATTGCCCCGCCGATCCAAGAGATTATCCCTGGCGGACCACCTGGTTTGCTGAGCATCAGAACGAATCGACTTTGGCATTCTTCGGGACCGATTTTTCTGAGGAACTCGTGGGGCCGGGAATTGGATTGGCGAACTATGGCGGCGCTATGTTTCTCTTTCCTCCGGTGTCCATTCCAGATATTTGGATTGATCCGCGACTCGACTTTACCGAAACACTGGAAGAGCGATTGCTGGCGGCCGCCTGTTTGCACAGCAGTAGTCCCACCGTCGCGCTGTTATCCGCGTATCCGCCGGGTGCTGCCTGGCGACGGTTAGCCAAAAGATTCTCCAAAAAATGGATCCACGTTCCGCTGGCGCAGTTCAGCGATGCGACGGTTCAGCAGTTGCGGATGGTGCACGTGTTGAATGGCCACCAGATTCGCAGCTATGCATCGCACTTTATACGGAAGGCGTGACAGACATTATCGACAAAAACCGGAAGCACGCTGCGATCAGCAGTGAGTTAGCTGTCGGTCGAAGGCGCCAGTGCCAGTTCCTTGAGGGCATCAAGGCTTGCCAACACATCATCACAAGAGATCTGTTGCCAATCGTCCGTTTTTTGCCGAAGGATGGCGAGTTTGAACGCCTCAAATGCCTCCGAGAGATCGGACGGGAGCTCGGCCAGATTCTCAAAGGGACGCACATAGGGTGCG
Organism: Planctomycetaceae bacterium; assembly: GCA_002723275.1. GTDB lineage: Bacteria > Planctomycetota > Planctomycetia > Pirellulales > Pirellulaceae. The sequence goes on from PBNZ01000019.1 coordinate 172,686, forward strand.
CTTCCCAATTCGTCCTCAGCGTAGATCGACGCGCCCGTCTCCCGATCGGTTGACTCATCACCATCGACGTTATCTTCGTCGCCGAAGTCTGGACCCGCCGGACTTCGAGCTTCAGCGATGTGGTCTGAATCAGAGACGACAAGACGCTCTTGTGAGCTGGCAGTCTCGGAGGATTCGGCTTCAAAATCCTCGTCAGGCTCTTGGGCCACAATTTCCGAGTTCTGAGGTTCGTCTTCGGCGACCGCGCCATGAGATTCCCAGCGTTGACGTCGCATGTGGGATACTGACCACTTGCTTTGGCTCGCTCCCTCAAGCCACATTTCAGCGTCGTCCCAGTCGATGGCGGCTTGGAAATGGCTCCAGAAGAGTCCTTCGTAATCCTGGTAGTTGGAACCAAATCGTTCGTAGACGCGACGGAGACGACCCACGTGTTGTCCGCTCACGCCATCGACCAATTCGCTCCATGTCTGGTCCGAGTATTCGGTTGCAGAAGCACCGGACTCGATGGCTGCTTCACGCCACTCGTGAATGATCCGACCTTTTTCCCAATTCGTGGTACTGATCAGACGATTCCAGCGACCGACAAACGGTTGGGTGGTGGTATCGATTGAAACAGCTTCTTGCTCGCGATCCATAGCGCAGGCTCCTGACAACATCGAATCCTGAAGACGTCCCCGATGCTAACGGAGCAACAAGAGTTCGTGAAGATGCACCGCCTCTTAACGGCGACCAGGATCATTCGAGCCGTATTTTTTCGAGATATTTCGTTTCTCAACGTGTTGCGTTCTCTGTGAAGAGCCTGGCAAGACGTTGGGGAAAACTTGTCGAAGAAAAAAAGGGATCCACTCTGGGACGCAACTTGGGTCTTGTGGCCCGGTTTCGGTGGTATCTGGCGGTTTTGGTAAGTCGCGAATACTATACGGATTGTAGGGGCGGATGGCACAAGACCATCCCGCATCTGGCACTAGCCCGCTCGTTCTGCGGATTCGAAGCCACACGCTTTGTGGGCTCCGTTACAAAACGCACGATTCGCGGAATGTCCATAACGACACAGGGCGATCGCCAGCTTGTTGGGATCGATGGGAAACTCGTTGCCTTCCCCGTTCACGAGGGTCACTTTTTCCTCGACCAGAAATGGTCCATTGTCGCGCACTGAGATTTTCACGTCTGACATCACCTGGCACCTTGGTGTTTTCGAAGGTTTTCGATAACGAATTGGCTGGGATGATGCCTTGAATTCATCGTGCGAGTTGGGTTTGAGTAGCCCCGATCGGACGACCGGGATCTCGAAAGACGGTTACCCGCATCGCGAAAGACTGATTACAATCCGGGACTGACGAGGTGATCATGCAAGAAGAAGCCAGTTATATCTGTCCCGCCTGTGGGGAGGAAATTGTCGTTCCCATCGACCTGTCGGCAGGGCATTCCCAGGTTTACGTAGAAGACTGTCCCGTCTGTTGTCGTCCAAATGTGTTGCACGTTGAAGCCGATGACGATGGCAGAGTTCAGATTTGGGGTGAGGCCGAATAGGGGAGACATATGCGGCAGCCAAAGTCGGAACGCAGGGGAGCAATCCAACAAGGGCGCGGAGCTGTTCATACCGTTCGGCAAGAGATTCGAGGAGTGTTGATTTTCCTCGGTCTCATCTGGGCGGTCTTTCTCCTTTCCCTATTATTGCCTTCGCTCAACAAATGGGGCCTAGTTCCCCGGCATCTCGTGGGGCTAACTGGCATCTTTACGATGACGTTTCTGCATGAGAATTGGCAACATTTAGCCAACAATACGTTGCCCTTGTTGATTCTGCTGACTCTCCTTGCCGGTTCCCATGTATCGACTTGGCGAATTGTCATGATGATCATTTTGGTCGGTGGCTGCTTGCTTTGGTTGTTCGGGATGCGGGGAAACCACATCGGTGCCAGCTTGCTCATTTTTGGACTCATCACTTTTTTGATCGCATCAGGAATCTTTTTCGAAAAACGACCAATGTCCATCGCGATTGCCGTGCTCGTGGCATTCCTTTACGGCCTGACCCTCTTGCAAGGCGTCGTTCCCCGATTCTCAAATCCTGAGCATGTATCGTGGGACGGCCATCTGTGTGGTGCCGTGGCCGGAGTGCTGGTCGCTTATCTGTTGGAACGTGACAATCAGCGTCGGATCGCTCGTGAAAGAATCCTGCAACGTTCGGGGGATGGATAATCTTGCGGTTGGCCATTCAGTGTCTGGAGAGTGTTGAAAGAAGGAGGAAGCCATGAAATCGTTGACGAAAGAATTGTGGGTTGAGATACCAGAGCGAAGGGCAATCGTGTCCATTCACGACGAAGTCGATAGTCTCGTGGCTGAAAGTGGTGTCCAGGAAGGATTGGTGTTGGTCAATGCAATGCACATTACCGCCAGTGTGTTTATTAACGATAATGAGTCTGGCCTGCATGCTGACTATGAACGATGGTTAGAAGAATTGGTCCCGTTTGATTCGGGTAGCGATCCTACGACAGGCGGTTACCTTCACAACCGGACGGGAGAAGACAACGCCGACGCTCACCATAAACGCCAGATCATGGGACGTGAGGTGGTGGTTGCGATTACGGACGGACAGCTCCATCTCGGACCTTGGGAGCACATCTTCTATTACGAATTCGATGGTCGTCGTCGGAAGCGGATCCTGGTCAAGGTGATTGGTGAATGAACTCGGATACCAGTCGTCATTCTTGCGTGCGAATTCTGCCTGATCACGAGGCGCTGCAACGAAGTGCCTTTCGCCAACGTTTTCATTTGCACGAAAGTGACCGTCGATATCTAGCTGAAAAAACTGTCGAGGCGATTATGCTGCATGCCGAGCAATTGATTCGACAGCGATTGGCTCCAGTAAACCCCGCGAACGATGGGAAACAGACTCCCATGCGTGGACACCCGGTTTTCATCGCTCAACATGCCACCGCAACGTGTTGTCGTGGCTGCTTGCAGAAATGGTATGGGGTGCCACAGGATCGCGAGATCGCCGATCCCGAGATACAGGATATTCTCGCCGTGATTCGCCGTTGGCTTGAAGGGGAGGCTCGTGAAGAACTGGAGTCGCCACCGCTACAAGGCAGGTTGTTCGACTAGGTCAATTCAGAGATCGGTTCGCCACGATCCAGCAGATATTGAGGGCGTCCAGTCGGATCCATCACGGTTGTTGTGCGAGCGTCGATGCCCAGATGTTGGTAAAGCGTCGCCAACACATCCTGATAATGCACCGGGCGAGATGTGACCTCGGCGGCCCAAGCATCGGTGGCTCCAATCACTTGGCCGTGACGAAGTCCGCCGCCAGCCATCATCCCCATGGCGACTCTGGGCCAATGATCACGACCTGCGTTACCGTTGATCTTCGGTGTGCGACCGAATTCCCCCCAGGCCACGATCAATACGTCATCCAACATGTTTTGTTCTCGCAGATCGTCAATGAGTGCATTGAGACCATGATCAAAAACGGGGAGCAAGTGCCGCAATCGTTTGAAGTTGCCACTGTGCGTATCGAAATCGCTGAGCGATACACTCACACAGCGAACTCCCGCCTGGATTAGATGTCGCGCGATTAACAACTTCAGCATCGAACGCTCGTCTTCGCTCGTCGAGCTTCGATTCACACCTGTCGATTCGGCAATGAATTTTTCGACAACTTTGGGGTCCTCGTTTTCCAGATTCAATGCCTTCGCCAAATCACCCGAAGTCAGAATGCCTGCTGCTTGCTGATGAAAACGATCCATGGCGTTCATCATGCCTGATTGATCGACCTGACGTCGCACTCGATCCAGTTGATGAAGCAAGGAATCGCGATCCTGCAAACGGCTCGCATTGATGCTCGCATGTAATTTCAATGCAGTGGTGTGGCCTGCTCCCAATGCTGCCAGTTCACCCTTCATGGCTTCTTCAAGCGGACGGGAGAACATTTGTGAGATGTCTGGTCGAAAGGGTTGATAGGCAGGGCCCAAAAAGCCAGGCCGAGCGCTGTTCCGGACCAAAGGTCGTCCCTGCATCATGTCCACAAACGCCGGTAAGCTCGTCTCGCCGTCCGTTAAATGGTTGATGATACAACCCATGGCAGGACGACCACCAATCGACTCAAGATCCTTCGCCCCAAATCCGGATTGGCATTGAAATGCGTCATGACGACTTTCTGCACCGACGAGCGAGCGAAGAAAGGTGAGTTCCTGGGCTGCCTTGGCGGTGCGTGGCATCAACTCGTTCACACGAAAGCCAGGAATCGATGTGGCCATCGAATCGAACTCGCCACGAACCTCACGGGGTGCCTGTGGCTTCATGTCGATCATGTCCATTTGCGGAGGGCCTCCGTCCAAATGGATGTTGATGATCGCGCGATGGGATCCCCTGATTCCCGCTGCTGCCTCAGCACGAAAAAGATCTGCCATGCTCAGGCCGCCAAAACCAAGCGCGCCTGCCAAAAGAAAAGATCTTCTCGGAATGCCGTCGCAATGGGTTTGCCGAGCTGGGCCATCAAATTGCAACATCGGAAAGACCTCGCGGTAGGTCCACGGAAACGGGTAGGAACCGACGGTTTAACGTGATTTTGAACTCGCTCCAACATATTTGGATGCTTGTTTCGCCGGCAATTCGCCGCCGTCATGCTGTCTTCAAGCCACCGTATTCACTCTCCAATAACTGCAAAGCCACTCATTTTCAGCGAAATAGCTCCTGTCTATTCGATAACCTCATCCCCGTTCTACCGATCCCTTTCTTCCGATGGTCGACACTCCGTTGAGACAAAAGTCTTATTCCCTCTCTGTTTGAACCATCACATCGTTCGCCGATTCAGCAGACACGGAAGAAAAGGTTTGGACCCGATAAAGATGCTCACCAAAACTCATGTGACTGGAACCCAAGCGAACGACTTCAATGGGCTCAAAAAATGGTTGTCGCAATCGAGGGCCTGCCCTGCGGTCCGCCGACCCGTCGTCGGACTTCAAGGATCGCCATGGACTGAATCGGCAGCCTGCATCGCTTCGTCAAAAGCCCATGTGGCGTGAAACCGCCATTGCAAACACTTTCGTCGGTCGAAGAAATTAGAAATCTTGCGAGACACCACGCAATTGGTTGCGGATACCCGGTCAAAAGACGGGGATCTGTTTGCCTAGGCTTTCATTTCACGAGTGGTGGATGATACGTTGGCGAATTTTTTCAAGGATCTTCGCTGTTTTCGAAGATTCAATGCCGCTTTCGATTCGTCTCTTCGTCTATTCCTTAAGAGCGAGACCGCTGACTTAAGGAGCGTATTGGGATGTCACTTCAAGTAACGCCAACGTACACCAGTTTGGTGGAGAAGCTACAACGCATACATTTTCAACTGCAACTTGCTGAAGCGCGTGTGCGGGATGAGAATCCAACGATTGCCGACCTCCTCTCAGATCTTGCTGAGGAAACCGAGGGGTCGCTCGAAAAGCTCCATAACTTAACTTGATCGCGGGGCGATTCTGTCCGGCGATATTCTGATGAAGTTATGTTGGCTGGTGGCGTTAACGATAGGGGCGCCAACCGGACTGACTCTGCCGCGCGGATTCGGATGGCGTTCGGGTTCTGCGTGCACCCGTCCGCTTTTCAGGTCGTGAAGCTTGCCACGGTTGATGCGCGACACGTGCTTTGTTGGAATCGGGTGAGAGCTGAGTTGATGGTGCTCTTGGAGGAGACGGTACCTGACTCAGACTCGATTCGCGACGTTGTGACCGTTCTGGCAGCAGCCGGGTTCCGAAGGGTGCGGAAGACTTGCCATTGACGATTACGTCACGTGGCACTCCGGTGTCGACACGAACATTACGACTGGCATTCAGGTTACGTCCATCGGTCGCTCGGTAAGATGCGATGACTTTGAGCGAGGTTTGGTTGGGTGGTTGTGCTGGCCAAGGTAGTGTCAGGTGGATGCCGCGACCGAGTAGCGTTTTCTTCATATGGCCAACTGTCTCGATGGCGTTGAACTCCCAACGTGCCACGCGACCCTCTGGACCCGATCGCCGTGGATCCTCGACGGTAATCGTCAAATCGCCAGGCAAGGGGAGGTATTGGCCCGCCATGTTTTGGGGTTCGATGACGAGCAGCAATCCGTCGTCTCCCGGTTTACCGTCGAAATTGTAGCCGCCAGACAAGCGACTATTCAGCACGATGCGTTCGACGCGGATATCCTGAGAGCGAACTTCTCCGGTTTCTCCCCGCGTAAATTCTTCGAGTTCAAAGTCAACGTCCTCCGAAGGAGTTGTTGCATCATCGCTGGGAGCCGGTTGACTGGGGAGAATTTCAGAGTCGTCAGGAACTTGAAAACCTTCCGTCGATTCCGTGCTTTCTGCTGGGGTATTTGAGGGCAGCTCTTCGAGACTCTCTTCGGTCGCGTTTCCGGTATCAATATTCGGTTCTTCCTCATTGGTCCCGAGATCAATTTCGGGAATGACGAGGTCGGATTCGTCATACAGATCGGAGCCTCTTGAAGGTTGACTATCGGCCGGTGTCGGTCGATTCTGACTCGTTCCGTTTTTGGTGGCTTCTACTAACTCTTTTTTCAAAGATTCGTTATAGCGTTGAGCCGAGTCTAGCTTGGCTTGCGCATGGGCGAGTTCTCGGTCCATCGTGTAGATTTGGTCTTCCATCCAGCGGAGCTCGCTTTCGAGCAGTTCAATGGAAGAATCGGTCCCGCGACAGCCAGAGGCGACGAGGAATAAGGCGATGGCAATCAGTGCGTGCCGTACGTACACATCCATGTTTGCACGGATCCAGAAAGCTGGCGTTTGGAAAAGTATGATGCAAGTCAACGAGGCTCGTCGAATCCTTGACAGGCCTCGGTCGGTGAGCAGCTGGCAATGCTATCGGTGGTTTGAAAACCAACCGACGCAGCGTCCACCTATTTCTTTTGACCTTCAATACTCTCGATCACCTGATCGATCAAGCTGTATTCTTTGGCTTCCATCGCCGTCATGAAGCGGTCGCGATCCGTATCGGCCTCGATTTTATCGATCGGTTGGCCGGTATGTTTGATGAGGATCTCGTTCAACCGTTGTTTGACGTTTTTGAATTCTTTGGCGTGAATCATGATTTCTTCAGCCGTTCCCTGCATGCCTGCCAGGGGTTGGTGGATCATGATTCGAGCGTTTGGTAAGGCGTACCGTTTGCCAGCAGCGCCAGCAGCCAGGAGGACGGCACCCATCGAAGCTGCCTGGCCAATGCAATAGGTGGCAACATCACAGGTCACGAATTGCATCGTGTCGTAAATCGCCAATCCCGCACTGACACTCCCACCGGGAGAGTTGACGTAGAGGTGGATATCCGCCTTAGGATCTTCCGATTGCAGGAACAACAGTTGAGCGACGAGCGAATTAGCAACGTCATCGTTGACCTGAGAACCGAGAAAGATGATTCGGTCTTTGAGGAGTCGACTGTAGATGTCGAAGACTCGTTCTTCACGACCGCTTTTTTCGACTACGTAGGGAATCAATGGCATCGCGCCGTAACTCCATCAGGAATTCAATGATTTAGTTTGCCGTTTGGTTCAGGAGAGCAATCCGTGTACCTGCTGTCGACTAATCTTCGTCTTCTTCATCGCCGACTGGCTTCGTGAGGATGTCGTCCACGACGCCGTATTCTTTAGCCTCTGTCGCACTCATGTAATAGTCACGATCAGTATCGGTGGCGACCCTATCGACGGATTGGCCCGTGTGGGATGCCAGGATTCCGTTGAGCATATCTCGAGTCTTGAGGATTTCGTTCGCCTGGATCTCAATGTCGCTCACTTGTCCGCCAACACCGCCATAGGGTTGGTGGATCATTACCTTCGCATGGGGGAGAGCGAATCGCTTGCCCTGTGTTCCGCCGGCGAGTAGCACGGCACCACCACTGGCGGCCAAGCCGACGCAGTAAGTGGAAACGGGACATGTCAGGATCTGCATCGTGTCGTAAATCGCGAGGGTTGCCGAAACACTGCCGCCGGGCGAATTGATGTAGAAGTGAATGTCTTTGCGTCGGTTTTCACTTTGCAAATACAACAGCTTCATGACCAATTCGTTGGCGTTGCCGTCGTAGATTTCTCCCTGAAGGAAAACAATTCGGTTTTCCAGCAGCAGATCACCTAGCGTCATTTGACGCTGGCGTTGATAGTCTCGGTAGTTTGCCTGTAGGGGCGCGACTTGATTCATAATCTTCGCTTTCACCTAAGGGGTTGGCGCATTACGAACTCATCAGTCGTTCGTATGCCGCGTCAAGAATCCCATGTCCGTTGGTCAAGCCGGTCGAGTTATGAACTACGAAGACGACGCTTCTACGGGCCTGGAAACCATAAGTTGCCGTTTGACCCGTGTCAAAAGCCGATCGTTCTAGGTACGTTCCACCGGTTGTTGTAGTGCCTGAGCATCCCCTCCGTGTTTTGCTTCAGGGATTTCCGATTCGGATCGACCACACAATGGAAGAGCGACCGCTTCGGTTTCGTTAATCTCTGGATTGTAAGGTACGTCCTTGAAGTCCGCCTGCTTCGTGATTAACTCGATGACCTTCCGCTCAATAATCTGATTTCGCAAAGCATCCATCAATCCTTGCTTCTCGATGCGAGCTCGGACTCGACGTACGGGCTCGTTGCTTTGCATCGCGATCATCTGAACTTCTGTATCGAAGTCCGCTGGATCAGCATCGACCTCTTCACTCTCAGCAATTCTTTCAAGAATGAAGTGTTCGTGAAGTGCCTTTTTCGTGGAATCAAGACTGTTTTGACGCAGTTCGTTCTCGTAGGCGTTGATGTCTTCTTCGCTGAAGCCGTTGCGGCGTAGCTCCAACACGGCCCGGTCAAGCTCTCGCTTGCTCTGGCGTTTGAGCAACTCGGGAGGCAAATCCCAATCGGCGGTTTCCGTCAACAAGGCGGTAATCTGTTGACGAGTCCGTTGTTGCTGCTGGTAATTTTGGCGTCGCTCCAAAACTTCCTTCAGTGAATCACGAAGATCGCCTTCGTTGGCAACGCCCAACTCGCCCAGCAGATCGTCATTGATTTCCGGAAGCTCAAGCTTCTTGACTTCCAAGACTTCGAACTCAACGTCGACTGTCTTGCCCTGCAGGTCTTCAACCTCAGCATCGTGACTGATCGTCGCCTGAGCGGTTTTTTTATCGCCGGCCTTCGCGCCCTTCATGAGCTTGTCGAAACCCTCGATGCGAGCATCCTGGAAACTCAACACAGGACGCACTCGCAAGGTCTGCTCCGAAGACGCCGAGACCTCTTCACCCTCGTGTGTCGCCTTGATATTAACGACGACAAAGTCATTTGCGCCGGCAGCGTCGTCACTGGGTACGATCTGGCCCTGACGACTCAATAATGATTCAAGCTCGCGATCGACGTCGTCCTTCTCAATCTCTCGCGTGAAACGATCAAGCTTCAGACCCTTCCAGGTCGGCATCTCAAACTCAGGCCGAACTTCCAAATCAAACTCAAACGTCATGGGTCCCTCTTCGGGAACCTCGATCGCGTCAAAGTTGAAGTCGGGTTCGCTGATCGCCGAAAAGTCTTGCTCGTCCGTTACTTGGGACATGCTGTCCATCAATAACGAACCTTTGACCTGGTCGCCAATCTGCTCACGGAATCGTTGCTCGACCAGTTTTCGCGGAGCTCGACCCGAACGGAAGCCCGGGACACTCGCCGTGGGCATCAGTTCCGAGTAGGCCTCGTTGAGATACCGGTCGACGTCCTCGCGAGAGATCGTCACCGTCACGTGCCGCTGACACGCGTTGGGCTCACTGACCTTGATATCAAGAGAAAGTCTTTGCTTTTCTTCTTCGGCTTCGTTTTCAACGTCGAAGTCGGTTTCCGGCGAACTCATGCGACGACCCGTGTGATTCAGAGTTTGTGGGAACGGGAAAGATGGGCGTTACGAGCCTTCTCGGCCAATTTAGCCGGAATGAGGGCTTAAAAGAGCGGGTGATGGGATTCGAACCCACGACAACAACGTTGGCAACGTTGTGCTCTGCCAGCTGAGCTACACCCGCAAACAATTCTGTAATAATAAGAAGACCAATCGAGTCTTCCAACCGAATTTCGAATTATATTTTTGCTCATTCGTTGTTCAAGGGCAATTACCACTACGGAAAAAAGTTATCCGTGACTGGCTGGCCTCTCCCGCGGCCACTTTTGCAACGGTCATCGCCGATATTTTGTGCGGATCCCGCCCCAGCCAAGCCAGATGATGTGGTCGATCTGCACCCTTGCGGGAATCCGAGATCTCGCGGATTCCGCTCCGACATCGATTCCGTTTGGGCAATGAATCTCCAGTTTTGGGTAACTCTCGCCCGAGATACTCGAGGTTTACGACGACCGTGATTTGGCCCTGCAGCCACTAAAATTGACGGGGTCCCCGCATTTTTCGGGTCAACGGATTGGCTCTCCAGCCATTTTCTCCGTGCGACCCAGGCCGCAGCGGATTTCCACCCCAGGCCCCCAAACATCGCTTGCCACTGCCGCCCATCCGCGACGCAACGACGGTTTTGAAAATCGCGAACGGCGGCTACCACGGATTTGCGACAAAAGCGATGTCAATTGATTGAGCCTGTACGGAATATGGCGACCACGATTGGGGGGCCAATAATTGCGTTGCATTTTTGGGATTCATGCCTGGGTTCATGGGCAGTCTGAGGGGCCTGGGTTGAATGCGTATCCAGGGTTGAGGTTGTTGCCGCGAAGGTAAGGGAAAATGCTTTACCCGTGCATCGGAACATCTTTCGCAGCAGCCCGCTGAGACCGTTGCGGTCGGCGTGGCAACCCGATAGATTTGGGCGCAAATCAATGAAGCGATCCGATTCGATTGTTGCTCATCCTGTGGGCAACGGTCAGTTCCTCTAAAACCCACAAGGGTTGGTCGTAGATGAAGAGTATCCAACTCGTTGTCGTCGGTGGTGACCTCGAAACCAATGAGGTGCAGCTTGAGTTACCGGCAACCATTGGTCGTGGTAAGAATGCGTCTCTAAGTCTCACGCATCCGCTGGTCAGTCGCCAGCACTGTGAGATTGTGGAACGTAACGGACGCATATGGGTCCGAGATTTGGATTCACTCAATGGGACCTTCATCGGCAGTGAACGAATCACCGAAGCCGTGTTAAAACCGGGCGACCTGATTACGGTTGGCACCGTGACATTCCGAGCCAGATACCAAGAGTCTTCTCTCGATTTGGCGGCTGAACCCGACGAATCTGATCAGCCCGCATCTTCCGATGATTCCGCAGAGACGATCAAGGCGACGGATTGCATGAGCCGCCCGACGGATAACACCCTGAGGGTCGATCGAGGCGAGGATTTATCGGTTCCTTCGGCTCACAGAGGCGACACTGCCCAGTCTGCGAAGTACGATAACTGAGACTTAGTGGAGTCTTGCTGACTTGGCAGGCCGCCTCGGGCCATGGAAAATACCGTTGGCGCAATCTGTTTATTGTCTCATTTATTGTCTCATCGAGAGCATCAAGATGCCCATTTTTATGACGCGACGACTTCTGGTTGGCTTTCTCCTGATCGGTATGATTTCGATCGGCGGATGTTCTGACAGCAATTCTGGTGGCCAAAACGAGCCAGCGTCTGATGCAACCTCGTCGGATCAGACTCCGGGCGACAACGGTTCAGAGCCAGCGAATTCACAAGATGCAGGCGCGTCGACCGACGAGCCGTCGACCGATGGGGACTCGACGGATGGGCATTCCACCGACGCCAGCCCGGCTAACTCTGATTCTCATGCGACGCAGAACACCAACCGGCTAGTGGATGAAACAAGCCCTTATCTGCGAATGCACGCCCATAATCCAGTCGATTGGTATCCCTGGGGCGAGGAAGCGCTGCAAAAGGCGAAAGATGAAAACAAGGTCATTTTCTTGTCGGTTGGTTACAGCAGTTGTCATTGGTGTCACGTAATGGAACGTGAGTCGTTTATGGATCCGGAGATTGCCAAGTTCTTGAACGATAACTTTGTCTGTATCAAGGTGGACCGGGAAGAACGGCCTGACGTCGATTCGATTTATATGACCGCGGTTCAATTATTGACGCAGCGTGGCGGATGGCCGATGTCTGTCTTTATGACACCGGATGCCAAGCCCTTCTTTGGCGGAACCTACTTTCCGCCACGTGATGGAGATCGCCCTGGGGCTGTTGGATTTCTATCGGTTCTTGATAGCGTGCATGAAATCTGGCAGACCAAGCAAGATGATGTGACGAGCAGTGCCGAACAGATCACAAAAGCGATTCAGCTTGAGATGCAGGGCCAACCGGCCATTACTCCCATAACGCTTTCGGCGGATTCGAGTGGGCAACTCATTGAAGCGCTTTCCGAGCAATACGACGCGCAGTACGGTGGCTTTGGTTATGATCCAACCGATCCGGCACGTCCGAAGTTTCCGGAACCCTCCAACCTCATTTTCCTTGCTGAACAGTCGGGGGCTGATGGCAATAGCAATGCTCAGGCGATGCTTGACCAAACGCTGCAACGAATGGCGATGGGTGGGATCTGGGATCACCTGGGTGGTGGTTTTCACCGTTACAGTGTCGACCGATTCTGGGAGATTCCCCACTTCGAAAAAATGCTCTACGACAACGGACAATTGTTGTCCGCTTACAGCCGGGCCTATGATCTGACTCAAAACGAGGAATACAAATGGGTCGTTGACGAGACGGTCGACCATTTGATCCGTGACATGCGGGATCCGGGTGGTGCTTTTTACGCGGCCATGGATGCCGATACCGATAACATCGAAGGCAAATATTACCGTTGGACTCGTGAAGAGTTGCAAGAACTGCTCGGGGACGATTTTGAATTCTTTGCCAGCGTCTACGATGCCGACGGAGAACCGAACTTTGAAGAAGAATTCTATGTGCTCCAGTTTGCTCGCCCAATGAAGGAACTTGCTGCCGATCATGAACTTTCGGTCACTGATTTGCGAGAACGGCTCAAGCCGCTTCGGGAAAAGTTGTTGAAGGCTCGTGGTGAGCGCACGCGACCGCTGACGGATAGCAAATTGCTTACCAGCTGGAATGGTCTGGCGATTCGAGGTTTGGCCGACGCAGGTCGGTTATGCCAGAACCCGGCGTATACCGAAGCCGCCGAGCAGGCAGCCAATTTTTTACTGGAGAACTTGCGCGGCGAAAACGGACAGCTGTTGCGAACTTACAGTCAGGGACAGGCGACTCTGAATGCCTACCTCGACGATTACGCCTTTCTGATCGACGGCCTCATCGGCCTCTATCAGGCGACGGGAAATGAAGACTGGTTGGTAAAGGCTAACGAGCTGATGGAAATTCAGATCGACCTCTTCTGGGATGAAACGCATGGCAGCTTCTTCTACACGGCCAAGGACCATGAGAAGTTGATCGTTCGCTCCAAGCAGATGATTGACAGTGCTCGACCGTCTGGTAACTCAGTGTCGGCTGCCAATTTGCTTTTCCTGGCAGAGCAGCTCGACAAACCCGAATATCTGGCCAAGGCTCGCCAGACCGCTGAAAACACAGCGAGGTTGATGTCGAGAATCCCAGTGATCGCACCGCGGATGTCCATCGTGATCGAAGAACTCGCAGCAAACAGCCCGTTCCAAGGTCAGGATTCGACCGACGGAAACGAGGGAGTTTCAGACGGAGGATCGGGTGATAGCGACGAGAGCACAACTAACCCGTCAGCGACGGAACCGTCGGAGCAAGAGGCCGATTCTTAATCTTGCTGACTGGCACCGGAAGAGCCTTCTTTATTTAGGGCGACGTCGTATTATTCCATAGGGTTGCGTTTGTCATCCAAATTGGCTTTGACGAAAGTCGCCGGATGGGAAATCATACGCACAGCGTAGGTAGACGCCGTCATTAGTGTCGGTGACGCTTCGCGTGTAAGCTGCTTTCGCCATTTCCTCTTCATGGCCTGGATGTTGTATGAAGATTGCTGTTGTTAAAGAGACCTTCCCGGGCGAACGTCGAGTCGCTTTGATTCCCAGCGCTATCGCACCGCTGTTGAAGGCCGGTTGTGAAGTCCTCGTTCAATCGGAAGCCGGCCAATCAGCGGGATTTCTCGATGCCGATTACGAGCAAGCCGGAGCTCAGATTATTGCTGATCGAACAGCGGCATTCGCTGCCGACGTGGTTGTCGCAGTCCGTTTCGCAGGCGCTGATCCGGATTCTCTTGAGCATGATCTTCCTCGGTTGCGAGAAGGTCAGATCTTGATCGGGTCGGTGGATCCGCTGGGGTATCCGGAGTCGGTTGCCAAAGTGTCGGAGACGGGCGCTGCACTGTTTGGTCTCGAACTCATTCCTCGCATCACTCGTGCACAGAGCATGGATGTTTTGTCCTCGATGGCCACCATCGCGGGTTATCGTGCGGTGTTGTTGGGTGCCTTGGAACTTCCAAAAATGTTTCCGCTGATGATGACTGCTGCGGGAACCTTGTCGCCGGCGCGGGTCTTTGTGATCGGTGCTGGTGTTGCCGGCTTGCAGGCCATCGCAACGGCGCGACGACTAGGTGCGGTGGTACAGGCCTACGATGTTCGTCCTGCCGTTCGCGAACAATGCGAAAGTCTCGGTGCTAAGTTTGTCGAGTTGCCGTTAGAGACCGGTGACTCGGAAGGAAAGGGCGGATATGCCAAGGCCATGGATGAGTCGTTTTATCAGAGACAACGTCAGTTGATGGCCGAAGTTGTCGCAGAGAACGATGTCGTGGTGACCACTGCTGCAATTCCTGGCAAAAAATCTCCGCTGTTGATCACCGAGGATGCAGTGAAGGGCATGCAGCCAGGATCGGTGATCGTTGATTTGGCGGCTGAACGGGGTGGTAATTGCGAATTGTCTCAACCAGATCAACGTGTCGATGTTCACGGGGTTACGATTCTGGGGCCGACAAATCTGCCTGCTGAGGTTCCCAATCATGCCAGCCAAATGTATGCCAAGAACGTCATTACGTTTTTGAATCATCTACTCAAAGACGGTGAAATACAGCTTGATCTGAGCGACGAGATCACCCGTGATACGTTGCTCACCCATGACCGTCAGGTGGTGCAATCGCGATTGCGTGAAATACTCGATTTACCACCGTTGGAAAACAATGAACCGACTGAGGAAAGCGCGGAAGAGCCTGCGTCGGAGAGCGGTTCGGCAAAGAACGAGGAGAGCAATTGATGCGTTCCATGATTGACTCCTGGCGTGGAGCTTCTGTGTCGCGGTGCATCATCGTACTGCTCGCGGTTCTCGTACTCGCCGTCATGGCCTTCGGTGGCAGTTTGAAGGGATCCATGGCGACTGAAGGTCCGTCCGATTACAGCCAAATTGCCGCTGAAGTTGAGGCGTCTGCGGATGCTCCTTTGGAAGCCGGCTTCACTCGGACCGACGCACTCATTGCCAGCGTTACGATCTTTGTGCTTTCCGTTTTTGTTGGCTTCGAACTGATTACCAAAGTGCCTCCCACTTTACATACGCCGCTCATGTCGGGATCGAATGCGATCAGTGGGATTACCGTTGTGGGAGCCTTGTTGGTCACGGGGCTCAGCGACAACAGTGCCGCCAAGATTCTGGGCGCCTGCGCCGTGTTGATGGCGACGATCAATGTTGTGGGAGGCTTTTTGGTGACTCACCGTATGCTTTCCATGTTTAAAAGAAAGTAACCGCCCCGCAGGATAAAGGCGATTGCCGTGGATACCTCCGCGTTTGTCAAACTAAGCTACCTCGTTGCTGCGGCCCTCTTCATTCTCGGGCTGAAGAACATGGCACATCCTCGTACCGCGGTGCGAGGTAACATGTTGGGCGCCGCGGGAATGTTTCTCGCCGTCATCGTAACTCTGATGACTCTCGAGCAATTTGGATTCATCGCTGTGGCGGCTCTGGTCGGGGCCGTGATCGGCCTCGTGCTGGCTCAACGAATTCCAATGACCGAAATGCCACAGTTGGTCGCGCTCTGCAACGGTTTTGGCGGCATTGCCTCGACGTTGGTTGCGGGTGCCGAATTTCTGCGAATGGAGGCAGAGACACCTGATGTGTTGATCGCGACGGCTGTCTCGGCCGTGATCGGTACGGTGACCTTCTGGGGGAGCTTCGTTGCCTTTGGAAAGTTGCAAGGGTTGAAGGCGTTTAGCAAGAACTGGGCTTTCCCCGGTCAACAGGCGATCAATGCTTTGTTGTTGTTGACCCTGATCGTGCTGACTGCCTGGATGGTTTCCCAACAAACCGTGGCTGCCTTGATTGCTATCGTGATCGTGGCGTCGATACTGGGTTTCTTGCTGGTCACACCGATCGGTGGTGCCGATATGCCGGTCGTGATCGCGCTCTTGAACTCTTATTCCGGACTGGCTGCTGCCGCGACTGGTTTCGTGATTGACAATAACGTGTTGATCATCGCTGGTTCCCTTGTCGGAGCTTCTGGGGTCATTCTGACGCAGATCATGTGTAAGGCGATGAATCGCTCACTCACCAATGTTCTCTTCGGGGGTATCGATGCCTCCTCCGTCGCCGGCGACGCAGATGAGATTTATGCGACGGTCCGCAGTACGTCTCCGGACGACGTGGCGATGATTCTGGAAAACGCTCAACGCGTCGTCATTGTGCCTGGCTACGGGATGGCGGTTGCCCAGGCCCAGCATGCAGTTCGTGAAATGGCGGATCTGTTAGGCAAGAACGGGACGGACGTCGTCTACGCAATTCATCCGGTCGCGGGCCGAATGCCCGGTCACATGAACGTTCTGCTCGCCGAAGCAGATGTTCCTTACGACAAGTTGAAAGAAATGGACGAAATCAATCCGACCATGGTGACCGCTGATGTTGCCATCGTGATCGGTGCTAATGATGTCGTTAATCCAGTGGCTCGCACCGATCCCAAGAGTCCGATTGCGGGAATGCCCATCATCGATGTCGACAAGGCTCGCACGGTGATCGTGATCAAACGTAGCCTCAGTCCTGGATTTGCCGGCATTCCCAATCCGCTATTTGCTGCTGAGAACTCACTGATGCTCTTCGGCGACGGCAAGCAGGCGCTGCTCGAAATCGTCGCCGCTCTGAAAGAAGCCTAGCGACGTGATCGTCGGCGATGGCCAAGCATGAGTAATCCGGACAGGAGCAGCATGATGCCCGCGGGCTCTGGAACGCTCTGTGCCGCTCTGGGGCCCTGATCAAAGCCACCGTCTTGGAAGGCCGCGACCAGATCCAGACTCGTGAAATCCAAATCACCGTTCCAGTCACCGGTCTCCCAGGATGAGTTTTGGGCCAGGTCGTCCTCATACTCACCCGCTTGGAAGACAATCACGAGGTCCTTGGAGTCGAAGGCACCGTCTAGATTTGAGTCACCGTAGTAGGTGTTCTGCACATCATGCACCCAGATCATCCGGTCTGCTTCGTCAATGTCGCCGTCATTATCCAAATCGCCGTGAAGTCCTTCGGGGAATACTACGTCGGTGACCTGGGTTGTCAGATCAACAACGATCGACCCATTGCCGTTCTCAAAGTCGCGGAAGTCGAAATGGACTTTCTCAAAAAAGCCATAGGGTGAGCCGTCGCCGAAACCTAGCCCCAGTCCCAGTCCTCCCAGGTCTCCGAGCAGGTCACCGAGATTCGCATCATCCAAGAGACCGGTTAGGTCGCCTAGATCTCCACCTAATAGAGAACCTGTCCAACCACTCGCTAGAAAATTCATGCCGAAGATCCCATCAATCACGGGATCAATATCGACGATGGCAACGGTGAGGTTTGTGTAGACCAACTCCACACCCTCTTCCGTCGGGACTCGCAATTCGTCGACGATCATCAGCGGAGCATCAATTTGGCCGCCGACGCCACCGATTGGCTGTGAGCCAACAGCATCGTCTTCCAGTCGCCCATCATCGTTCGCGTCCAGTCCCAACTCAAACGCCATGTTGCTCGAAAGAATACTCAATTGGGCGCCCGTATCGAGGACGAGATTGCCGTTTACGGTCGTTCCCTGATGGGCCGCATCAGCGGAAACAAAGGGAAGGTCGACCCAAACTGGAATGGGGCCTTCCGACTCAGGTGGAAATGCAACCGGATCGACTGGGATGTTGTAGCGACGAAGGTTCGTCGGTGGCAGTTGATTGGAGAAAGTCGTTTTCAAAAAGTCGACATTGAGCAACGAGTCAAAAATGTTGCCGAAGATATCGCCACCTGCATTGCCGCCGCCCAGACTTGTAAGATCAATCGTCGTGACAAGCTCATTCATCATCGGCATGCCCGCGATGCCGTAGAAGGAACATAAGCCGGGAACCGGACAAAAACTAACCTCGTTGCTCGAAAGAATTCGACCGTCTGGGATTACGTATCCCACGCCATCGGTGCCTGCATAGGCGATATCGTAAACCGCTGAAACATCGAATTCTTTGGTGCCCGCAACACCGCGCTCAAAAAAGGTACCCTCAGTGCGGTAACCATTCTGGTTCAATTCAGCAATGGAGTCATCGACGGCCAAGACACTGTTGGCGCCCGTGTCTAACAGAAAGGTGTTCGCAAAGCCGGGGCCGAGTGACTGACCAGTATCGGGATCTAACAGTTCGATCGCGATCCGCGGTTGGTCGAGTGCTAACTGATCCGCAGGCCCCAACAGAATGTAGGGCGACTCTGCGTGGATCGGTTGGGCCCAACAACAGACGGCAAGGCTCGTGAGAACCAAAGCAACATGCCAGCGTCGTATTTCAATTTGTTCTGTCATCCCGTGTGACCTCAGAACTAAGCGATGAGAATCCCCTGATTATCGTCCTCTGAGTATAAACGCCGTTTTGGTTTTTTGAAACGGAAAGGCAGATCCATCTAGGCACATCCGTAAATCTTGCCAAACTAGTGGTTTGCGAGCTTTCGCTCCGCCATGTTCGTGAGCTGGCATCGGGATTTTTCGACAGCAAATGGGGCTGATATCAGCCACTTTGACATATCCAGATGGGTTAACGGTTCGTGAAGCCTTTATCTCGACAACTGTTGCCGCAGATCGATCAGAAGGAATGGCCTGCTTTGAGCCTGGCCTTTCTTTGGTTTTTCTTTGTGCTCTTCAGCTATTACTTGATCCGCCCGGTGCGCGAAACGTTCGGTAGTATCCTGGGAAGCAAAGAGCTGCCCTATCTGTTCATGGCGACCTTTTTGGTAATGTTGGTGGCAAATCCAATCTATGGATTTCTTGTCGCGAAATTACCGCGACGAATTCTGGCTTTGATCGTCTACGCTTTTTTTGCCATCTGCCTCACCGTATTCTGGTATCTGATTCGGTTTGAGGTCGATTCGACATGGACCGCACGCGCCTTCTTTGTTTGGGTCAGTGTCTTTAATCTCTTTGCGGTTTCTTTGTTTTGGAGTTTCCTGGCCGACACCTTTGATAGTCAACAAGCCAAGCGATTGTTTGGCTTGATTGCCGCCGGGGGTACCTTGGGCGGCTTGTGCGGGTCGTTCTTGGCCCAGCGAGTTGTTGAACGAATTGGGGTCGCTCAATTACTCTTGATCCCCTTGGCCTTTATTGTCGTGTTGTCCGCACTGATGCTGTTCTTTGAGCGAGCGTCAAAGAACGTTCGAGGTGAGGAGGTCGAGGAACGTGGCGAAGCCACGGGAGGCACGTTTTGGGAAGGGATCAGCAGTGTTTGCAAATCGCCCTATTTGCTCGCGATTTGCGGCGCCCTGATCCTGGCGAAACTGTGCGGTACCACCGGTTATTTTCAGCAGACTGAAATCGTCAGCCAGACCATGGCCGACCCGGAATTGCGAACGCGATTATTCGCTCGCATGAATCTCGCGGTTCAGCTCCTGACAATCCTCATGCAGACTCTGTTAGTCGGACGATTGTTGCGTGGTGGAGGACTCTCCCTGGTGCTTTGCCTGCTGCCGTTTACCTATGCGCTGAGCTTTTTGGGGGTTGGACTGACGGCGACACTGGCCATGATGGTTGCGGGACGCGTGGCTCAACGCGGTATGGCCTACGGAATAATGGCTCCCGCACAGGAGACGCTCTTTACTGTCGTCCCCCGCGAGGACAAGTACAAGTCGAAGGGGTTTATTGATACGGCAGTGGCTCGGGGAGGTGATGTGATCGCAAGCTTCCTTTATGACACGTTGCGAGCCACGATGTCATTGCCATGGGTATCGTTTGCGATGATTCCCGTGACCTTTGTCTGGGCCGGGCTTGGCTGGTGGTTAGGCAAACAGCAAAACCGACGGGCGGCGACACTGGCAGACGCCGCTACAAACCCGTCGGAGAGCGCTTGAAGCTTCCCGAATTACTCGAGCATCCGCCGCAGCACGACGGCTTCATCCACGTTGTGGTTCTCGCCCGGTTGGAAACCGACCGGGATCGACCGATCAATCATGTAAAAGGCGCGGTGACGTCGAGTTTCACCGGTATCGCTGCCAAGTTCCAATCCCAGTTGATAGCCATCGGGATGTTCAGCATCGATTACTGGGGGCAGGTTCGTATTCAACGGGTTGTTTGGATTCCAGGGATGCACTTCAAAATATCCCACCGTGATCCATACCGCGTATACGTTCGAATGCGTGGTGAGCAAATTACCGAGTCGCTGCAAACGATGGTAAGCGAAGTACGAATTATGTTCCGGCGAGTTGTAGCGTTGAGACTCATTGAGTTCGAAAGAGAAGAGCATTTCATCTCCGGCGTCATTGCTACGCAAAAGCGTTGCCTGCACTGGATCGCGTTCCAGTTCCGAAAGCGGCATGAGATCCGCGGCTGATGCTGATCGCACCGGATTCGAATAGAAGGCCGGTCGTTTGTCGGTGGGCAAGTCGCCACGCAGGCTCTGCTCGATCTCGTTCCACTTTTGAGGCTGTGACGGTTCGATTCCCGTCCACACTGTCTGGTCGGGGATTGTATTTATATTCACCTTGCCAGGATTGCGGAATTTCGAGACACGGTTAAAGGGTGTTGCAAAGCCGTGAAGATCAGGGCTCGTCATGTTCTGAATGTTGGAGAAGGTTGCCGGATTGAACCAGTGTTCTGCCCCAACAAATCGTGAGGGCACTTCGAGGTAGTCAAAGAGACGGCTCAGATTCGCATGGGTTCCGCTGCTGCCTTCCTTGCTCTGAGTGAAGTTCAAAAGGTGACTAAAGTTGCCATCGGATTCTTCATAGATGTCAACGTTGTTGCGAGGATTGCGACCGCGAAATTCGTAGAGTAATCGCCAAGGTGGAGCACTGGGTACTTGCATCAACTCAAAATGACTCACGAATGGACGATTGTTCCAGACGAGCCATGGGAATAAATGACTCGCCTGAGGATCGCCGATGTACCGGAGTTTTAGATCTGCATTGGCGGTAATTCCCGCGATTCGTGCCGGGTAGACGCCGTTATACAGACTTCGATTTAAATGCCCGAGCGTGTGAACGAGTCTTTCCGACCAGTACGTATTGTTTTGCATCGGGGGTGGACCTTGACCTGCCTGCTGTAAAGGCAACGTCAGAGGGTTCCACAGCATCGAGACTCCGATTCGAGGAGTTCCTCGTTCTCGCGTACGGAAGATGACTTCCGGAGCCAAATCTGGATCGTCAGATGGATCATAGTCTCCGTATTGTGCTTCCCACTGGTCCCATTCTGGCGGAGGATCTGCTGTGCTTCTGTCTTCGCCATTGAAGACGGTCAAATCGATCGTCTGCGCATCCAAGGAAACATAAGGGTTGCGGACTGGATGATAGGCTTTTGTTGGATCGGCCAGTCGCTGCAGAACGGCAACGCGAAAATCTTCATGCGTTCCCGTCATCAGCAGTTCGGGGGATTCCTCTAAGGGGCGTCCGGGTCTTTGATCGTAAGGTTCATCCGGCAGCGTATTGAGAGGTGCTTCCGGGTTGTCATAGTAACTCGGTAATTCACTGCCATCGTCAGGCCAGGTTGGTTCTTGGTAATAGGCCGCTGGCAATGGCTCCGAAACGCTCAGACCTGCTCCATATTGCAGCAGCTCCGGTTCATTCCAGAGGGGAATGTCGGCGGCAGCAATGATGCCGACCACCGGCCTTCGGTTCATCAGGTTTGGACCGTTCGTATTCTCGACATTTTGATTTGTATTCAAGATGGTTTGTGGGAATGCAACCGCATTTGGCCCCAGCACGATTTGTTGGTCTGAGATTTCTGACGATGTATTGGGCGCTGCATTGCGCTTTGATCCCAATCCGGTGATTTCTCGCGGGCCGACGACGGCGTATTGGCCCGGTTCGAGTCGGGTGTTCCAGCCACGCCGGTTGTAGTAATAGGTTCCTGCCGGAACATTGGTGGGTATCGTGTTCGAGAAGATCACGAACCGCTCAAAGGTGGCTGTCGGGATACCCGTGCTACGAAGTCCTGCTAGGAGTGCTTCGTCATTGGGATCAAACGGTTGATTATTATTGTTGTTTTCGTAGTTCCGATCCTGACGCGGAACGGCCGGTAATTTCACGGCATTTTCACCGGTCGTGTTGCCAGGTTCCGGCGGTTCGCCGATGGCAACACGCCAGACGGGTGAGCCATTGACGACGCGACCGAGGTCCAGGAAAACCTGGCCCGTATTGTTGTTCTTGACATACAGTTCCGGTGGCGCCTGCGAATTGTTTTGAAAACGATTTCGCATGCAGAAAAGTTCCAGGAACAGCGATCCCTGTGGGATCCGATACTGATCGAGATCATCATCGGGAACAAACTCCTCGTCCGCATCATCAGGGGGCAGACGCGGTGTCATGGTCGTGTCGTTGTCCGTGTCCTTGACGCGTCGATCGTGGAAGGCCGTTGTCTCGGTAATGATCAATTCCGGATGCTCACATCCCCACACGACACCCCGATCGGGTTCGTTGCTCTTTTTTGATGTGAAATCATCGTCGACCCCCCAGCCATCGTCGTCAAACGGTTGCAGATCGAATTCGAACGGTGTCATGATCGCGTCAGGATCACGGAAGTCGACGACATTGATCGCCCATTGAGCGATTCGTCGCGCGGTAATTTCTCGGCTGTCGTTCGGATTGAGATTGTGGATCAACGACTCAAAGACAAAGTCGCTGCCCGATTGACCGCTGGCGACCCCGTTACGCGAATCGATCAACAGCATGGCCAGACAATAAAGCTGCCGAGCATAGACCTGTTTCGCAAAGTGTGGGTTGTTAACATTGGTCGCGCCGATCGCATTGGGTGGCTTGTAATGAGGATCATCGATCGCGAATTGTCCGTTCGCTTCGAAGGGAGTATTCGCCCACATCCGCGAAGAGGTGCTATCTTCGCCGGGTTCGTCCACGACTCCGTTGCCGTTGTCATCTCGTGCGTTTCCTAGCCAACGATTCACATCCATCCGCCGACCTTGGCGAATCTCGGACGGCACCATCAAGCGAACCTGTTCTTCGACCTTAAGTGGATCGGTATTTGCAAAACCATTCGCAATCAGTCTCGCACGAACCAGATCACTCACTGTTACCTGGGGATTCAGCAGGCGATTGTCATTGGCATCTCGAATGCGACGGAGCGATTCCGTTGGCGGAACCGTATTGGGAGTGCCAATCTCGAAAGAATGAGTTGTAAACCGTCGTAAGCGATGGGGGTCGCTGATCCACTGTGCCTGCAAAAGATCACGCAGGCGACTACCAATTCCCATCGAATCTGAGTCAAAGGCCCGCAACAATTGTTCCTGTTCGGCATAGGTAAACGTTGTGTCGTTCGCATTCGGCGTCACCAAATTCGTTTCGTACGGATCGTCGACTGTCTCGTCGTCTTCTCCCATCAATTCGTAATGGGGATTGCCTGCGTGGTCCAAGAAGACGCCACCGACGCCTCGCAAATCGGAGGGAGACTGATAGGCACTGCCGCCGTCTCGAGCCTGATTAACATAATCGTTGGTCATATCCCATTGCTTGACCGCGCTTAATGGGTCGAGTTGTGGGTTGAAACTTCCTGGGACTAGATGCGAGGTCGTCATTTCGGCGTACCGATTCTCGAAAATTTTCCAGACATCAGGCACGGCACCTGACAATTGAATCTCTGCCGGTCCATAGCCTTGGCCGCGAGTAAGATTGCTGATCTCGTTAAGTTGTGACTGTGGGGATGCGGCCAGGTTTGGTTGGTTTTGTAAGGGTTGTTGAAGGAGAGTAACGCGCACCGGGTTGTCGTGAGCATTCAGATTCAAGCGACCATCCAGGTCGACGCAGAGAATGGCAAACAACGGTTTGTAGAGTCGACCATCGGGGGCCATTTTGACAGGCATGCCCAGGTCGACCCAAATGCTGTCCGCAATGCCATCGTTGTCGTTGTCGACATCCCACGGGCCATTCAGGATGGGTAGATTCGACAGCAGATTTGCATCCACTGCGTCGTCGCCGTCGAGATCGGAATCATACGCATCCGGAACACCGTCGCCATCCGTATCGAAAGAACGATCGAAGGCCGGATTACTGCCGGTGAATAACGGATGGAATCGCGGTAGCGGTCGCGAAATGATGAAATTCCGAAAGGGATCCAAGTCGGGACCGTCCCATTTGAGGCCGCCGTCTTCAAAGCGATTGATCCAGTAATTGATCAGGAAGGGACGATGAAACGAAGGGATCAGCGGATCATTCCGTTGCGACGTATTTGCACCCGTCGGAATCCGTGCGAGGAAATAGTTCTGGTAGTCAGGTGCATCCCAACTCTCGTCGCTGTCTCCTAACATTGATCCCACAAAGGTCGACTCCCGCATGTTCGGCAGCAAGGCGACTTCCGCGAGGTAATTCGTTTGAGTTTTTCTGAGTGATCCAGCTTGGGGTTGATAGCCGTCTCCGGTTCCGTTGAAGGGCCGGCCGTTGACCAGAAATCTCTCCGACACTTTTGGCGCAAAGTTTGGAAGTGATTCAAACCCCGTCACCACGATCGTGGGTCCACTCACATTGGGATCGAACGCGTTAAAACGAACCACTCGTGTGCTGTGACCGCGACCGTTCCCATCCATTAAGGTAAGAACGCTACCGGCGTAGTAGTCGGAACCGCGTAGGGCCGATCCGCCGACTGTCTGGAACGCGATACGCAAAAATTCCCCCTGGGCTTCGGGGGCGACGGCTGTAACCGTGCCAATAAAGCCGTCGCGGCCGTACAGGTCGCTCAAGATGCTGTGACGATAGGTGAGGTCTCCAGGGTTGGCGCTGCCGCGGAGGATCGAATAGAGCGCCGAGTCCAACTCTTGGGACGGATCGTCACCCGTCATCTCGTATTTACCAGCAGCGATTGCCGACCGTGTGTATTGATTGGCAACGACCACAAAGGTCACACCGATCAAGACAAAGAGAACCAACAGGCTCAGTACGATCAGCAGAAGGATTCCGCGGCGTTTTTGCGGTCGACGTTTCATAAACACTCTTCTCGATGGCTGAAGTGATCGCCCCTGATAACTTCAAATGACCATAGGGTGCCGATTCATTCGGATCGGCGGGTTGTATTTAATACGCGTACATGCTGCTGTCGTACAGCCTGGCGGTTTTCTCAAATACGGCGACGATGTCTTTCATGTACAAAGCGTAGATGGGCTGTGGGGACTGGATATTCCAGTCGGGTCCGGACAGGCTCAATTCACGCGTTAAATCTGCCTCGCCATCTAATTCATCGGCGGCAAGGACTCGGTACCACTTCAAGGTGGTGGTTTGTGGATCATTCGGCATCTGCTGTTGCATTAACGCGATCCAATCGCCCGTCTTAATGTCCTTGACACTCGCCTCTTTATTGAGCGGCTGGTTCTTCTGATCGATCTGAATGTTTTTGACATCCGCGAGCCCCAACTGAAATGAGGCCGGATTGACTTCGACCATGATCTCTTGAGGGACGTCCATCGCCAAATTGCGTCGGTAAAAAACGACGATGGAGAGGGAATACAAGTCGGAGTTATTGAAGGGATCGGGAACCAACGTTGCCATCCAGCTGTAACTGCCGGACGCATACCGCTTGTTGCCTTCCAGGTATTGCTGGAACGGGGGTTGAGTGGCATCTTCAGGCTGCTCGAAGACTAACTCGTCTCGCATCAAGAACGTTTCTTCCGCTTGTGCACGAGTCATCACGGGTGGATTGTTCAGCAACATCTGGTTCGCCACATTTGGACCAAATCGTCGCCGTAAATCATCCGGTCGCGAAGATAACATCGTGATGCGGGGGATCGTCACGGGTGCATTGGAAGGAAACGAACCTGCAATGTTCTGGTTCCCAGAATCAACCGCTGCAGCCACATACAACGGGTCCAGGCAATAGGCCCGTCGCGTCAACTTGCCGTCCGGAGGCTGGTTGTAGATGGCGTAAGGGTTGGTCGTTGGCCAGTAGTAATACGGGTTGGGGCCAGTCATTGGACTCGCCATGTCACCGGGGCGGGCCAAGTCCCGAATACGAAACTCGCGAAATGCTCGCCGCCCTGTTAGAGCTTTGCGATCTTCGCGAACACCTTGTGCTGCCTTGTAATGGGCAAGCGGGATCAAGGCGGCGACGCCGATCAAACCGACACCCACAACACCGATNGAAATCATGACCTCNAAGAGGCTGATTCCGCGCGGCCGAGATGTCCACCGTGGTCGATNAAAAATCATGGGTTTAACGGCCTCCCAGACTTTGCCCCGTATCGGCAAACTGTCGACATTCACCGATCAGGGTTCTGGCGTCGATCGCGTTTGGATTGCCGCTCAGGTTGGCTAAAGTCGCCAAAGAGAGGCCGGCATTCGGTCCGCTTTGCGTGCGTCCCGAGTGACTTGCGATCGTCATCCAGATGTTTGTTTTTTCTTCTAAGCTGGCCAGGCCCATCGGTCCTTGTGCATTCTGCTGATAGTCGTTCGTGACGTTGATCACCTTGTTCAAGTCTTGCCCGATCTTGTCTGAACGTCCTATCAGAAGGCTCACATTTCCTGCCGGTCGTTCCGAAAAAGTCAGAACGTTCGGTTCATGCGAGATGTAATAGATGGTGTCGATCCCGCCATCCGGGCTGAACATCATGGCAACGTCATATTCCGGGCTGGCGAGCCGAAAGCTCGTCGGCGTCGGATTGCCCAGTGTTGAGTAGCCGGAGACCGAAAGATCGATCGCAGTATTGTTCGGCATTTCGATGGGGGCGACCATCGATTTCTTCGGTTGGCGGAACACTTCGTATCGCGTTCCCATCGGTTGGTTGATATACCGCTGCGGTGAAAANGGCATCGGTGTTGTTGGCGAAACGCGAAAACTGATTTTCAGCGGGTCGAGACTGATGACCGGATANCGCGGTCCTCGTTGATTGAGTCGAATCGAGTCGCCCGGTCGTACCAGCTTGATCGCCGACGGAGCGGTTCCCGGTGTAAACACTGCGTGCCAGATCGTCGGATCCGATGCATTCTGGTTAATCATCACGCGGGAATCGTAAAAGTCGCCCGTGTAGGGCGTCGGTTCTTCCGCATAGAAAACCTTGTAGACGGCGTACCAACGATCCGGCGGTTCATTGNGTTCGTGAGCCGCTCGCTCCAGCCAGATGCCAACCGGTCGGCCCTTGGCAACNGCTCGGGCCTGCGCACCGGAAATCATGACATTCAATTGGCGCACGGCTTCTCGCGTGTTGCGACCTTTCATGATCGGTTGCACGAGGGGTACGAGAGCGCCAGCGACAACGACCATAATGCTGACGACCACCAGCAATTCAGTCAGGGTCAGACCGTTTCGTTTTTTTGCTCGTTCAAAACTCATGGACTAACTGCCTGCGATCAGGAGATGATTGTGAATGTTATCGATCGAATCATTCTGACCGTTGTTGTTAACGTCAATCCAAATTCCGACAGCGTTCCCCTGGTTGTAAACCGGAGGCATTCCGAAAAATGGGTTGTTGGGCGGGATCAAGGCGCCGTATCGGATATCCGGCCCAACGTTAATCTCGTAGAGCTTGTCGGGACCGGGGGAGAAGATGAGCGGGTAAATCGCAAAGGTTGCCTGCTCTTGATAAACGCCGGCGGGATCTAATCCGTCCGGTGCCTCTCGATCCTGGTAACCGCCGACACTCGCGAATCCGGGTGCCCACCGAAGGAACACGATGGGACTGCCCCAGGCATCCAAGATCTCGGGCATACCATCGTCATCAAGATCACCAATTTCCGCATCGGAAAAGTATCGAAGCGCCGACGCTTCCTCGTCGATCATTTGCGACAAGATGAGGTACAGACACTCCGCTCCCTCGTATTGCCGGGTCCAACGGTTTCTGATTTCAGGAAGTCCCGTGACGGGTCCCCCTTTTCTTTTTGCAAGCAACTTGGCAGCCTTGTTTTGGTAGGCTCGCTGCAAGAAAGGAGGCGTTCGCAATGTTACCGGCGGATCCATAATGTCGCTTATGCGGTCCGGTAATTCGATTCGCATCAACTCCCGCATGCCGTCGACTCGAGAAATCGTTGCGGCGATGCGATAAANCCGCCGCCGGCTGGGGTTGGGATCGCTACGAGAATACTCCGGTCCGGCAATCGGATCGGTGGTCGTTGCACGATTGACCCTCGCGCTGATCCGACGAGTCTCGTACGACTCCATTTTTTCTGCGATTAATGCATCGATACGAGCGATCTGTGCTCGCGTTCGATCGCGACGAGATGCTTCCTGAGTTCCTGCCAGGGCGAACAACACCATCGACGCCAGAATCCCGATGATCGAGATCGTCACGAGCAACTCGACAAGCGTGAAGCCTGCGTGCGGACGTCGAAGTCGATGCGCANCCTGCATCATGGCAAACGGTCCTCAAGGGTGCCTTCGGAAAAGTTCGTAATGTTGTCCAGGTGAGGTTTGTCCGGATACGGACCCTGGGGATAAGTGAAGCCCTGGTAGTTGGACGAGTTGAGTTGGGTTCCAAAGCTGTTGTCCAAACCTGCTGCGATAATCTGAAACTTCGTAGCACCGGCGTAGTCATTCAGCACTGTTGGGTTCGGCGGAGCGCCGCCCGTTTGCTGAGTGAGATAGGGACGCGGGCAGGGGATGACCGCGGACTGATTGGCTCCNCTAAGNCAAGCGAAGTTAGGCACTTGGAAGGCGGCCAGATAGTTGTAGTGGGCCAGGTAAACGTACGGGAGATCCTGGGCATATCGCGGATAGTACTCCGGGAAACCATCTCCGTCCTTGTCCAGCAAACGAGTCTCATCAAATTCAAAGATNGGATTCCGCTGAACAGCATCGGGCCTGGTTCCTACCGGTCCGAAAAGCGGGTTGGCTGGATCGTCGGTGAAACCTCGCAGCCAGAAGACAAGTGCTTCGGATGGATCCAGGAGGGCCATCCTTTGAAGACCTTGAGGATCAACCGACCCATCTGGTCTTCTGGGAACATCTGTCTGCGCATTTCGATAACGGAATAAACGTCCAAGGTACTGATTGATGACAGCCGGATCGGCTTGCACCAAGGTCTGCTGCCCCACGGCGATGGGTCCGGTGAAGTCTGGAGGATAACCCGCGTTGTATTGCGTGTTNAAGGATTCGAGAGCCTGAGAAAGGGTCGCGACTTCCGTGGTGATCGCGGATTGCTGGACGCTCGCTCGGGCAATACCGAGGACTGGAATCAGGAGTCCAATCAGAACTCCGATAATCACGATGACCACCAGTAATTCGACCAGCGAAAAACCAACCATCTTTCGACGCGCCGATCTTGGGTCACGCCGTAATCCGACCACTGTCATCTTCTTGTCTCCCTTCTCATTCCAAGCGACATCCTGATGACGTCGCAACCTTTTGGGGGTGGTGCCCCAACCAATTGATTCGTCGTGCTACTGCGACAGATTGGTAATCAAGCTGACGAGTGGCATGAACAGCGAGATCACGATGAATCCAACCGCGCCACCGAGGAATACGATCAACAACGGCTCAAGCAAGCTCATCAAACTGTCGGTCAAAACTCGGACCTCTTCGTCGTAGGTGTCCGCGACCTTGTAGAGCATCGTGTCCAATTCGCCGGTCTCTTCGCCCACGTCGACCATGTTGACGACCAGATCGTCGGCGACGCGGGCCCTCATCGTGAACAGATAGTACGCACCAGCACTGACGGCGATCATCGAGACCGCCGGCACGGCGAATACCGCTGCTCCCTGGATTAAAAAGAGTGAGCAGACCGGAAGGGCCAACGAAACCCACAGTCCGAATGCGACAGGATGGAACCCTGGTCTTGAATATTCTTTCATGGGTTTGGCGATCGTTTCACCCTCACGGATCGAATCCGCGACCTTGGTGTACAGTCGCTCAAACATGGCGTTGCCGCACGTTTCGCGAGTAATGGTGAGTCCTTCCAGAATGGGCACACCACTCGCCACCAACGTACCCAGCGTTCGTGTAGAACGAGCCATTGAGTTCTTTTCGATCAAGCGACCAAAGACAGGCCACTTGAGTGAGAATAGGTCCCAGCCCATCCGACCCTGTTTGAATTTACGGACCATCTTCACAATGACCACGAGACTGATCGGGATGCCGGGAATCAGGAACCAATAGTTTGCCACACCATGCGAGATGGTGATGAGCATCTTGGTCATGGCGGGGAGTTCGGTGTCGAAATCCTTGAAGATCGTCTCAAATGTCGGGACGATCTTGATCATGATGAACGTCAGAATACCGACGCCAACGGCGACGACGACGAC
>PBNZ01000020.1 GCA_002723275.1 Planctomycetaceae bacterium
GGTACGGCGGACAACACGGCGGTGTATGACCAATCATACGGCCAAGGACCAGCGGACATCACCAGTGCCGGTGGTTTGAGTGCGTACGGTATTATGGGTCTGGGGGGTAACGTTTTTGAGTGGGAGGAAACAACGGCCGACTTGTTGAATGACAGTGTTTCGTCTTTTCGCGGTGTCCGCGGCGGCGATTGGGTCGGCTACTCCGACTACTTGTCGTCGTCGTACCGGAGCAGCGTCAACCCGGACAACGAGTCCAGCCTCTTCATTGGTTTTCGAGTCGCAAGTCTTTCCGATTCCGCGAATGTGGTCCCGGAGCCAGGTTCGGTGTTGGTTTGGGGCCTGCTTGGATTAGCGGGTTTCTTTGTGGGTAGAAAGCGGTTGAGGAAATAACCCTTTTCCCTTTCTTCCTTTTACCCTTTTCAGCGCCGCCGTAGGCGGCGCGCGATTTTGAAAACGGCCATTTTGCAGGCCGCGGAGTCGAGTGTGTCGTGGCCCGAACCTCTGACCCGCCGGTGGTGCTGATCAAGTGGTACGATTTTACGAAGTGGTTGCTGGATCGCATTGATGGTTTCCCGAAGAATCAGCGTTTCATCTTCGGCCAGCGTCTGGCGGATCACGCCTTGGACGTCATGGAGTTGTTGGTCGAAGCCGCTTACCGTTCCCGTAAGGCGGAGTTGCTTTCGGCGGCGAACCGGAAGCTTGAGATGCTTCGCTGGTTGGTGCGATTGACCTGGGATCGCAACCTGCTCAGCGGCAAACAGTACGCGTTCTGCTGCCGCGGACTGACTGAGTACGGCCGGATGGTTGGCGGCTGGTTGAAGCAGGCGACTGACAAGGAGGCACGCGGAAGTGCGCCGTCATAAACATCTGTTTGAGCAGGTCGTGTCGTTGCACAATCTGCTGGCAGCGGCCCGCGGCGCTTTACGTGGAAAACGCTGCCGTGAACCTGGCGCGTCATTCTATGCCGGTCTGGAAAGCCACGTCGTCGACTTGCACACGGAACTATCGACAGACGTCTATCGTCCCGGCGCTTACCACTACTTTCGCATCCACGAACCGAAAGAGCGTATCGTGGCCGCCGCACCGTTTCGGGACCGCGTGGTGCATCATGCGGTTGTACGGGTGATTCAGCCATTGTTCGAACGGCGCTTCATCGAGGACTCTTTCGCCTGTCGGCCAGGTAAGGGGACGCATGCGGCCATGCGTCGGGCAGCACAATTCTCACAGCGGTTCCGGTATGCGCTCAAGTGTGACGTAGAGAAGTATTTTCCCAGTATCGACCATGGCGTGCTGTTGTCTTTGGTGGCGCGGGTCGTCGGTGACGGACGGCTGTTGAAACTGATCGGCCAAATACTTGCCTCGCACCATGACCGCGTTCGTCACCATTGGCCGGCGGGCGGTGATCTGTTCGACGTTGTGCTCCACCCGTGCGGTTTACCGATCGGCAACCTGACCAGCCAGTTCCTGGCGAACGTCTACCTGAACTCGCTGGACCATTTCGTGAAACATGACTTGCGGGTCAAGGGATACCTGCGTTACATGGACGATTTTGTGTTATTCGGTGATGACCGACGCCGTCTGAAAGAGCAGGGGCGGCAGGTGAAGGCAAAACTAGCGGACTTGCACTTACGGATGCATCCCGACAAGTACAGGTTGGTGCCGACTCGTTGCGGGTTGGATTTTGTAGGTTTCGTTGTACGTGCGGATGGGCGCATTCGCGTGCGGACGGCCACGGCGCGGCGTTTCCACCAACGATTTCGAGCCATGCGGTGGGAGGGCAAGCAGCAACGACGGCCGATGGCGAGCGTCACGACCCGTGTGCGTGCGTGGATTGCTCATGTAAAACATGCACAAAGCGAGGGACTTCGTCGAGCGGTGTTGAGCCGCTGACAGAA
Organism: Planctomycetaceae bacterium; assembly: GCA_002723275.1. Classification (GTDB taxonomy): domain Bacteria; phylum Planctomycetota; class Planctomycetia; order Pirellulales; family Pirellulaceae. The sequence goes on from PBNZ01000020.1 coordinate 1,896, forward strand.
GGGAGGGGAATCGGGAGCGTGGTTTCGTCTTCTCGCGGTGTCCGCGGCGGCAATTGGGACAACAACTCCAACAACTTGTCGTCGTCGAACCGGAACAACGACAACCCGGACAACGAGAACAACAACATTGGTTTTCGAGTCGCAAGCCCCGGTAACGAAGCAGGTAGTGCAACCTGTTTGGGCCAGAATCGTTGAGGTGGCACCAGCAGCCTCAGCGACCGTGCCCGCACAGGGACTACCCGATTCTCCAGCGCACCGGCCCAAGACCGGTGGGCGAATAACGCCTGTGCGGCCGTGGTGAGTAGTTTCCACGAAAGGCGCGGCCGCACTGTTTTTTCACAGGACAATGTCCGTTTCACCGAGGTAGGTGCCAGCTTGCGTTAGCCGCTTTGTATCCTGCCTCGCTGAGATTTCGCGGTTTCTCTTAAACGAGCGAGCGCTGCGATGACTGCTTCAACTGTCCCGCCAGCAGCGAATTGATCTGCAGCCAGCGCTCACCGAAGTGGCGATCTGCTCTCGCTTCAGAAATCCTATTTCATGTAAAACAGGTTGCCTTCAACTTGGGAAACCCCCTCTTGGAGATGACAACACCGATTCGTACCGCTGCCTAAAGCTGCTGACATTCTCAAGCATTCCCCCCATTTCACCGGGACAACTCTTTATCTTTGCCCGAAACAGGACCTTGTCGCCCAGAAGATTGCCCCTCTTTGTCCGAGCCTACGTCGCAGCAGCCTTTTCGGATAACTCATCGAATCGCGATCTTCTGAAGCATCGAAGATCGAACGGCGCGTTCCGATCAAACGGCCTGGCCACTAAAGCATTGACAAGAGATGCACCAACTTCAAAGCTGGTATTGTTCGCGAAGCCATTATTTGGCTCCACGAACCTTGCACCATGAAACAATCAGCAGAGCTGTCGGAGTACTCGTCCCATGTTGAAGTTCAAAACAACGGCCCAAGTGACCGCCTTCATGATCCTGATGCTCGGATCTGTCGACAGGCACTTAGAGGCTCAGGATCTGACGCGTCAAATCGACTGGGTTCCGCAGCGAGCCAGCAGCGCGAATCCAGATATCACCAAAAACGGTGACGCTCGCTCAATCCCACCGGGCGGGGAGCTTGTCCTGGCCGACCTGGAAGGCCCTGGCGTCATCAACCACATCTGGTGCACCATCGCGACTCCCGATATTTTCCACGGTCGCAGCCATGTCGTGAAAATCTACTACGACAACCGAGACAAACCGAGCGTACAAGTACCGCTAGGAGATTTCTTTGGCGTTGGCCACGGAGCTGCCGCAGACTACAAGTCGGCGATCACCAGTGTTTCATCTCACGGACGAGCACGCTCTTGTTACTGGAAAATGCCGTTCCATCAGCGAGCACGGGTCGTCGTGGCCAATGAAGGAACCCATCGGACGAGCTCCTTTTACTTTTACGTGGATTGGCAAAAACATGATTCGCTGCCAGATGACACGGTGTACTTCCACGCTCAATATCTCCAGGAGAACCCCACCTCGGAAGACGACTTTGTCTTACTGGACACAAAAGGACGAGGTCACTACGTGGGGACAGTCTTCTCCTGCCAGCAGGCAGAACAGGGCTGGTTTGGCGAGGGCGACGATCGTTTTTTTGTGGATGGAGAGGACTATCCGTCACTCAGTGGCACCGGTACCGAAGATTATTTTGGCGACGCCTGGGGATTTCGCCAGTTCGAAACACCTTACTTCGGCGTGCCCTTATGGGAAGGCTACCTACCGGGTGATCGTGTCACCGCCTACCGCTGGCACATCACGGATCCTGTCCCCTTCAAAAAATCGCTCCGTGTGCAGATGGAAACGCGTGGCAGTGTGTACACAGAGTCGATGGAGTTCCTTGGTCAATTCTTGCCACGCCAGGACTTTGTCAGTGGCGTCGCCTTCTGGTACCAATGGCCAGCTGTACCGCTGACGGAACCCTTACCGCCAGTCCAAGATCGAACGCCGCCATGGCGTATTATTCCTGTCGGAGATCTCACCGCATCCGCCAATCCAAACCTGGGATTCACTCACACGAAAGAAGGTATCCGATATCAGTGTCCGCAGCCTGACGGCAGCGTGGAAGTGGAGTTTACCGTGCCGGAAGATGGTACCTGGCAGGTCAATGCGATCATGAACTACGGACTGGTGGGTGGCATCTATCAGCCGTCATTAAACGGCACGGACGTGGGCGGACCGATCGACTTTAGCGCCCAGGGAGCCTTCGACTGGCTGTGGACGCGTTTTGATCTGCACAAACTCAAAGCCGGTGAAACACATCGACTGAAGCTAACGGGCAAAGGACGATCACCATACGTCCGAACTCGGCTAGCCGGAATGCATGGCCTCGCGATGAGTCACCTGGTGTTACTCAGACTTGAAGACCTGCCTGGGTACGAAAAGTTGGTGCGAGCTGCAGAGGCGACAAAAGACACAGAGCAATAGCCTGGGCAATTACTGCGCTAACTCGAATCCAAGAATCAATCAATTGTTCCCACAGAATATCGGCAAACAATCCTCGCGAACTCCCACCTCGAAACTAACTCAGCACCGTAAGATTGGAAAACGATGCCACCTGCACGCCACGCGAGAATGGTTGAACCCCGTCGCGGGCGAACTCCGTTAAGTTGCGTTGGGTCGGCATTTAACGAACAGAGCGGAAAACGCACGATGAAGCATGTCATCCTGAGTTTCGGAATCATCTTCCTGGGGATCGGAGTCATCGGCGTGACCACGGCCGTCGCACAGGATGGCAAGGTCAGCGCACCCTTCAAATACGAGGGGTACAGCAACGACCGATATAAAACTCATTCGACGCGGTCAACGTATGTGCCGTTGGCAGACGGAGAAAAGCTGGCGGTCGATCTGTTCATTCCCCAGGATGGTCCAAGCAACGGTCCGTTTCCCGTCATCCTGATGTACACGCCCTACTGCCGGTCGAACGTCGACCCAGGCACCGGCGAGATCAATGATCTCGGACAGTCCGAGCGGGGACGATTCTTTCTGCCACACGGGTATGCGATGGTCGCCGCCGACATGCGAGGAACAGGTGCTTCCACCGGTTGGTTGCAGGACTTCATGCCGAAACTCGCTGACGACGGCAAAGAACTGGTTGACTGGATTGCCAAGCAACCGTGGTGCGATGGCAACGTCGGCATGATGGGCGACTCTTATCTTGGTTGGTCACAACTGGCGACCGCATCACGTCGCCCAACAGCACTGAAGTGCATTGCTCCAGGTGTCATTCCGCTCGACGGCTTCACGGGTGAAGTAGCCCCTGGCGGCGTGTTCCTCCAGGGGTTCTTCGAGATGTTCAGCAGCTATATGGACGTGATCCTGCACAACCGCTATTTCCCGAAACGCGGCATTCGTCCGACCAAGCCAGCGGTTGATGAAGACGGTGATGGTGAATGGGCCGACGAGGTTCCGGTAGACCAGGATGGCAGTGGCGATTTTCTCGATGACGGTTTTCCACCGAAGTATCGAGACGGCAATCCGCGCAAACACCTCTACTACAAGGCAACGCTGGATCATCACAAGGGAAACTACAACTACATGAAATGGGCTTCGAAGGTCCACTTCGCCGATGTAAAAAGCCCACTCGGCTACACGATGTACGATATGAGCCCCAGCGGATTCGTACCTGGCACCATGGCGTCGCGCATTCCCATCCTCAACATCGGTGGCTGGTTTGACGGCTTTTCTCGCGGCACCACAGAACTCTTCGCGACGATGCGAGCAACGAATCCCTCCAAGATGCTGATGCCACCCTCGTATCACGATTTCAATACAGGACCCTTCTGGGCCCATTTCGGATATGACAAGAGCAAGGTACTGCGGATGTCCCTCACTGAGCACCTGCGTTTCTTCGACCGATATCTCAAGGGGATCCCAAATGGATACGACCAAGAGCCGCCGATCCTGATGTACGTCATGAATGGTGAGGGATGGCGTTTTGAGAATGAATGGCCCTTGGCGAGAGAGAAAAAGGTCACCTATTTCATGGATTCGGGTCACCGACTCGCTTCCAACATGGGAGCTGACGGAGCCGACGAATACAAAGTGGATTTCACGCACGACTCGAGCTACGGTTCGAACGACGGCAACCGCTGGAAAGGGATCGGCATGGTATCGCCGGACTCGTTGCCCAGTCGCACCGACAAGAACCAACAGTGTCTTGTCTATACGTCGGTGCCGATGTCAGAAGACATGGAGGTAACCGGCCACCCAATTATGCGATTGTGGGTCTCCTCGACCGAAGACGATGGTGATTTCTTTGTATTCCTTGAGGATGTCAACGAAAGCGGAGAGTCCGTTCTCGTGACCGAGGGAGGGCTTCGAGCGGGCTTTCACGGACTGCGGGACAATGACCGCATGATCCAGGCAGGTTCAGAGAGGATCGAGGTATTACCAGAACTTCCATGGCACGGATATGAGCAAGCCGATCTCGCCGACGCGCCCTTCGCGAACAACGCCGTGGTCGAGCTGGTGATTGATTTTGCCCCAACATCGTGGGTATTCAAGAAGGGGCATCAGATTCGAGTCTCCATTGCCTGTGCGGATTACCCCACCTTCGTCCTGAACTCAAAACTCAGCCCAGACAACAATCCCAAAGCTGAAAACAACCTTGCACCCACCATCACGGTGCACCGTTCCGCCGAGTATCCTTCTTCGCTGGAGCTGCCTTGGATCCCCACGAAGAAACGAACGCAAGAGAAATCGGAATAGGACTCACAGGATTGCATCTCGCAAAGGTTTACGAACATTGTCACATGTCTCTCTTTCGAACGAGAGAAAGCAGGCAATTACGCCATGGATAAACACAATTCCGTGGTACAAAGAATGCTCGCCAAAAACGGAAACGCGACGTCGTAAAGAGCAGGCCGGAGAAAAGGACGATGAACAGAATTCTTCCAGGGATACAGAACGGACTAAAATGGGCGGTATTGCTCTGGATCTCAACGACGAATGTCTCATCCAACGCTGCCGATCTGCCTGCAGTTTTACCACGACCAAACGCTTCCCATTAACCCACGCGGTCATCTGCTCGGCTCCGGCAATGATTGGCTCAACGTTGAAGTCAGCGACGCAATCGATCTTTGCGAAAGTCTCGCGAAGTCCGATCGTGTTCGACAATCGATCATTCGCCACGTGTTCCGCTATTTCCTCGGTCGCAATGAATTGCTCTCCGATTCGAAAACATTGGTCGACGCCGACCAGGCTTCCCTGAAGCGCGGCGGGAGCTTTGATGCAGTCATCGTTTCACNGCTCACTTCCGATTCATTAATTTTTCGAAAACCCAGTAATCCGGAGAAAACGCCTGAAAGTTCCGGTAAAGCAATCGATCCAGAACAGCTATAATGCCTACGGCAACCCGATCGCACACTATGGTGATCTCGATTTGGAAATGTCACTTCGGAAGTTAGCTCAGACAGGTGCGATCGACCAATTTCTGACCGAGGGTGACTGACGGCCACCATGTGATCCCAACCGGGTGAGCGAACGTTCAACGGCTCCTGACTTCCCAACGCATCTCAGTTCCTCGCGGTGAAATGATGACGGCAAATCCCCGAATCACTCGTAGAGCATGGTTAGCAGGCACCTCGGCAGCAGCCATCTACGGAGGCCTGGGAACTCAATCCCCCGCCGCCGTAGTGGACAAGGCAAAACCGAAATCGGTCGCAGCCATAATCACCGTTTACCGCAAGGGATCTCATGCGGACGTGATTGTCGGCAAGATTCTTGAAGGCTGGAAACAACAAGGCGGCCCCGGTCCGGCCTTGAGTCTAGCGTCGATGTACGTCGAGCAGATTGGAGACGATGATTTATCGCGTGGGATTTCAAAAAAATACGACGTCCCCATGTTCCCCACCATCGAAGAGGCCGTGACCGTTGGCCAGGATCGAATTCCGGTTGACGGTGTGATCAGCATCGGCGAACACGGTTCCTATCCGTTCAACGACAAGCAGCAACATCTCTATCCTCGTCGGCGTTTCTTTGAGGAAGTCACCGACACGTTTGAGAAGCATGGTTGCGTCGTTCCAGTTTTCAACGACAAGCATCTGGGCCCGGAATGGTCGGACGCGAAATGGATGTACGACCGAGCGCGCGAAATGAAGGTTCCGTTCATGGCTGGCTCATCGCTGCCGGTCAGCTATCGCGACCCTGACATCGCCCTGCCCATGGGATCGGAGGTCGAGGCGGCCGTCGGAATCGGTTACTCCGGTCTGGACATCTACGGAAGTCACACGTTGGATTCGTATCAGTGCCTTGTCGAACGACGGCGAGGCGGAGAACGCGGAGTACGATCCGTGCAATGCCTGCAAGGCGATGCAATCTGGGACGTCGTTGACAGCGGCATGGTTCCCAAGGATGTCTTGGAAGCAGCGATTGCCGCCGTCCCCAACAACAAAAATGTCAAAATTCGATCCGACGAGCGGGCTGCTTTATTTTTATTCGAATATCTGGATGGCCTGCCGGGCATTGTCTTCATGCTGCCAAGTTCCGTCGGTGGAATCGGCGCGGCGGTGAAAACCAAAGGGCAGATTATGGCCACCCGATTTGAAGAACGCCGCGAGCCCTACTATCCACACTTTGCTTATCTATTGAAAGCGATCGAAAGGATGATGCACACAGGTCGTCCGTCCTATCCTGTTGAACGCACCTTGCTGACCAGTGGCATCCTCGATCGAGCGCTCACATCGCGAGCTCAAAACCAAGAAAAACTGATGACGCCAGAGTTAGCGATCGAATATCAACCGGTCGATTATCCACATGCCCCACAGCCGAATTTGGCTTCAGACCCTCGCTCGCACTGACGAATTGAGTCAACATGCGCACTGCACATCCCGCGATCTCCTGAACAATACGTGCTTTTTCCACTGGAATGGAATTATTTAAATAGCCTCTGTTTCGTGCCCCAAAACGATTTTTTTGAAAAGCACGCCAAGGACCCCATCCTGATGACCAAGAACACTCAAGCTGAAAATCCGTATGCAACGCCGAAACATTCGTCGGAACTTGAAAAAGAACGCCCCAAACCCAATTCACTGAATTGGAAGCTGCCAAGCGTGACGCTCGGTTTTATGGTGATCGGTTACTTGTTCTTGCGTGTGACGGCTGCATCGGGCGGCGATGTATTCGAACTTTTCGTTCTCAGCGGATTGATCATGCTGCTCGCAACGCCGATCTACGGAGGTTTTGTTGTGTGGCTTACAGTGCAGCGGATCCGGACTGACACGAACAGGCTTATCATCACGTTATTCCAGCTGTTTGTTTTGGGCCTCATGTCTTGGTGGGCGATTGGGGTCATGACGTTTGGTGGATCCCCCGCCTGAATCGCAGCGAATGATAATTAAACCGTCGGAAGAAGTAATGAGGTAGGCGTCACCACTCCACGTGCTGGCGTGAGTGCCAACCCAGATCTTTCGGCCATCATCGTTGACTTCGCCGTCTCCGTTTTCATCGAAGAGATTAGGATCCGGGGTCGCCGACTTGATTTCAACCGGTTGCAATTCGAAATCTAGAAGATTGGCCTTACGTCCTTACTGTAGTCGCTACGAAGAGCTTCAGCGCCGCTAAGGCTGTGCAAAGAAACCGAAAATCTCGGGTCGTTGCCATTACCAAATCCCTCGTTACCGTCATCGGATTCAGCCGTACCCATCAACCCAATCTGTTGGGTGTCGGCATCCGTTGCAGCAGTCCCTGCGTGTATCAATACAATTTTGATCAAATACTCCGATTTCGCAAAGAACCGTCGCATTCCGGAACGTGCATGGTACGATGCGAATTGTACAAAGAACGATTTAAATTATCCTTTGCTGGCAGCATAGAAACCTTGGTGAATGAGATGCTCGACTGAAAACTCGAGACATCCTTCGCCCCAAATTCGATTTTTTTGCCAGCCATCCATTCGCACACACAAAGCTTTCACAAAAAGACTCAGCATGTCTGAAAACAATCAACTAAGGCGTGTTGCACGCGATGAAGGAGGGCTTTCACGAAGATTCTTTCTCGCGTATGGGGCCGCCCTGAGTTCGATTCCATTGCTGGGTCAGTCGGCTTCGGCGGATACGACGCCGACATTTGAAAGTGATCCGTTTTCGGTGGGCGTCGCGTCAGGCGATCCAGATCACCAGAGCGTCGTCTTGTGGACTCGTCTGGCACCAAAACCACTCCAGCCTGGCGGTGGCATGCCGAACAAGAATGTAGCGGTAAGCTGGGAACTTGCGAGTGACGACTCCATGAAAACGATCGTGGCATCTGGGGTGACCACGGCAACACCTCAACTCGGCCATTCGGTTCACGTTGAACCCAACGGATTACCCTCGGACCGTTGGTACTGGTACCGATTTCGCGTCGGTGATGCGGAAAGCCCGATCGGACGAACACGAACGCTTCCGGCACCTGACATGATGGCCGATCAACTTCGATTTGCAGTAACCTCATGCCAGAACTACGAACAAGGGCTCTTCACTGGTTATGAGCAGATGCTCCGCGACAACGTTGACCTTGTCTTCCACCTGGGCGACTACATCTATGAGTATAAGGCAGGAAGGGGCGGCAATGTCCGCACGCATCAAGGCAATGAAATCCAATCGCTCGATGACTACCGTATAAGATATGCTCAGTATCGAGGCGACAAACTATTGCAAGGCATGCACGCGAATTGCCCTTGGTTCGTCACCTGGGACGACCATGAATTTGACAACAATTACGCGAATGAGATTTCTGAAGAATCAAACGTCGATCCAATAGCATTCCTGGAACGCCGAGCGAATGCCTACCAGGCCTACTATGAGATGATGCCAGTGCGTCGCTCGTGCCTACCGACCGGTAGCGACATGAAACTCTACCGAGGATCTTCGTTTGGCCAACTTACTGAAATCCTGATCTTGGACACTCGCCAATACCGCACCGACCAGCCCAACAACGACCGCCGCAGTCCGCTCAACGATGCTGCTTTGAACCCAGCCAACTCTATGCTCGGCCGCACCCAGAAGAACTGGCTTTGCCAGAAACTGATTTCGTCGAAGGCCAAATGGAATGTCTTGGCTCAGCAGGTCATGATGGGACTGGTCAAGCGAGCGGTCATCGATGACGTCGGTCAGTATTCGATGGATCAATGGCCGGGGTATGCAGCCGAGAGGATTCAGCTGATGCGATTCATGGCGGACCGCAAGGTATCAAACCCCGTCGTCCTCACGGGAGACATTCACTCAAACTGGGCCAATGAACTCCGCGTTGATGATCGTCGCGAAGATCATCCGCTCGTGGCTTCGGAGTTCGTCGCCACCTCTTTGTGTAGCGGAGGAAATGGTACTGAAAAACCCAGCAACCTTGACTCGATTCTATCCACAAACGCCTGCGTGAAATTTCACAATGCGGAACGCGGGTATATCCTATGTCATGTCACACCGAAATCGTGGCAGTCCGACTACATGGTGGTGGATGAAGTCCTAAAACCCGGTGGCAAGACCTTCTCACGTGCGGCATTTGTAATCGAGGCAGGCAATCCGAAAATCCACAAAGCCTGAGCATCGCGTTTCCCAGACGGCAGTAAGCAGATCCAAACGAGCCCCAACGACAGGTGGATGGCGGGGCTCGTACAAGACGCTTATTCCACCGAAATGGCGTGCGTCGCATTCAGCTTCAGTTCACCGACAGCCTGCCTGTAGTTCCCTGGCCACGTCACTTCGGCGTCGACCTTATCGGCATTCAGTTCTCCGAAACCAAAGTGCAACATCAAATCGTTCTGGTTGCCCTCCCCTATTCCACTTTCTACGTGACGGGTGATGATTTCGTCACCGACCTTGATCCGGACGATCGCTCCGATCCCCGACTTATTGACTCTCTTGCCATCACCGACCAACCTGATCTTCAACCACTTGCCAGTGAGTTGATTGTCGTTACGAAAAATCTTTCCGGCAGTACATAGGTCGAGGTCCCCGTCGTTGTCGATATCTGCCCATGCCGCCTGGTACGTCGGTGGCAAATCGCTGACCTTCTGAATCGCTGTCACGTCTTCAAAGACCCAATCGCCTCGGCCTTGATACAGGACAGGGTAGTTCCGGATATTTCCGCTTCCGACTCCGTAGACGGTGGTAAAGAACAGGTCTTGCGTGCCATCGTTATTGAAATCTCCAAACGTGGGTGATGCGAAGGACTCCTGCCATGCCAAACCGGCGTCGCTGGATTTATCCTCGAAGACAAAATCGGTGGCAGCTCCACCGTTCCGCAAAAACTGCGGGCGATCTTGGCCTGCCCTTGGATGACTGAAATTCCCAACAAAGAGATCAACCCAGCCATCGTTATCCAGGTCACCGAAACACGACCCAATGGTATGGCCGCAGACGGGATAGCTGATTCCGCCCGTATAACCAATGACCTCGTCCGGAATACCCTGCGACTTCGATTTCTCTGCGATGTTTTCGAATCCGTTCTTCTGATTATTCTTCCAGAGAAAGTTGGGTTGCAGCCGGTAGTTGGAAACATACACATCAACGAACCCATCTCCGTCGTAGTCTGCAGCCGTGACGCCTCTGGCTGAATAATTCTCAGGAGTTCGCCACACTTCTTCGAACACCCCGTTCCCCTTGTTTAGGTAAGCCACATCCGGGTGAACAGCCTGTTGCCATATTTCATAGCCGCCGACATACAGGTCAAGCAGACTATCGTTGTTGATATCAATCCACACGGCACCACGTGAATTCCTGGTCGGCAATTCAGGGAATGAAATCTTTTTGAAGCTTCCATCTCCCGTATTTCGATAGAGTGCTCCAGCACCGGTAAAGACAAACAAGTCAAGGTTCCCGTCATTGTCATAGTCTCCCCAAATTCCTTCACCGCCTTCTACACCTGAGTCCGCAACCAGGACAAATCCCTTGCCGCCTTCGTTTCTCCATATCTTGCCGGTGTAGAGATCCGTAAAACCATCGTTGTTGTAGTCCCCGAAAGCGGCCTTCCCATTATCACCAAAGCCAAATTCTCCCGATACATCAGTGAACTCTCCGAATACGGACGAGTTCGTCAGGACGAACATGAGACCGAAACAAATCATGAGCCTTGAACAGTGCATATTCATACGCCCCCACAGGTACCATCAGGGTTTTAGGATCAACCATTTCCCCAAGTGTAACATCAGCGATTTGCAAGAGGCCATAGGCAATACGATGAACCCATGGGTACAAGGTTCCACTGGAACACGAACCCTTGTGTTTTCAACAAATCATTTCATTGACACCCACAATCTAAAATTCGACACTGATGAGGCGCGAGATCAAACACACAGCGAAATGAATCGAGACACGACTCCCCAAAGCCGCCCCACAGCACCTTCCTTCAGTCGTTAAGGCTTGCGTTTTCATCTCTCGATAATCACTTGAGGTTCACTGCCTACGCCCATTAGAAAGCAGGGTAGAAACGGATAATCTTTAACGCACACGCAACGACGTGCGAAACGCTTAGAAAACATCTCATGGGTGGTGACAATAGCGGCGGTTTATCAATCTCTAAGCANATCGAATTCGCCATGCGCTACCCCGTCGCGGCGTTCTTTATGTGGTTTTTTTCAAATTTGTTTTTCACTGGATTCATCCCGATTTTTTCGAGATTGGTATGAGGCGTTAATCAGCGAACCCTGTGGACAACTTTGGAATTGTTACAAGGAAAAGAGAAAGCAATAGAGGAATTTCTTGCGAGACGAAAGCCAGTGCCTTCTAACCACCAAATGGCTGACGGGCAAATTGATCATCACCCATCTCCTCAGTGGCTACTTCGTTTTCAGGCTGTGCGACTCCCTTTAGGGCAGGTTGATCGCCCTGCCAGTCATCCGAGATCGGNCTATCAACGCAACAATGCTCCGTCTAAATGCAAGCGTGATTGGAACATTGCTATTTTGTGGAACCTGGTGACTGGACCCACCAGATTGGGAATCGACATGGTACCCCTGATCGCTGGGCCAGGCGTCGGCGGCTCAGCTATCACCTCAACTGCGACAGCCCCGCAGTNACGCTCCGCAAACTCGGTCGACAGGCGATTACTGCTCTCTCCTGCCTTGAGCACCAGAGCACCAGAGCACCAGAGCCCTGCCTGAAATTCCACCGACCCCCTTATTGCAATTCAGTTGCAAGTACGCTTTAATTGCGTAACAGGCACTTGAGAGGCGATCAAAGTTCGCCCAGCCAGTGGCGAATCAGCCTGTAACCCTACCGGAATCGCCTACCGCTCGAACGGGTATTCCCCGTCCTAACCGGACATATTGGAGCGACCCCATGGATAAGTTTGAACCTTCAGCGAGTCAGTGCCGCTTGCCGGTCACGGTATTAAGCGGATTTCTCGGGGCTGGCAAAACGACTCTCCTGAATCACATTTTGGCGAACCGTGAAAAAAAACGCGTCGCCGTGATCGTTAATGACATGAGCGAAGTCAACATTGACGCGGCATTGGTGCGAAACGGCAATGCGAATCTATCTCGAACCGAGGAACAACTGGTTGAGATGACAAACGGGTGCATTTGTTGCACGTTGCGTGAAGACCTGCTCATCGAAGTCGCAAGACTGGCCGGTGAAGGCAGGTTCGACCATCTGGTGATCGAATCGACAGGAATCAGTGAACCGATGCCGGTCGCCGAGACCTTCAGTTTCGAGGATGAAGAAGGCAACAGCCTGTCGCAACTTGCTGAACTAGACACGATGGTCACCGTAATTGACGCCGGAAACTTTATGAATGATTTCGGTTCATGGGATGATCTAACGGATCGCCGGATGGGTTTGAATGACGAGGACGACCGCAACATCGTCGACTTGCTGGTTGACCAAATTGAGTTTGCTAATGTGATCATCATTAACAAAACAGATCTCGTTGCTCCTTACGATCTGGAGCAACTAGATCAAATCGTTCGCAAGCTGAATCCGAACGCTGAAATTTTTCACACGACAGAAGCCTGCGTTCCGCTATCCGCAATCATGGGCACCGGCCGTTTTCAACTGTCAGAGGCAAAAAGCATGCCGAAGTGGCTGACGGTGCCAAGAGGAGAAGAAGAGACCGAGACTAAAGAGTATGGCATTTCCAGCTTTGTCTATCGAAGCAACCGTCCATTGCATCCCAAGCGACTAAGCGAGGTGCTTCACGACGATCTCGATGACGGATTCTTCCATAATTTGCTCCGCAGCAAGGGTCTGATATGGATTGCATCTCGGAATGACTGGGCCTACGAATGGTCGCAGGCTGGTTGTTCCATTCGCATGAATCCCGCTGGATTCTGGTGGGCAGCCGCTCCGGACGATGAATGGCCGGAAGACGAGAAGCTGCTTGCGGAAATCGGCTCGAACTACGTTGGCGAGCATGGCGACCGGCGTCAAGAGCTGGTCTTCATTGGACAAGCACTGGACCAGCAGCGTATCGAGGACATTCTGAATCGCTGCCTGCTGACCGAACATGAATTCGCGGAGGGTCCCAGTGGCTGGGCCGATTATGAAGATCCCCTCCCGGCTATCGAACTCGAAACTGAGGAAAACGGCTGATGACAAATGCAACGAACACCAGAACCTATGATGTCGTGGTCGTCGGCGCTGGCGCCGCAGGCGTAGGCGTTTCCATCGCCCTCAGACATGCGGGCATTGAGAACTTCGTCGTGCTTGACCGACAAACGGTCGGAGCGTCGTTCGCCTCATGGCCGGCCGAAACTCGATTCATTACGCCCTCCTTCCCAACCAATTCGATTGGCATGCTCGATCTGAATTCGATCGCGATCGGCGTTTCGCCCGCGTTCAGCTTGGAGGTTGAGCATCCGACGGGTCCCGAATACGCGGCACACTTAAGGGGAGTTGCCAAATTTTTCGAGTTACCGGTCCAAGAGAACACCGACGTACTTCGGATCACGAAAGTTGATGAGAGCTTTCGCGTGGACACCGCTGAAGACACATTGCGAGCTCGGCATGTCATCTGGGCTGCCGGCGAGTTCCAATACCCTCGTACCCATGGTTTTACTGGTATTGAGCTCTGCCGACACACTGCAACCATTCCCAGCTACGAAAAGCTTGAGGGAGATGACTTCATCATCATTGGTGGCTATGAAAGTGGCATCGACGCGGCCTACCATCTCTCCTATCGCGACAAACGAGTGAGGCTGTTCGACAAAGGTTGCCCATGGACAGACGAAAGCTCCGATCCAAGTGTCGCACTGTCGACGTATTCCCTTGAACGGATGCGGGAAGAGTGGTTTGGGGAGCACGTGGAACTCTATCCGGAAACGCCAATCAGATCGGTCACTCGCGTCGGCGACCGTTATGAAGTCACAACTCAGGCCGGACAAAGTTTTCAATCGCCCGAGCCACCATTAATGGCCGGTGGGTTTGATGGAAGTCACAAACTGGTATCAGACCTGTTTGAAAAGCGTGACGATGGATTTCCACTTTTGAACGAGCACGATGAATCAACCGTCGCACCTGGGATGTTTCTGTGTGGCGCCGCGGTCAGGCATGGCAATCACGTCTTTTGCTTTATCTACAAGTATCGCCAACGATTCGCGGTCGTCGCAAAAGCCATTGCCACATCGCTCGAAATGCCAGCCGAAGAACTAGAAAAATATCGTCAGTGGGGCATGTACCTGGACGACCTATCATGTTGTGGAGAGGAGTGTGCCACATGTTGACAGGGACCGACACAACGACGACTGAACGAGTATCGACCGAGCCTTCGAATGGACCAAACGTCACAAGCAGGTCTTCAAGCACAAGTTCTGGATCCTCCCCCGTTCAAACTCGACTCGAAAGAGTGCTCCGGATCGAATGGCTCGGACAAACCATTGCCAGCATTTGTTGGATTGGCAGCGTGTTCGCATACGAAATCAGTTCCATTGGTGATTGGTTACAGTTGATCGCCGCGTCGGCATGGCTATTCGCAAACGTAGCCGTAGCCGTGTCCGTCAAGACTGATTGAGATGTCGTTCCCGCTTCAAACGATGGATCAGCAGAACTCAATAGACAATCTCGTTGATTGATCCAGTGAGTGTGCTAAGCCAACCGACACCGCACGCCCCCAGGAGTCAACCTCATGACTAACGTCGCGCCAACGCAGTATCCGCAACCGACGCCAGCACGCACAGGCCAGGGTTGGTGCATGCCTCGACCAATTCGCCGATTCGGCGGTCGGTTAATGGAGCAACAAGTCTGGTGCTGGGGAAGGGACGTAGAGGGTCCGGCAGGAAATCTATTGATGGGTTTTGGCTTTCAACGCCATCGCGACCATGGCACCGACGTTCGATCGACTTGCTATCGATTGGACCAGAACGAATCCCATATCTCATTATGGGCCTTCGGTATGTTCTTCGGACACCGTGAACTCGGAGGCCTTTACCTCGATCGCTTTGATTTCTGCCCAAGTTGGGCTCCCGTCGAATCCGTTTCATTAGCGATACACTGGCCAGACGAACTCCCCGTCTTTACTCGGCCACAAGGACGCCCCCAATGGCAACGGGCTCGCAAACTCTGGAAATCGTTACTGGCCTGGATCGCCGACTACGAGACCTGGGTGCATTCAACCGCGGGACTTGACTATCGCCGTGAATGCGTCGAGACGTGGCTACGCCCGTTTGTACGAGCCGAGAAAACTCCGGCGGCATGGCGATTCCTCAGCCAACAGCGATGGGACCAGCAAAACCAACCGCTCGCGCGAACACTGAAACGATACACGATCCAAGCGGGAACGGCATGAAAAAGCTACCCGTCACGGTACTGTCCGGATTCCTCGGAGCGGGCAAAACCACGCTCCTTAACCACGTGCTGGCCAATCGGTCTGGAATGCGCGTCGCCGTGATTGCTAACGACATGAGCAAGGTGAACATCGACGCTCAACTGCTCGTCGGCGGTGAAGCCGCCCTGAGTCGAACAGAAGAAAAGCTAGTTGAGATGACGAACGGATGCATCTGCTGCACCCTGCGTGAGGATCTCCTTGCGGAGGTCGCAGCATTGGCCAGGGAAGGCCGTTTTGATTATTTGTTGATTGAATCAACAGGCATCTCCGAGCCAGCCCCTGTCGCAGATACATTTACATTCGCAATCGGGGATGGAACGCCCCTCTCGGAAATAGCGGAATTAGACACGATGGTCACCGTCATCGACACGGCCAACTTCCTGGATGACCTCAGAATCGGCAAGGATTTGCAGAGCATCGACCAGACAGCCACGGAAGACGACCCGCGCACCGTCGCCGATCTCCTGACCGAACAAGTCGAATTTGCAAATGTCATCATCTTGAACAAAACGGATCTGATTGACTCAAACACACTGGGGACGATCGAAGGCTTTGTCGAACAACTCAATCCTCACGCTCTCAAGCTGCACGCATCGTTCGGCAAGGTCGAGCCCAAACAAATCATGGGCACGCAACGATTTGATTTCGACATTGCGAAACAGAGTAAAGGCTGGCAACTCATACTACGCGGGCAACTCACACTATGCGGGGATGCGGACAGCAACGTCGAAGAGTACGGCGTCAACAGTTTTGTTTACCGTGCCCGACGTCCATTTCATCCGCAACGCTTCTTCGATCGACTCAACCAAGAATGGAATGGGGTTTTACGAAGCAAGGGTTTCTTCTGGCTGGCGAGTCGACTGGACAAAATCGGCGTCTGGTCACAGGCAGGGCGTTTGGCCCGTCTCGAGTTCGGCGGCTTTTGGTGGGCGAATCTCCCGCACGAACACTGGCCGAAATCACCTGCCTTCGAAGAAGAACTCAAACGCAAATGGCATTCGGAAGTCGGTGACTGCCGACAAGAATTAGTTTTCATTGGCATCGATTTGGATGAAATCGACATTTACGATTCGCTTCAGGAGTGCTTACTCACCGACGCAGAATACGCGGCTGGAGCAGACACCTGGAGGAGCTTTTCAGATCCATTTCCAAAATGGAACTTGAGTGTGGATGATGCAATTTCCGCTGGCACCTAAGTAGCAGCCCGTAGTGCAAACAGCAGCAAACGCCGCGTGTGCCGTCCATTCGATGGCTACCCATGCGTTAGACGCGTTTCAGCTGAAATCAATTCTGCTTCAAGCGATCGTAGGATGCGGTGGGCGAACCGACATTCATTCAAACTTATCACCCTTGGTCAGCGTCTTAATTCGACAAAGATACATATCCGAAGTCAGATAGAGCACGCTACCATCGTTCCCCCATCCCACATTTGCAATACTTTCGCCGGTGACGATACGACCCAGCAGCTTGCCACCCGGTGAAATCACGAGTACGCCGCCGGGCCCCGTCGCAAAAACATTACCGCGCACATCGACCTTCAAGCCATCGCCCCCGCCACGCGGAATGCGATCTTCTTTGGACGAGTCAAAAAATGCCTTGGGGGATCCGAGGTCACCATCTTCCTGCACAGGAAATGCACGCCACACTGGATCACCGCCGTCGCTGTTCGCGACGTAGAGAATCTTCTCGTCCGGCGAGAAAGCGATTCCGTTTGGCCGAGATATATCCTTGTATTGCAGCGTAACCTTACCGTCCTTTTGCAAGCGATAGACACCGCAAAAATCTATCTCGCGCAATGGATCATTCGCTCTCTGAGGAAGCCCATATATTGGGTCCGTAAAAAAAACTTCGCCATTCCGACGTATGGCCAGATCATTGGGACTATTGAAACGTTTGCCGTTCCACCGATCTGCAAGCGTCACCTTGCCGCCCCCCTTGGTAAGGAGCGAAATCCGTCGGTCACCGTGTTCGCATAGCACGAGTTGTCCAGCAGCGTCCAGAGCTAAACCGTTACTGCCAGGCTCGCGACCATAATCAGCGACTCCTGTGTAGCCAGCGGGCTTCATATACACCGAGACCCCAACGCCCTCTTGCCATTTCATGACGGCGTTGTGAGGGATATCCGAAAACAGAACAAACCCCCCAAACTTATTTTCCTTTTCCGAAACCCAAACCGGACCCTCTGCCCACTCAAACCCGCCGCAAAGAACCTCGACCACGGCATCCTGTGGAATGAGTTTGTCGAGCGATGCGTCAAATCGGTCGATACGGCCAATCTGAGGAAAGTTAACGGTGTTCTGAGCCTGAACAACGCTTGCGAGCGCTGTCAGAAAAAAGATGGAGAGTTTAAGAATCGACGTTGGTGCGCTCATTGGATTTCTCTTTTCGTGGCAGTCGAGGCAGTATCACCTTATCTCGCTAGTTTCCCTCGAATCCTCTTGCCAATCAAGTCAGCCCCGGGAACGGCCAGGAAGCCGGCCTCATGGTCTCAAGTAAATCTAGCTACCGACCCGATGACTCGCTGAAACTCTCCTTTCACCGCCCAGACCGTTCTCCTCGCTGCCCGCCGGTCACCCTCGCAGCTATCCCTGGCTTGACTAGAGCATCATTTCAGCTTGACCAGACCAGCATCGACCTTATCACCATTTCGCAATTGACACGCACTTGCAAATAGAATGCATGTAAATCTATACTCAGCCATCTCTACTGTGCTGCTGAGAGACAAGCGATGCGTCAAGTACCGGCAGGCCTTCGCCCCTGGCCCTAGCGGCAAGAGCACAACGCATGAAAGGACAAGAAGAATGACAAGATTTTGCACCGTTTGTTTTGCCCTCCTGTTCGTCGGCGTGGTGAATGCCGAAGAGACGACAATGAAGGCCTTGATTGTCGATGGTCAAAACAACCATAACTGGAAGGGCACGACGCCCGTTTTGCAAGATTATTTGGAACAGACAGGGCTCTTCACGGTCGCAGTTGCAACGACAGGTAGCGACATCGCTCAATTCCAGCCGAAGTTTGCTGACTTCGACGTGGTCCTAATGAACTACAACGGAGCTGATTGGCCACAGGAGACACAAGCGAGTTTTGTTGATTACGTGCGAGATGGCGGTGGCCTCGTGGTCTATCATGCCGCCAACAACTCATTTCCTAATTGGAAAGAGTACAACGCCATCATCGGGCTCGGCGGTTGGGGGGGCCGCAATGAAAAAGACGGTCCCTATATTCGCTTCCGCGATGGGAAAGTCGTCCGCGACATGACTCCGGGGCGCGGCGGCAGCCACGGCCGGCAACACGAGTACATCGTTGAGACGATCAACACAAAGCACCCGATTACAAATGGCTTACCGCTCAAATGGCGACACGTGTCAGATGAACTCTACGATCGGCTTCGCGGCCCGGCTGAGAATATGACATTGCTAGCCACCGCCTATTCGGACAAGGAAACGGGAGGAACTGGCGAAAACGAGCCCGTGCTCTTCACGATCAAATACGGTCAGGGACGTGTATTCCATACGGTCCTGGGTGACAACATCCAACAGATCAATTGTGTTGGCTTCGCCGTCACGCTTCAGCGAGGCACCGAGTGGGCTGCCACCGGCAACGTGACCCAGGAGATCCCGGAAAACATGCCGTCCGCCGAGCAGACCCTGCGAGTGAAATAAGATGAATCGAACGGCCCAGGTCGAGCTCCGTCACTGCCTGACGCCCATCGATTACCACAGATTGGCAATGTTGGTATGATGTCGGCTGAGTTCGAACAGTCAAAGACCTTGATTCCTCTACCTTACCATGAGACCTTTCCATGAACCGTACACTTGCTGCCTATCTACTGACGACTCTGTCGGTCAGCTGTGTGATCACTAGCTTGGGCTTTTCTCAGATGAATGAATGCAGTGCCGAGACCAATTCGCCCTTACTCGATCGAGATCTTTTTTTTGGTAATCCCCAGATTGCGGGCGGGCAGTTGAGTCCCGATGGTAGATTTATTTCGTTCATGAAACCCTATCAGGGCATCATGAATGTCTGGGTCAAAGAGTTCGCAGAGCCTTTTGACAAAGCTCGCCCGTTGACGGACAGCAAGCGACCTTTATATGGATACACGTGGACCGACGATGGCAAGTACATTCTGTATGTAAAAGATTCCGACGGCGATGAGAACATGAATCTGTTCGCTGTGGATCCTAGCGCTAAACCAGCGGACGGCCAAGAGACACCCGAGTCGCGAAACCTGACTCCGCTGAAAGATGTTACCGCGAGAATTATGCATGCGAGTCAGAAGAACCCGGATCTACTTTGGGTGGGACTGAACAATCGAGACAAGGCTTGGCATGATCTTTATCAACTAGAAATCTCCACAGGCGATTTAAAGCTGGTTTATCAAAACGACGATCGCATCACCGGTTATGAATTTGACTGGGATGACAATCTTCGATTGCTGAGCCGAACCGACCCTGCCGGTAACACGACGCTATTGCGCAAGGACGGCGATGAACTCGTCCCGATCTATGAGACATCGGTCACTGAGGACGCGATGGTCCGAGGCTGGGATCCGAAAAATGAGAACCTTTACCTGGTCACCAACAAAGGTGACTTGGATCTGTTGACGCTCTTCAAGATGAATCCCCAAACCGGGGAACTGAGACTGTTGGAAAGCGACCCGAATGGGCGTGTTGATTTCGGCGGCTTGCGAATGGACCGAAACACTCGCGAGATCATCTCCACATCCTACACCGACGACAAGACTCAATATCACTGGCGAGACAAAGACTGGGAGGCGAACTACAAGTTCCTCCAGGAAAAGTTCCCCGGACGTGAAATTGCGTTCCAGAGTGCAACTAATGACTACAGCAAGTTTCTAATTGCTGTGCACGGCGACAAATATGCGGCTGAAGCCTGGTACTTCGATGCACCGGAGCGGAAATTAATTCATCAGTATACGCCTCGCCCGGAACTCAAGGACGTCGAAGAACACCTGGCACCGATGACTCCGATTCGGTACGCCAGCAGCGACGGCCTGGAAATCCCGGCTTACCTCACGGTACCAGCGGGAGTCGAGGCGAAGAATTTACCGGTTGTTGTTTTGGTGCATGGTGGACCGAAAGGTCCGCGCGACTCTTGGGGCTATAGCGCCCTGGTTCAATTCCTGTCCAACCGAGGCTACGCCATTCTGCAGCCAAACTTTCGCGCTAGTGGCGGATATGGCAAGAAGTTCCTGAATGCGGGCGACCTGCAATGGGGCAAACTAATGCAGGATGACATTACGTGGGGCGTCAAACACTTGATCAAGCAAGGCATTGCTGACCCCGATCGCGTGGCGATCATGGGTGGCAGCTACGGCGGATATGCAACCTTGGCGGGACTTGCATTTACACCTGAACTTTACGCCTGCGGAGTCGATATCGTTGGCCCCAGTAACATCTTCACGTTGCTTGAATCAATCCCTCCTTACTGGGAAGCGGGGCGAGCCTTCCTGTATGGCATGGTCGGAGACCCAAGTACCGAAGAAGGCCAGCAGCGAATCCGAGAAGCGAGCCCTCTATTCAGTGCACATAAGATTTCCAAGCCTCTACTGATCATCCAAGGAGCGAATGATCCAAGAGTGAAACAAGCGGAGGCCGATCAGATTGTCATCGCGTTACGAGATCAGGGGCACAAAGTCAGCTATCTTCTTGCGGATGACGAGGGGCACGGCTTTGCCAAACCCGTGAATCGCATGGCGATGTATGCCGAAATCGAAGCTTTCCTGGCGGAACAGATCGGCGGTCGCTATCAGAAAGACATGCCCGAAGACGTCTCTGAGCGACTCGACCAACTCCGAGTGGACGTGAACGAAGTGACGTACGAACCGGACGATGAATCAAATTCGGACGCCGAATAAAACCTTAACAACCAGGGATCTCACCATGAAACGACGCGAATTCCTTCAAGCGAGCGCAGCGATTGGTGCCGCGACTGTGGCTACAGTGGCTCCGACAGCATCCAGGGCAGCAGCAGAAACGGCCAAAGCAAACCGTTTCAAGCTGAAGTATGCCCCTCACTTCAACATGTTTAAGCATTCGGCCGGTGACGATCTGATCGACCAGCTTAAATTCGCCTCCGACCAGGGTTTTACCGCATGGGAAGACAATGGCATGAAGAATCGCCCGGTCGAATTACAGGAGAAGATCGCTCGGACGATGGATCAACGAGGTCTTCAAATGGGCGTATTTGTGGCTCACGGATCGATTGGCAAGATCACTTTTGCCCGCAACGACAAGGACGTTTGGGATGCCGTCCTCAAAGACATCCGCAATTCCGTCGAGGTCGCCAAGAGAGTGAATGCAAAGTGGATGACTGTGGTTCCCGGCAACGTCGATGAAACGGGACGTGATCGACTCGCCATGGGATATCAAACGGCAAATGTGATTGAGTTACTGAGACGATGCTCAGACATTCTCGAACCGCATAATCTGGTCATGGTCCTCGAACCGCTCAACTGGTACGCCAATCACGGCGGCACTTTCCTACAAGGCTCACCGCAGGCCTATGCCATCTGCAAGGCGGTTGACAGCCCGTCGTGTAAGATCCTATTTGACATTTATCACCAGCAGATCACCGAAGGGAACCTGATCCCAAACATCGATCAATGTTGGGACGAAATTGGTTACTTTCAATGCGGCGACAACCCAGGGCGTAAAGAACCGGGCACTGGTGAAATCAACTACCGCAATGTTTTCAAGCACATTCACTCTCGCAAATTCGATGGAGTGCTTGGCATGGAGCACGGCAATTCGCGCAAGGGTATCGACGGCGAACAAGCAGTGATCGACGCCTACGTCGACGCTGACAATTTCTAACCCTTCACACTGATTTAATATTTGGATTCGAACGTGACTGCGCGCATTGGCATTCTGACCATATCAGATCGAGCAAGCAGCGGTGAGTACGAAGATCGAGGCGGACCCGCAATCCAGGAATACCTGAACGAGGTCCTCACGTCGTCCTGGCAACCTGTTGCCGAGGTCATCCCCGATGATCAGGACGTCATCGAGGCGGCTCTGATCCGCATGTGCGATGACGAGGGATGTTGCCTGGTCATCACCACGGGAGGCACTGGCCCCAGCAAACGCGACGTGACTCCCGAGGCGACCGAAGCGGTGGCTGATAAGTTAATGCCCGGTTTTGGCGAACTGATGCGACAAGTGTCACTTAAGGCAGTACCGACTGCGATCCTCTCTCGCCAAACCGCCGCCATTCGCACCCGTGCGTTGATCGTGAACCTGCCGGGGCAGCCAAAGGCGATCCGTGAATGTTTGGACGCAGTTTTCCCGGGAATCCCCTACTGCATCGACTTGATCGACGGACCTTCCTTGGAAACCGATGAGGCTCGGCTGAAAGCATTCCGTCCGAAGAAGTGAAGTTCCCCAACGCAACAAAGAGCGACGGTAGGCTGGACCGATTCTCCGTCGATCAAGTCCAAGGCACCGAAGCCCGAGCGAACATCTCCCCGTGACCACTTCGGATCTTGATGCAATTAAATTGCATGTGTATCTTCGAAGAGACATGAATCAAACACCGGTGATCACCAACGTGGGTTCTCTGGAAGCGACAAAATTCAGTGGCCCTTTTGAGGGCGGTAAAGCTTTGCGGATACCGTTGACATCTCAGATGAAATGTGGCCCCCCCAAAAAATCCCTCATGGGGGTTGATAAACACGGAATCCTACAGCAGCCACGACCGCTGAATCGACCATCAGTAAATTGACGGGTGATGATATCAACGAAGAAAAGTCAGCCAAGCCAGCAACCACAATTCCCATCATTATCCTTAATGGGTTTCTCGGATCGGGCAAGACAACTCTTTTAAAGAGCCTGCTTGTCCAGTCTAACAAAAAACAACTGTCCGTCGGTATCGTCGTCAATGACATGAGTGAGTTAGATGTTGACGGCCTCATCGTTGCCCAGACAGAGTTCTTCGATAAGCAAGACAGCAGATTCCAGTCTATCCACTCTTGTGTGCTAAGCAGCGAAAAGGGAATTGAAAAACTGCGGCTCGCACTCGATAAAATATTGGCTGACAGTCCGCCCGATTTGTTAATCATCGAAACATCGGGCAGTTGTCATCCGATGCCACTCATTGAGTTTTTCAGCGAACAGCAACAGCTTAAATTAACAGGTGTCTTGACGCTTGTTGACGCAGCAATGATCGACCAGGATTTCAGCTCCGGACAACAGATTGTTCCTACCTTGCAGCGCAACCTGCAGACTCAACACAGGGACACCACGAATCTACTGGTGGAGCAGATCATGTTCTGCAGCCATCTGTTACTGACCAAGGTCGATCGAATCGAGCAATACAAAATACAGACCATTGCTGCATCAATTCATGCACTCAACCCTTTGGTTTCTATCGTTTCTGTACCATGGGGCAACCTACCCATCGAAGATGCACTGGAAATGCCCGAATATGACTATCACCGAGTTGAACAATTAATCCAAGAACTTAAACCGGTTATTGAAGCGGAAAATCATGACGACAGGCCCTACAATCTAGCAACCCAAGTGATTGAAGATGACCGTCCGTTTCACCCACAACGCTTGTGGGATACTTGCAACACCTATCTCGGCCAGCACATCTATCGAAGCAAAGGATTTTTCTATCTACCAAGCCGTGACAATGTATCGCTGCTTTGGAATCAGGCGGCAGCTGGCATCAGCTTGCAACTCATCGGCTATTGGCGCGCGGGCATTCTCGAAGATGAAAACAATGGCCTGGATAAAATGGAAATTGAGGCACTTCAAGAGAGGCTGGCCAACGAGAAGGGACGTTTTGGTGATCGTCGTTGCCAGCTAACCGTGATTGGAGACAAGTCCCAGGTTGACTGGTTTGCTGAATCGCTTAGGCAATGCTTTCTCACAGAAGATGAGATCGAACACTGGCAGTCTGGCGGAGAATTCCCCGACCCTTGGCCCGATAGTTACGTGACTCGAAAGTACTAATTGCTGTTTTTGAAATGGCCGTTGAGAGTGGGGGGAAGTTCGCCATCCGCCTGCGGATCGCACCAACAGCGGGGATCGCATTTACCTCACGCCCTAACTCAGCTTTTCGCACCTCTGTACTCTTCGTCGAGCGACGCATTTTGTCAAAGAGGCTTGCTGCAGGCGAAGCTCAGCTTTCGCATGCATCCCTCCTGCATCCAACCGATCGGCAGCCCCTCTCTTGAAACCGACGAGTGTTCGCTCCAAGCTTTTCTCCGCAAGCATAATAGCTTGTACACGCTAGGCGATCGCCAGACTCCACAACAAAGGCAAGTCTCTACTGATTCAGTTCAAAACCTTCGGCTGAGCCGCTTGCCATTCCTGCTCGCTGACCTTTTCTCGCACCTGCAGATGAATGTGAGTGCCCTTCTTGTTCCCTGAAATCACGTCGGGCAAGCCATCACCGTTGAGATCACCAGCTGCTACTTGAGTGCCGACGCCGGAATCATCGTGAATAAGATGGGGAACGAAATCAACGCCGCCAGGAACTCCTTTGACTCCGCGTTTTAGTTCAAACCAGTAGGTCACAGCCGCCGCATTGGGCTCTGGATCTCCCTTGGGACCGTGCGCCCAAAACCGCTTCCCAACGACAAAATCAGTGAGCCCGTCACCGTTCATATCGGCCGCATCTAACGCATGCGGTTGTGAGAATTTTACGCCGTAGCGGTTTTCCTCTGGCTTCTCGTTTATGAAGCGATGCATCTTAAACTCGATCGCTCCCTTGTCGTTCTTTGTGTGCTCTAACCATGCGATACCATATTTGTGAGAGGCGATCGCAGTCACGATATCATTATCCCCATCTCCATCTACATCGTAGACGAGCATCTGCGCACCATCCAGTTCAAAGGGCCAAGTATGATGTTTCCACAGCGGCTCACCATCGAGAGACTCAGGCTGTTCCCACCACCCCTTGGATTGCACGAAATCAGGTCGCCCGTCACCGTTAATGTCTCCGAAACCAAGTCCATGAGCATAGCGAGTGAGCTTGAGGTCTTCGGAGATTGGATGAAAAGCCCACGGCCTGGTGGGATCTTCAGGATCCGGTGCCGCCCAACCAAGCTGGCCTTTGTAATGAAAAATGAGCTCCGGTTTTTCGTCCCCCACCAAATTGCCAAAGGCGGGCGATTCGTTGTCCACTTCCTGAAAAACTTCATGCCTTGACCAGGCACCCTCTTTGCCCTGTGGATTTTCATACCAAACGTGTTCGTGACCTTCTTTATAGCCTGGCCAACCAACGATGAGTATGTCATCCCAACCGTCGCTATTGAAGTCGTGAACAAACGTGAGGAAGTTGTCGGAATACCCTTCAGGATCATATTGTTTTGCGGGCCGATATCCATGCTTCTTCGAAAATCCCGGTCCTTGATACCAAAACGGCCCCGACACAACGTCGACCGATCCGTCCTGGTTGAAGTCGCCAAAGAAAGCGCCTTCACCGTAAAAGTCCGATGACAGCTGCCTCGTATTCCACGAGATGAGCTCGTGTTTCTTCACGGCAGTCAACGCAAACTCTCCCTGCGCCCAAGTGACCACATCCTGCTGCGGCTTGATCAGCTGCGCTAATACGATCGGAGTGGAGCGGCAACTCACATCCTTTTTCATCCACAGCACATCCTCGAGGTCCGCTGGCAAATCGACTTCCCGCGACACTCCATTTGTTTCCGACCCACGCCAACTATGCCAGTCGTTCGCCAGAACCGACATGCCCAGCAGTCCTACACATACGAGAATCTCAACTTGCAATTTCATCACGCCATTGACTCCGAGGTGTATTTCAAACGGGTACGAATAATCTTTGAGTGCTTACTTCTTCACTCGATAACAAAAAAGTAGTTCTTGGTCGCGGATGTAAAGCATCCCGTCAGCGATCACTGGACGCGTCCAGTTTTTGCCGCTGGGCGCTGTATTCTGCGACTTTGCAGGTAGGCTAAAGCGTCCCTTCTCCGACCACTCTTCGGAAGAAACCTCAATCAAACTGATTTCGGCCGTCTTTTCGCCGTAAAGGTAGAGGTGGCCATCGGCAAAAATCAATGATCCATCCCCGACGGTCTTGTTGGCTCGTTGATACCAGGCAATTTTTCCCGTCGCAAAATCCTGGCAAACCCAGCCGCGACGTTCCGACGTCCCAAAGACATAACCACCGTGAAGAACAAAGCCACCAATCGAGTTCTTCATATTTCTATTGGTGTAGACATCCTCAACCGTGAATGTCCCGTCGTCCTTCCTGGAAACCTCAACCATGTCGCACCCATCCCCCGTGCTGGCATACACATAATTCCCCTGGCAAACAGGCGTGGGAATAACAACATCGGAGTAAGGCCGCGATCGCTCGTAGTACCAAAGCAGCATGCCATTTTCGGCAGCCACAGCGGCAATGCCGAATTGAGTCATCACCACGTACTGCCTAACGCCTTCGATTGTGGCGATGATAGGCGACGCATAGGTTGCCTCCTCATCGAGCTCCTTGCTACGCCACACCACTTCTCCGGTTGCCTTGTCAAGGGCCGTCACGAGTCCCTTACCATCGGTGCTACCGGGTGTGCAAATGAGATAATCACCGTCAACCAAGGGCCCCCAGCAATACCCCCAACCGATCGTCTCAGGTTCCCCCGCATCGACACTTTTAATAGAGCCACCGAGATCACTCAGCATGTTTGTCTGCCACTTCAGCGTGCCGTCCGTGGTGGCACAGACAAGCTGACCGTCCCCAGCCAGTGCGTAAACCACATCGCCGTCAACCGTTGGAGCAGCTCGAGGGCCTGCCCCCCAAGCGTTGCCTTCGAAGTCAAAACTCTTGCTATTCAAGGGAAGCGACCAGATCTCCTTGCCGTTCCGAGCATCAAGGCAGAACAATTCAGCCCTCCCGTTTCGCCCTCCCGTGAGATAAACGCGGCCGTCAACAACGGCAGGTGAAGAATAACCGAGCCCTGCCTTGTTAAAGGACCAGGCGAGGTCTGGCCCAGCTTCCGGCCATTCTTGAAGCAGTCCCGTCTCGGACGAAATGTTGTCGCGTTGGAGCCCCTGATACTGCGGCCAATCGTCGGCTTTCACTTGAGACTTAGCCGGCAATAATTGTATGGCACCAATTACCAAACAGACCCTTAAGAAAGGAATTCGAGGAAGGCGAATCCTATTAAGTCGTTGATAGGGACCGAATGGGAAAACATCCATTTCCAAGCCTCACAAGATAATAAACCACATGATTTGAATAACATTCAAAAACGATTTCGACTAGCGAGTATGGAGTACCAAGCTAGACCAGCAAATTCGAAGAACGATCAGAACAAAAACACTAGACCCAGCCCATGACTTACAAAGCCAACTGATCGCCCATTCGAAAACAACACGCGTTCCTACTGCTTCAACTCGCAACGTCCTCATCACGTTTCCGGAAATTTCCTAGAAGTCGGTAACCGTTAGCTGAACCAGCCAGATTATGCACCCTACAAAGCCACTAGTAAATGGGATAGATTTGCACTTGCAAAACAATTGCATTTCATGACTCGGGCGATCTCGCCGGCCCAATCAGTGAACGACCGGCGCGTACAGACTCCCGCAGGATGCCGACAACGTCACATCCCGCACCGCCCCGAAAAGATGCATTCAGAATGCAATGACAAGTCCAGAGAGTACCGAGAACTCGCGTTCAAGTAGATCTATCACAGCGATGCCACGCAATGCAATTCGATCAACAACCTTCCCAAATCGACTAACCCAAGCTTTCGGAGTGCCGCGTAGCTGATAGACACACATCGGGTCAAGGTGAGTAAGGCAAGTGTGAACCGTGCAAAATAATCTTTAACTCGCCCGTTGAATCGGTTGTGTAGGCAAAGGAATATTCGACTTTGACTTCTCCGCTGCCGTCAGCCGGGGTGAAAAAGTAGTTCCCCATGGCTACCGCCATTTCACCAATAATATTGATTCCAATGCTTTCCCATCGGACATTTGTCCACGGCTTAATGGCAAAGCCGTGATCTTCCGGGTAATCGCTGTTACCTCCAACGAAGTATGAAAGAGCTCCCTCGAAGTCCAAGCGAAACTGTCTTTGTGACGCGAGTGTTGGCTTAAAGAGAACAGTCCCTTCCTGGTAGTTGTAAAACTTATCAATGTGCTCTTTGGCAGCCGCTCTGTAATCGCCCTCATCAAGAAATGTCCG
The DNA here is from genome assembly GCA_002723275.1 of Planctomycetaceae bacterium. Lineage (GTDB taxonomy): Bacteria > Planctomycetota > Planctomycetia > Pirellulales > Pirellulaceae. The sequence continues at coordinate 30,835 of PBNZ01000020.1, forward strand.
ACCGATGTTCACAATTCCCTCGCCCCACGCTTTTTGAGACTCAAGAACTTTGCCTTCAACGATCATCTGATCCTCCGGTATTAAATTACCTTGGTAGTTTGGTTACTACGCCAAACTCAAAATGGTGCTGTTGCTGGGTGCAAGATTTCATGGGAGCCACATGAATGATCACGCCTTGAATTGGCGATGCAATGGAAATCGCGAATTCAGGGTTCGATCATAGATCGTTGCTTACGCCCCGTCGAGACGGTGACTAGCCGCATGGCACCTTGACCGGTTCGGATTGAGCCAGAAAAGTCGAACATAAAGATCGAAGCGGCCCGGCAGCAGAACCTGAACGAGCTCCAATTCACGCTGGCAAGCTAAAGCGGCGGTCATCCCTGATAATTAGAACGTCATCCGATCGGCCCCAATACTCATCTAACGAAGACTCGCCTACTAGCGAGACAGCATCGCTACCGAACAAGTTACCCTAGCGCGGCATCTGCCGATCAGCGCCACTTTCTTGTTTTCTGGGCGGGATTTTTCACAGGCCTCAATGCACAAACCTGAGAATTCTGAAGACTTTTAGCGCACCACAAAACACGAAGGGGTCTCTGGTTAAATGGTGAAAGAGACTTCAGTTTCTAACCGTCAGAATACTGGGTGCTGGGCGAATCTCGACGCGATTCGTTGAGCGTTGACAGCCCCAGCGCCACTCGCCTGAAACCTGCAAATCTTGTCGAGGCATGAATAATTAAGAGTGATTTTGGTGCTGCGTGGCTGTTCCTCCATAGGCTGGCTGCAATCGTAATTCTTCTCACGATTGCAATACCTTTAATTTTGACTGGAATCCCTGCCTTGGTATATCTCCTCTGTATCTTTTCAATGTCCCGATAGATCCATGACCGGCATCCAATTAACCCCTGCAAAACTTGACTTCATTTCAAGTCTCTTTTTTGTGCGATTACAAGGCCAACGCACAGGCAATCTAGTAGGCCATTGAGGCAGACAACAAGAAACCCTTATTCGATTCCTTATTTAGTTGAAAGTGAATTTTGAATTATTTACCTTTTTCAAGTCCTCCCCAATCCAAAGATGGATATCGCATTGGATGCGGTTGTCTGTTCATCATTTTCCTGACCTTCTCTTTATTGATCTGGATTTATCGCTAGTCGGTGGCTCCGTGAATCCAAACAGTCGTGATAAACCCGAAAGGGACAGCATTTGGTAACCATTTTGGTGCCCCGCACAACAACCAACATGCCGTACAGGGTGCTTTGAACGCCCGTTAAAGGGGACGGCTTTTACCAAAGCGTCGAGATTCTCGAACTGGCCAATCGAGCGGCAGAACTCTTTGAAAAGCAAGCAGCCGTTGAGAAACGCCGATGGCTCGATTTCGTACTACCGAACTCGACCTGGGGCAACGATAAACTAACGATCGAATGTCGCCAACCCTTTGGTCCGATTGCAATGGGGCCGGCGGAGCTGAAACAGAAAAAGGCCGCCGGAATGGGTTCCGACGGCCTTTATCATTTGGTAGTACACCCCAGAGAATTCGAACCTTTGATGTTGCTACCCAAAGTGCCTTTTTTCGTTTTTCTAGGTTCCTACAGCACGCGCAACCCCCTCTCACTCGCCTCGTCGTTGTGTCGTGATTTGACCGTCAGACAGTCACGCAAAAAAGTTATGGGAATGGTTCATCGATTAGACTTTTTTGCAAAGTAACTCCCTAGGGTTTCGCCTTTCTCTGGCAACGCTNTTACTAAACGCATCGGTCGTTTTGTTGAACGGACGACAAGTTGAATTCATAGGGGCAGTCCGGTTAAAATCCGAGGCAAGATCCACATGTTAGGAAAGTCGACTTCCGAGCCGTTCGGAATCGAATTTCTAAAGTTGAATATTTCACAAATACTGAGAGGAACTCAATCGTGACCCGATTCAATATTTTCGTTTTCTGTATTCTGACTTTGGTGACAACGTCAACTCAGGCAGAAAGCCCGACTTCAAATGAAGATAAAACGGCGAGTGTGAAGGATTTTGAAGAACTTCAAAGTCAATTTGATGGCCGTTGGATGGGCGAATTGAAGGTGAATATTTTGTGGCCAAAAATCGGACTTAAGAAGGGGGATATCACCGATGTTTATGCGGACTTCAATGTCGATTTAGATGGAATGACTTTAACCGGTGAACGAAAAATCGGGCACATCAAATGGAAGCAAACCTTTCACTATGACGCAGCGAAATCAGCCATCATTGCTAATTGTGCTGGAAGCAATGGATTCTGGTCACAAGAACAATGGTGGAAGATCTCAGAAAACGTGTACGGCAATAGCTTTCAAGGCGGACAGAGAGACGGCAGTACTTTTTCAGGATCAATGACGTGGACTTTTTCAGATGATGGAACGACATTGATCGCTGCTTCAGAAGGGGTAAAGCAGGGTGATGATAATGATGACAAGGCTGACCGCGTGGTCTGGAAAAAAATCTCGCACTAATACCACTATTCACCCTATCAACCTGCGGCAACGACGAACTGCAGGTCGAATCTCGCTCACGCCTTGATCTGATTGCATCGGGGCAACGAAGCTGAAACAAAAACAGGCCGCCGGAAAGTGTTCCGACGGCCTTTATCATTTGGTAGTACACCCCAGAGGATTCGAACCTCTAACCTTCGGTTCCGTAGACCGATGCTCTATCCAATTGAGCTAGGGGTGCATGACAGGATCNAACTCCTGTCTTTGCGAAGCCCCTCGGGCTGATCCCTTGAAGCCCCCGCAAGGCGATAGTTTAACAATTCCGGGCGAGGCGGCAAACCCGTCCTCCAAGAAGAGAAAACCTCCTATCTTCCGGACCAATGCGCAGACGATCCTCCCATCCCACTCTCGAACCGCNCCGGATCTCTTTTCTGTCACCTCGGTTGGCAGCCGGACAGGCCCCGCCGCTTCAACCACCCCGATCACGAAAGAGGCCTGTGCGGATTATCGTCAAAATCGAAATCGCATTCCGGTCAAAATTCCATCGATCTCAAACCCACCAATTTCTAAATGATCGTAACCCGCGAACCATTCCACCTTTTCCGTCAGGGCATAACCGACCGTCGCCCGACGGTGTGAAAAATCGGCCTCTCCGAGAGTCCCATAGTCCAACTCTCCGGTCACCTTCAACCGCTCCCAAAGTGACAGGTCCACGCCCAACGTCAGATTCAATCCAGCCTCGCCGCCGTAGTTATCGGCAAGCCAGTTCATACCAATCCCCACACGTGGACGAATCCGCTCACTTGGAAAAAACTCATAGATAAGATTGACGTCTCCAATCCAAAGATGGTCTCGAAAATTATGGGCTCTCTCTCGGTGCATCCGAAGACTCGTCTCGATTCCAAATCCGCCCGTTTTGTTCGCCAAGAAATCAAAACCAAATTGCGAAAGGTCATCGGTATCGGATCCGTACTCCAAACCTAATCGCAGATTCCATGGCTTTGGAAACTCGACCGTTGCTGATAACGGTGGCAATTCGTTCGCCTCCCCATAGATCGTTTCCCCATAGACAGGTTCGCCATAAATCGATTCCCGATAAATGGGTTCATCCATCACTGTCGTTGGGTGAACTGGCTCCCCGTAGAAATGGTAATGCCGTTCGTTGGCAACGATCGGCGGCGACCAACAAGGTCGACGATCAAAGTGCAAACCCAGGCTCCAAGGCGAGCGACCATAATAATGTCCATGATGATGGTGGTGGTGATGCGAATGACGATGATGTCGGCGATTTCCTCCTCCTCGCGATCGGCCCCCCTGATGCGAACCGCCACCCGAAGTCTGGCCAGAAATAGCTGCAAGAGTACCACCGCGGTGGGAATCTTGGTCCCGGTCATCTTCGTCGTGACGCCTGCTGCTCTTCCGAGATTCCGTTCGCTCTGAACTCTTCGAACCGCGAACCTTTTCGCGAACGGATCGCAAAGAATCAGCGTCCGAACGATTCACGAGGAAAAACAGACTGATGATGACGGTGACACTGAATAGATAACGGTTGAGTGACATCTTTTCGCATCCGTGCGGAACTGGATTGACTGGACAGCCAAACCTAAGTTGCATTTCGCGTGCCACTCACTAGAAGAATTCTGCTGCCCGATGATTAAACGCCTCAATCCGCGGCAAATCAAACTGCCGTGTCATCAGAAGGGAACGCTCGACATCAAAGTGAAGACGCTAGCAGCCGCCGTTCATTTTCCCCCGACTTGCCCGACCGGACATTCCGTTCCAACCGTGTTGTCGTTTTTTCAACGCGACTAGTCACAGGCTTATTCGGAAATCAAATGCTTCGTGAAGTCCGAGACACGTTCACAGGCTAATTGTTCCATCACCTGCTGAACCTGGCGTTTGAGCATGAAGGCTGTATGCAAACCACCCTTGTGTCCGAGTGCACCGACTCCGTACATGAAAGAGCGTCCTAAGAAGGTAAATTTCGCTCCGCTTGAGAGTGCACAGGCAATATCGGGACCACCTCGAATGCCCGAATCAAGCATCACAGTGATCTTGTCACCGTACTTTTTCGCCAACGCCGTCATCGGTTTGATCGTCGACTGGCCTGCATCAAGTTGCCGACCGCCATGATTAGACGAAATAAATCCATCGGCCCCTAAGGCAATGACCTTTTCTGCATCCTGTTCTGTCACGATTCCTTTGACCACCAACTTGCCCCTCCACATATCGCGCAGTGCCTTGATACGGTCTTCATTCAACCGGCCGGAAAAGGTCTTATTCATGAAGAGTCCCAAGTGTTTCATGCTGAGGCCCTTGGGAATGTAGGGCTTCATCGTCTTAAACTCGGGCTTGCCGTTCATCAACTGCCCAGTACACCATGCGGGGCAGGTCAGCATTTGCCCGATATTCCGCAAGGTCATCTGCGGCGGAATCGAAAGACCATTTCGAATTTCTTTCGGCCGGTAACCAAAGGTTGGTGTATCCGCCAAAATCACAAGCACCGGCAAACCAGCTGCTGCAACGCGAGCGATCAGTTTGTCTCGTAATTCATCTTCGGCCGGATGATAGAGCTGGAACCAAGCGCGTCCATCGGTGATTTCAGCGATCGTTTCCACACTGGCAGTGCTCACCGTAGAAAGGCAAAAGGGAATGTTATGTGTGGCTGCAGCTTTCGCCAAAATCTCACAAGACCCCGGCCACATGAGCCCTTGGAGTCCCACTGGAGCAATTCCAAACGGCGCGTCGTAAGTTTCACCAAACAGTTCGGTGCGGAGATCCGATCCGGCGTATTTCCCAATGTAATAAGGCCGCAACTGGACCTTTCGAATATCCTCCGTATTTCGCGCGAGGTTGATATTCGAATTGCACCCGCCCTCCAAATAATCAAAAGCGAATCCAGGCATTCGCTTACGAGCCTTCGCTCGCAAATGCTCGATGGATGGATATTTGGAATTAAAATCAGCTTCCATGGTAGATCCTTACTCTGCTCACAACGATCATGGGATACATCCGAAACCAACTCAACCAGACTTCCGATGATCAGCCAACCGTCCCCAACAAATGCTTCGGCCTTCTCTAATGGTATAAGTTTCGGCCAACCAGATTTCAACCAATGCAAATCCACAACATGCTTCCCCTGCGCCCCTGCCCTGTCCCCAATTCGCCAGAAAGCGACGTGGGAAACCGGTTCCTTTGTTATCGGCGGGCGGAGCCGACATTCGCTGGAAAGAATCGAGATTTGCGACTCATTTGGTTCAAAGATTGTTACGAACAGCACCCCGCGAACACCATCTGAGGCTGATCGCGTGCGCTTCAAACTATCACCACGACCTAACCGGCCCCAAAAACGCGGTCGACCGTTCTCACGAGACACATTCGCTATATTTACCACAACGGGAAATCCACCCCAACATACTGTCCAGATCAGCGGACAATCATTAAAACACTGGAATAGAATAATTTCCTGACCGATGGTAGGAGGGCTCACCCCAGCGAACCGCTGCCTCCAACAGTCCCCATAGCTTTCAACCGATCAATTGCTTCAATCTAGTCGCCCCACCCGGTAACGCCTGGAACCGGAACCCAATTTCATAACTCCTGGTGAACACGATGTCTTTCACAGCTCTCCTCATCGCAACAGCAACTATGGGTCCCATGGAAGTCAACCCTTCATCCCAAGCGTCGGACCAAGTCCGTTATCCAGAGTCACGCCGAGAAGCGGTCCACGACACCTTTCATGGCGTGAAGGTCGCGGGCCCCTACCGCTGGCTTGAGCAAGACGTGCGCGAATCGAAAGAGGTTCAACAATGGGTCGCGGCAGAAAACAAGGTCACCCAAGCCTTTTTGCAAGCGATCCCGCAGCGCGAAGCGATCGGCAAACGGCTTACGCAACTTTGGAATTACCCAAAATATTCGGCCCCGTTCCAGCGGGGAGGAAAATACTTTTATTACAAGAATAACGGGCTTCAAAACCAAACCGTACTCTACGTGACAAATTCACTTGATGAGGCTCCCAGAGTCTTGATCGATCCAAACGCCTGGAGTCAGGATGGCACGATCGCCTTGTCATCGGCAAGCCCGAGTGACGATGCCAAGCTCTTGGCTTACACCGTCAGCGAAGCCGGCTCGGACTGGAAGAATCTTCGCATCCTGAACGTTGAAACCGGCGAACTTCTCGAAGACAAGCTGCAGTGGATTCGTTGGGGCGGCGTCGACTGGCTGCCGGATGGATCCGGATTCTACTATGCACGCTATCCGGAGCCGGAAGAGGGTGAACAGTATCAGGCCCTCGCGCTCGACCAGATGCTTTACTTCCATCGCATTGGCACATCCCAATCCAACGACCGTCTGGTCTATCGTCGAGCGGATCATCCCGACTGGTCCTTTAGCCTCGATCTGACCGAAGACGATCGTTACCAGATCATCAGCATCACCAAGAGCACCGACGACGAGAACATGGTGCTTTACCGGGAGACAGGGAATCCGGACGCGCCCTGGATTGAACTGATTGGGGATTTCGAAAATCAGTTCTGGTTTATTGGCAACCGAGACGACAATTTCTTTTTCTTGACGGATCTCGATGCACCGACCAAGCGCGTGGTTGCCATGTCGCTTCAAAAACCTGGACGAGACCAGGTTCGTGAAGTAATTCCTGCTCGCGCTGAAACGCTGCGTTCCGCGCGGATCCTCAACAACAGTTTCGTCGCTTCGTACCTGAAGGACGCTACGACTCAGGTGCGAATCTTGTCTCTGGATGGCGACTTCATCCGCGACGTCAAATTCCCTGGCCTCGGCACCGCCTCGGGATTCGGTGGTCAAGAAACCGACGTTGAGACTTTTTATTCATTCTCCAGTTACGACACGCCCTCGAGCATCTATCGCTACGACATACAGACCGGGAAGAGTCAGCTTTGGCGACAATCTGAAGCCGACTTCGATCCCGCACTCTTCGAAGTCAATCAGGTCTTCTATGAAAGCAAAGATGGGACCCGCGTCCCAATGTTCATAGCTCACAAGAAGAATCTCAAGCGAGACGGAAACAATCCAACGCTGTTGTATGGATACGGCGGCTTCAACATCTCGCTCACGCCCTCATTTTCGGTTTCCTATGTAACCTGGATGGAGATGGGCGGTGTCGTTGCAATTCCCAACCTACGCGGCGGCGGCGAATATGGAGAACAATGGCATCAAGCGGGCAAAACCGTGCGAAAGCAAAACGTGTTCGACGATTTTATTGCTGCCGCGGAATGGCTGATTGACGAAAAATATACCTGCTCCGAAAAGCTCGCCATTCAGGGTGGTAGCAACGGCGGTCTGCTCGTGGGTGCCGTCATGACTCAACGACCCAATTTATTCGGCGCGTGCCTGCCGGCAGTTGGCGTGATGGACATGCTCCGATACCAACATTTCACGGCCGGACGGTTTTGGGTCGATGAATACGGAACTCCAGACGAGAAGGACGAGTTCCACGCCTTGATCAAGTACTCGCCCTACCACAACATTCGACCTGGCGTCAGTTATCCCGCAACCCTGGTCTCGACGGCCGATACCGATGATCGCGTCGTACCCATGCACAGTTTCAAGTTTGCAGCGGCGTTGCAGCACGCACAGGCCGGACCCGCACCCATCTTGATTCGCATCGAGACGAGAGCCGGACACGGTGCCGGCAAGCCAACCAGCAAACGCATTGAGAACATTGCCGATCACTGGGCTTTCCTGGCACACATCTTCGAAATTTCCATTCCCTGGTAGTCAACCGCCATGTTCACGTCGCCATTCTGACCGTGTACCTTTCCGACGGTTCACTATGAGGCAAACGAAACGGCGTGGCATGCTCATGTTTACGTCGGGTTAGCCTGGCAGACTCGCCTCCAATCGCAACATTTGTTTTTTGAGCGACAAGCCTGTCGGCGCGGAAAATCCACCAAGCTGATCATTCGCCGCCACCACTCGATGACAGGGAATCAGGATGGGCAGTGGATTGTTAGCCATGGCAGATCCCACGGCTCGTGCCGCCTGCGGTGAGCCTGCCAGTCGAGCTAATTGTCCGTAGGAAATCGTTTCCCCGTACGGAATTTCATGACAACGTAATAAGACACGACTCCGGAAACTCGTCATTGGAGGTAAATCAAGCGGCACGCTGCGCAGGTCGACTCTCTCACCCCCGCTAAAACTCACGATCTTGGAAACCACATCCCAGGGATCTCCTTCGATTTCGAGCTCGATTTCAGCAGCAAGCGCTTTACGAGCGGCCGATTTGGACGGATGCCCCATCGTCGTCCGCCGCACTCCGCGAGGGCCGGAGCAAGCGCCAAACCAACCGAGTTTTGTTGAAAAAATCACAAACATTGTCTTTTTCCGGGCGACGATGGCTGAGTGCTAATTCCTGGAAACGCTTGGCCTGGGCTGCGACTTCCGTCAGTTGACCAGACGGCTTTGACACTTTTGGCCACGGCATTTTATACTGCAAGATGAACAGGGAGACAGCTTCCTTCGTTTCTTTGCGGTGGCTGAAGCTGTCCCCCCTATGAGGACCGACCTGCATGAGTCGCTACAGCACGTTCAGCGATGATTTCTATGTCAACGTGAATCTCAACACTGAGATGGATTTACCAAGTGGTCGGGAAGCGCTGCTGCATTATTTCGAGCAGATCCAAAAGCACTTTCCGACGATGGGGAATTTCTACAATCGAGATCGGGCGGAATACGTGCTCGAGGAGGAAAAAGACCGCGGTCGCTACCGCTGGACAACCGTAGAACCGCGCCGTGTCTGCTCGGGACACGTTAACCCTGATTCCATCGACGATGCGTTGAAGCTCCATGAAGTCATCATGGAAACTCTACCCTACGCACTTTCGGTGAGTCCACTCGATTGTGAATCATTGAATGTGATGTTCGGATTCGATTTCACCTATCGCGGCAATCACAACCAGCTGGTAGCAGACGCTCTAGGAGTCACACCGGCGTTTGAACGGTTACTGGAAATCCCCGGCTCCAACGTCGTTTCCTGGGAACCCTCCTTCCAGATCGCTCTTGATGACGACTGCAAGATGCAATGTCGCCTGAGCATCGAAACGCGAACGAGCGCCTATCACGTTCGAACCGGCGAGTTCCCCGAGGAACAAATCAGTGTCTATCTCACAGCGCGGCGTTACGGCAGTTTTGAGGCAGGCGAGAGCCTCGCTGAGGCAACGCTTCGCATGGCGAATCTCTGTCGCGAGGTCGTGGATGACCACATCGTAAACCACGTCTTGAGACCGCTACAACAGGCGATCGCGCTGCGTTAGTGCACTGCTTTTCCAGCCGTTCGCGAAACATCCTTCCGCTGCAATGTGCGACGACTGGATCGCGGCAGAAACTTCCGGTTTGTGACCTCCGGATCATGCTGCGTCCAAGTTTCACGAACATCGGTCGCTTCCACCTCTCGCATCGTATTGCCGTCGTACCAGATACAGCGATACGAGCCGGTTTTCCAACAGCGAACGGGCAATTGGCCAGGCTTTTTTAAGAGCCGCCAATCCCGCACATGGAAGCGACCATCGGGCCCCGACCAGTCATAGAAAATCACCTGGTCGAGAATACGATTCCCATGCTCGTCGAAGAAGTGATTCACCTCGATCAAGTCAACTTGATCACGAACCACCAAGCCGAGTGAATCTTGGCCAACCGTGCCAAGCACGGTCAGCGCCGCAATATAGAACATACCCATGGCTGACTCCCTGAGAGTGAGTACCAAAAGCCGGGCACGGCTTGTACCCTCTATCGGCCAGAGAACAGTCAAGGGAAGAGCATTTTCGAGGCGGATCTGCGCCACCCCCAAAGGCATTTCTAAAGTGGGCTGTGCGAATCGCCCGGAAAAGCTTAAAACGGAACTTCAGTGATAGCACTCCAGAAAAAATTCACCGTTAATACCTAAACAGCTCTACAGAAGCTACTTACGGCTCTATTACACAAGTTTTACACGAGTTGAACATGGTGGTGACCTCCAGAGAGAGTCCCCTCCTTACAATTTTTAGAGTTGCCGCAAAGAAAATTGCATTCACAGTCGAGTTTTGCGACCTCAGAGGATCGGCAAGAAGAGCCCTGACCAACAGGAACCCCCATGTCCACAGTGACACCCCCCATTACCGAGATCAACCCAGAGACCATTGACCGGGAAACACCTTCGGGTTCCGATAAGCAGCATTCACAACTGGCGGACCCCAAACGCAGGGAGGTGTCTAAAACGAACCTCATCTGGCTTGTAATTTTGCATGCTGGTGCTTTGGCGGCGTTTTTGCCCTACTTTTTTTCATGGCAGGGCGTCATCTTGATGCTGGGCCTCCATTGGTTGACTGGTGGCATCGGCATCTGTTTGGGATTCCATCGCTTGCTCACCCACATGAGTTTCAAAACCTATCGTCCGTTCCGCTGGTTCATTGCTTGGCTAGGTGGGTTGGCGGGCGAAGGCTCTGCACTCGATTGGGTCGCGAACCATCGCCAGCATCACGCCTGCAGTGATCTCGAGGGTGACCCACACAGCCCGCTCGACGGCGGTTTGTGGGCTCATATATTCTGGCTGGCGTGGCAATATCCGGCTGATGAATTGAAGAAGCAACACGAACGATGTGCGCCCGATCTGGTTCGCGACAAGGGAATTCAATTTTTAGACAAAACATTTCTACTGTGGCACTTGCTTTTAGCGGCTGCGTTGTTCGCTATTGGATACTTCAGCAGCGGCTTGCAAATGGCAAGTTCATTGGTCATTTGGGGTATGTTCGTTCGACTGTGTCTCGTGTTGCACGCCACCTGGCTAGTCAACTCAGCAAGTCATATGTGGGGTTATCGCAACTACACGACGACGGACCAAAGCCGCAATAACTGGTGGGTTGCGATAATCACCTACGGTGAAGGTTGGCACAACAACCATCACGCGTTTCCTCGCATGGCAGCTCATGGCCATCGCTGGTGGGAGATCGACGTTACGTTCCTTGCCATCCGCTGCCTACAAGCGGTTGGACTTGCCTGGGATGTCGTTGATTACAAACGCGGCAGCGAAAAGCTGAAAAGAGCCAGGGTGAAAAAGGGTGCGTAGAATGAAGATCCGGCAGCACCTATCCCATCAGTTGTCATCCGATTCCTGATCCGGCTCAAGAATAAAACGATAGCCGGCATCTCGGACAGTGAGAAAATGCCGAGGCTGCGAAGGATCAATCTCGAAGATTTTCCTTAGCCGCCGAATGAACTGATCCGGAGCACGTGTCTGAAAGTGCCCCGGCTGATCCCAGACTCGCTGCATGAGTTGCTGTCGGGTGACGATACGACCGGCGCTTTCGATAAGAAACCGAAGTAATCGCATTTCTAGCGGTGTCATCTGCTTGCTAGTATCGCCTCGCGTCACCTCGAACGTTTCAAAATTGACAACGGCAGTCCCAATTTCAAGTACTTTTTCAGCGACTTGCACGACCTTACGCTGACCATGCCGTAGTAGCAGACCTTTCACGCGTGAGAGCAGTTCATCGAGTTCAAAGGGCTTGGTCAGATACTGGTCAGCTCCCGAATCGAAGCCGCGTGTCCGATCCTCCGTCAAGGTTCGCGCACTGAGGATCAATACGGGCATTGCAGCACCGCTCTCGCGCAACTTTTCACAAACGGCATATCCGCTCATTCCCGGCAGCATGAGATCGAGGATTATAAGGTCAATGCCTTGGGGTTGGTCTTGAATGCGTTGAAGCGCATCCCCACCGTTATCAACAGTTGTGACCTCATATCCCTCAGCCTGAAGATTAAATTGAATCCCCTTGGCAAGATGCTCTTCATCTTCGACGACCAAAATGTGAGCCATCCTACACACTCCATCCGTCAATGCGTTCTCTCAAATCCTTACAATATCGACGCCGCCGCCGGCGCGCTGTCAGCCTCCACTGCCCCAATCTTCCCAGGCAGGGTGACTTCAAAGGTGGTGCCTGAATCGACGCCCCGCTCTCGAATCCGAATCCGCCCGCGCCACCGCGCGACAAGCGTACGCACAATATACAGTCCTAGGCCTAAACCTGGTTGCTCTCGTTCCAATTCGGTTCCAAGTCGCACGAAACGACCAAACACCTTACTTCTTGATTTTCTTGGAATGCCGCGTCCGTTATCCGTAACACGAACAGAAACACGTTCCCTATCCGGCGTTTGAGTGAGACTCACCTGGACTCGTGGCGGATCACCAGCGTACTTAACGGCATTATCCAGAAGGTTGCGAAAGACGAGTTCCAAGTCGACCTCCGACGCCTGTACGAAGCACGAATGCAGATCGAGCTCAATGGTTTCTGGAGGGACCCGATGCCGGCTACAGATCTCCTCGGCACAGGTCTTCAGCAGTTGATCGAGCAGCACAAGCTGCTGGACTTCGTGACGAGGTTTTTCCAGCCTCGCCGCATCAAGCACGTGATTGATCAACTGATCTAAACGATCAACATCCTCCAACATCGAACGATAAAACTCAGCTTGCTCTTCCTGGGAGATCTGCCTGCGCGTCAGTGTCTGCAAATAGAGCTTGAGGGATGCAATCGGCGATTTAAGCTCGTGGGTCACGCTATCGATAAAGTTCGACTGCCGCCGGCTAATATTGATCGCCTTAATCGACAGAACAAGGTAAATGACGACGCCCGCAAGAATCAGTGCAAAGAATACGGCACCAACCGTCAACAGCGTCCAATAGAGTCCGGAGAACCCGGAATCCTGCATCGCCGATTGCACAGCGAGCATCACCCACCCGACCGTGAGTGCGACCAACATCACGATCATTGCGATCGCGAGGGCAATTGGAAGTCGAATCGAACGCCGAGATTGCATTTCTGGGGGCCTTATGGGAGCCTTCCGACGTATTTCACTCCCTCATCGTAACAGCGCAGAGACGCAAAGGAACATGCCCTTCGGAGAAGTCGGCGAGACTTCCTCATTCCTTTTCATCGGTTTGATCTCGTTCCACGCCAAATGGAGTGCCCTGCCCCATGACATTTTTGCGCCAACCCACTCGCGTCAGATCCGCGAGATCCGCCCAACGAGACGGAGGCTGAATTAAACTCGCATTACAAACGGGACATGGCAGATCTGGATCTGACAAGGCAATCGGCTCCCCCTCACATGTCGGATCGGGCCATGTGGCATCGCATTCATCGCAGATCACCCACAGCCGCTCACATCCGCCGCAAACTCGAGCTGCCAATGGGCCGGTTCCACAACGCTTACAAAAACCGAAGTAATTAATTGTTTCTGGTTGCGACATATCCTGTTGCTACCTGTGACCTTCTGTCAATCGACAGGGAACGCGGTCACAACTCGAGTTCCCTCCAGAACCATCCTCAATTTATGACAGCGTGGATGCCCACGTTGACGCCCTACCTGTCCGCCCACAAAACCGATGTCACGCCTCATGTCGACCGTCCACACCTGCCGTTCGGAGTCCGTCCCGGCTGGGTCACCTCGCCCCTGCTGAGCTAATTGATAAGCCTCGTCAACGAGTCTAACGACCTGCGTCTGATCCTTACTCTCAAATACGCCGTGAGGACCGGGGCGCTGCGGCTCGTCATGGGCATGGGCCATCACATGCGCTAACCGGTGCCCGTGACGACTGCCCGGAGTATAGACAAGGCCCGCCGGCGACTGAAACACATCCGGACGGATTTCCGTGAGCAGATCCGATTGGCCCGAAAAAACTGTTTGCTCACCAGCCGGTTGCTGCGGTGCAAGCCGCGGTCCGAACTGCCGTTCCAGCCAAGGCTGAGCGAACAGATACCCGGCAACGGCAAGAATAACCCCGAGCCGAATCAGAGCTCGTTTATAGTGACGTCGGGCAAGTGACGACTTGGCTGAAGAAGGGTGCTTACGATCCATGACGATGCCGATGCGGGGTTGAGCACGAGTCTTCCAAATTGACGTCGCATCCGTAGGCTACGCGATGAGAGACGATGGGACTAGCCGTCCTTGGATCACGGCAGCGTCTCTTCGCTCAGTCCATCCACTCTCGTCTGCCAAAAGTCTCGTGCAGCTCGATGATAACGCATCACACTCTTCTGCTGATCGGGCGAAAGCTTAATTTTCCGCGCGCGTTCGTAGAGCCAGTCGAGAAAAAACTGAGCTGTTTTTGCATCCTGTTGTTTCGATTTGGAATTCGCAAAGGAGACGAAAAACGGGCCTGAACAGGCACCGCGATAGGTTTTGGAGTTACGCGTTACGACACGCAACATCAACCAACCATCTTCCTTGAAAATCACGGGGGGCAGCCGTCCCCCACTGGCAGCCCAATCCTCCAGACGCGTCTGAATCACTGACTGTCCATTCTGGATCACTTCGAGATAGTCAATCTTCTCTCGCGTACTCAGCAAGGCTTCCACCTCAAGCTGCAACTCATCGCCATCAGGCCGAAAAATGTGCCCTGGCAATTCACCGTTAACGCGAGGCCTTAGGAGCGGTCCGTTGGTCAGAACAACACGACCCGCACGCAAACCATCCCACCAGCTTTCCACTTGAAAGGGTCCGTCATGATGAACATAGACGCGGTTGTAACCGACGGGGTTTTCGTTCAGCCCCGCTCCGCTACCTGCGGCGGGCGGTATTCGCACCCCGAGGTTCAACATTCGGAAGTAGATCTGCTGCGACCAACGGCCGATACCAAGCGGCGGAGGGAACAGGACATCATCCGGTTGCTTCACAAAGGATTCGTCCTGACTTCCAGACTCTAATAATCCAGAATGCAGCAACCCAACAGACCCCAGCTTTCGACTGGCAATCCAAACGGGAAGATCCTGTGCATCTAATCGACTTAAATGCAAATGCCCCATGAGTGCGGCTGCCGTCTGGGCAGACTCGAAAGGAGATGGAAACTCGCCCTCATCAGCAGCAAGCATGAGAGGCTCGGCTAACCGGCCAAGAATTAATTCGCTGGCAGATCGACGATCCCGCCCTCCCATCAAGTCGAAGGCACGCTCGTTGCCAACCCAAACGGTTGTTTCAGATGGAGTTCGTTGACGCTGCCAAACACTCTCACCATTCTTCCAAGAAATCACATTGGCAAAATGCAGATCATTCGCGAGCATCCGCAGTGGCATCTCACGCACCGACCGCTCGACATGCAAATCGCCAGACCACCAACCTTCGTCCTTCATCGAGGCGAAACGCCGCATTTCAACTTGATGATTATCGGCCGCGCCCGACTGAATCACGAAGCGTCCAGTGTGCTCTCGAAACTCCGGGCCCTTATCGAGCGTGAAGGTGTAGATCCCCGGGGACAGTTCCAGCACAACCTTTCCATCAAAGAGAAATCCATCACCAACCCTCGGAGCCTTGGCCGCAAATACGGGCCGGCCTTTCGGGTTACGAAGCCTCATTCGGACCGCCGTCGGCTCTTCGGACTGCGCATCAATCGCTCTCAGTTCGAGCTGACCGCGCCCGGCTTTGGCCTTTTGCGGCCATCCCACGACACCCCAGGCGAGAGGGATTGCGATCAAGCAACCGCACAGGCTTTTGCGAATCGTGCATAACCAAATCGAGGAGAATGCCAACGGGAATACCGTTTTTCAAGGAAAGCGATCGGGACGTGAGCTTCGTGCCGCTCAACTTTCATTGTAACGGGGAGCCACCACCGCACGCGGTGGTCCGAACGATTGCATGACGTCAGTCCGCTGACACCACCGGCAAGATTCTCGCGAAGCTCATATTCCGGCGCAGAAATTGAGTCACGGGAAGGGGCGAGACAAAGATTGCCAAGCAAATTGAACATTCGAAGCGAATGTCAACAAGAACAAACGGCTGGAACCACGATTGCGTGTCGCTTGTTACGACTCGCTGGGAGACGAGTTGGGTGACAAAGTGGGAGGGAGCGGTGAGGAAAATCTGGCAGAGAGGCGACGCTTTCGGCGGTTCAACAAAGTGCCGACCTTGGCAGATGTGTCGATTTCGCTTAACGTTGGGCAAGGTGCATTGGCGACTTGGCTGGCCATTCGCCGCTTGTTCATGGGCTAACGATTGTCATTCCAGATTGATTCAAGGTTTTATGTCTGAGGATTACTACGCCACGCTTGGCCTACGAAAGGGTGCTTCTTCGGATGAAATCCAAAAAGCATACCGCGACCAGGCGCGCAAATATCATCCCGACTTGAATCCCGATGACGATTCAGCGAAGGCCAAATTCCAGTCGATCCAAAAGGCGTACGAGGTACTCAATGACCCCGAAAAACGTGAGATGTATGATCGGTTTGGAAGTAACTACGAACAGGCAGGTGGCCAGGGAGGTTGGCACGGCCAATCGCGAGGCGGCGGGCCTTCGTTCGAGGATATCGACCTGAGTCAGTTTTTTGGCGAAGGCAGGCCACGTGGCGGAGGCGGAGCCGGAGGTTTTTCGGACCTGTTTCGCCAGTTCACCGGCCGTGGCGGTGAGCGTCGACAAGAACCTCAGCGGGGAGCCGACCTGCAGCATCAATTGCAGGTCCCCTTTCGCACTGCGATATCAGGGGGAGAAGCACAAATCACCATTCGCCGAAAGAACGGCAAAGTCGAGACGCTGAATGTCAAGATTCCTGCGGGGATTGAAGACGGAAAAAAGATCCGCCTTCGTGGCCAGGGCGAACCTTCTCCTGGAGGCGGTACCACGGGAGACATATTGATCACGGTGCAAGTGGCTCCGCACCCCTATTACCAACGCGTTGGCAACGACCTGGTTGCCCGTGTGCCAATCACCGTCTCCGAGGCATTGCTCGGTGGCAAAGTGGACATTCCGACTCCGAAGGGCACGATTACCTTGACCGTGCCGGCAGGTAGCTCGAGCGGCAAGAGACTGCGAGTCCGCGGCCACGGGGTCGGCTCAAAAAATAAAACAGGAGATCTTTTCGCGGAACTGCAAATTGTCATCCCTGAGAATATCGATCATCTCGATGAGGATGCGAAGCGGGCTTTAACGGTGCTCGAAAGCGCCTACGGCGAGGAACCTCGGCGGTCGCTCACCTGGTAACGACGAACTGCCAGAGCTTTCAACGTCGGCCCTCAACGACGGATAGCAAAGTCGAGCGACGGTCCGAACAAGACATCCTTAATCGCCTGAACAAGAGCCATGGCAGATTCCTGCGGAAGCGAAAGCACGACAGCCCCTGACGAAGGTTTTCCCCAAAACCGCCGCATTCGACGGGGCGTTGATTTCAAGCGAGCATTTGATCGCCGTTGCAGCGTCGCCGACGACCTATTCATCGTCTACGCCTGTGAAAACGAACTCCTCTTCTCCAGAATCGGCCTCTCGGTCTCCCGCAAGGTAGGACCGGCACCGGTGCGAAATCGCTGGAAGCGGCTGATCCGCGAAGTGTTTAGACGCATGTCCCAGGAAGCGAACTGCGGCGTCGATTTCGTGGTTATCCCCCGAACTCACCGATCAAAAACGACCAGCCCCCCCAGCCTAAAACTCACCCATCAATCACTTCAGTCACTGCTACCACGTGCTCGCCGTCGATTGCAGAAACCCAAACAATGAATGCGCGAATCCTCGTCATCAAAAGGCTTTGCGAATGGGCAATTATTAAATTGATTCGCGGCTATCAATTGCTCATCAGTCCCTGGCTGGGGCAGAATTGCCGCTACACGCCCACATGCAGTCAGTACTTCATCGAGGCGGTGAGGAAGTATGGAATCCTGAAGGGAAGCTACCGTGGAGTGCTCCGAATTCTGCGTTGCCATCCTTTCAGCCGAGGCGGACACGACCCACCTTAGCCAGGGCCTCCAAACTGTCTTGACCCAAAAATTGGAAATGACTACGGTTTGGCAACACGATATGGACTGTGCCTCAAACTGGGAGTAATCATGGGCAGGATGCCTTCTAGAACGCCAATTGCGTTGTGCTTAATATTGTTCGCATGGACGGGACTCCAGGCTGGCTGCACTTCTCCGATCATCAGATCGCAAACGCCGGAAAACGAATCGCTCGTTGAAGAGACGAAGATTCGGAAGGTGCGTGATCTATGTCGACCGTGGGGTCTTCGAGATATGACTGTGGAGGGCATCAGCGTAACGAGTAATTTGGACAGCACGGGCAGCGATCCACCGGCTGGTCCACAACGTCAAATGATCTTGGAAGACATGAAACGTCGCGGGGTAGACGAGCCAAACACATTTTTGTCCTTACCCACAACATCCCTGGTCATCGCAAGAGGCAAGATACCTCCGGGAGCTCGTAAGGGCGACCGCATGGATGTCGAGATCATGGTGCCTTCCCGCAGCACGACAGCGAGCCTTCGAAATGGCTGGTTAATGCAGACCCGTCTGCAAGAGATGGCGGTTCTCGGAAATCGCCTGCGAACCGGTGAACCGCTCGCGTTGGCGAGCGGCGCCGTTCTCGTGGATGCTTTCATGGAGGGCGAGGGCGACGAGACAGCTGAAGTTCGAGGTCGCATTTTGGGGGGTGCTTTAGTCACGAAACCTCGAAGCCTTGGGCTACTGATTGAATCCGAAAGCCGCAGTGCACGGGCAAGTGCCTACATTGGCGACGCGATTAACAGACGATTCCACACCTTCGACCGTGGAACGAAACGCGGTGTTGCAACCCCCAAACGCGACTCGTTCATCGAGCTGGCGGTCCATGCGCGATACCGAAACAACTTGGTACGTTACCTGCGTGTCATCCAGGCGATTCCATTGCGTGAAACCGCATCTGGAAGGATCGATCGATTGTCTTACTTAGAAGGTGATTTGCTTGAGCCCAAAAAATCGCTCGACGCTGCGATCCAATTGGAAGCGATCGGCCAGGAATCGATTCCAGTCCTACTGGTCGGGCTAGAATCGGAAAGCCCAATTGTGCGTTTCGCATCAGCGGAGGCCCTCGCATATCTCGAGAAAACCGAGGCAATTCCTCACCTCCAAGAAGCAGCCATGGGAGAATCTGCGTTTCGCTGGCACGCCATCACTGCGCTGGGATCGATGGTACATTCGGACGCCCGTGAAGCTTTGAGCGAACTGATTCATGAAAGCAGTGACGAAACACGATACGCAGCTTTCGAGGCCATTCTCGACTCGAATCCAAGAGATCCAGTGGTTCGCGGCGAGGTCTTGGGCGAGGCGTTTTCACTCCACGAGATCCCAACGGGGACGGAACCGCTGGTCCATATTCGAAAATCAAAACGCCCGGAAATCGTGCTCTTCGGACAGGACATACGCTTGGCAACCCCGACAGCGATCTTTGCCGGCAAACAGATCATGGTCAAATCCGACGGCCCAAATCGCTTTAAGGTTAGCCGTTTTGAACTTGGCAAGGAGGACTTGGTGGAATACTGCTCAGACTCCCTGAACGACATCATCCGCATGATTGTCAAACTTGACGGCAGTTACACGGATGTCGTTGCGGCCATTAACGACGCGAAGCGTAACGGAAGCTTGTCAGCCCGCGTTAAGTTCGATTCACTTCCGAAACCTGGACGCGCGTACGATCTGGAAACAGAATCGGTGGAAGAGCCGATCGAAGCCGAACCCCTCGGCCCTGCCGAGGTGGATCTCAGCGAGGCCCTAAATCACACGCTGACGGTGCACGTTCGATCGGTCGTGTGATAAAATGCCGTCAGTCCATCGGCTCTCCTGCCTTGCCGAGCGACCCGTGTTTCCGCCTTATCCTGAGAGCGGGACCGGACTGACGTTTCAGCTTTTCAATACGTGACATGAGTTAGATGGGTGATGGTCGTCGCAGAACATCGCTCCTCTTTCGGTGATTCCTATGCTCAAAGCACTCGAACTTAACGGCTTCAAAAGCTTTGCCGATAAGACTCGCTTTGAATTTCCGCCGGGGATTACCGTCGTCGTGGGACCCAATGGGTCGGGCAAATCAAACATTGTTGACGCGATCAAATGGGTACTTGGCGAACAAAGTGCCAAAAGTCTTCGCGGACGCGAGATGGCCGACGTGATCTTTAAGGGATCGGGCGGAGCGCCGGGAACCCGCCGCGCAGCCAATACCGCCGAGGCCACCATCTTTTTCGAGAATCAGGACCGATTGCTTCCAGTCGATTCCGACGAGGTTCGCATCACACGTCGAGTCTACCGAAGTGGCGAAGGCGAGTACCTGATTAATGGCGACGCCTGCCGCCTTCGGGACGTCCGAGATCTTTGCCGTGGCACGGGAGTCGGCACCGATGCTTACAGCTTGATCGAGCAGGGCAAGGTCGATACTTTACTACAGGCATCGGCCCGGGAACGGCGTGCCATTTTTGAGGAAGCGGCGGGAATTAGTCGCTTCAAGGCCAAGAAGGTCGAAACGCAACGTCGCCTGGAACGCGTCGAGCAGAATCTAACACGCCTGGCCGACATTGTCGACGAAGTTGAAAGTCGACTGCGAAGCGTCCGCAATCAGGCTTCCAAGGCGCGTCGCTACAAGGAATACAATGACCGCCTGCGTGAGCTACGAACTCATGTCGGCATGACCGACTGGCGACGACTGACAGGGCGTCTGAATGCGTTAAACCAACGACTCCAGGAAACCCAACAGGAACTAGAAACCCTCCAGAGTTCTCTAACGGAGAACGAGGCATCTCAACGCGATGTCGATCAACAGACAGAGCAAGTCGCAACAACGCTTCACGAGGCGGAATCTTCGGTAGCCAACGTGCGCGAACAGATGGCCCACCATCGCTCAGCCGTGCAACATGAGCGAGAACGCCTGGCCGAACTCGAACACGAGATTCATCGATTTCGGCGTCAAGGGTTGTCAATGACATCCCGCGCGGGCGACCTCGGCCATCAAGTCGACGAAATCCAGAAGCACGTGGATTCAGCAGCCGAAGTTGACGCCGAGGTTCGAACACGACTTGCCGGATTTGAGACCGAACTCGAGACAACGACAAAAGCCATTGACGAGCGACGTCTGGAATTAGATCGAAGACGAAAAGAACATGGTAACCTCCTGCGTGCCGCCGGAGACCTGGGACGCGAAATCAGTTCCTTGGATGCGGAAATCGAAGCATCCCAGCACTCGGTCAACCGCAGCGAAAAACAACACCAGACGTTGACTCAACAACTGGAGTCGGCGATCGAGGAACTTACGAACAAACAAGAGGCTGAGCATACTCTGGAGGATCTGGAACGTAATACGCGAGACGAACTTGGAAAAGTTCGAAGGATCCTGCAGGCCCGAGAACAGCGACTCAACCTGACTCAACAAGACCTCATCGATCGACAACGGCGTCATGCCGTCGCCAATGAACGAGCGAATGTGCTCGAAGACCTTGAACGGCGACGAGAAGGACTTAGCCCTGGTGTAAAGTCTGTTTTGGCGGAAGCTCAAGAAGTGACGATGGGGCCCCTGAAGTCCGTCCACGGCCTCGTGGCCGACTTGATTCGAGTCGATGTGGGCATGGCTCCGCTCATCGACGTTGCCCTCGGCGACCTGACGGAACATGTGATTGTCTCCGACCACAGCTTGGCTGAGGCGATTGCTGCGGGTGAAATACAGCCCAAAGGACGATTGGGGCTCTTGCAGCTTGCTCCTGCTGAAACGAACGACGAGGGGAGCTTTGCGAATCTGACAGGAGCTCGTGGCGTCCTGGGTCGTGCCGACAAATTCATCGAAGTCGATAAGCCCTTCCAAGATCTCGTCCAACATTTACTCTGCAACACTTGGTGCGTCGAAACGTTGAGCGATGCTCTGCGATTACGACAGGAACACGCTTCATCATCTCTGCGATTCGTCACCCGATCGGGTGAATTACTGCAGGCTGATGGACGGCTGCTAGCCGGTCCGCGCCAGGCTGGCGTTGGCCTGGTCTCACGAAGAAGTGAATTACGATCACTTCAACAAGAGATCATCGAATTGGCTTCTCAGATCCGCCAGTCTGAGAACAAGTCGGAACAACTTAAATCCGAAATCGGCGAGGCGGAAGAAACGGTCGAGGATAAGTCGAATGCGTACAATGCGGCGGCTGCCGATCTGACGGAAGCTCGCGTCCAGTGCCGCGCAGCCGGTGATCGCCATGCGATCCTTGGCGAGCAGCTCGAAGGCGTATCCACCGAGTTAATCCAGGCACAGGAAAAACTTAATCAAGCTCAGCAGCAACGTGGGAATCAAACGTCACGACAAAAAACGATTTCCGATCAGGTTCATCACCTTGAAACCGAGCTTGAGGAGCGACAAGAGCAACTCAACCAAGATGAACGTAAAAAGCAGGATCAAACCGCTCAGGTAACCACCGTCAAGGTTGAGCTAGCCAAGAGTGAGCAACGACTTGATAACCTCAAGGGACAGTTGATCCGGTTTCAAGAAGACCAGAAAGACCGTACCCGCGCGCTCGATGAACTCCAATCCCAGTTGCAGCAAGCGCGAAGCCGACATCGCCAAAGTTCACGACTGATTCTCGATTCCACCAGCCAACTCGCCGAACTTTACCTGGCGGACGAACATTGGCAGCGAAAAATCAGCCATTTCGAACTTCAGCGAGAATCGCTGCACCAACAAAAGCTCGAATTTCAACGTGTTATCCGAGAAAACCGTGGACAGCTGCACCAGCTGAAGGAATCCCGACATCATGCTGAATTAGAGGCCAACCAGGCCGAATTGGAGCGTGAGGGCCTGGCTAGCCGTGTGCGCGAAGACTATCAGATCGAATTGTCGGAGGTCGATGATGAGACCGATATCCCGGATGAAGAAGCTCGGCAACGGGAAGAGATCGACCAAGAAATTGAGGAATTGCGGCGCAAGCTCAGTAACATAGGCGCCGTGAATATGGCGGCTCTTGAGGAAATCGAAGACCTGGAGCAAAGACACGAGACTCTCGCTGCTCAATACCAGGACCTTTCCGACGCCAAAGATTCTCTCGCTCGAATCATTCACAAAATCAATGCCGACAGTCGTCGACTGTTCACCGAAAGTCTGGAACACATTCGAACGAATTTCCAGGCGCTCTTCCGTCGAGTCTTTGGCGGCGGCCAAGCCGACATTGTCCTCGAAGAGGGCGTCGATATCCTGGAGGCTGGCATCGACATCATTGCCACGCCTCCCGGCAAACACTCACTGGGAATCTCATTGCTCAGTGGCGGTGAGCGAGCCCTGACGGCCGTCACCCTCTTGCTAGCAATCTTTCAATATCGCCCCAGTCCGTTTTGCGTATTGGACGAAGTAGATGGTCCACTCGATGAAGCGAACATCGGTCGCTTTACCGACGTATTGACGGAGTTCTTGCAGTGGACGAAATTTGTCGTCGTGACGCATTCCAAGAAAACGATGACGGCAGCCACCACCCTGTACGGCGTAACGATGCAAGAATCCGGGATCTCCAAGCGAGTCTCGGTTCAGTTTGAAGACGTTTCCGATGGCGGCCACATCCGTACCGAGGCAATTCACAACTCTTCGGAGAGCGATCCCCCCCCGGATGGCCCCCCGGACGACACCGACGATGAGCAAGCCGCGTAACGGGACGTCAAAATCGTTACAAACGCCAAAAGTTCACACGCGCTTGCCGCCAGGCACCAATAAAACGATCCACGGGGAATTTACCTGGAAGAAAATCTGTGGGGTTCGCTCCGATTTCCGGTCCAACAACACAAGTACTGTTTTTTTAGGGAGTTACGCCACGATCAACGGCAAATTTCCACCTCTCATTAGCTTTCCTACCCGCCTTTTAGCCGTTCACAACGGCACGACTGCTCAAAGTTTCTAAAGTAATACCCCCCTTTGAAACGAAACATACTTTCGGAAGGCGTTATGTCATCGACGACCGGCAACTGCTGTTTGGCGATCCAAAGCGTTTTCTGAGGGGGGTTCCTGCCGAAGGCTTCATGCCTGAGCGGGTTCATAGATTTTGAGTACTGCAACACTCTTGATGAGCCTGCTGCGCTTGTTCCCTACCTCCGTTGCATTCGCTTACAGCGTTTGCTCAGTGACGTGTCACTTCCTTGCATGGGGCGACGGATTGCTACCAGCATTTAAGTGAATCTGAGTTAACACTGGAACGATGTGTCGAACTCAGAAGGATCTGAGCTCAGCCACAGAGAAGCGAACTTGTGTAGCGTATTGCCCCGACCCAGACATTTTGAGCGATGTAGATCTTGTAGTTGCGATGGATCGCAACGCCAAAATCTGCGGAGTAAAGAATGGGGGCCAAACGCCGTGGACGTGGCGTTGCCACTGCCATGGCCTGTTAAGTCAACGTGGAGCAATGGAGAACCTGTAATGAAGGTCTTCACAACTGGTCAGGTCGCAAAGATCTGCAAGGTAGCCCCGCGCACTGTCAGCAAATGGTTTGACTCGGGCCGGTTAAAGGGTTACCGGATCCCCGGATCCCAAGACCGACGAATCCCGCGCGAGTACTTGATCAAATTTCTGAAAGAGCACGGCATGCCCCTTGGTGACCTCGAAGATGAGGCAATGGCCAAGGTCCTTATCGTCGCTCAGGATCAAGTTTTAATCGAGAACCTGCGGCGGGAGCTACCACCCGAAAAGTCCTTCCGTGTTGCAGTCGCAGCCAGCGGATTCGAAGCAGGCATTCAAGCCGAAAGCTTCCATCCCGATTGCATCATCGTTGACTTCTCGATCGGAAAAGTCGAAGCCCTGCAAATCTGTCAGAATCTGCGTCGCAATAGCGACTTTGCTAAGACGATCTTGATCGCCTTGCTACCTGATGACGGCAGTTCGATGAGCTTTGATCGATCGAGTATCAACGAAACGTTCAAGAAGCCGTTTGATGCGGCATTATTGGCGGAAAGACTCCGAACGCTGATCGGTGCAAAGAAGGAGCTCGTCTAGAATCGCTTTCGGGCGTTTCAGAATACGACTTCGCCGACCCTGATTAAACCGTTGCAGATAGACCCCTGTGACGGATAATTTCTCGATATTTAAATGCATGGGGTGGTCGAGTTTTTCGGCCACTGGACGGAGGGCTACCCGCCCGACGTCCAACCCAAGCATTTTCGCTTTTTTACCGCTTTTCTCGTTGTCGAGAGGCTCTCCCTGCGGTACGCATACTGGGCATATTAGCTTGCCTATCGATCCCCCACCTTTGACTGGATGACGGATACCCCCCGTGGTGTTTTCGCGGTCTGTGGTACACATTGGTAGATATGGCTGATCTAACCCATTTTGACGAAGACGGCTCGAGCCGCATGGTTGATGTCGGTTCCAAGCCGATCACCGCTAGGATGGCCCGGGCGATGGCAAGCATTTCGATGCAACCCTCGACATTGGATTTGATTCGAGACCGACAATTATCCAAGGGTGATGTTCTTGGTGTTTCCCGTTTGGCAGCGATTATGGCGGCCAAGCGGACCGACGAATTAATTCCACTATGTCACTCGCTCCCGCTGACCTCGGTTGAAATCCGGTTTAGTTTCAATGGTGATTCCATCCTCGAGATCGAAACTCAGGTGGAAACCCAGGCACAAACGGGCGTGGAAATGGAGGCACTCACAGCAGCCTCCGTCGCAGCCCTGACGGTTTATGATATGTGTAAGGCGGTTGACCGTGGGATGACGATTGAAAATGTCTCTCTGCTCGAAAAAACGGGAGGCAAGAGCGGTCACTACGTGAAGCCCTCACGCCCAAAAGGATCCGATAAGTGAGCCAGGCGATCAATTCAGATACGGCACCCGGTCCCCTCCAAGCCCTTTATGCTCCCATTAAGGATGAGCTGGCGGCTGCCGAAGCCGTGTTTCGAGACGCTCTTCACAGTGAGTCCCCGTTCGTCGACGATCTGCTGCAATACGGAGGTCAACTCGGAGGAAAGCGGCTTCGCCCAGCCCTACTCCTTCTCACGGCAAAGGCGACCGGAGAGATTAGCACCGATCACTACACGTTGGCGGCTGTGATCGAAATGATCCACACCGCCACGCTCGTCCACGACGACGTATTGGACGAAGCGGCCAAGCGGCGTCATCTCGCGACTGTCAACTCGCGATGGAATAATGAAGCAAGTGTTTTACTGGGCGACTACCTGTTCACTCACGCCTTCCATCTTGCGAGTACTCTCGAGAGCACCTACGCCTGCCGTCGCATTGGATTGAGCACGAATCTTGTTTGCGAGGGGGAGCTCCGCCAGGTTGGCAATCGCGGGAATCACAGTCTCTCAGAAGACGAATATTACGCCATTATCAACGGAAAAACCGCCGAACTGTGTGCCTGTGCCTGCCATCTGGGTGCCAAGTATAGCGGCGCTAGCGAATCGCGAATTACCGGGATGGAGCGGTTCGGACGCGACTTAGGAATGGCATTCCAAATTGCCGACGATTTGTTGGATCTGCTTGGTGATGAATCGGCGACGGGTAAATCACTGGGCACTGACCTCGATAAGGAAAAGCCCACGCTTCCTATCATTCGACTCTACCACAATTCCCCCGCTGCCGATCGAGACGCGTTAGTGCAGCTACTCGAGTCAAAGTCAGAATCCGATCGGAGCGAACTGCTCAAACGGCTGAAGGCATCCGATGCGATTGAATACACCCGCGAGAAGGCTGCTCATCTTGCTGCCGCCGCCCGTCGAGAGGTCGAGGCATTGCCATCCTCCGATGCCCGTGACATTCTGGCCGACCTGACTGACT
Organism: Planctomycetaceae bacterium; assembly: GCA_002723275.1. Classification (GTDB taxonomy): domain Bacteria; phylum Planctomycetota; class Planctomycetia; order Pirellulales; family Pirellulaceae. Next base: position 57,807 of record PBNZ01000020.1, read on the forward strand.
TCGTGATCGCTCGATCAATGTGATAGCCGGGCAACTTTCCTCGCTCAGGCCGCTACGGTCACAGATTCGTAGCAGTCGATAGGTTGCGATCCATTACTTTGCATCGGATGAGTCTCTGTCGAGCATCGGGGCTAGTTCGTCGACAAAGTCTCGAACATCCTTGAATTCTCGATAGACACTGGCGAACCGGACAAAAGCCACCTGGTCGACAAACCGCAGCTTCTGCATCAATAACTCACCGATCGTCTGACTATCGATCTCATTATCATCGCGATCATAGAGTTGTTGCTCGACGTCGGAAACGATTGCCATAATCTGATCATCGCTGACGGGCCGCTTCCAACAGGCCTTGGCCAATCCGCTGCGAATTTTTTCCCGGTCGTACAGTTCGCGAACCTTATCCTTTTTGACAATTTTGAGATCGATTTCCTCGAGCCGCTCGTAGGTGGTGTACCGACGCTTGCAGCTTGAGCACTCTCTCCGCCGGCGAATGGAAAAACCATCTTGGCTGGTACGAGAATCGACGACGCGATCATTGTCGACATGGCAATACGGACATTTCATAGACGTCGTCGCCTTGGTTTCAGTTACTCACGACTCAAGCCTGGGTCATCATACCCCTGTTATCAGTCCCGTGTCATCACGCCTGTGCAACGTGCCTGTGCCAACGTGCCTGTGCCCACATGATAGCTATCTGAAACATCCTGAGGAACCATAAAAGGCCTAAAGCCGGATTTCCGCCGCCAACCACAGCGAATCAACGACTGCCCCAAGTCGCATCATCCCTTCACAAACGCTATTATCGTGGGAAGTTGAGTCCTGACACCCTCTCTTGAAATGAGCTCCGAAATGATTCGCACAATCCTCGCAGCCTCACTGACAATTTGTTTCTTGGCGATCCCTACCTGGGCCGACGAGGTTGAAAAATCGGCCCCGAATCAATCGACCCAAGAACAAACGGCGAAAAATGTGACATTATTCGACGGAAAAACGTTGAAGGGATGGCGCATTATCAAGAGCTTCGACTTTATGGATCACGGCGAAATCAAGGTGAACGATGGGGTAATCCAACTGGGGCAGGGATCGCCCGCAACCGGCATTTCCTGGAAAGGCGAGCTACCAAAAATCAACTATGAGCTGAGTCTTCAGGCGAAGAGGACCGAGGGCGACGACTTTTTCTGTGGCCTCACCTTTCCGATCAAGGATGAGTTCTGTTCGTTGATTGTTGGCGGCTGGAGAGGCCAAGTTGTCGGTCTATCGAATCTTGATGATTTTTCAGCGATCGAAAATGAGACAACACGGGTGATCGAATTCGAAAAAGACCGCTGGTACCCCATCCGGCTCGTGGTACTCGACGACAAGATCACCATTTACATCGACAAAAAGAAAGTGATCGATATCGATACGGACCACAAGTTCTCCATTTGGTGGGAACAAGAGCCGGTCACTCCTCTAGGCATCGTGACCTGGAATACAGGGGGTGCGATCAAAGATTTGAAGCTGAAGCAGGTGGACGCGAAGAAGAAATAACGAGACCGGATCAGACTCGTTAAGAGAGGCTCATTTCAAGGTCAGGCTGTCGAGCAGCTAGGGCTGTTGCGTCTGCCGGCGTTGCACCCGTTCCACGCCATCGATCGACATCGAGTGTTTTGGAAAGATACCTAGCGCCGCTTGATACTCTCGCTCAGCCTCTTCGAATAGCTCCTGTGCCTCATAGGCCAGGCCCAGCGTGAAATGTGCGTTGACGCTTTCCGGCGTACAAGCCACCAGTTGCTGGCTCTCTTGAATGCGCCGATTCCATTTAACGTGATCCACATCGTCTTGTCGGTCCATCGCGTCAAGCACCTGTGCTACGGAAAGGTAACCAAACGGCACGATAAACAGCATCCACAGCATGCCGTGTCGCAACCAGGTTGGCACGGAGAAACCGAAGCGTCCGGTTTTCTGTTTCTCGATTCCCAGTGTTGTCTGCGTGGGTGACTCGCGCAACTTCCAGATAAAACCATCAAAGTAATAATGCAACAATGTGGAAGTGATGAAAACAGCGGACAAAACTCGTGTTAATTGGTACCGTTCCTGCTGATCGATCAGACCGGTCGCCCAATTCAGGGATCCATAGGCAAAGACCAGGCAGATATAGACTCCTACGAGCATGACTCGCGGCCGAAAAAGGAACCGTGTAAATCCCTCAAGCTGCTGATCCTTCTTGACGCGGTTCCGATTGAATGCCCAGACAATGGTCAAGTATTGAACATCGTGAAAAAGCTCGAAAAATGCGTAAGCGACGATGATGTTCGTCACGGTTGCGGCGGAGTACCAGAAAGCCCCAAAGGTCGCAACCATCAACAGCACCTTCACTGGGCTGGGTTGATCGCCCCTGCGGTACCGCACGACCATGTTAATCACAAACAAGGTTGTAATGGCTGCGGTGGCACTCTTGACCACTGCCTGCAGCGTCGCGATCGTCTGCGGCGCTGGAACCCCCAAACCACTGTTGTAGAAATTCTCGATGAATTCGTAGAGCGCGTTATCGTTGAGAACAACCGCCGCAGCAAACCACGTAAGGCACATGCCCTGGTCCAACCAGCGAGTTGTTGCCGCGAACGATCCCGCCTTGGAATCATAGATTCGGACAAAACCGTAGGCTTGCATCAAATAATGCCACCATCCCCAGATGGCTGCGATCGCGATGAGGCCACTGTTAACGGTTGTCCAAAATGAGAAGATACATACCGCCAACAGGAACAACGGAGCGAGGATCAAGCGAACCCAGAAGCGGCGAAAAAGATCGGGATCTCCATACGCTCGCATCATTCCGGGCAGATGATGCCCAATCGCCCAGATCATGATGAACGAGGTGATGGTCGCCGAACTCCAAATCCCCTTGGCCGCCATGATGCCAATGAAAATCAGCAACGGCGCACCAATAATCAGGGTGAGATCCGCTGCTGGATTCAAGATCCAGATCGACCGATTCTTCTTTGCCGATTCGTGAGGACCCGACCTGGATTTGGATTCAAGGTTGGCGGCCTGAGCCAAGATCCGCTCCTTTATCAGAGAGACAAAAGGACTGGCAGTCGTGACAGTTTTGGACTGGCCGTCGTTCCGCGATCGGCCAGCACTTTCTTGATATACCATTGTTATCCAAGACCACGGGATTGGTCAACGATTCCCGTTCCCACAGCCGATTCTGGGCATTCAGCCTCGGTATGGACCGTTCAATCCCATCAACTGACGCATTTGGGTTGCCTGACAGAGGAAACTTGAGAGGAGGGCCAGGGGCTTATGAGAGCTTTTCCTAGAGCTGGCTTGATGGGCCTAGATCGAGTCGTTAAGTGTCCGGCAAGACCGATCCGCTTCCCTGAGTGGGCTATCTCACCAACCCAAGAACCATTAGTTTCATAGGCTACCCATGCCTTTCAGAATGGGACTCTCATGAAGCTCGCGATCTTACACTACCATTTCAATCGAGGCGGCGTCACGCAGGTCGTGGCTAATCAGTTACGATCGCTGTCGGCTGTCGAACATAACCCCATTCGACACGTCACCCTCTTTTATGGTGGTAGGCGAGCAGGATGGCCGAAGCAGGTCGAGACGGAGTTGAGCGGCATCGAACTCAACTTTGTCACGGTTCCAGCGCTCGACTACGAAAACGAGGCCAGCGGCGCGGATTTGACCTCCGAAATAACGACCGCCTTCCAGGCCGCCCAACTTCGTCCAGACAACTGCCTCCTGCACATTCACAACCATTCGCTCGGTAAGAACAGCCAGCTACCAAAGCTCATCACAGATCTTGGCAATCAGAGTTATCGCCAACTCTTGCAGATTCATGATTTTGCCGAAGACTTTCGACCTGAGAATTTCAAATTGATCCGGACAGCATGGCCGCATGAGTCCACTGGTGATACAAGCTGGCTGTATCCCCAGGCGCCACATCTGCACTATGCGACACTGAATGGGAGAGATCACCGATTGCTTTCCGATGCAGGGGTCGCCCCCGCTCGCTTACATTTTTTGCCAAATCCGGTCCCTCATTTTCCGTCCTTGCCCTCCAGAACAGCAGCCCGCAAAAAATTAGCCGATCGCTTCGGTGTTGCCAGCGACCGCCGGATGGTTTTATATCCGGTTCGCGCCATCGGGCGCAAAAACATGGGTGAGCTATTGTTATGGTCGGCGATCGCCGCGGATTCAACCTACGGCATCACCTTGAACCCGCTGAACACCACCGAGATCCCCATGTTTCGCCGTTGGCAGCAGGTCATTGAAGATCTTAACCTTCCCGTGATCACTGGCCTCGGAGAAGCAGGTGGCCTCTCATTCCTGGAAAACCTTGCCGCAGCCGACGCGATCATCACAACAAGCGTTGCAGAGGGATTTGGTATGGTCTTTCTGGAAAGCTGGTTGGCAGGTTGCCCGCTGATTGGCCGTGACCTGCCGGAGATCACATCCGATTTTCGGAAATCCGGCATTCAATTCAATGGACTCGCACCACGGATCGACATTCCTATAGAGTGGATCCCAAATCTCGAGGACCTTCGAAGCGTCTATCGCAACGCCGCCAATTCAGCTCTACAAGCCTTTGGACTGCCTGAGTTGACGGTCGCGGAGGCCACAAATGCTTTTGATTGCATGCTGGAAAATCAATGCATCGATTTTGCCTGCCTTGATATCTCCCACCAAATTGAGATCATCAAGCGCATCCGTGAGCGACCGGACGCAGGGCAAGAACTCCGTGAAAAGAATTCGGTGCTGTCCCGTGCCGCCGATTTTGACCGAGAGACATGCCGAGAAACGATCATTAGAAATGCCGCACAGGCCACGGCCTATTCCTTGGAAAAATCGGGACAGCGGTTGCTCAAAATCTACCAACAGATCCTGGAGGCTCCCATCCAAATGACCGAACCGCTGTCCCATGCCGGACGAATCCTGGACGGTTTTATAGATCCTTCCCGCCTGCAACTAATCCGACTTCCGTCATGACCGAATCCTATCTTCAGGTAATCCGTGAGCACGCCTCACCCTTGGACCTACAGCCAACCGACGAAAAACCGAAACTGGGGCGTTTGCCTAATATCAAGGCAGTGATTTTTGATATTTATGGCACGATGTTGATGAGCGGCAGTGGGGAGGTCGGCACAGCTGCAACAGAAAACCATCATTTTGAAGCGATTCAGACGACCCTCCAGGCACACGGTGTCGACACGACTAATTTGCCAGCTGATTTCAGGTTGGAAGCAACGATTCGCCAACATCACGATCTGGCTCGGGAGGCGGACATTGAATTCCCAGAGGTCGATATCCTTGCCGTCTGGAAGGATGCCCTGGCGGAATGCGCGGCTGCAGGCCAGCTGAATGTGGACCAGTTGGACCTTGACTACCGCCAGGTCGCCCTTGAATATGAGTGTCGCGTGAACCCCGTCTGGCCCATGCCCAATCTGGAAAATTGCTTGGACGCGTTACGGGGCGAGGCCATTCTGGGCGTCATCAGCAACGCTCAGTTTTTCACGCCGCTGCTCTTCCCCGCCCTTATGTTGCGAACCCTCGACGACATGGGGTTTAAAGGCAACATCCAGTTTTTCTCCTACAAATTCAGAGACGCCAAACCCTCCTTAAGCATGTTCAACGCGGCGATCGATGAACTTAAAAAAGAGGGAATTTCTGCCCAGGAAACACTCTATCTCGGTAACGACATGCTGAATGATATCAGCACCGCAGCAAAGTGTGGCATGAAAACTGCTCTCTTTGCGGGCGACGCGAGAAGTTTACGGCATCGTCAAGGCGATTCCCGTGTCCAAGGCTGTAGCCCCGACCTCGTATTGACCGACTTAAGTCAACTCGCGAACTGTATCCTTTAAAACTCCTCCACCATGAAAGACAACCAAATTGGTCGCAACATCGGCTTCGTGGGCACTCGCTTTGCCGGCACCGATGGCGTATCGCTCGAGGCTTCCAAGTGGGCTCAGATCCTGTGGGATCATCGCCATGTCAGCTACTGGTATGGTGGCAAACTGGATACGAATCCGGATATCAGCATGCTCGTGCCCCATGCTTACTTCGGAGATGCCGACATCCAATGGATCAATGATCGTGTCTTTGGAAAAACGACACGTGACCCAGAGGTAACGCGCCGAATCCATGCTCTCGCCGACCACCTCAAACGAACACTCTATGATTTCACTCGACGTTTCGACATTGAAATCTTGATTGTTCAAAATGCGTTATGCATTCCCATGAATATTCCCTTGGGCGTGGCCATCACCTCGTTTATTGCGGAGACGGGGTTTCCAACGATCGCGCATCACCATGATTTCTACTGGGAGCGAGACCGTTTCTCGGTGAATGCGATCGGCGATCTGTTGCAGATGTCGTTCCCACCATGCATGCCCTCCGTACAACATGTCACGATCAACTCAGAAGCGCAACGGGCACTGTCTCATCGCCGAGGAGCATCCTCGATCTTAGTGCCAAACGTACTCGACTTTGAAAATCCTCCCAACGATTCAGACGATTACACGACAAACTTCCGGGAAGACATCGGTCTTGAACCGGATGACATCATGTTCTTACAACCCACGCGGGTGGTGCCCCGCAAGGGAATCGAGCATTCCATCGCCCTAATTTCGGCGTTAAGGAATCCCAAGGTCAAGTTAATCGTAACCCATCAATCCGGTGATGAAGGCGATGACTATTTACACGCGCTCACCGAAATGGCGGAAAACAACAATGTGGATTTGCGGTTTGTCTCAGAACGAGTCGGAGACATCCGCGGCACAACACCCGACGGAGAAAAGATCTACGATCTCGCTGACGCCTATGCCCAGGCCGATTTCATCACCTACCCTAGTCTCTACGAGGGATTTGGAAACGCGTTGATCGAGGCGTTTTATTTTCGCAAACCAGTACTCGTCAACCGTTATTCGATTTTCGTGACCGACATCGAACCGATGGGATTTCGGGTGACGACAATGAATGGATACTTAACCCGCGACGTCGTCTCGGATGTCGCAAGAGTTTTAGAAGACCCCGTTTACCGCGAAGACATGGTGAACCATAATTACGATCTAGGAAAACGATTCTTCAGTTATTCCGTTTTACGACGAAAGCTGAGAGCATTGATCACAAACTTTACCGGAATGGACGATCTCTAACCGCCGCAACGTCAATGGCTTGATGTGCGAACTACCCAACAAAACTAACGAGACCCTACGAAAGCGACTCCAAAATCTCTACGGACCTAAGGCGGTTGAGGTCCTTCCACAGATTGAGTCCCTGATCGAAAAGTACGCGATAGCAGACGCCTTGGCAACGTCCTGGGATCAGCGCGATGCTGTATTGATCACGTATGGTGACCAGATTCGCTCCCGCGACGCCACCCCGTTAGCGACGTTGCACCGTTTTCTGACGCAGAGAAACCTGCATCAACTGATCAACACGGTGCATCTTCTGCCCTTCTTCCCCTACTCATCGGACGACGGTTTTTCCGTCATTGACTACCGAAAAGTCGATCCTAAGGCAGGCGACTGGGACGATATTGAAGCGTTGCGGGCCGATTGCAGTTTGATGTTTGACTTGGTTTTGAACCATGTCTCAAGTGAAAGCGATTGGTTTCAGTCCTATCTTGCGGGTCAGGCTCCGTTTACTCGTTTCTTCATCGAATGTGATCCCGAGACGGATTTATCCAACGTAACGCGTCCGCGCAGCCTACCGCTCCTCACGGCGGTGAAGACGAAACGTGGCCCGCGGCATGTTTGGACCACCTTCAGTGCCGACCAGGTGGATCTCAACTTTTCCGAACCAGACGTGCTCGTCGAAATGCTCGACGTACTCTTACTCTATGCCAGTCGTGGAGCTCGCATCATTCGCCTGGATGCCATCGCTTATCTCTGGAAGAAGATTGGAACCAACTGCATCCATCTCCCAGAAACGCACGAAGTGGTCAAACTCATGCGGGATGTGCTACAGGCCACGATGCCTCAAGTGCTGATCCTGACAGAAACCAATGTGCCTCACGCGGAAAACGTCAGTTATTTTGGCGAAGGCGATGAAGCTCAGATGGTCTATCAATTCAGCTTGCCGCCGCTCTTGCTTGACGCATTCGTGCACTCCGATCCAACTCCGTTACGCGATTGGCTACGAGATCTCGCCCCCCCTGCGAGCGGAACCACTTATTTTAATTTCACGGCGTCTCATGATGGCATCGGAGTGCGACCGCTGGACGGCCTTGTTGCTCCAGAGCGACTGCAAAGCCTGGTTGAACATGTGCGGAACCGTGGTGGTAGAGTCAGCACCAAGGCGAATCCTGATGGAACAGACTCGCCTTACGAATTGAATATCACCTACGTGGATGCGATCGCTGACAAGGAGATGCCAACAGAGGCCCATGCCGATCGTTTTCTTGCATCCCAAGCCGTCATGCTGGCGCTTCAGGGCATCCCTGGAATCTATTTCCACAGCCTGGTCGGAACGCAAAATGATCTCGTCGGGATGGAACTTTCGAATCACGCACGAAGAATCAACCGACACAAATATGACCTGATTGAACTTGCGCAGGCATTAAACGAAAACCCATTGCAGAAACGAATCTACGAAGGTTATCAACGACTCTTAGAAATTCGCACGCAGCAAGCCGCTTTTCATCCCGATACAAGCCAACAGGTTATTGAGACACCCCACCCAACCTTACTGGCGTTGATGCGTGGCTTTGATAACGATTTGATTTTGTGTATCACCAACTTCGGCCAGGAATCCGTAACGTTGGACCTTACGACGGTCACGGAAAACCGGTTCAAGGTTGATTTGATTTCCGAAACAGAAATACTCGATGCAACCCGAACCATTCCTCCAGGAACGACCATTTGGCTGAAATAGAGTATCGCTTATCAACCACTCAACGGCGGAAAACCGTCTTACCACCACCGCTTAGGGCGGTGGTCAACAGGTTGTTCATCGACCACAATTCCAATCAGCTCGAATCGTAATCCAGGTAGAAGGCGTACAGAGGAGCCGAAGGCGTGCCAGACTTTGACCAAACGGGCCCAATTACGACGATCCATGATCTTGGCACAGTTTGCACCGACGTTCTCGAACGGGATTTAACCACCGCAACGGAATCCTATCCGATCGGACTGGTTTTACCGATCACGGCCGCAGACATGCGAGCGGCACCCTTTCGCAACATTGTTCAGCAACTTTCGCAAACGAAGTTCATCGACACGATCGTGATCGTTCTGAACCGCGCTGAACAGCCCTCCGACTACCAGGAGATGTGCCAATTGGTAGCTCCGCTTGGAGATCGCGCCCATATCCTTTGGACCGATGGGCCAAGGGGATCGAAACTCATCAATGAACTCAATGACTCTGAATTTAATCTATCCACTCCAGGCAAGGGACGAGCCGTCTGGTTCGCCTTTGGCTACCTGCTTGCCGACCCACGATTGAAGGCTTTTGCTCTCCACGACTGCGACATCGTCGACTACGAGAGTGAAATCTTGATGCGACTATGCTTGCCGATGGCTCACCCCGGCTTGGACTTCGATTTTTGCAAGGCGTATTATGCTCGCTGTACGGATCGGATGCACGGACGCGTCGTTCGCCTTTTAATCGCACCGATTCTCCGCGCGTTGATTGCTGTGCTAGGTACTGACGAATTCCTCGTATTCCTCAACAGCTTCCGATATCCGCTTGCGGGAGAATTTGCAGTAACTTCTGCGTTAGCCCGTTCGAATCGTATTCCCAGCGATTGGGGACTTGAGGTCGGCACGCTCGCTGAAGTCTTTCGGAATAGTTCACCCAAGCGATGCTGCCAGGTCGATTTAGGGAGACTCTACGAACACAAGCATCAAGCATTGTCCCTAAACGACCCGACGAAGGGTTTAATGAAGATGACGTCAGATATCCTGACGAGTATCTTCCGAACGCTCTCAAGTCGCGGCATGGTATTTCACTCGGGCCACTTCGTTTCGATCCGTTCCGCCTATTTGCGGGCGGCGCAAGATGCAATCCGGCAGTACCACGCAGACTCGTTGATGAATTCGCTCGTTTACGACCGGCACGCAGAAGAAATTGCCGTCGAAGGGTTTGCCGAACAGATCATGGCGTCTGGTGCCGATTTCCACGAAGATCCATCCGGCTCGGAATCGATGCCAACCTGGACCCGAGTTCTTTCCGCATTTCCAAATTTTCCACATCGGCTCCGGGATGTTGCTCGCCAGGATGCCGAGGATCATGTTACCGTCTAGCTAACAGGTTAACGCATCCGAAAAGCGACGCGAAATACAAAGGCAACATTCGTTGCCGCCACGGATCATCGCAACGGTGAATTCACTCGTCTACGTTTCTTTGACCACTTGCTGAATAATCTGCTCATCGTAGATCTGAAAACCGGCGCGCTGGTAGTTGGACAGCGCGGCCGGATGATCCAGGTCACAAGTGTGCACCCAGACTCGTCGCGGCTGATAGGACCAGGCTCTCTCCACCACCCACTGAAGAAAGTATTTCCCGATCCCCTGCCCAATGAATTCCGGGAACAGTCCAAAATAGGCCAACTCAACCTGTTGGTCACGACGCCGATCGAGCTCTGCAAAGCCGGCTGCTCGATCTCCCACCGATAATTCATGGACCTCAATCAGTTCATTTCTCAGGATGACTTCCAATTCATCGGGAGCCATTAAATTCCGGTCAATCCACTGATAATCTCGACCTACGGAATTGTACAGATACAAGTACTCTTCCACGGTCGGCCGTACCTTTCGTGACACGGAAAGATCTTCCCGTGGCGGCTCGACCGCATCCTCAGGGGCCGCCAGCATTTCCAAATAGGTAGTTTTCGTCGCAACATGCTTCATGAAATTCTCGCGCCTCGGCATGCAATAGGGTTCGCCAATTATACGAAACAACCGGATTGCGTTGCACACGCGTTCCGGCTTGATCACAATGAAGATTCGCTTCCAGCGACGCCAGGCAGATCGACTGGAACCAGAAAGGAATTAAACGTGCCCCGCTCCCTGACTCTATCGCTCACTTTCTGTCTCGCCTGTGTTCTATCCTCGCTCGACATCCAAGCGGAGGTGACCCTGACACATGATGGAATCGTGGTGAGTTCAAAGGTCGAGGCCATTGCCAGCCCGGTAAGCGCGACGGTCATGAGAATTGCTGTAGCAGGAAGTCGCGTCAAGCAAGGCGATTTGCTGCTCGTCCTCGACGATTCATCGCTGAACAGTTCTTTAGAAAAACAAGAACAAGCGGCAACGACCGCGGCAGCGTCACTGGCGAGAGCCAAGCAAGAACTGAACTCCTTGATCCAAGAACAGGCTTTGGATGTTCAAATTGCCGACCGCGAAATTGAATTAGCCGAGTTAGACAAGCAAACATCTCTGGGACCTGAAGGAAAACATCAACAATCGATCAACGATGCGAAGGCGAAGCTCGAACGAGCAAAACTTGCCCTCAAACTTGCCGAACTTCGTTACGAACCCTATCACGAGGAATCCGAGGAAAAGTCGACTGAGGCTGCCGTCGCGGCAAAACTAGCAGTCGCCATTGCCCAAGACGATGTCACCCGTGCTTCACGTCAGCTTACAAGACTGAAGGGACATGACACCCAACATCTTGAGGCAACCCTGGAACTATCGATCCTTAAGGGTAAGTTGAATCGGCTGAGAATCATCCGAGAGCATGTCGCCACCAAACTGAGCGTTGAAAAGATTGTGGAAACGCGCACGCGCGCTCTCGCATCGATCACCAAACGTCTCCAGCAACTCGAGGAATCGGTCGCCCAATGCCAAATCTTTGCCCCCTACGACGGAGTCGTCCAAGGCCCCAACAACAATGGCGAGATCCCTCAGATCGGGAGTTTCCTTCGGAAGGACAGTCCGGTTATTACTTTTATTAGAACCGACTCGATGGAGCTTGAACTCCGCATTTCTGAAACCGACGTTGCCCGAGTTGATGTCGGACAAAACGTCAAGATTCGATTAGGCGAGTCTCCAGAAGAACCGATCCGAGGCCAGGTCGCTCGAATTTATCGCAGCTCAGCCGGTGACATCGGCGATTCCGTTAGCGAGGAGTACAACGTGCGAATTTCTCTCCAAAAAGACCATCCTGCGTTGCGTCTGGGCTTGAAGGTCAAGGCGGACATTGAAGCCGCCCAATAGCCCCGTCTTCGCTTCGCAGACCGACCGGTGGCTGCGTTTCCCCCTTCGAAAGCCCCCGACAGCTCCATCATTTTTTCGGAACTCTGTCTTTCGGATAACGCGGAGCACCTCCGGAATAGGGATACTCATCAAACTTCTCCCCGCCTCCAACGGCGCGAGGATCCTTCGCCTCGACGAGTTCCGCCATCAACTGTTTCTCGAGCTGAGCCTCTACCTCAGCGTATTGATTTTGCCCAGCAACATTCTTCAATTGGTGTGGATCCAAACGCAAGTCATAGAGTTCTCGCGCCGGTCGCATGCCAAATGCCGCTTCGAAGAGAGCGCGATGATGTTCATCCTTATCACGGTGGTCGATCATATAGTTTTTGGTCGGTCCATTATCAACGTCACCGTACCAACATCCGCGCAAGAAGGCCTTTTGGTAGTTTGGCGTTCCAGCAGGCCATCGGTCAGGTCGCAGATTCTTGATGTACAAGAAATCGTCAGTCCGGATCGCGCGCATCGGCGTTCCACCTGAATCGGGCGCTTCCTGGGAGGGAACGTGTCGCTCTTTACCAATCAAGACATGGGGACGGGGAACATAGGTAGATTCTCCTGCAAGCCGCCCCAATAGGCTCCGTCCCGTCATCACTTGCGGAACATCAATACCGGCAATCTCAAGAAAAGTCGGAGCTAGATCAGTAAGGCTAACGAAATCGTCAACCGTCCTGCCGCCCTCAAAACGCTGTGGAAAACTCATCACCAAGGGAACCTGTGCACCCATGTCATAAAGATTCCCCTTGCAGCGAGGAAACGGCATACCATGGTCACCGGTCATGACAACAATCGTATTTTTGTCGAGCCCGTGTTGCTTCAACATTTCCAGCAGCTGTCCCACTTCTCGATCGAATCGCTGAACTTCAAAGAAGTAATCAGCAACATCGCCGCGAACCTCTGGACTATCGGGAAAACAAGCCGGCACTCGAATTTTGTCTAAGGGAATGCCGCTGGCAGCTCCGGAGCCAAGCTCATAGCCACGATGGGGATCCGAGCTTCCAAACCAGAAACAGAAAGGAGCGTCCACCGGTCTTTCATCGAGAAACCGCTTGAAGTCTCGAAAACGTTTTCCCGCAGGGTTCTGCGTCCTGCCGCCCGCTCTCACATCCCCCGGGCCCCAACCTTTACGTGTGAAGCCAACGTGATAACCCGCTTCCGCTAAGAGGTCGGTGTAGAGTGGGAAACGACTCCGTAAAGGACCGTAAAGATTCGCACTTTCTTCAAGACGCCAATGGTACTGGCCCGTAGTGATCGCCGCCCGAGACGGCGTACACGAGGGTGAGGAGACAAAGGCGCGCGTGAACAATACGCCATCCTTCGCCAATTGGTCAAAGGTTTTTGTGGATACCACGGGGTCTCCGTAAGCTCCCGCATGCCATCCCCAATCGTCAGCGATCGCGAACAGGATATTGGGACGTTCTGAGGCGAGCAACGAGTGACTGCTGCACACCCAGCACAACGCCACACTCAACAGACCAATCAAACAGGAAACTCTAGAGTTGGCGAACATAAGCGTAATAGGCTCCTCGGACGCGATCATCGGGACCGGTCAAGTAAGTTTGTAGTTGAGTTTTTCCAGGTTGAAGCTTCACACGGAATCGTGTGCTGGATTGCATCGGGTCGAGCATTTCCTCGAGCTCCTGACCCTGAATCGTTAACCGCGCATGCTTCGCCTCAATCGGCCGCTCGAGATGCTCCGGCCAGCGACTGATCACGATTTCATATTCACCGGACTCAAGCACCTCAATCGCCCAGGGTCCATTTTTCATGGCACCGGATTTGACCATATTTTGGTGCCACGGCGTGCTTCCCTGAACGAGCCAGTCATGTGCGGTCAAACGCGTTCTCGGCTCGGCATCTGATCCAATTTGAATATGAACGGTACGTTCCATCGACGGCTCTAATGATTTCCACCACCCTTCATAGGCCTGTCGCAATTTGCCGACAACTTCGGGATGCTCAATCGCAACATTCTGAGACTGCTGCGGATCTTGGCGCATATCGAAGAGCTGCTCACCATTCACCAGACGCCATTGGTCGGTCATGACTGCCGATTTCCGCCATTTCTCCGGATGGAGGATACGCTGCGAGTGCACGAACAAAGTGCGATCTCGAAGACGATCTTGATCTCCCTTTAAAATGGACACGAGACTGGTTCCGTCAGCGACCGGTCCATCGATTGCCAGAACATCACACAGCTCCGTCAACGTAGGGCGCAGATCAATATGAGCGGTCAACTGATCAACGTCTTTACCGCCCTCAATTCCGCCCTTGGGCCAATGAATAAAGAACGGGACGCGATGTCCGCCATCGTACTCAGATCCCTTTTTACCACGCATCCCGGCCGAGAAGACTTTATCACCAGCGGCCGTGCCATTGTCGGTGGTGAAGATAAAGATGGTATTGTCCCAAAGCTGTTGCTCCTTCAAGTAGGCAACGAGATTGCCAACGTTTTCATCGATATTGGCAATCATCCCCAAGAATCGACTAGGACCGTCACCTGCCTCGACGTAGGGAGCACTGTATTTTTCATCCACTAGAAATGGACCATGGGGCGCATTCGTTGACAGGTAAACAAAGAATGGATCCTGACGATGTTGATGAATAAATTTCTGGGCTTCGCGAAACCAGACGTCAGTGCAATACCCATCAAACTTCTCAACCTGCCCCTGTCGCCAATAGGTATCGTCGAAATAGTCGTTACCAAAATAATCCGGTGTCTGTCCGACGCCCCCGCCACCATGGTAGACGACACTTTGAAAGCCCTGATCCTGGGGTCGGGTGGGATAGGCATCGCCAAGATGCCATTTGCCAAACATGCCTGTCTGATAACCCGCTGCTGACAGAATCTCTGCAATGGTGAGCTCTTCGGGCGCCATCAATGACCGGCCACAGATCGTATGCCACACGCCGGTCTTGGTCGAATAACGTCCACTCAAAAGAGCCGACCGTGTCGGTGAACAAGTTGGATCGACGTGGTAATTGGTGAGACGCACGGATGCCGCATGCAACTGGTCCAGATTTGGTGTTTTCAGCAACGGATTTCCGTGGGCCGAAACATCACCGTACCCCTGATCATCCGTAATGATCAAAATAACATTAGGTTTTTCTTCTGCCGGCGCAAGTCGAAAAAAGACCAGTGCCAAGGTCACCGTCATCAGGGTACGTGTTCTCAGGAATCGACAGACCATTCAATTATCTCCAGATCGCGACAAAAGTTCCTTGGAAGTTTATTTTAGCCGAGTTTCCTGCCTGATATAATTCACCGCCTGCATCGGAAACGATTAAGTTCCCCAAGACCGCAAGCCTAAGCCCGAGGGTAGCATGAGACATTCCTGCATCCACACAAGTCATTTACGACGCACGTGTTCACGGTTTCTCCCCGTATTGTGTCGCGTGACGGCCCCAAAAGGGGTGCCGCTTGCGTTGCTACTCGGCTGCCTCTCCATCACTCGGGCTGCCGCACCAGACTTTGAGCGTCAGCCTATCGACGAAGAAATCAAGGTCGGATATGGGATTGCCATTGGACATGTCGATGACGACGAACGACCCGATATTTTGATCGCCGACAAGACGGAAATTGCCTGGTATCAGAACCCTGGCAGCCGCAACCAACCGTGGCCACGACACGTCATGGCCCGCAACCTTACTCCCCGCGACAATGTCTGCATCGCAGCACGTGATTTGGATGGAGACGGCCTAGTCGAGGTCGCCGTTGGCGCGAATTGGAATCCTGGGGAAACAACCGACCCTGAGAAGAGTGGCGCTCTGTTTTATTTAAAGCGACCGACCGATCCCACCGCAGCCTGGACGCCCGTTACTATCGTTCCGCACGATCCGACGGTCCATCGCATGCATTGGGTCAAAACAGCAAGCGATCGATATGCCTTGGTTGTATTGCCGCTGCATGGCCGCGGAAATCGCAATGGCGAGGGAGATCCCGTGCGGGTCCAGGCCTATCTCATCAACCCTGCTGATGGATCATCACGCGAACCCATCACCGTCGACGAGTCGATGCACATGACACACAACTTTGAAATTGTAAATACGGGCGAGGCGAGTGAAAGTTTACTGCTTGCAGGCCGCGAGGGTCTTCGTTATCTGACCCGCACCGGCACTCCACTGTCCGTCTCACAACCTGTCAGCCGCGGTGCAGGCGAGGTACGTTTTATCGACGTCGACCCCAATCGCCACGAAGCCACCGCAATTGAACCGATGCATGGCAGTGATGTTGTGCTCTATCAGCAACAAGACGACGGCTCTTTCCGTCGGATCCTTGTCGACACGGGACTCAATCAAGGACATGCCCTGATCGCCGATGATTTTCTCGGCCTAGGTCGCGACCAGATTGTAGCGGGATGGCGAAATCCCGACTCAGACGGCAAAGTCGGGGTGCGGTTCTACGTCCCCAATGAAGCTGGAGACCGTTGGGAAAAACACGTCCTAGACGACAACCAAATGGCGTGTGAGGATCTACGTGCAGCGGATCTCGATGGCGACGGCAAACCCGACATCATTGCGGCCGGTCGAGCCACCGAGAATCTGGTCGTCTATTGGAACGATACCGATCGTTAGCTTTCGAGATACCGATCAACGATCGATTTTTTCCGGAAGTGGGGCCGTGGCACGGTCTGAGGCGCGCCAGGCTGTTTGTCCTGGATCCACCGATAATAGTCGGTCATCGTCAACTCGGCTGCCGCTCCTGAGTCCACCAGACAGATCACGTCTTGATGCAGCTGTAAAGCACTTGCCGTGATCATACTTGTGACCGGGCCTTCGATTGCCGCGGCCACAGCCTTGGCTTTATTGTCACCACTGGCGAGCATCAAAATACGATCGGCTTCCAGGATCGTGCCGACCCCCATGGTGATCGCATAGATTGGCACATCCTCGGGTTTATCGAAGAAACGGGCGTTATCCTCAATCGTTGACTGAGCCAGCGTCTTAATCCGAGTGCGAGAGCCCAACGAACTGGACGGTTCGTTGAAGGCGATATGCCCATCGGTGCCAATCCCAAGAATCTGTAAATCAATTCCACCAGAATCGACAATCCGCTGTTCATACCACTGGCAGAACGCCTCGTAATTATCCGTGGTTCCCGACGGAATATAGATATTCTGCGCCGGAATATTGATGTACTGAAACAGATTGTGGTGCATGAAGTAGTGGTAGCTCTGCGGGTTGTTACGAGTCAGCCCCACATACTCGTCAAGGTTGAAGGTCGTAACCTGAGAGAAATCCAGCCCCTCATTGCGATGAAGTCGCACCAATTCCTTGTACAACGACAAGGGAGTGCTACCTGTTGCTAGTCCCAACACTGCATTGGGTTTTGCGTTGAGCGTCTTGGCGACCACCTGCGCGGCCGCCTTGCTCATTTCGTCATAGGATTCACTAATCAGAACTTCCATTTGTTCCTCAATTGGAAAAAGTCATTTATTGAAACATGAGATCGTCCGGATTACCCCGCGACAGTAGGTAGGTCAGGAGATCCAGCATTTCGTCTCGATTTAAGTTGTCCAGCAACTTGTCGGGCATCAACGATGTCGGAGACGGTGTCATTTCTTCGACGTCTTCCCGTTTTACAACGGCAATCTGGCTGGCATCTTCAGCATTTATCTGGACGGTCAGTTGCTCCTCATCTTCCGCGACGATCCGCCCCGTAACGACAAGGCCTTGTGCCGTTTCAATGATGTTCGCCCGATATTGATCGGAAATAACCTTACTGGGTTCGACAAGAGCATCCGCCAGGTCACGGATACTGAAACGCCCACTTACGCTGGTGAGATCAGGTCCCGTTGCGCCCCCCCGGCCATCGAAACGGTGGCAGGTCATACACTTAGCAGCTGCGAACATTTTCTTGCCATTTTCAAAATTACGGCCCGTGAAACCGCCCGAAGCAGCAGCCACGACATCGTCGACGGTCCAGGCTTTCCCGGGACCTTGGGGCTTTGGTAGCTCTTCTTCCTTCGGCGGCGGGGGTGGACTACTCGCTTCCAGGGCTGCCCGCTCATCCTCCGATAGATTTGCCAGAGCTTCGTTGCGAATTTTGTCGATGAAGCCCACATAGCTGGCACCGCCGCTTCGTTGTTTGGCCTTTTCCAACCAATCAAAATACTTTTGGCGTTCTTCGAGAGTCCATCCGTATCGCATATTCCTCAACATGAAAGCGTACTGCAGTTTCTGTAGCTCTGGATGATTCGCCAACATATTGGCAATCGTGCTGCCATAACCACGATTTCGCGCCAGCAACTTTTCCATTTCCTCGGACTGCATCTCGTAGGACTCATCCATGAGAGCCAGCGATTTCTGCACAACGCCCGGTGCGTTCAAGTAAACCAACACTCGAGCTAATTCCTGATTCACATTGTGATCTTTCCCGGGGAAGCTGGGATTGAGTTCGCCAACAATCTTGGCACTCGTTTGCTGATCGGGTCGACCTAGCCGGATAAAGACAAGCGAGTAAGCCCGCAACAAATCTAACTGCTGGGACTCGGTCAAATTCTGGAAGGCGATATCGAGAAGGGCTTCCAGCGCTGCATCTCGCAGGTCATTTCGCACATCCGCGTCATCCTTGAATTGCTGACTTCCCGCTCTCGCCAGCGAAACAACCGCTTGAATTCGATTGGACGCTCCCTTTTCATCCTTTAATCGCTTCAGCCATTGGCGTACGTCTTGATGAGCCAGAGCAACCGAGGCGGCATAACGAATGTGCCGATCGTCGTGTCCCAAAGAGTTCCAAACGAGGTCCATCGCTTCAACATTGTCAGCGGCAATGCTCTGGGTGTGATGAAACTCCTCCAACTCACGACGCAAGGCCCGTAATTCGGCGCCCTCTTGATCATGTCCATCGACGAGCTTGGTGCTTTCGTCTCCCACGTAAGTAACACGATAGAGAGCCGACTGAGTTCCTCGTCCGCCTACGGTGAAATACATGGCTCCGTCGTCACCAATCACTGCGTCGGTGAGAGGTAACGCACCGCGGGAGACAAACTCTTCCTTTTCACCAACATAACTGGAACCTTCCGGCTTCAGATGAACGGCATACATGGTCCCGAAGGTCCAATCGAGCAAATACAAGGCTCGCTGATACTTTTCGGGAAACTTAGCGCCCGTTCCAAAGGTGACACCGACCGGAGAACCAGGCCCGAGATCAACAGCAGCAGGCAGACTGTCGACAAAGTAATTCGGCCATTTCCCGGTGCCGCTTCTCCAACCGAATTCGCTCCCGCTGGTGGCGTGCACCGCGCGCGTCGGTCGATACCAGGGAGTCCCCATGTCCCATTCCATGTCAGCATCGTAGGCAAACAATTCACCGTCGGGATTAAAGTCCATGTCATACGGATTGCGATAGCCAATACTCACGATTTCCCACGATTTCCCATCGGGGTCTGTCTTGGCAATCCATCCACCGGGCGCGAGACGACCTCGGGCGTGTCCTCGGGCATCCCATTGACGTGGCAGCAACAGATCTTCGCCCCAATTCGAAGGGACTCGGCTTGCCGCAAAATCCTTGGGAGGATTCGTGTGGTTACCGCAAATCACGTACAGCGATTCACCGTCGGGTGACAGCCGAATCGCGTGTGGACCATGCTCTCCACCTCCCAGGAACTCACTTAACTTGACAAGCTCATCATATTGATCGTCGCCGTTGGTATCTCGGGCTCGATAAAAACCGCTGCCGGGACCACCGTTTACAGAAAAGTAGAGACTGTCGAATGCCTCCAACATGCCCTGTGCGGAACTTATATCGAGATCGAGTCGTTCGACACAGGTCGGTTGATCGGTACCAATGGGTGAAGGAGTAATCCGATAGATGCCCGTATTGCCCTGATCGCTAGATAATAATCGACCGCGGCTGTCTTTGGTTAAACACACCCAAGAACCCTGTTCGTTTTTAGGCACCGTATACAACAGCTCGATCTTAAATCCTGGCTGTAGCACAAAGGTATTCGCATCGGTCGAGGCGACTTTGGCTCCGCCCGCAAAGACATCGCCCCACGGATTACTTCCAAGAACGCCAACAACCCGAGCCGTTAACCAATCACTCGAATCACGTGTCTTCGCAACCTGCCAACTGCCATCCGTCGCGATGGCAGCTTTCTTGCCAAGCTTCAACTCGCCGATCAAACCCGCCGCACTGCCGTCATTGCGAGCTTCAACTTCCAGCACGTTCTTGCCGCGCTTGAGCGCTCGCGTGACATCCACTCGGACGGGGTCTGTCCACTCGGTGCTGGCGGCGACTTCTTGGCCATTCAGATAGACGCGCATTCGATTGTCACAGGTCATCACAAGCGAAGCTCGTTTCGCCTGGCTCTCAAACTCCTTGCGAAACACGAGTTCTTTCGCATCTTGAAGATCACCCGCCCCCCAAATCCACTTCGCATTGTCGCTCGGTCCTTCCGTTTCTTTGTCGGCAATTTTTGCCACCGGGGCCGATTCTCCAACCGCTCTGGACGGCTCAACCTGCGGATACTGTTCGGACACCTGACTCGCATCTTGAGCGACCGTGCACGGTGCCACGCAAACAAATGCGATAACTAACACGAAACAAAATGAGATTTGTGGAAGCCAAAAAGAAGGCATACTTCGCATTGGGAAGGCTCTCCGAACTGGCGGTGGCGATAAATTCGTGGCGAATGGCGGTGTGTCGCCCTTTTTGGGGTGCCCAATTTTAAGGCGAGACAGGTGGCTGATGAAAGCCCGAGATCCGACTCATTTCTGGAAACCTATAAATCCTTGTTCAAATGCGGAAACCCTTCATCTATCTGTTAAATCCAGGAAACAAAAATTCGAGCGATCCGATCAATACCCCTTTTTGCAAGTTGTGAATAAACTCAATAGGTGGAGAGATTGACTCCGCAGCCTCCGGGCATCTTACTTATTTCTTTGTCACGGCTGCAAACGGATTCACCGGAACAGCCGAACGACATCATATGAGCAACGACGGATTCTCAATGACCATCAGGAAATGCCAAAGGATTTGCCAATCTCTGCTCGCTGCTGCAATTTGCTTGACGTGGACGTTGCCCTCTCACAGCCAGAATGAAACGCTGTCGTTTGGGTATAGCAACCTGCTGGACGGCGGGTTAGAGCTCCAAAACCGATTTGAACCGTACGAGATGGTATTGGCGGTCGAGGAGGCTTTGGGGCTTTGGGCGCAATATATTCCTGTTGATTTCGTTGAACAGCCGGCTGGACAAATCGTTGTTGGAGACTCGCAATACCCGAGCTTCGGCCAGCCACAGATCCTACTCGGGCACCACGGATTGGACGGCAATACGCTCGCCCACGCATTCGGTCCAGGTTTCGGCGGACTCGCCTACGACGTGCATATGGACAGCTCGAATCGCGTCTGGAGTGAAGATTTTTTCCTGACGACAATGACCCACGAGTTGGGGCATTCCATCGGAATCAACGACCATATTGAAGGCGTGACTGCGATCATGAATGCATCGATCGGAGCGTCCAACAATAATTTGATGGAAGGGCTTGGTGAAGGCTACCTGTTTGCTCCTGACATTGCCGCCGCTCGAAGGGAATGGGGCCGCGGCAGCGGCGAAGTGATCACTCGCCGGGTATGGCAGGGAGGCAACTCGAAAAACTGGTCCACGCATGGCAATTGGGATCGCGGCTGGCGGCCCTCGGCGACTGCAGACGTCTATTTGCAATCCGAGGGCACGGATCTTGTCATCGATCAAGAACAATCGATTCGTTCATTGACGCTGGGAGCTGCCCAACAAAAACTTGGGATCGAGAGCAACGGAGAGCTAACGGTTCGCAAGAATCTCCAGCTTGGCAGCTTAGACGGCGGATCGGAACTTGTTTCCGAAGGAGCCTCAGCCCGCACGCGGATTCCCACGAACTCTTCACTCGGCCGGCGTTGGCAAGAGGCTGATTTCAATGACGCAAACTGGATTCAGGGTCGGACTGGTATCGGTTACGACACCCAGATCGACTTTCGCAGCCTAATTGAAACTGATGTTCGAAGCTCCATGCGAAATCGCAACGCGAGTCTCTACACTCGGCTGGAATTTGAGGTTGAAGATCCGGCAGAAATCGAATTTATGACGCTTCGCATGCGATACGACGACGGTTTCGTCGCCTATTTGAACGGCAACGAGATTGCCTCGGCGAATGCGCCCGGAGCCCCCGTCTGGAATTCCCGAGCTACCGGGCAGGCCGACGACGACG